>NZ_FYDM01000001.1:0-724723 GCF_900187415.1 Pseudomonas sp. Irchel s3b6 | reverse complement strand
TCGACCTGATCGACGACCGACAGTTTAAAAGCCAGCGTGTAATCCCGCTGACTGCGCCTTTTGCCTGAATCCATTGTGTCCTCCTGAAAATAGGTCAGAAGGTGTAAACCTTATTCAGGACGGGACAACGCAGACAAAAAAGCCCCGCCTCTCTCGAGACGGGGCTTTTTCATTCAACGCTCAATCAGGCAGTGACAGGCACCACCGCTTGACCGCTCAACGCCAGGTCCAGCAGTTCGCGGTTGGCCACCGCGTACATGGCGTAGTCGGTGCCGCTAGCGGCACGGATGTCCACCAGCATTGCGCGCCAGCGCTCGACCATGGCCTGGTTCTGCTCCATCCACAGCGCCAGACGGGTTTCCACGTCCTGTTCACCCTCGCCCATTTGCAGGACCGAAATGGTGATCGCACGCTGCTGCCAGTCGATGTCGTCACGGAACGCTTCACGGGCCAGGGCTTGCCAGTTGTTTTCAACCGTCAAGGCGCTGATCTGTTGCAGGTACCAGGTCAGGTCCAGCGCGCTGCCTACGGCGAAGTAGGCCTTGGCCACGTCGGCTGCGTTCTGGCCGGTCACGTCGGCCGCCTCGATGATTGGCAGCAGGGTGTACAGGTGCGTGGTACCTGCAACCATGCGTGCCAGCAACTCAGGCACGCCAGCGGCGACGTAAGCCTGATAACGGGTCTGCCAGCCTTCACGGGTCGGGCCTTCGAGCAGTTCGTCGAGCTTGAGACCCAGCGCGGCCAGGTGCGGACCGAAGTGGGCGACGTCACGGGCAGCATTCTGCTCGTTGCGACGGCTGCGCAAGAACCAGCGCGTGGCACGACGGCCCAGGCGCATCAGTTCATCCATCAGTTCCAACTGGACATCCGCCGAGACCTGGTAATCCAGAGCCTCGATCTGACGGAACCAGTGCGGGAGGTGGAAGATGTCACGCACGATCACGTACGCACCCGCCACGTTCGCCGGGCTCATGCCGGTGGACTCTTTGAGACGCTGGACGAAGGTGATGCCCATGTGGTTGACCAGATCGTTGGCGATCTGGGTGCTGACGATCTCGCGCTTGAGGCGGTGACGACGCATGGCTTCGGAGAACTTGCTCACCAGCATCGGCGGGAAAGCGGTTTCCATGTCGCGCGTCAGGTAGTCGTCGTCCGGCACCAGGGAGCCCAGCAACTGCTCCTTGAGGTCGATCTTGCTGTAGGAAATCAGCACCGACAGCTCGGCACGGGTCAGGCCATGGCCTGCCGCGACACGCTCGGTGATCGCCTCTTCCGACGGCAGGAACTCGATGGCGCGATCCAGCTTGCCACGGCCTTCCAGGTCGTTCATCAGGCGCTTGTACTCGGCAATCCGCACAAAGGCACGGCGGGCCGCCAGGGACAGGGCCTGGGTCTGCTTGTAGTTGTTGCCGAGCACCAGGCCGCCGACTTCATCGGTCATGCTGCCGAGCAACTGGTTACGTTGCTTCTCGGTCATGTCACCGGCCTGAACCACTTCGTTCAGCAGGATCTTGATGTTCACTTCGTGGTCGGAGCAGTCCACGCCACCGGCGTTGTCGATGAAGTCGGTGTTGGAACCGCCACCATTGAGGCCGAACTCGACGCGACCCAGTTGGGTCATGCCCAGGTTACCGCCCTCACCCACGACCTTGCAGCGCAGTTCGTTACCGTTGACGCGCAGTGCATCGTTGGCCTTGTCGCCGACATCGGCGTGGCTTTCGCTGCTGGCCTTGACGTAGGTACCGATACCGCCGTTCCACAACAGGTCTACCGGTGCCTTGAGCAAGGCGTTCAGCAGTTCGGTCGGGGTCAGCTTGTCGGCCTGGATGTCGAAGCGCTCTTTCATCTGCGCGGAGATGGCAATGCTCTTCGCGCTACGGGAGAAGATCCCGCCGCCTTCGGACATGATACTGGTGTCGTAGTCCGACCAGGCCGAACGCGGCAGGTCGAACAGGCGCTGACGCTCGGCGAAGCTATTGGCAGGCTCAGGATTCGGGTCGATGAAGATGTGCAGGTGGTTGAAGGCGGCGACCAGTTGCAGCTTGTCGGACATCAGCAAACCGTTACCGAACACGTCACCGGCCATGTCGCCGACGCCGACCACGGTAATGCTGTCTTCCTGGACATTGATGCCGCGCTCGCGGAAGTGACGTTGTACGCCGACCCACGCGCCCTTGGCGGTGATGCCCATTTTCTTGTGGTCGTAACCGGCCGAACCGCCCGAGGCGAACGCGTCACCCAGCCAGAAACCGTAGTCGATGGCGATGCCGTTGGCGATGTCGGAGAAGGTTGCAGTGCCCTTGTCCGCTGCGACCACCAGGTACGGGTCATCGTCGTCATGACGCACGACGTTGGCCGGCGGCACCAGGGCGCCGTCTTTCAGGTTGTCGGTGATGTCCAGCAGGCCCGAAATGAAGATGCGGTAGCAGGCGATGCCCTCGGCCGCGATCTCGTCACGGCTGCCGCCCAGCGGCAGGCGACGGGGCAGGAAGCCGCCCTTGGCGCCCACCGGCACGATGACCGAGTTCTTCACTTGCTGGGCTTTTACCAGGCCCAGGACTTCGGTACGGAAGTCTTCTTCACGGTCGGACCAGCGCAGGCCACCGCGCGCCACGTTGCCGAAGCGCAGGTGCACGCCTTCGACACGCGGCGAGTACACGAAGATTTCAAACTTCGGCACCGGCTTTGGCAGCTCTGGAATGGCGTGCGGGTTGAACTTGAAGCTGAAGTAGGACTTGTTCTGACCGTTGGCGTCGGTCTGGTAGAAGTTGGTCCGCAGGGTAGCCTTGATCAGGTCCAGGTAGCGACGCAGGATGCGGTCTTCGTTGAGCACCTGAACGTCGTCCAGGGCGGTCAGGATCGCGTGTTCCAGGCGCTGCTGCTTGTCGTCCAGGTCGTCGCTGGTCAGCTTGCGGGCCAGGTAGAAGCGGGTCTTGAACAACCGGGTCAACTCGCGAGCGATGTCGGTGTGGTTGTTCAGGGTGCTGGCGATGTAACCCAGGTCGAAGCCCAGGCGAATCTGCTTCAGGTAACGGGCGTAGGCACGCAGCAGCGCCACGTCGCGCCATGGCAGGCCGGCCGTCAGCACCAGGCGGTTGAACGCATCGTTTTCGGCATCGCCGCGAACGATGTGGACAAAGGCGTCCTGCAGCGTGTCGTTGAGCTGCTGGATGTCCAGGTTCAGGCCTTCGGCGGCGGTGAACGCGAAGTCGTGGATCCAGAACTCGCGGCCGCTGTTGTGACGCAGGCGATACGGGAACTCACCCAGCACGCGCAGGCCGAGGTTTTCCAGGATCGGCAGCACGTCGGACAGCGCCAATGGGGTATCGGCGTGATACAGCTTGCAGTGCAGCAGTTGCTGGCCGGTACTCTGGGCCAGCGGCTGGTAGAAGCTCATGACCAGCGGGTTGGCCTCGGAGAGGCTCAACAGGTGCTGCATGTCGACCACGGCCGAATGCGCGGCGAAGCGCTCGCGGAAACCTGCCGGGAAGCCTTTCGGGAAGTCGGCCAGCACATTGGTGCCGTGGGCTTCGCCGAAGCTTTCGATCACAAGGCTGGCGTAGTCGTCCTGCCAGCTGCGGCAGGCCTGGACCACTTCCTTTTCCAGCAGCAGCGGGTCGATGTCCAGGCGGTTCTTCGGGTCAACCCGCAGAATCAGTTGCACACGGGCCAGCACGGACTCGGAGAAGAAGGTCCAGAACTCGCAATCGGTGGCTTTGAGGCGATCCATCAGCACTTGCTGGATCTTCTGGCGCACCTCGGTGGAGTAGATGTCACGCGGCACATAGGCCAGGCAGTAGCAGAAGCGGCCGTACGGGTCCTTGCGCAGGAACACGCGAATCTTGTTGCGCTCCTGGATCTGCACGATCGACATCACGGTGCTGAACAGTTCGTCCACCGGGGTCTGGAACAGATCGTCACGGGGCAGGACTTCAAGCACCTGCGCCAGTTCCTTGCCCAGGTGAGCCTTGGCCTGGAAGCCGGAACGCTGTTCGATTTCCTCGACCTTGCGGCGGATGTACGGGATGACCCGCACGCTCTCGCCATACACCGACGAGGTGTACAGGCCCATGAAACGGCATTCCTTGATGACGTTGCCGTCGGCATCGATTTCACGGATCGACACGTAGTCAGGGTAAGCCGGACGGTGGACACGGCTTGGGTGCGCGGCCTTGGCGAACGACAACAGGGTCGGTTCGCGCAGGTAGTTCACGGCGTAGTCTTCGATGCGACGGTCGTCATGAGTCAGGCCGGTACGCAACAGCTTGGTCAGGCCCAGGAACGAGTCCTGGTCATAGACGATATGGCCGCCATCGGCTTCATCGCGGACCACGAACTCTTCATAGCCGAGGAAGGTGAAGTGGTTGCCCACCAGCCATTCCAGGAAGCCCTTGATCTCGCCTTTCTGGTCGGCATCGACCGCGAACTGGCTGTTGTCCAGCCCGGTGAGGATTTCCTGGACCTTGGCTTTCATCGGCTCGAAATCGGCGACCGCAACGCGGACTTCACCGAGAACCTGTTCCAGTTCCCGGCTCAACACATTGAGTTCGGCCACGTTGGCGCAGCGGTCGATTTCCAGGTACATCAGCGATTCTTGAAGAATGCCCTCACCCTGGGTGCCTTTAGGCAGGATTTCCAGCAACTCGCCCTTGGCGCCACGACGCACGCTCAGCACGGTGGTCTGCAGGGTATGGATGCTGTAGCCGCGACGGTTCAGCTCGGTACGGACCGAGTCCACGAGGAATGGCAAGTCGTGGTGCAGCACTTCGACCGCGGTGTGGGTCGACTGCCAGCCGTGGCGTTCGTAATCGGGGTTGTATACGCGCACCTGAGGTTGCGCGTGATCAAAGCGCTCAAGCAGGCGCCAGGCAGAAAGCGTGCAGCCGGCGAGGTCGGACAACCGGCGCTGGGTGAGTTCATCGAGAGAAATAATGCCGAAGAATTGTTCAGCGAACAGCGCCACTTGTGGCAGTGCCTGTTCACTGATGTGCTGCGCCAGTGCCGCTTGCAGTTGGTGCTGGAAGTCGGCTTTGCTGGCTGCGGTGAAGAACGCCATCTGTGGTACTCCGCTTGGGCTTGTTATTGATGGAAGCGTCGCGTGCAAAACCCCTTTTCGGGGCAACCCGTCACCCTGTTCCTGATTCTCGGGCAGAGGAAACAGGACGACAGGTGGGTGAAGCTGGACGAGACACTCAGGTCACATTCACCTTCCAAGGATGGGCATCTGCAAAAACGACTGCCGACTTAACAAGCAATGCCTTTACAGGTGTCCATCCGTTGCGCAGCTTAACGAGTGCGGCAAGGCCCGTGCTTGCGATGCTGCGACATATTCGGTCATCGTCACGCAGCTCAAGGGCGGCGCCTCGACTAACACTAGCAGTCGCGGGGAAAAATGGCGGTTCCATGCCGGGAATTGCGGTACTTTCGTACCAAAAAAAACCGATAAGTCAGACACTGTTCGCGGCACATTTTGTGACATTTAGCTCAGTACACAGCAGGCTCACCCAGCCCTCCCGCGCTAACCCCGTCCAGGCAACTTCGCCTCAATCACTCACATCATGAATCGCCTGGAATTGACTCACCGTCCCACAGTCGTAGCACAGCGTATCCAGGGAAACCTTGTCCATCCTGACATCGATGTTGCCGGAGTCGCACTCACGACAGAACACCTTCACAGACGGGGACGTGCCCGCACCGAACCCCGGGGCTGAAAAAAACCGCGGCACCAGTTCTTCGCGCCAGTACACGCCGGGAGATTTCGAAAAGCCGGCCCCGCTATCCTTGAGCACGACGTCGTACAGCAGCCGATGCAAGGCCGATTGTGCAACGCGAGGGTCTCGATAGGCAGACTTTCGCCAGTTGTCGGCGAGTGCACTCTGGGCGGTGCTCAACATATTACCGGGAATGGTGTTGGAGGCATGGTTTCGCCCCTTGGAGTTGCCGGTGGCATAAAAATGCGCTGCATTCTTTACCGCGATCCGGGCGAAGTAGTAAATTTCACTGACCGAGAAGTCTTGCAGTAACTGCCCCACAACCGATTCGGCACGATTTTCGGCGCCAAACACAAAGTTGACTTCACTGGCCAGCACACGGATGTAGGCCAAGGACTCCTCTCGGGCCAGGTTAAACATCAAGTTATACAACTCGCTCTTCCAGGCTGGCTGGACACGCCCCGACAATTCCTGATAAAGCGCTCGATACAGCGCATCACGCGTACTGCACTCGCCCGCTTCAAGCGCGACATTGGGCAGCCAGCGCACCGCCAGGAAATTACGGATCCTGCAGCCTGCCGCGCGTTCAAAGGCGTGGATGTCCGATTCAGGATCAACCCGCAACACCCCGGCCTCGTGAAACTTCTTCAACAGGTCTTCACTGATTGCCTCGCTGGGCGCCAAGGCTTCGTTGCGCGTCGAGGCATCCAGCGGCGCGATACTGTCCGTGCCGGGCTTACCTGCGTCGAGTACCGCCAGCAGCGTCAGTTTCTGGACGAAACCCAGGGTGGCGTAAGGCACGGGTTCACGGCAAACGCCGTACTGTCTGACCAGTTCATCGCGGTCACGCTGTGCCTGGGCAGACAGCGCCTGTTGCCTGACCTTGTAACAGGTCGTGCAACTACAGGCCATGTGTCGACTGTATGGCCCGTGAGGGTAAACCCGGTGTTCACAGCGCACACACTGGAACGGCGGACGCAGGGACTCAGGTGTTCCCCGCGCATGCCTTTTGACCCACATCGGCAGGTCACAGTAAGGACACTTGAGTTCTTTGCTGAGCAACGGCGGCAACACTTTCAGCAAACTTCTCACCGCCCCCGGTATTTTGTATTCGGCAATCAGGTGACTGGTGTTTTCCCCCGCCAGATAACGCTGATAAAGGACCTCGATTTCCGGCTCGGACAGATGTTTTACTTCACCCAGCGGTTCAAAATACTCGTTCATCAACCTAACTCCCTCTTCACTCATCGTTCGTTGCATTCCGTTGCATTCGGGACGACAACATAAGTTACAAACAGAGGAAAAAACAATAAACAACCCGATTTATTCTTATTATTCCTACGTCCAATAAACGCCCTACAAAACCATAGGAAAGTTCATCACAAGATTCACACTTTCACTTAAGGAAACGTCCTACTCAATTAACACGGCTGATATTCGGACAACGCCCGATTCATTGGGCACATAAGAAAAATATCGGGTGCCCACCCAACACAACCCAGCAAAAAAACACCGGGACTGGCAAAATCGCCCTTTGCCTGCCCACACTGCGCCCCGCGCCAGGACTGCTCACATGCAACTGACCACCGCCCACCTGATCGCCAACCCATGCGATGACGAAGAAGACAACCTGGCCATGCTGTGCTGCCACAGCAATCAGGGCGACATGTTCCTGATGACCCGCTACCCGGACGAGGACGAGCTGGAAATCACCCTCGATGGCGAGCCCTCCACGCTCGACGGCGTCAAGGTCACCCTGAGCCCTACCCGCCTGCTGATCGAAATCGCTGCGGCAGACGCCGATGCGCTCAACGGCGACGACCACCTGGAAATCCTCCACGGCACGGCGCAAGCCGATTTGGCCGAGGTCGAAGAAACCCTGCAGAACATCCTCAAGGGCACCGGCACCTACATCAGCGAACTGTGAGCCGACGGCTGATTTCTTGACAAGAAATCAGCACAAAGGCATTGTCTGACAACCTGACTTGCGAGCCATCCCTCTCATGCTTCAACTTCAGCGCCCCGACTCCCTGGTCGAACGGGTAGTCAACGCCATCCGTGAAGAAATCGATTCCGGCCGCCTGACCGCCGAATCGCGACTGCCCACCGAGCAGCAACTGACCGAACAGTTGAACGTCAGCCGTTCGGTGGTACGCGAGGCCGTGGCGCAACTCAAGGCCGATGGCATCCTGATCAGCCGCCGGGGGCTTGGCTCGTACATTTCCCAGAACCCCAATGGCACGGTGTTTCGCTTTCCCAGCAAGAAGGGACGTAAGCCGGATCTGGTACAGATGTTCGAAATGCGCCTGTGGACCGAGACCCAGGCCGCGTCCATCGCCGCCCAGCGCCGTGACGAGGCCGACTTGTTGCGCATGCGCACCGCGCTACAAGAGATGCACGACAAGCGCAGCGACTTTGCCGCCGCCGCCCTGGCCGATGTCGAGTTCCACCGCGCCATCGCCGACGCCAGCAAGAATGACTACTTCGTCGCTTTCCACGACTTTCTGCGCGGGCAATTGGCCGAGGCGCGACGCACCGCCTGGGAAAATTCCGCGGCGCATTCGGTCGGCGGCTCCGCCGATGCCGGTCGTGAACACCAAGCCCTGTACGAAGCGATCGCCACCGGTGACCGGACCCAAGCCGCGGCCTGTGCCGAGGCGCATCTACGCGCTGCGGCCAAGCGTTTGAACATAGACCTGCCCAGCATCGACTGAAACACCCTGAACCCGCTGTACCCGGGGCGCTGCGCGGCAGCGTCTTTCGTTTGAATGACTTTGTCTGACAACCTGATAAGCAGACTCTCTGACAAGAAAGCCAAGGTGACACCTGCATGATCTATGACTACTGCATCATCGGCGGCGGCATCGTCGGCCTCGCCACCGCCATGGCACTCCTCGAGCGTCAGCCTGACGCCTCGTTGCTGATCCTGGAAAAGGAAACCCGCCTGGCCCGGCACCAGACCGGGCACAACAGTGGCGTGATCCACGCCGGCATCTACTACGCCCCGGGCAGCCTCAAGGCGGAACTGTGCAAGCGTGGCGCCCAGGCGACCAAGGCGTTCTGCACCGAACACCAGATCAAGTTCGACGTCTGCGGCAAGTTGCTGGTGGCATCTACCCCGCTGGAAGTCGAGCGCATGCACGCGCTGTACGAGCGTTCGCAGCAGAACGGACTGAAGGTCGAGCGCCTGGATGCCGCCGAACTGCAGCGCCGTGAGCCGAACATCGTTGGCCTGGGCGGGCTGTTTCTCGATGCCACCGGGATCGTCGACTACAAGGAGGTCTGTCAGGCCATGGCTCGGGTGATCGAGGCCGCGGGCGGCGAGATCTGCCTGCAGACCAGCGTCACCGCCATTCGCGAAACCGCCGACAAGGTCACCATCAGCAGCCAGGACAAGGTCTGGCAGGCCCGGCAACTGGTGGCCTGCGCGGGCTTGCAGTCCGATCGCCTGGCGACGCTGGCCGGGGTCAGGATCGATCATCAGATCATTCCGTTTCGCGGCGAGTATTACCGCCTGCCCGCCTCCAGGAACGCCATCGTCAACCACCTGATCTACCCGATTCCCGACCCGGAATTGCCCTTCCTGGGCGTACACCTGACTCGGATGATCGACGGTAGCGTCACGGTCGGGCCGAACGCCGTGCTGGGACTGGGCCGCGAGAACTACCGCAAGTTCTCGATCAACTGGCGCGACGTGGCCGAGTACGCCCGCTTCCCGGGGTTCTGGAAAACCCTCTGGAACAACCTCGGTTCCGGCACCACGGAAATGAAGAATTCGCTATTCAAACGCGGCTACCTGGAACAGTGCCGCAAGTATTGCCCATCCCTGGAAGTCGAGGACCTGCTGCCCTACGAAGCCGGCATCCGCGCCCAGGCGGTCATGCGCGACGGCACCCTGGTGCACGATTTCCTGTTCGCCGAAACCCCACGCATGGTGCATGTCTGCAATGCCCCTTCCCCGGCCGCGACCTCGGCCATCCCCATCGGCCAGATGATTGCCGAGAAGATCCTCAACGCCCGCTGAACCCTGCTTCAACAATAACTACAAAGACCAAGAAGGAAATCACCGATGTCGGTACATCAAGCGGCCCCGACCGCCCACGAAACCCCGGAACAAAAGCGCAAGCGGCTGCGCAAGGTAGCTGCTGCCACCATCTTCGGCTCGATGCTGGAGTGGTATGACTTCTATCTGTACGCCACCATGGCGGCGATCGTGTTCTCGAAGATCTTCTTCGATCCCGGCAACCCCAAGGTGGCGGCATTGCTGGCCTTCTCCACCTTCGCCATCGGCTTCATCGCCCGTCCTTTCGGCGGCATTCTGTTCGGCTACCTGGGCGACCGCTTCGGGCGCAAACAGGTGCTGGTCATCACGTTCTGCATGATGGGGGTGTGCACCACCCTGATCGGCCTGATTCCCAGCTATGCCTCGATCGGCATCTGGGCACCGATCATCCTGGTGCTGGTGCGGATCATTCAGGGCCTGGGCGCGGGTGCCGAACTGTCCGGGGCCGCTGTCACCTCGTATGAGCATGCCAGCGAAGGCAAGCGCGGCAGCCAGGGTGCCTGGCCGGCACTGGGCCTGAACCTGGGGCTGTTGCTGTCGTCGCTGACCGTCTACCTGCTGACCATGAACGGCAACGAGTTCCTGCTTTCCGGCGGCTGGCGCATCCCGTTCATCTGCAGCATCGTGCTGGTGGGGGTGGGTCTTTGGGTACGTCGCAGCATTCCGGAAACCCCGCAATTCAAGGAGCTCGACGAAAGCGCGGCCAAGGCACAGGTCTCGCCGCTCACGTTGCTGTTCAGGAATGACCTCAAGGGCCTGATGGTGGTGCTCTTCGTGGCCATCGGCTACAACGCCCTGAGCTACATTTTCAAGACGTTCTCCCTGGCTTACCTGACCCAGTTCAAGGGCGTCGAAGCCCATGTCACCTCGCTATCGGTGACCATTGCCAGCCTGGTGGCGATCATCGCCGTGCCGTTATTCGGCTGGCTCTGCGACAAGTGGAGCAGCAAGAAGGTACTGATGCTGGGCGGCTTGTGCTCGGTGCTGTTCGCCTATCCCTTCCTGGCCCTGCTCAACACCGGCGAGCCGATGATGATCTACCTGGCGATCGCGGTGGGCACCGGGATCCTCGCGCCCATGATGTTCGCACCCCAGGGTTCCTTCCTCAGCCGCCAGTTCCCGACCCAGACCCGCTCCTCGGGCTTCGGCACCGGCCGCGAGATCGGCACCGCCATTGCCGGTGGCCTCGCACCGCTGGGCGGCTTGGCGCTGGTCGCCAACTCGGCGACCCACTCCACCGACGGCGTAGCCGTGATTCTGGTGGTTGCGGGCGTGCTGGTCGTGGTCTTTGCCCTGTTTGACCAGGGACGCAAGCACTCCAGCTTCAAGAACTGACCTGCCTGCCCTGCCCTTGTCCTGCCGCCCGGTGCAGCGACAAGGGCACGCCTGTTTCCTGCACTCGCGCAGGTTTGCGCACAAATACCGGTTATTTACAGATTTTTCCAAGGTGCCGTTAGTCGCCAGGGGGCCGGATAGATTAAAGTATCAGCCCCCGCCCGGGCGCTTTTCGCAAGCGTCCCCGGCCTTCTTCCAGGAACATTCAACGATGGAACACCGTGAGGCGCTTCTGGCGCTGCGATCCTTTCTTTCAACGCAGATTCTCGGCCAGGAAAAACTCATCGAGCGCTTGCTCATTGCCCTGCTTGCCGACGGCCACATGCTGGTCGAGGGCGCACCGGGCCTGGCCAAGACCAAGGCCATCAAAGAGCTTGCCGAAGGGATCGAGGCGCAGTTCCATCGTATCCAGTTCACCCCCGACCTGTTGCCCGCCGACATCACCGGCACGGAAATCTATCGCCCTGAAACCGGCAGCTTCGTGTTCCAGCAAGGACCGATCTTCCACAACCTGGTGCTGGCCGACGAAATCAACCGCGCACCGGCCAAGGTCCAGTCGGCCTTGCTCGAGGCCATGGGCGAGCGGCAAGTCAGTGTCGGGCGCAGCACCTATGAGCTGTCGCCGCTGTTCCTGGTGATGGCCACGCAGAACCCCATCGAGCAGGAAGGCACCTATCCGCTGCCCGAAGCCCAGCTTGACCGGTTCCTGATGCACGTGAAAATCGGCTTCCCCGATGCCGCCGTCGAACGCCGGATCCTGCAGCAAGCCCGCGGCGAAGCACTGAACGGCGAATCCAAGCCGGAGCGTCGGGTGACCCAGCAAACGATCTTCGCCGCCCGCAAGGAAATCCTCGGGCTGTACATGGCCGATGCCGTGGAGGAGTACCTGGTGCAGCTGGTGATGGCCACGCGCACGCCCGGCAAATTCGACCCGGAAATGTCCGAGTGGATCGCCTACGGCGCCAGCCCACGGGGCTCCATTGCCCTGGATCGCTGCGCCCGCGCCCACGCCTGGCTGGCCGGTCGTGACTTCGTCAGCCCGGAAGACATTCAGGCAGTGCTCTTTGACGTGCTGCGCCACCGGATCATCTTGTCGTTCGAAGCCGAGGCCGCCGGTATCGACCAGGACCGCGTGGTCCAGCGGATTCTCGACGTCGTAGCCGTCGCTTGACGCCGATGACCACAGCCTCCGCGCCCGAACCGGGCATCCGCGTCAGCCTGTCGGAGCTGATCGAGATGCGCCATCGCGTGCGCGAAGTGCAGTTGTTTTCCACGCCAAGCCAGCGCAGCCCGCTGATTGGCCTGCACCACTCCAAGCTGCGCGGACGTGGGGTGGACTTCGACCAGGTACGGGTCTACCAGGCCGGCGACGATGTGCGCACCATCGACTGGCGCGTCACCGCACGCACCCAGGAACCCCACACCAAGCTGTTCCACGAAGAGCGCGAACGACCGATTTTCATCATGGTCGAGCAGAGCCGGCGCTTGTTCTTTGGCTCGGGACTGATGTTCAAGTCGGTCCTGGCCGCGCAAGCCGCGAGCCTGATCGGCTGGGCGGCCCTGGGGCATAACGACCGGGTCGGCGGGCTGGTGTACGGCGACAACGAGCACTACGAAATCAAGCCTCGGCGCAGCAAGCAAAGCCTGCTGCAGTTGCTCAACCGCCTGGTGCGCGTCAACCAGTCGCTCGGCACCGAAGGTGAGCCCGCCAGCGATGACCTGGGCATGGCCCTGCGGCGTGCCCGTGAAGTACTGCGCCCCGGCAGCCTGGTCATCGTGATCTGCGACGAGCGAGCCCTGTCGGACGGGGCCGAGCAGCAACTGAGCCTGTTGTCGCGCCATTGCGACCTGCTGTTGCTGCCCTTGTCCGACCCGCTGGACCACGCCCTGCCTGCTGCCGGCCTGCTGCGCTTTGCCGAGCGCGGCGCCCAGCTAGAACTCGACACCTTGAACTTCGAGTTGCGCCAAAGCTATCGCGCCCAGGCCGAAGCCCGCATCGCCCGCTGGGAGCTACTGGCGCAGAAACTGCGGGTCCTGTTGATGCCCCTGAGCACCCAGAGCGAAATGGTCGAACAACTGCGCGAATACCTCAACCCGCAACGTCCGGGGAAAAGCCAATGAGCGACCTTGCGCAACTGCAACCTTTGATGACGCCGCCACCAATCCCCTTCTGGCCTCCGGCGCCCGGCTGGTGGCTGCTGTTGATTCTGTTGCCCGCGCTCGGGTTCGGCCTGTGGAAGCTGCGCCATTTACTTCCTGTCAAACGCAACGTCGTGCGCGCCGAGATCCCGCTGGACCCCCTGCGTGTCGCGGCGTTGGCCGAGTTGGCGCAAATGCCCAAGCCCTATGACGGCGCACCGGCGGGCGCCTGGCTGCAGCAGCTCAACGGGCTGCTCAAGCGCCTGTGCCGCAATGACTACCCCTATAGCCAGAGCCATACCCTCAACGGGCGCAAATGGCTGGCCTTTCTCGACAACCGTTGCCCGGCCGCCGGCCTGACCCGCTGGATGATTCTGGTGGAGGGCGCCTACAAGCCCGAATGCAAACTGGATGACAAGGCCATCGCCGGCTTGACCCAGGCTGTCGACACCTGGATTCGCAAACATGTTTGAGTTCGCCTGGCCGTGGATCTTCGCCCTGCTGCCGCTGCCGTGGTTGATGCGCCTTGTGCTGCCGGCCGCCGACAGCGGCGAGCCTTCGCTCAAGGTCAGCTTCCTGAGCGACCTCGAAGGCCTGGCCCGGCGTCGCGCCCGGGCCAATCTGCCCGCCTGGCGTCAACAGACGCCGTTCATCCTGCTCTGGTTGCTGCTGCTGACCGCCACCGCTCGCCCGCAATGGCTGGGCGAGCCGCTGCCGATCGCCGCCAGCGGCCGCGACTTGCTGGTGGCTGTCGATGTCTCGGGCTCCATGGACTTTCCCGACATGCACTGGCAAGGCGAAGAGGTCAGTCGCCTGTCGCTGGTCCAGCACCTGCTGGGGGATTTTCTGGAGCAACGCGATGGCGACCGGATCGGCCTGATCCTGTTCGGCAGTCAGGCTTATCTGCAGGCGCCCTTGACCTTCGACCGCCGTACCGTGCGGGTCTGGCTCGACGAAGCGCGGATCGGCATCGCCGGCAAGAACACCGCCATCGGTGATGCCATCGGCCTGGCGCTCAAACGCCTGCGCCAGCGTCCGGCGCAGAGTCGCGTGTTGATCCTGGTCACGGACGGCGCCAACAACGGCGGCGAAATCGACCCGCTCACGGCAGCGCGCCTGGCCGCCGAGGAAGGCGTGAAGATCTATCCCATCGGCATTGGCGCCGACCCGGAAGAAGCCGGCACCCTGGGTTTCCTGGGCGTCAACCCGAGCCTGGACCTCGACGAACCCACACTCAAGGCGATTGCCGAGGTCACCGGTGGGCGCTACTTCCGCGCCCGTGACGCGGCGGAGCTGGAAGCGATCAAGCAAACCCTTGATCAACTGGAACCGGTGAACCAGCAACCGACCCAGGCCCGCCCGGCCCAGGCGCTGTACAACTGGCCGCTGGCCGCGGCCTTGCTGATGAGCCTGTTGCTGGTGGTCCGCGAGCGCTGGCCGGATAACCCGCTGCAACGGTTTTTCACCAAGGAGCATTTCCTGCAACAGCACCCTGACTGGCGCGAGCGGCTCCAGCGCCTGCGCCTGCGGAGGCGTCGATGATCGAACTCTGGCCGCACTGGTTTCGTCCCTGGTGGCTGCTGTTGTTGCCCGTGCTCGGCTGGTTGCTGTGGCAACTGTGGCATCGACAGAAGCGCGCGGGCCGCTGGCAGATGATCCTGCCACCGGCCTTCCATGCCGCCCTGCTCAGTGGCGGCAACGGCCGCGAAAGCAAGTTGCCGTGGATTGCCTTGGGCCTGGCCTGGGTGCTGGCGGTATTGGCCTTGCTGGGACCCAGCTGGCAACGGCTCGAGCAGGCCGCACAGAAACCCGCCGACCCGTTGGTGGTGCTGCTGGAACTGACCCCGCAAATGCTCGCCACCGATGTGGTGCCCACACGCCTTGAACAGGCGCGACGCAAGCTGCTCGACCTGTTGCAGTACCGCAGCGATGCACAAACGGCAATCGTGGTCTACTCAGGCAGCGCCCACACCCTGGTGCCACTGTCGGATGACCTGAGCACCAGCCGTAACCTGCTTGAGGCGCTCAAGCCATCGATCATGCCCGAAACCGGTCATCGCGCCGATCTGGCCGTGGCCAAGGCGCTGACACTGTTGGAACGCGGCGCCCTTGGCCAGGGGCGGATCCTGCTGATCGGCTCATCCCTGGGCGAACAGGAACGCCTGGGCATTCGCCAGGCCTTGCGTGGCCGGGCACCGCAGTGGTTGATGCTGGGGGTCGGCACCGCTCAAGGCGCACCGGTCACCGCCGAAGACGGCAGCTTTCTGAAGGACGAACAGGGTGCGATTCTGGTGCCTCGCCTCGACAGCCCGGGCCTGAAAACCTTTGCCAATGAACTGGACGGACGTTACCGGCAAGCGCGGGTAGACGACAGTGACCTGCGCGGCCTGGGCCTACTGGATGCGCCCCACAGCCTGCGCGAGGATGGTCAGACCTTGCGCCTGGATACCTGGGCCGACCAGGGCTATTGGTTGCTGCTGCCTCTGTTGCTGCTGGCCGCCTGCGCCGGGCGGCGGGGTTGGTTGCTGTGTCTGCCGCTGCTGTTGCTGCTACCACAACCGAGCTACGCCTTCGACTTCAATGACCTCTGGTTGCGACCTGACCAACAGGGCCTGCACCTGCTCAAGCAACAACAGCCCGCCGAAGCCGCCAGGCACTTTCAGGACCCGCAATGGCAAGGTGTGGCGCTCTATGAAGCCGGTGAGTACGCCGCGGCCGCCGAGCGCTTCGCCCAGGGCAACGACGCTCGTGCGCACTACAATCGCGGCAACGCACTGGCCAGGAGCGGTGAGCTGGAAGCGGCACTGGATGCCTACGAGCAAGCCCTGGAGCAGCAACCAGACCTGCGCCCGGCCCTGACCAACAAGGCGCTGGTGCAAGCCCTGATCAAACAAAGCGCACCGGTGCCTCCAGAGGGGCCAGAGAGTTCCATGGATGAGCAACCGGCACAGTCAGAATCGACGCCGCCACCTGGCGCTGCAAGCGAGCCGGCGCCGGGTGTCGAGCAACAGTCCGCCGCGCCAACCCCGCCCTCCTCCGACACCGCCGAGGGCGAGGCCGCGGCGATCACCGACAAGCCGCCGCAACCGGGCGATAATGAAGTGCCGGGCAGCGAACTGGGGGACGAACAAACCACCACGCCGCCTCTGCGCAGTGCCGACGCCAACTTCAACGGCGAACACCGCGAGGCCCTTGAACAATGGCTGCGAAAAATCCCGGATGAACCGGGTGAACTGCTCAGGCGCAAGTTCTGGTACGAACAGCAACAACATCAGGATCAGGGAAAAACTCGATGACCCGCTTCACCGCACTTCTGCTCGGCCTGTTTCTCTGGCCCTTGGGCGCCCAGGCTACTGGGTTAGTTGCCAGCGTCGATCGCAGCCACCTGAGCTCCGGAGAGACGGTCGAGCTGACCCTGGAATCCAGCGACGTCACCCAGTTCGGCAAACCCGACCTGAGTGCCCTCGAGCCCCTGTTCGAGGTGCGTGGCACCCGGCAGGTCAACCAACTCAATACCCTCAATGGCGAAAACCACGCCACCACCCGCTGGATCATCACCCTGCTGCCCAGACAGAATGGCACCGTGGTGATTGCGCCGCTGCAACTGGGCGAGTTCAGCAGCGAGCCCATCGAATTGCAGGTGATGCCCAGCCAGATCCAGGACACGCCCGACAAACTGGCACCGGTGTTCATCGAATCCAGCCTTGATCAGGACGCCGTGTACGTGCAGGCCCAGGCGATCCTGACCCTGCGCATCTACCATTCGGTGTCGCTATACGATGACAGCAGCGTCACGCCCTTGCAGATTCCCGATGCACGTGTCGAACAACTGGGTGAATCGCGGACCTATGAAAAGGTCATCAACGACCTGCGTCATGGCGTGATCGAATTGCGCTACGGGATTTACCCGCAACACAGTGGCGAGCTGACGATTCCGGCGCAGATTTTCAGCGCCACCCTGGTCGATGCCCAACCCGCCCAGGACACCACGGGCCAAGGCCCGAAATCGGGCAAGCTGATGCGCGTGAGCTCCAGCGAAACAACGTTGACAGTCAAGGCCAAACCCATTGAGTACCCGCTGGATACACCCTGGCTCCCGGCCCGCAGCCTGAGCCTTGGCGAAAGCTGGAACCCGGAACCCGATCACAGCCAGGTCGGCGACTCACTGACGCGCAGCCTGACCCTCAAGGTCGAAGGCCTGGCCAGCTCGCAGCTTCCACCCTTGCCGGCGACTGACGTCAGCGGCTTGCGGCGTTATCCCGACCAGCCCCAACTGAGCAATCAGACCAGCGACCGTGGGTTGATCGGCAGCCGTGAGGACCGCGAAGCGCTGGTACCCACCCACAGCGGCGCAATCGATTTGCCTGCGGTGGAAGTAGTCTGGTGGAACACCCTTGAGGACCGTCTGGAACACAGCAGCTTGCCGCCACGCACCCTGAACATCGTCAATAATCCCAGCCTGATGGTCGACACGCCGGCAGGCAACGCTCCGGTCTCGCCCACCGTCGACGCCGAGACGCTGTGGTACTGGAAACTCAGCACCCTGATCCTCGCCTGCACCACCCTGCTCGGCTTCGGCCTGTGGTGGCGTGCGCGCTGGCAACCGGCGATTCTGCGCGCGGCCCAGACCGGTCCCAGCCCGCGCACCCTGCTCGACGATCTCAAGCGCGCCAGCCAGGCCAACGATCCCCAGGCCACCCGCCAGGCGCTGGATGCCTGGGCCCGCCAGCAACCGGAAACCCTGGCCGACATGGCCGCGCGCTTCGTGCCGCTGTCCGATGCCCTGGACGGCCTGAACGGCGCGCTCTACAGCGAAACCGGACAGTCCTGGCAAGGCGAAGACCTGTGGCGCGCCATACGTGCCATCCCGGCTTCCGAACGGGTCCAGGCCCCGGTCGGCGACAGCAGCCTGCCGCCGCTGTACCCCAAGTAACCCCGGACACCCCCCGTGCAGCAGCCGCCAAGCCGACTGCTACACGGCCGACTTTTCACTTATCGATTGAGCGGAGTTTGCCTTGCGTCTGTTTCACACCTCCGACTGGCACCTTGGGCAAAACCTGCATGGCCAGGAACGCGACTTCGAACACGCGTGCTTCCTTGAGTGGCTGCTGCGGCAACTGGCGCAGGCACAGCCCGACGTACTGCTGATCGCCGGCGATATCTTCGACACGGTGAACCCGCCGGTCAAAGCCCAGGAACGCCTGTACGATTTCATCGTCAGCGCTCACGAGCAACAACCGGCGCTGACCATCGTGATGATCGCCGGTAACCACGACTCAGGCTCGCGCATCGAGTTGCCCGCGCCGCTGATGCGTCGCTTGCGCACGCACGCGCTGGGCCGGGTCTTGTGGCTGGATGACGGGCAACTGGACGCCGAACGCCTGCTGATTCCACTGCCGGACACCTCGGGAGCCATCGCCGGCTGGTGCCTGGCGCTGCCGTTCCTGCGGCCCGCCGAAGTCACCGGGGCCCACCTGGGCGATGACTACCTGCGTGGCATCGGCCAGGTGCATGAGTGGCTGATTGAGGCCGCCAATGCCAAACGCCAGCCGGGCCAGGCACTGATCGCCATCAGCCATGCACACATGGCCGGCGGCTCGGTGTCCGAGGACTCCGAACGCAGCCTGATCATCGGCAACGCCGAAGCGTTGCCCGCCAGCCTGTTCGGCCCGAGCATCAGCTACGTCGCCCTGGGCCACCTGCACAAGCCGCAGAAGGTCAACGGCGAGGAGCGCATTCGCTACTGCGGCTCGCCGATTCCGTTGTCGTTTTCCGAGATCAACTACCCGCACCAGATTCTCGACATTGCCCTGGAGGGCGAAACACTGGTCAGCGTCGAACCGCGCCTGATCCCCCGGGCCGTGGAACTGCAACGTCTGGGCCCGGCGCCGCTGAGTGAAATCCTCGCTCAACTGGCGCAACTGCCGGACATCGACCTGCTGGCCGACATCCAGCGCCAGCCCTGGCTTGAAGTCCGGGTACGCCTGGACGAACCGCAACCGGACCTGCGCCAGCAAATCGAAACCGCGCTGCAAGGCAAGGCCGTGCGCCTGGTACGCATCGCCGCCGAATACGCAGGTGCCGGTGGGCGGGACGCCAGCGACGACAGCAGCCAGTTGATTGAACTGGATCAACTGACCCCACAGGAACTGTTCAGCCGCGCCTGGCTGGACAACTACGGCAGTGCGGTCGACGAACAGACCCTCAACGACTTTGCCCGGTTGCTGCAGGACGTTCAGCAGGAGTGCGAACAGCCATGAAGATCCTCGCGATCCGCCTGAAGAACCTCGCCTCCCTGGCAGGCCCCTTCGAGATCGACTTCACCGCCGAACCGCTGGCCAGTGCCGGCCTGTTCGCCATCACCGGACCCACCGGCGCCGGCAAAAGCACCTTGCTCGATGCCTTGTGCCTGGCGCTGTTTGGCGCGGTGCCGCGCCTGAACAACACCGGGCGGGACGCCAAGGTGCCGGATGCCGACGGCGAGATTGCCACGGGCGACCCGCGCACCCTGCTGCGACGCGGCACCGGCGAGGGCTATGCCGAGGTGGATTTCCACGGGATCGACGGCCGCCGCTATCGCGCACGCTGGGAAGCCAATCGCGCCCGGGAAAAAGCCAACGGCAAACTGCAGGCCAGCCGCCAGAGCCTGCGCGACCTGGACACCGATCAACTGCTGGCCAGCCAGAAAGGCGAATACAAGAGCCAGCTCGAAGCCGTGCTGGGCCTGAACTTCGAACAGTTCACCCGTGCGGTGATGCTGGCCCAAAGCGAGTTCAGCGCCTTCCTCAAGGCCGATGACAACGACCGCAGCGAGCTGCTGGAAAAGCTCACCGACACCGCGCTCTACACCCGTTTGGGCAAGCGTGCGTTCGACAAGGCCAAGGAAACCCGCGAAGCCCACAAGCTCCTGCAAGACCAGGCCAGCGGCATCACGCCACTGGACCCCGAAGCGCGCGCCGAACTCGACCAACGCTTCAACGACGCCCGACAACAGCTCAGCACCCAACAAGCCCAACTCAAGCAGCTGGAGCAGCAAAACACCTGGCTCAAGGAACTGCAGTCGTTGCAGGACCAGCAACAGGCTGGCGCCGAGCAGCTGCAGCAGGCACAACAGTCATGGGCGGCACAGGCCAGCGAACGCCTGGACCTGACGCGCCTGGAACACCTGGCGCCACAGCGTCACCTGTTTGCCCGACACGCCGAACTCACGGCGCAACTGAGCCCGCTGGCGATGCTGATCCAGCAACACCATCAACAGCACCACGAACGGCAACAGCACCAGGCGCAACTGGAGCAGGCTCTGGAGGCGGCCAACGCCGCGCTGGTCCAGGCCCAGAGCCAGCACAGCAGCAACGCCCCGCTGGTGCGTCAGGCCTTCGAAGAACAGGGCAACCTGGCGCGCCTGAACCAGACCATCAGCACGGCGGCCGAACTCAAGCACAACGCCGAGCAGGCCAACGCTGACGGCCAGCTGACCATCACCGGGCTGCTGGATCAGCAACAACGGGTGGCCGAACGCCTGGCGAACATGGCCACGCAGTTGGAGAACAGCCTGCACCTGGCACCGGTCAGCGATGCTTGGAACGTTCATCGTGAACGCCTGCAGCAACTGATGCTGGTGGGCAATCGCCTGAAACAGGGCCAGGCCGAACTGCTCGGGCTTGAGCAACGGGCAGCGGACAGCGCCAGGCAACTGGACGAACAGCGCACACAGCTGGAGTTGCTGTACCGCGAGGCCGGGGCGGAACCCGAAGCGGTGGCCGAACAGATTCAGATCCTCGGCAGCCTGCTGCAAGACAACCGCAAACAGCAGCGCGCCATCGAAGAGCTGGCACGGTTGTGGGCCAGCCAGCAGGACCTCGACCATCGCGGCCAAGCCCTGCAACAACGCCTGCACAGCGTGCACAGCGAGCGCGAGCGCCTGACCCGCGAAGGCGTGCAGGCCAAGGCCGAGCTGACGCTGGCCGAGCAGACCTTGAAGGTCACGCAGGAGTTACTGGAACGTCAGCGCCTGGCGCGCAGTGCCAGCGTCGAAGAATTGCGCGGGCAGTTGCAGGACGATCAGCCGTGCCCGGTCTGTGGCAGCGTCGAGCATCCATATCATCAGCCCGAAACCTTGCTGCAAAGCCTGGGTCGGCACGATGAAAGTGAACAGGCCAACGCGCAGCAAGCCGTCGATCTGCTCAAGGAAAAACTCGCCGACCTACGTACCGAAGTGGGCGGGCGGATTGCCCAGCAAAAAGAACTGCTGCAACAGCAGGAACAGCTCGCCACTCAACTGCAGAGCCTGACGCCCATCCTTGAAGCCCATCCGCTGGCCGCATCCTTGCTGGCCCAGGACGCAGTCAAGCGCGACGCCTGGCTGACGCAACAAAACGCGCAGTTTGCTCAGAACATCGCCCAGGATGAACAACGGCAAAACGCCCTGCTCACCCTGCAGCAAGACGCCGCGCGCCTGGCGCAACAACTGCAGACCGTCGAGCACGCTAGCCAACAGGCGGCCCAGCAGCTGACGATCCAGCAGCGCGAGCTGAGCAGCGACAGCCAACGCCTGGAAGAAGAACTCAAGGCCTTCAGCGCCCTGCTCCCGGCCCCCACCCTTGAAGGCTTGCGCAATGAGCCTGCCGCGACCTTCATGCAGCTCGACCAGCAAGTTGCCCAACGCCTGGAGCACCTGGAGCTACAACGCGAAGAGCTCGGCGAGCAGCAGCAACGTCAACAAACCCTCGAGAAAGAACAGGACCGCCAGCTCACGCGCGGCCAACAACTGGAAGCGGCGCAACAGCAATTCAACGCACTCGCCGAGCAACAGCACAGCGCCCGACAGACGCTGGCGCACCTGCTGGGTGAGCAACCAAGCGCCGAACACTGGCAACAGCAGCTCGATCTTGGCGTTGAACAGGCGCGCCAGGCGCAAGCCACCGCCAACCAGCAATTGCAGGAAGTGCGCAGTCAACTGATCCAATTGGCCGCCGAACTGAAAGCCGAGCAACAACGTCAGCAGGCACTGCAAGCGCAAAGCCTGGAGTCGGGAGGCAAGATCGCCGACTGGCGCGCCCTGCATCCGGAACTGGACGACGCTGGCCTGGAACACCTGCTGGCGTTCAGCGACGAGCAGGTCAGCCAGTTGCGCCAACAGCTGCAACTGAGCGAGAAAGCCGTCGAGCAAGCCAGGGTGCTACTGCAGGAGCGTGAACAACGCCTGCAAGGCCATCAGGCTCAGCACAATGGCAACCTTGCGCACGAGCAGTTGGCCCAGGCACTGCTTGAGCTTCAGGCCCAGGCCGGGATCAGCGAACAGCTGTGCGCCGAACTGCGTGCGCAGCAAGCCGAGGATCAACGCCGCCAGGAGGCCAATCAGGCGCTGGCGCAGCGCATCAATGAGGCCTACAACGAGTGGCAACGCTGGGCTCGACTCAATGCCCTGATCGGCTCGGCCACCGGTGACACCTTCCGCAAGATCGCCCAGGCCTACAACCTCGACCTGCTGGTGCATCACGCCAACGCCCAGTTGCGCCAGTTGGTGCGACGCTACCGGCTCAAGCGCGGTGGCAGCATGCTCGGCCTGCTGGTGATGGACACCGAGATGGGCGACGAACTGCGCTCGGTGCACTCACTGTCCGGGGGCGAAACCTTCCTCGTCTCGCTGGCACTGGCGCTAGGCTTGGCATCGATGGCCTCAAGCACGCTGAAAATCGAGTCGTTGTTCATCGATGAAGGCTTCGGCAGCCTCGACCCCGAGTCTCTGCAACTGGCGATGGACGCCCTCGACGGCTTGCAGGCGCAAGGCCGCAAAGTCGCGGTGATCTCCCACGTCCAGGAGATGCACGAACGGATTCCGGTGCAGATCCAGGTGCGCCGCCAGGGCAATGGACTCAGTACCCTGGAGGTCAAATGAGCACGCCGACGCTCTACTCCTTCCGCCGCTGCCCCTACGCCATGCGAGCGCGCATGGCCCTGCGTTACAGCGCCGTGGACGTACACATCGTCGAGGTCAGCCTCAAGGCCAAGCCGCCGCAGATGCTCGCGCTGTCGAGCAAGGGCACGGTGCCAGTGTTGAGCCTTGACGGCCGGGTGATCGACGAGAGCCTGGAGATCATGCGCTGGGCACTGGACCAGCATGACCCCCAGGACTGGCTGCTCAAGGACAACCCCGCCGCACAACAGCTGGCGGCGGCGCTGATCGAAGAAAACGATCAGGTGTTCAAGCTGCATCTCAATCGCTACAAGTATGCCGAGCGTTACCCGGAGCACGCGATGGAGCACTACCGCACCGAGGGCGAGGTGTTCTTGCGCACGCTCGACGGGTTGCTGCAACAGCAGCGGTTTTTGCTGGCCGACCATTTGAGCCTGGCGGACGTCGCGCTGGCGCCGTTCATACGCCAATTCGCCCATGTCGACCGTGACTGGTTTGCGCAGACGCCGTATCGGCATCTGCAGGCCTGGCTGGAGGGGATCCTGGCGTCAGCATTGTTCAGCGCGGTGATGGCAAAAAACCCGGGGTAACCCACGCCAACCTTTGTAGGAGGTAGGAGCGAGCGCGCTCGCGAAGGTCGTCAACGATAACGTGTGCAGCCTGACACCCCATGGCGCTCTCAGGTTCATCGCGAGCACGCTCGCTCCTACAACGCGGCATTGAGGGTTAAGCCAGGGCGCTACACATTTTCAGCGACTGGCAATTCACCTGAAACGGCCCCCGAATCGGCGACCTGGATCTGCAGGGAGGATTCCCCGCCAACAATCCCTGCGCCTTGGCCGTTTCGATGTTGCGGGCGATGGTGTGATTGCACTCGATGGCCCGCGCCAGCGAGCCTGCCGAGGCCTGGCCGACGCCAAGCAGTGAAGCACCATTGGTCAAGAATGCCAGGAAGGCCACGACCCAGAGCTTGCGTCCTCTCATAGCACCACCGCTTGCACAACGTCGGTTGAATCAAGGCTTGCGCTGTGGGCGCGATGCTCGAACTGGGTAGAGGGGTATGTGACCTCTATCGGCGCCTGAATGTCCCGTTGCGATTGAGTCGACAGGCTGACGACCAGGACCATGGCCACGTACACACCGATGGCAACGTAGGCGCCGTGCTTGGCAGAAGTAAGAAGGGTGCTGGCCATGGGGTTCTCCGTGGGCATGTTTCAGTGCCCACAGAATCAATCAATCAAGCAGCTATGAATAGTGACCTTTATCCATAGTAGCTATCAGTTAAATTGATCGATCAACCAACGTACGTCAGTCGTGCAACAGGCTCATCAAGCGCTCGCGCGACACTTCAGGTTCGCCTTCGACAGGCTGTGCTGCAGAGAGAATCGGGGTGGAATAGAGAAACAGCAGAACCACAGCCAGACGCATTGCCATGTCGTCGATCCTTTGGACAGATTGAGTCAATTTATTAGCGTCAAATTTAAACATATAGCCATGTGCCATTACCCGCTTTTTTTACGTCGACGCCGCGATTTGTCGCAAATGCGTCATGCAGGCACGACATCACCGTTGTCCGGATACGGATCCAGTGACTTCGCGCCTGCATCAACTCGGCAGGTATTGAATCTCAGTGCTGGATCTTGTGGTCCAGCGCGGCGTAGAAGTTGGCGCTCTGTTGCAGGTATTTCTGGGTGTAGGTGTGGGTGCCGGATTTTTTCGAGTTGATCTCGACACTGGCACTGGCCGGCAGCGCAACGCTGGCGGAGATGGCGGACGCGGCGATCACGGAGAAGAGATTGAAGTTCATGGCGGTAACCCTCGTATTCAGTTGGCGTGCTTGCCTGTGTAGGCCGTGGAGCAAACGTACGCCCGAGGGTTGTCGCGCTTGAAATCTTTTGTAGCAGTAGCGGATATCACTGCGATTAATAGAACCGTAGAAGCCCCGGCAGGCGGGGCCTGCGGTTTACTGATGGAGGAAGAAGCGGATATCGCTGGGAGCGTCGAACGGCACTTTTTGCACGGTTTTGCCCAACAGCCCGGTGTTCACATCCCGTTCAATGACGACGACCTGGTTGCTCTTCTGGTTGGCTACCAGCACAAATCTGCCGCTCGGATCGAGGCTGAACTCACGAGGGTGATCGCCGTCTGCCGCGCGCCGTTGCAGCGCCTTGAGCTCACCGCTGAGCGGGTCGATGGCAAACACCAGCAATTCATTGGCAGTGCCACGGTTGCTGACATACAGGAACTTACCGTCCGTTGATGCATGCAGCGCCGCGGCGGCTTTCCTGGCAGCCGGTTGCCCCGCCGCCAGATCCACCAGCTGACGCTGGGTCAACTGGCCGGCCTGGTAATCGAACACCGCCACTTGCGCACTCATTTCCAGGGTCAGGTATGCGTGCTTGCCATCACCGCTGAACAACAGATGACGGGGCCCGCTACCCGCCGGCAACGACACCGAGGCCGGCGTGGCAGCCTTCAGCGGTCGCTGCGGATTGGCCTTGGGGTCGTAGCGGTAGACAAACACCTTGTCGGCCCCCAGGTCACTGGAGAACACGTACTGACCGTCAGGCGACGACACCGTCGAGTGAACGTGAGCCGACATCTGCCGCTCGGGATTGACCCGGCTCGCGGGATGGCTGCTCAGTTGCACGACCGGCTCCAGCCGGCCTTCGGCGTTGACCGGCAATACCGCCAGGCTACCGCCCGGGTCTTCGGCCACCGAGTAGTTGCTGACGAACAGGTACTGGCCGTCCGCACTCAGGCTTGAATGGGTCGGCTCGTTGCCCAGGCTCTGCACCTGGTTGATCAGGCTCAGTTGACGGGTCTTGGGCTCGATCGAAAAGCTGCTGACCCGCCCTACCGGATCGGCTTGCCCCGGCCCGTTTTCGTTGACCACGAATAGCTGGCGCTGGTCGCTGGACACGGTCAGCCACGACGGGTTGCTACTCTTGACCACCTGCAGGGGGGTGGCATTGAGCTGGCCGCTCTGGCTGTCGAACTGCAGTCGGTAGATGCCTTGACTCTGGCCCTGGGTGTAGCTGCCGACCAACAGGTCATGCAACTCGGCGGGCGCCGCCTGCGCGCTCATCGCCCCCAGGCTGCCGGCCATCAACAATGGCCAGACGTTACGCATCCTCACGCTCGTCGTCTTCGTCGTTGGCACCGCTGAACGCGCTCAGGCACACCAGGCGGTGTTCGCCGGAATCACCGGTGATGGTCCAGCTTTGCAAGGAGGCATCGAATACCGCCGCCTGCACCTGGGCCATGCTGAACACCCAACGCTTGGCCGCGCGGCCGTCCATGCATTCGATGTGCAACTGATCGTCCTCGTCCAGCGAGAAGTCAAAGGCGTGCAGGCCATCGATTTCCAGCATGTCACAGCTTTCGAGGGCGTTGAGCAGGGTGTCGGTTGCAGCAGTCATGGCGATCAATCTTCAAGTTGAAAGGCGCCATGATAGCCCATCGTCCCGCGAGGGGTGTCAGGTCTACTGCGCCACGCCTTCTCTGCGGATGTTGATTGATCCAGCAAAAAAAAACCGCAACCCGAGGGTTGCGGCTTTTTCATGTCAGGCGAGGATCAGTGAGCGAACAGCGAGTTGCCCTTCTGCCCGGCCAGTTTCTCCGGCTTGATCAGGAAACGCGCCAGCGCTGGCAGCAGCCACAGTGCGCCGAACATGTTCCACAGCAGCATGAAGGTCAGCATCAGGCCCATGTCGGCCTGGAACTTGATCGCCGAGAAGATCCAGGTGCACACGCCGATGGCCAGGCACAGGCCGGTGAACAGCACCGCTTTACCCGTGGACTTGAGGGTCTGGTAGTAGGCCTCTTGCAGCGGCAGGCCGGCACGCAGGAAGCTTTCCAGGCGGCTGTAGATGTAGATGCCGTAGTCCACGCCAATCCCCACCCCGAGCGCCACCACTGGCAAGGTCGCGACTTTCACACCGATGCCCATGAAGGCCATCAGGGCGTTGCCCAGCACCGAGGTCAGCACCAGCGGCAACACGATGCACAAGGTCGCCGCCCAGGAGCGGAAGGTGATCATGCACATGGTGGCCACGCAGATGTACACCAGGATCAGGATGGTCAGTTCCGATTCCTTGATCACCTCGTTGGTGGCCGCTTCGATCCCGGCGTTACCGGCCGCGAGGATGAACTCCAGGCCGTCCTTGTTGTTTTCCTGGGCGAACTCCTGCACCGCATGCACCGCGCGGTCGAGGGTCTCGGCCTTGTGGTCGTTGAGGAACACCAGTACCGGCGCCAGCGAGCAACTATTGTTGTACAGGCCGTCGGCCCGGGCAATGGAGTTGTTCAGCACATCAGGGTTGCGCGACAGGGTTTCCCATTTCAGGTTGCCCTCGTTCATGCCCTTGATCATCTGCTTGGACACCGTGACCAGCGAGATCGCCGACTGCACGCCCTCGGTGTTCTGCATCTTCCACATCAGTTCGTCGATCGGCGCCATGGCTTCGTAGCGCGAGCAGCCTTCGGACTTGGTCTTGACCATCACCACCAGCACATCGGAGCTGGTGGAGTAATTGCTGATGATGAAGTTGTTGTCCTGGTTGTAGCGCGAGTCCGGACGCAGCTCCGGCGCCCCCTGATCGAGGTCACCGATCTTCAGGTTCTTGCTGTACCAGAGGCCGCCACCAAAGGCGACCAGCGCGATGAGGATCGAGACCGGCGCGACTTTCGAGCTGGCAAAATTCGACAGCAGGCGCCAGAACGGGTGTTCACGGGTCGCGTCTTTTTTGCTGCGCTCGATCGCGCGCTTGCTGATGCCGACATAGGAAATCGCCACGGGCAGCAGGATCAGGTTGGTGAACACAATCACGGCCACACCGATGGAGGCGCCAATGGCCAGCTCGTGGATCACCCCGATGTCGATGATCAGCAAGGTAATGAAACCCACCGCGTCCGCCAGGATCGCGATCATGCCCGGGAGGAACAACTGACGGAACGTGCGTCGGGCAGCTGTCAGGGCGTTGTCCGCCTCGCTGGACTGCAGGGCGATACCGTTGATTTTCTGTACGCCGTGGGAAATGCCGATGGCGAAAATCAGAAACGGCACCAGCATCGAATACGGGTCCAGACCGAAGCCGAATGCGTGCATCAGGCCCAGCTGCCAGATCACCGCCACCAGGGTCGTACTCAACACCGCCACGGTACTGCGCAGGCAGTTGGTGAACCACAGCAGCAGGAACAGGGTGATGACGAAAGCCACACCGAAGAACATCACCACCATGAGCAGGCCATCGATCAGGTCGCCAACTTTCTTGGCGAAACCGACGATGTGGATCTGGATGTTGGGGTTCTGTTGTTCGAACTTGTTGCGGATCTTGTCTTCAAGCTCGTGGGAGAACTTCTGGTAGTCCAGGGCCAGCAGCTTGCCCTGGTCTTCCGGGTCCGGGTAGGACTCCAGCAACGGAATGTCGATGATGCTCGACTTGAAGTCGTTGGACACCAGGCGCCCGACCTGGCCGGACTTGAGCACGTTGTTGCGCAACTGGTCGAGGCTGTCAGTCGAGCCATTGTAGCTCTGCGGGATCACTTCGCCGCCGGCAAAGCCTTCCTCGGTCACTTCGGTCCAGCGTACGCTCGGGCTCCACAGCGACTTGAGGCCCGAACGGTCAACCCCGGAAATGTAGAACACCTCGTCGTGGATCTGACGCAGGGTCTCCATGTATTCCTTGGAGAAGATGTCACCGTTGGTGGCCTCCACGGAAATACGCACCGTGTTGCCCAGGTTCGCCAGGTCGTTGCGGTGCTCCATCATCTTTTCAATGAAGGGATGCTGCAGCGGGATCATTTTCTCGAAGCTGGTGGACGGCCGGATCAGCGTCGCCTGCCAGAACAGAAAGATACTCACCGCCAGGCAGATGATGATCACCGCCGGGCGATTGTTGAAAATCAGGCGTTCGAGAAACGTCGCCTTGTCTTGATGATGACTGCTCATGGAAATCCTCGCCTTCTTGTTATTTGCCCGGCTTACTTGCTCAGCTCGGCGCCATTTGGCGAAGTGACGCGAACGCCGCCCTGTCCTGCCAGAATCAGATTGCCGTTGCCCGCCGCGGTGACGGCCGAGACGGAAATTCGATCCGGTCGGTTGAACACGCTGAAGGTCTGCCCGTCGTCGCTGCTGCGCACCACGCTGCCGCCGTTCCCGACGATCACGATGGAGCCGTCATCGAGCAAGGTGGCGCCCGACAGCCCGAACTCCAGCGCACCGCGAGCGGCCTTGAGCTCAACCGGCTCCCAGGTCGTGCCGAAATCGGTGGAACGGAACAGGTTGCCGCGCAGCCCGTAAGCCAGCAGCGTCGACGGTTGGCGGGTGCCGATCACGCCAAAGAGCGAGCCTTCATACGGCCCCTCGACGCGCTCCCAGGTCTGCCCCCAGTCGGCGGAGCGGAACATGCTGCCCTGCTCGCCGACAATGAACAGCCCGGAATCCTTGACTGCGGTGATGGCGTTGAGGTGGTACTGGTCTTCGTTATCGAGGCGGTCACTGGCGTCCTCCCAGTGCTTGCCGCCGTCGCTGGTTTCCAGCACCGCACCGTAGGCACCCACGGCAAAGCCGTTGTTGACGTCCTTGAACCAGACGTCGAGCAACGGCGCTTCGCGTTTCAAATCTTCGAATTGCTTGGTCCAGGTGGTGCCGCCGTCTTCACTGGCGAGGATCTGCGCATCGTGCCCCACGGCCCAGCCGTGCTGGTCATCGACGAAGAACACCGAGGTCAACAGCTGGCGCGTCGGCACCTTGGCCTGGGTCCAGGTGACACCCTGGTCATCGGAATAAAGAATGTGCCCGCGATCACCGACCGCGATCAGGCGTTTGCCGGCGTGCACGACATCCAGCATCAAGCCCTTGGCGGACTTGCCGGACTCGATCGAATAGACCGTGTCGACCGCTGGCGTGGCAACCGCCAGCACCGGCGCCGACAACACGGCCGTGCCCAACAGCGAGAGCGCTGTAGCCAGCAACGCGAATCTGCGTAATACCGGCGGGCGGCCAATACCCACACCCATGACAGGCTCACTCATAGACCTTTCCCCCATTATTATTGTTAGGTCATTCAACCTTTCAGGGCGCCGTTCAGGGCGTGCGTCCGATGGCGGATTCGTCGCATAGTGCGCAAACCTGCAATCTAGAGCCCCTTCGGAAGCTGGCCTATCCTATCCAGCTTTCGAAACGTCTGACAATCGACGCCACGTTATCTTTTGTTAACCTGAGGGCTAAGGGTAGGCGCTGAATGACAAGACATCCCATGGCGTGATCAAAAACACACTTAGCCCCGTAACACAAAGCATGGGCATACCCAGCAAATGCACCACCACTCAACAGGCCGAGCCTTGGCGAGGGGCCGGACGTTCGGGGCGAAGACCTTCGCTTCCTTACCACGAAGGATGGGTATGCCTTGAACAAGTGGGTTACTTGCGCTTATAGCTTTTATTGCCACTAGGGGTCAGGCAATAGACGCCGCCTCTGGGCCCTGTGCAAAAGGCCCCCGTGCCACACTGACAACTCCCATCGCCTTGCAAGAGAGGCTGAGGCCGTGTGCTGCCGGCCTTCTGGCCAAACACCGCCGAGCAGCTCTTTTTCGAGGCGCTGATGGAACCGTCATTACACAAGAAAATATCGCCATCACACCGGGCAATACCGCCTTTTTTCCCCGAGCAGGGCTGATTCGCCGCCCACGCCGAGGAAGTGGCAACGCCCAACGAAAGGACCGACGACAGTATCAATAATGGCATCCAGCCACGGCGGGACAGTGCGCGCACCTTGAAGCCTCCAGGCAAGTTATGGCCCGATGATATCAATGTTCGTCGATCACATGAAAAGTCTCGCCGCCATCCGGCAGCACGCCCTCTACCCTGTATGAAAGTTTTTTTAGAAACCTGCCAGGCATTTCTTGGCACACTGGTGCCCATGTTTCATTTTCTTTCAGGCAAACCCCATGACCCGAATCCTGACCATTGAAGACGACGCCGTGACCGCCCGGGAGATCGTGGCCGAGCTGAGTAGCCATGGCCTGGACGTGGACTGGGTGGCCAATGGTCGCGAGGGCCTGGCCCGCGCGGTCAGCGGCGACTATGACCTGATCACCCTGGACCGCATGTTGCCGGAGCTCGACGGGCTGGCCATTGTCACCACCTTGCGCACCATGGGGGTGGCGACGCCGATTCTGATGATCAGCGCCCTCTCCGATGTCGACGAGCGCGTGCGCGGCTTGCGGGCCGGTGGCGACGACTACCTGACCAAACCCTTTGCCACCGATGAAATGGCCGCCCGGGTCGAAGTCCTGCTGCGCCGCCAGACCACCGTCAAGGACGTGCAAACCCTGCTGCGGGTGGCCGACCTGGAGCTGAACCTGATCAGCCGCGAAGCCTCCCGTGCCGGACAACTGCTGACGCTGCTGCCCACCGAATACAAGTTGCTGGAATTTCTCCTGCGCAACACCGGGCAGATACTCTCGCGGATGATGATCTTCGAGGAAGTCTGGGGCTATCACTTCGACCCCGGCACCAACCTGATCGATGTACACATCGGACGGCTGCGCAAGAAGATCGACCCACCGGGCCTGCTGCCGCTGATCCGCACCGTGCGAGGCTCGGGTTATGTCATTGCTGAACCCGTCTAAAGGCTGGCGTTCGTCCAGCAGCCGCCTGCTGACGCTCTACAGCGCGCTGTTCGTGGTCTGGAGCGGCTTGCTCATGGGGGTGATGTACTACGAGGTGTCGCACTACCTGGACAACCTGGCCCGGCACTCGATGATGCAGCGCCAGCATCTGTTCTCACGCTTTCACGGCATCCAACTGGATGAAGCGCTGATCGCCAGCACCACCTTCGACCAGCGCGGCGTCGATGCCTACGGCTTGTTCGACGAACAGCAACGGCCCTTGCACGGGCTGATCCGGCAGATTCCGGCAGACCTGCCGCTGGACGGCAAGGTGCACGAACTCGACCGTTGCAGTGAACCGGATGACGCCAGCCTGCCGCCGGACAGCTGCGATGCCGTGGCGACCCGCACCCTGGATGGACGCTGGCTGGTGCTGGCACGCGACAACGGCTCACTGTTTGCCGTGAACCGGATCATCCTGCACGCACTGCTGTGGGGAGTGTCGCTGACCATCATTCCCGGTATCGCCGGCTGGTACCTGTTGCGCCGGCGCCCGCTGCAACGGATTCGTGCCCTGCAGGCCAGCGCCGAAGCCATTGTCGCCGGCAACCTGAACCACCGGTTACCGCTGTCCAGCCGACGCGACGAACTGGACATGCTGGCCGCTATCGTCAACGCCATGCTCGAACGCATCGAGCGCCTGGTCAACGAAGTCAAAGGTGTCTGCGACAACATCGCCCACGACCTGCGTACCCCGCTGACCCGCTTGCGCGCCCAGCTCTACCGCATGCAACAACACGCTGCCGAAGGCTCGAGCGAGGCCGCCCAGTTGGACCAGGTGATCGCCGAAACCGACACCTTGATGGCGCGCTTTCGCGGCTTGCTACGCATTTCCGAACTGGAAGACCAGCAACGCCGCTCGGGCTTTGTGCTGTTCGACCCACTGCCGCTGCTGCAGGAACTGCACGATTTTTACCTGCCACTGGCCGAGGAAGGCCACTTGAGCTTGAGCCTGCAAGCGCCGCAGGACTTGCCGGCGCTGACCGGCGACCGGGCGCTGATGTTCGAAGCCCTGTCGAACTTGCTGAGCAACTCGATCAAGTTCACCCCGGCGGGCGGCCAGGTGCGGGTACGGGCGAGCAACAACGCCGGCAGCACACGCATCGAAGTGCTCGACTCCGGCCCCGGCATTGCGGCGGACAAGCGCGCCGCCGTGTTCCAGCGTTTCTACCGTGTCGACGACACCGCCAAGAACGGCGGTTTCGGCCTGGGTTTGTCGATTGTCGCTGCCATCGTCAACCTCCACGGCTTCAGCCTGGACGTGGGCAGCAGCGAACTGGGCGGCGCCCGCCTGACGCTCGATTGCTGCCAGCGTCTACTGCCCGCTACTGCGTGACGCACACCGTTTTGGTGGTCACCCGGGTGACTTCGCCCTCGGCCCGGGCATCGCCCAGCACCTGGGTGTTTTCAGTGCTGCTGCACTCTTTGGTGGGCGGCGCGTGAACCACTACGGGCGGCGGCGGGCTGGCACAACTGCTCAGGGCAGCGGCGCAGAGTCCGAACAACAGGGCGGTGAACGCAGATCTGAACACAGTGTTCATGAGGTAACCTGCCAGTGCGTTGATTGAACCATCAGAGGCCCCGCTCCCGAGGAGCCGGCCTGTTCAGTAGAGCCGCGTGGGTTTCTGATAGTTCAGTCGTTGGGCAAGCTGACCGCGTTTATTGATCGTGACCCTGCTTGATCGTGTCCAAGCGATCGGGTCAACAGACCGTCACCTCAGGTGAGGCTCGGTAGCCAGAGCCGGAACCGTGCCCCGCCCAAAGGCGACGCTTCTACCGTCAGCGTACCGGCCTGGGCTTCCAGGGCCCGGCGGCTGATGGCCAGGCCGAGGCCGAAGCCGCCGGTGGCGCGGTCGCGGCTGCGGTCCAGGCGGTAGAAGGGTTCGAAGATCCGTTCGCGCTCGTCCTCGGGGATGCCGATGCCGTCGTCGTCGACCCAGATTTCGCAGCCCTGGGCCACGACCTGCACACTGACCTGAATGCGCTTTTCGCAATAGCGCATGGCATTGCGCAGCAGGTTCTGAATGGCCCGAGCTGTCAGGCGCGGGTCGAGACTGAAGCGTTCAAGCTGTCCGTGCAGCAACACATCGATGACGATCTGCGGCGACTCCAGTTCATCATCGACGCTGCCCAGGATGCTGTCGATGAACTCGTCCAGCGACACCTCCACCTGCTCCGGCAGGCGCGCCGGGTTTTGCAGCCGGCTGTAGGACAACAACTCCAGCACCAACTCGTCCAGCTCGCGAATGTGCGCCACCAACCCCTGCAAGCGCTCGCGGCTGGCGGCCGGCAAGTCGTCGGACAGGGCCAGGGCCAGGCCAAAATCCAGACGGGTCAGGGGCGTGCGCAGTTCATGGGACACCGCATTGAGCAAGTCACGCTGCTGGTTGAGCAGGTCTTCGATGTCGCCGGCCATGGTGTCGAAGACATGGGCCAGATGGCCGATGTTGGAACTGGCGGTAATCTGGGTGCGCTCGCTCAGATGCCCCTTGCCGAAGCGTTCGGCGGTATGTTTCAAGCGTTCCAGGTCACGCCAGTGCGGACGCAGCCAGATCAGCAGGCAGGCCAGCAACGCCGCGCCGATCAGCACATTGATGCTCCAGTACAGCAGACTGACGTCCATCGGGTCGGGCGGGACGATCAGCTTCACCGCCAGCTCAGCGTTCAATGGCGCCACCGCCAAGGTGCGCCAGCCCCAGTCCCCCATGCGCACGACCATCTCGCCGCGTTGCAAGCGCTCGCGCTCATGGGCGGTAAAACCGCTGTCGTCGATCCGCGCCACCGCGATCTGCAACGGCCGGAACTGTTGATCCATCTCAGTGGCGAGCGCCGGCCACTGTTCGGGCGGCACACGCTGGAACTGTTGGACGATGAGGTTCTGCACCCCTCGGGAATGGTCGAGGTTGTAACTGGCAAAACGCTCGTGAAAAACCTTGATGACCAGGTCAGGGACCAGATAGATCGCCGCACTGAAGGTGACAATGGTGATCAGGTACAGGCGAATCAGAATGCGCAACATGGCTTCAGCATTCCCACTCGGAACGGCTGAACAGATAGCCCTTGCCCCACACGGTCTTGATCTTGCGCGCTTCGCCGGCGTGGTCGTCGAACTTGCGCCGCAGTTTGGAAATGGCCACGTCCACCGAGCGGTCGGTGCCGTTGAATTCGATACCGCGCAAGCGTTGCAGGATCTGGTCGCGGCTGAGCACTTCACCCGCATGCCGGGCCAGCACCACCAGCAGGTTGTACTCGCCACTGGACAGCTCCACCGGCTGCTCGCGCCAGGTCACGGTGCGTTCCGACAAGTCGATGCACAGGTTGCCCATGAGAATCCGGTCGCTGGCGGTCTGCGGCTCGTTCAGGCTGCTGCGCCGCAACAGGGTGCGCACCCGCGCCAGCAGCACCCGTGGCTCGCAGGGTTTGGTGACGTAGTCGTCGGCCCCCATCTCCAAGCCCAGCACCTGGTCGTGGCTGTCGTCACGGGCGGTGAGCATGAGGATCGGTAGCGTTGCCGAGTCGGCGCGCAACAAGCGGCACACCTGCAGGCCATCCAGGCCTGGCAGCATCAGGTCGAGGATCACCAGGTCCGGCGTCGTGAGCCGCGCACGCTCGCGCACCTGATCGCCACGGCTGATCACGCTGACTTGATAGCCGTTGCGTTCGAGGTAGCTGGCAATCAGCTCGGAGAGCGCGGAGTCGTCTTCGACCAGGAGAATGTTGGGCATGGGTGTTTCCAGGAAGTGCTGAGGTGACTGTCGGGGCTGGTCCTAATGCCGATCAGTTAAGGAAATGAGATCGAACGTGTAGGAGCGAGCATGCTCGCGATGAACTCAAGAGCTACGCGATTACTCAGAAAATACGCGTAATCGTTAACGTCCATCGCGAGCACGCTCGCTCCTACACAGGTCGGCGTTCGCTTAACTGATTGGCATTGGGGTTTGTCCGCAAGAGCAATCGATCAGTCGCATTAGAGATCAAGACGTCAAGGATATACGCCCTCACGCGTACGCGAGCAAAACCTTCACACAATTTCACAGAGCCACTACAAACGTTCACCGCTACCCTGCCCGGCTGCCCGTAGCATGCAGGGGTCATTATTGGGGTATTCACATGTCAAAGAACCTGTTGGCGAAGCTCGGCCTGATTGCACTGGGCCTGACGCTGGGCGCCTGTGACAAGACCGCCACCAGCGATGAGGCCGCGCCGCTGGCCACGGTACGGATCGAAACCCTCTCAGCCCGCCCGCTGTCGATCAGCAGCGAACTGAGCGGGCGGATTGCCGCTCCGCGTATCGCCGAAGTGCGCGCCCGGGTCGCCGGTGTGGTTCTGCAACGCACCTTCCGCGAAGGCAGTGATGTGAAAAAGGGCGAGGTGCTGTTTCGCATCGACCCGGCACCGTTCAAGGCCGACCTGGACAGTGCCGAGGCCGCACTGCGCAAGGCCGAGGCCAATGCCTTCCAGGCCCGACTTCAAGAGCAGCGCTACGCCAGCCTGATCGCGGACAAGGCCATCAGCGCCCAGGACTACGACAACGCACGGGCCAATGCCCTGCAAACCGCCGCCGACGTTGCCGCCAGCAAGGCCGCTGTCGCGCTGGCCAGGCTGAACCTGGGTTATGCCACCGTCACCGCGCCGATCTCCGGGCGCATTGGCCGGGCGCTGGTGACCGAGGGTGCACTGGTGGGGCAGAACGAAAGCACGCCCCTGGCGGTGATCCAACAACTGGACCCGATCCACGCGGACCTGACCCAGTCGACCCGCGAGCTTAACGACCTGCGCCGGGCCCTACGGGCTGGCCAGCTGCAACAGGTCGGCCAGGATCAAGCCAAGGCCACGCTGATTCAGGACGACGGCAGCCTCTATCCGTTGCCCGGCAAACTGTTGTTCTCCGACATCAGTGTCGACCCGGGTACCGGGCAGATCATTGTGCGCAGCGAGTTCCCCAACCCGGACCTCGACCTGCTGCCGGGTAGCTTCATTCGCGTGCGCCTGGAGCAAGCGGTACAGCTGCAAGGCATCAGCGTGCCGCAACGGGCGATCCTGCGTGACAGCGCCGGCATCGCCCAGGTGCTGTTGCTCGACAGCGAGGCCCGGGTCAGCCAGCAACCGGTGCAACTGGGCCAGGCACAGCAGGACCGCTGGATCGTCACCGGTGGCCTCAAGCCCGGCGACCGCATTGTCATCGAAGGCCTGCAGCACGCCCGTCCCGGCGAGCAAGTAGCGATCGACGACACCCCTCTTCCCCTTGCCCAGGTCTCCGGGCAGTAGGCAGGACGCAGACTTTATGCCGCACTTCTTTATCGACCGCCCGGTGTTCGCCTGGGTGGTTGCATTGTTTATCCTGTTGGCCGGTGCCTTGGCCATCCCGCAACTGCCGGTGGCGCAGTACCCCAACGTCGCACCGCCGAAGGTCGAGATTTACGCGGTATACCCCGGCGCCTCGGCGCAGACGGTCGATGAAAGCGTGGTCAGCTTGATCGAAGAGGAACTCAACGGCGCCGATCACCTGCTGTATTTCGAGTCCCAGAGCAGCCTCGGCAGCGCCACCATCACCGCCACCTTCCAGCCCGGCACCGACCCGGAAATGGCCCAGGTCGATGTGCAGAACCGCCTCAAGGCGGTGGAGTCGCGCCTGCCGCAGGCGGTGATCCAGCAGGGTTTGTCGATCGAGAAGGTCTCGGCCGGCTTCCTGCTGCTGATCACTCTCACCTCCAGCGACGGCAAGCTCGACGACGTGGCGCTCAGTGATTACCTGGCGCGTAACGTGATGAACGAGATCAAGCGCCTGGACGGCGTCGGCAAGGCCACGCTGTACGGCTCCGAGCGGGCGATGCGTATTTGGCTCGACCCGCGGAAACTGGTCGGTTTCAACCTGACCCCGGCCGACGTCAACGCCGCGATTGTCGCGCAGAACGCCCAGGTCTCGGCCGGCAGCATCGGCGACTTGCCGACCCGTACCACCCAGGAAATCACCGCCACCGTCCTGGTCAAGGGTCAGCTGTCGACGCCCGAAGAGTTCGCTGACATTGTCTTGCGGGCCAACCCCGACGGCTCCACCGTGCGGGTGAGCGACGTGGCGCGGGTCGAGGTCGGCAGCCAGGAATACCAGTTCTCCACCCGCCTTAATGGCAAACCTTCGACCGCGGTCGGCGTACAACTGGCACCCGGTGCCAACGCGCTGCACACCGCAACCCTGGTGCGCGAGAAAATGGACGAGCTGGCGCGCTACTTCCCGGCCGGCGTGGAATACAAGATCCCGTACGACACCTCGCCGTTCGTCAAAGTCTCGATCACCAAGGTGGTGGTGACCCTCGGCGAAGCCATGGTGCTGGTGTTCGCGGTGATGTTCCTGTTCCTGCAGAACATCCGCTATACGCTGATCCCTACCCTGGTGGTGCCGGTGGCACTGATGGGCACCTTCGCCACCATGCTGGCGCTGGGTTTCTCGATCAACGTGCTGACCATGTTCGGCATGGTGCTGGCCATCGGCATCCTGGTGGACGACGCCATCGTCGTGGTGGAGAACGTCGAGCGGATCATGGCCACCGAGGGCCTGTCGCCCAAGGAGGCTACGCGCAAAGCCATGAGCCAGATCACCGGGGCCATCATCGGCATCACCCTGGTGCTGGTGGCAGTGTTTATCCCGATGGCGTTCATGCAGGGCTCGGTGGGCGTGATCTACCAGCAGTTCTCGTTGTCGATGGCCACCTCGATCCTGTTCTCGGCGCTGCTCGCCCTGACCTTGACCCCGGCACTCTGCGCCACCTTGCTCAAGCCCATTGCCAAGGGTGAGCATCACGCCAAGGGTGGTTTCTTCGGCGCCTTCAACCGACGCTTTGACCAACTGACCACGCGCTATGAAAGCTGGGTGGTGTATGCGCTCAAACGCAACGGGCGTTATCTGTTGATCTATGTCGTGCTGCTGATTGGCCTCGGCGTACTCTTCAGCCGCCTGCCCTCCTCGTTCCTGCCAGTGGAAGACCAGGGCTACACCATCACCGACATTCAGCTGCCGCCGGGCGCCAGCAAGAATCGCACGGTGCAGGTTGTGGAACAGATCGAAGCACACAACGCCACGGAGTCGGGGATCGGGGACAGCACCATCATTCTCGGCTTCAGCTTCTCCGGCAGCGGCCAGAACGCGGCGCTGGCGTTCAGTACGCTGAAGGACTGGTCGATGCGCGACAGCCAGGACTCCGCGGCCTCCATCGCCGACCGCGCCAACATCGCTTTTAGCCAGATCAAGGACGCGGTGGCCTATTCCATACTGCCACCGCCGGTGGACGGCCTCGGCACCTCCAGCGGTTTCGAATTCCGCCTGCAAGACCGTGGCGGCCTTGGCCACGCCGCGCTGATGCAAGCACGCACCGCTCTGCTGGACGCCGCCGAGAAAAGCCCGGTGCTGATGAACGTGCGCGAAAGCGCCCTGGCCGAAGCCCCACAGGTGCAACTGATCGTCGACCGCAAACAGGCCAACGCCCTGGGAGTTTCGTTCGCCGATATCGGCGACGTGCTGTCCACGGCCGTGGGTTCGGCCTACATCAATGACTTCCCCAACCAGGGGCGGATGCAACGGGTGGTGGTGCAGGCTGAAGGCGACCAACGCAGCCAGGTCGAGGACTTGCTGAAGATCCACGTGCGCAACAACGCCGGGAAAATGGTGCCGCTGTCGACCTTCGTCCGCGCCGAATGGACCCAGGGGCCAACCCAGTTGACCCGCTACAACGGCTACCCGGCCATCAGCATTTCCGGCGAACCGAGCCCGGGTCACAGCTCCGGTGAAGCCATGGCGGAAATCGAGCGCCTGGTGGCCCTCGGCCCGACCGGCCTGGGTCAGGAATGGACCGGGCTGTCGTTGCAGGAGCGCTTGTCCGGCAGTCAGGCGCCGATCTTGCTGGGCCTGTCGTTGCTGGTGGTGTTCCTGTGCCTGGCGGCGCTGTACGAGAGCTGGTCGATCCCGACCTCGGTGCTGCTGGTGGTCCCATTGGGGGTACTGGGAGCGGTATTGGCCGTGACCTTGCGGGGCATGCCCAACGATGTGTTCTTCAAGGTCGGCCTGATCACCATCATTGGCCTGTCGGCGAAAAACGCGATCCTGATCATCGAGTTCGCCAAGAGCCTTTACGATGAAGGTCACGACCTGATCGACGCCACGGTGCAAGCCGCGCGCCTGCGTCTGCGGCCGATTGTCATGACCTCGCTGGCGTTCATCCTCGGTGTGGTGCCGCTGGCGATCGCTACCGGCGCCAGCTCGGCGAGCCAGCAGGCGATCGGCACCGGAGTGATTGGCGGGATGATCACCGCAACCTTGGCCGTGGTGTTTGTGCCGGTGTTCTTTGTGGTGGTGATGAGGCTGGTTCGTAAACGCCATAAGGACAGCTGACAGGCAGTGACGGTGATCGTTCCCGCGCTCTGCGTGGGAACGATCAAACGGGAGCAAGCTCCCTCGCCACAATGGACCGCACTGGGCTAAGGTGATGCAACACCCCGGCCCATCGAGCTCGCATGCCCCACCTCCTACGCACCCACCCTCGCCTGACCGCCGCAACCTTGCTGGGCGTGGCGGTCGGCATCCTGGTTCCCGCCCACCCCCTGATCAGCAAAGTCCTCGTCGGCTGGAATGCCGGCGTCTGGGTTTATCTGGGGCTGATGCTATGGCTCACCGTCCGCGCCAAGGCCGATGACGTCAAACACATTGCCGAAGTCGAAGACGAAAATGCCGGGCTGGTGCTGTTCATCGTCAGCATCGCCGCCATCACCAGCCTCGCCGCCATTACCTTTGAACTGGCGGGCAACAGGGACCTGGAAACCTCGCGCAAGCTCCTGCACTACGGTTTTACCGGCATGACGGTCATTGGCTCATGGCTGCTGACCGGGGTGATTTTCAGCGTGCATTACGCCCGACTGTTCTACACCTGGGGTGGCAAGGAGCCGGCGCTACGGTTCGCCGAAGGCTTGAAAACCCCCGACTACTGGGACTTTCTGTATTTCTCCTTCACCATCGGCGTGGCGGTGCAAACCGCCGATGTTGGGGTCGCCACTCGGGAACTGCGCAGGATTGTTCTCGCGCAGTCCTTGATCGGGTTTGTGTTCAATACCGCGATATTGGGGTTTTCGATCAATATCGCGGCAGGGTTGTTTGGTTAGGCATTGCTCCGGCTTGGTTAGAGCCCCTGTTAAATTGCAGATTGATCAGGACATCGCCTCTTGCCGTTGTCACCTGGCAGTCGTCAGGCAGGTACCTAAAGCAAACCGACTGTATTTAATAGGTGCGAGCGGCGTCAACGGAAAACCAGTCGTGCGCCATGAGTGCGATTGCGCTAAGTCACTCAAAGCCAGAGACAATCCCTACACAAGCCAGAGACTCAAGAGACAGAAATCGCTCAGTCCTCTGCATTAAGGTGCCCTACCTGTTAGGTCTTACAGGTTTCAAGGTGTTGGATCCACGCTATAACTGGGCTGAAACTACAGCGCCCAGAGCGACGTCTTCTGCAAGCCGGGCGCAGGAACCATGCCCGTTTCAGGAAGGATCCGTCGTGCCCACCTCATTGATTGACAAATGGGAGTGCCTGTCATGAATCCTTCGGCCACGATCACCCCTTGCGCTCGTAAATCCCAACCCGGGTTTCAGGTGCGGCAAACCGAGCAACAAGGCGTAACACTGACTAACCGTGAAAAAGAAGTGCTGCTATGGAGCGCCCGAGGCAAGTCTTCCAGGGAAATTTGGCAGACTGTCAATTGCAACGAATCCGGCGTGAACTACTACTTTTGCAATATCCGCCGGAAATTCGGCGTGAGCTCGCGCTGGTCCGCAGTATTCAAGGCACTGGAGCAAGGTTTGATTCAGCCGTCTTGAACCTGACTGCGGTGTACGGCGCGCCATTGGCCCCTGTCGAGACACCGAATGCCCCCTGCGCAATTGCTATACCCTATTACTGATGCCTCCAGCGGCGTCACACCTGAAACCCGTGTTCGCCGCACGCTGAACGCACCGCGCATCATTCTTGCCGATGACCACCCGGTGGTACTGATGGGCGCCGAGATGACCCTGTGTCCGCCCTCCAGCCACGGGTTCGCGATTGTCGCCCACGCCCACAGCACTGATGAGCTGATTGACCGCCTGGAACACACGCCCTGCGACATCCTTATCAGCGATTACTCGATGCCTTACGGCAGCTTTCCCGATGGCCTAGCGTTGATGGGCTACGTGAAACGTCACTTCAGCCATGTCCGCTTGATCGTGATGACCATGTTGCGCAATCCGTCCCTGCTGCAGGCGTTGCTCAACCAGGGGGCCTACGGACTGTTCGACAAACACAGCCCCTTGAGTGAACTCAGACGAGCAGTACAAAACGTGGCCAGGGGTCGTCGCCATCTCTGCCCGACGTTTGCCAGGATTCTCGAGACCCAGACCTTGCCGTCTTCCAGTACCGAAGCGCCGCTGGTGAACCTGTCCGAACGGGAACTGGAGGTGGTGCGCTTGTTCGTTCAAGGCCTGTCCGGCCGACAGATCGCCGCGCAGCTGAACCGCAGCGAAAAAACCATCAGCCGGCAAAAACGCACCGCCATGGACAAGTTGGGGCTTGAGCATGACGGTGGATTGATGGAGTTTGCGCGAGTAAGCGGATTGAAAGGATAATTCCACGCTGGTTTTAGGTTTAGGAGATCATAGCTATGGCAAAGCACGCACTCCCCACGGATGAATGAAGCAGTGTTAACTCAGCCTCCTTAACGCCTGATCAAGTTTAGATCTTCATTAATTTTATCAATCCTTTTTCGGTAGTTCTGGCCGGGTATTTTTCCTTCTTCAAAGTTCTCATCTCTTCGACAAGTGCATCGGCCAGCTCTGGATTGGCAAAAGGACTTTTCTTAACCGGTGAAATTATCGGGCTAGCGTTCGTTGCTTGGTGAGCTGAGCATTTATTCAATGCTGTGGGTGTCTAAACCTTACTTGAGGCCACTGGAAGCACACGAGGCTGATACGTCAGCACGCTCGCAGTAAAAACACAGCGCTTGGCAGATTAACTTTATTAACAAAATTTCCTTGCACACTCCAGTAGCTAGCTATTGGGGTGTGCAGCGCAAATCATAACAAGTTCACACTCCACACTTGAATACAACTGCACCGCCTAGACAGCTCCCCCGTTAGACCAAACTGAGAGTTCTCTCATATCCCTCCCCCCGCACGACTCCTAAACTCCCCCCGTCGAGACACCGCTCCACCTCTATTGATCCGGACAACCAATGTTGGCCTTCAAAAAAAGACAGTCTCGCGCCCTGTCCTCATACCCTCTTATTCAAAGGAACTGCAATATGAAGAAATCATTACTCACTTTACCCTTGGGCCTGGCATTGGCTCTTGCAGGCCAGGCGGCATTTGCCTTGACCGGCACCATCAACTTCCAGGGTCGGATTGACAGCGTGACGTGCCCGATCGACGTCATTGACCCGGTCACGGGCGCCCCCGGTGGCCCGATCCTGATTGGCTACACCTACACCGACAAATTCCCCAACGTGGGCGACGAAAGCGTGGGTAAAACCTTCCAGTTGAAAATAACCCCGGGCGCCGGCTGTACCGTGCCGCCGGGAAGCACCGCGGCCACGGTGACCTTCAGCTCGGTGCATGGCGGTGTGGGCCCGGGCAATGAACTGTACGGGCTCAAACCCTTGACCGGTGTGGCCACGGGCCTCGGTGTGGCAATCAAGGATAACCTGGGGGCACTGATACCCAATGGCGGTACTTCGAGGCAGTACCCCATTTCCGTGACCGATCCAAGCACCATGGCCTTTCATGCCGTCTACAAGTCCCACGCGGCTACCGTGACAGCCGGCCCCGCCGAAGCGGACGTCAACTTTACCGTCAACATTATCTAAACCTTGCACTAATCCCCTCGGCCAGGAAGTTCGCTTCCTGGCTCAGCGTCGATTTGCAGGTCTGTTCTGATCCATCGTTCAAGGACACTCATCATGCCTGGCCTTTTCCAATGGCTGCTACGCGCCAGAGCAGCCACCCCTGCCTGCGCGCTTTTTATTACTTTCATTGTTTATTTACCCGTTGCTCAGGCCGCATTGACCCTCAGCAATACACGCGTGGTTTTCAATGGCGACAAGCGCAATGTTTCACTGACCATTACCAACCCCAGCGACAGAGACTTTGCCGTGCAAAGTTGGGTCAATACCGCTGCCGATGACCAGACCACGGCGGTACCCTTTATTGTTTCGCCTGCCTTGTTTCGATTAAATGCAAAAAAAGAGCAGCAAGTCCAGATCAACGGATTGCCCAACACGCTCCCGCGTGATCGCGAGTCATTGTTTTACTTCAACGTTCAAGAAATTCCGCAAGTACAGTCCATTTCAGACAACCAACTGAATATTGCCCTGCGCACGCGGATCAAGTTTTTTTATCGACCACAGGAGCTCAAAGACAACCCGACGGACCGTTTGAAAGAGTTGAGCTGGTCCATTCAACAAGAGGATGGCCAGGCTCATTTACGCGTCAACAATCCAAGTCCGTTTCATGTGTCGTTTATCTGCATCGAAGTCCTCAGTAACGGACAGACTGTTGCGCTGGATAACACCGCCATGCTCGCCCCCCTCTCCAGCCAGCGCTTCGACCTGCAAGGCGTCAAGCCCGACCAGGGCATGCAAGTGACCTTTACGACGATCACCGACTACGGCGGTTTTACTGCGCCCATTACCCTGCCCGTCAGCCCTGGTTTTTAACGCTCTGGCGCTCATGCACTTGTCCGGAACATGACTATGTCTTTTCTAACCCGGCGCTTTTGCCTGCCCGCCCGGCAGCGCCTTGTTCATCTTTTTGTGATCAGCAGCGGTAGTAGCCTGTTACTGGAGACCGATTCGGCACACGCCAGTGCAACGACCCAATTCCAGTCCACCTTCATGCGCCAACTCGACAGCCACCCCAGCGATGCCGGTGCCCTGGCCTTGAATGCCCTGGCCGAACGCGAGGATCTGGGCCCGGGGCGGTATCTGGTGCGCATTCACATCAATCAGGTGTTTTTCGATCAACGCGAAATCGAATTCCTCGCCTCGCCCGACACCCGCGAACTCGTTCCCTGCCTGTCGTACGAACTGCTCAAGGAGATGGGGGTCAAGCTCGACAGCTTTGCCGAACCGGACGCCACTCCATCTGTCTGTATCGATATTGCTTCGCTGATTCCCGGCGCCTCGACCGATTTCGACGCCCGTCAACTGCAGCTCTCAGTCTCCATACCGCAGATTGCCATGCGCCGGGATGTGCTTGGTCATGTCGACCCCCAATTGTGGGACTACGGCATCAATGCCGCGTTTGTCAGCTACCAGGCTTCGGCCTTCCAGGGGCGAAGTGCCAGCGCCGGGAGTTCCAGCAACCAGGACCTGTATTTGAACAGCGGCCTGAACCTTGGGGCCTGGCGCATGCGCAGCAATCATGCCTTTCGTCACGACAATCAGGGCCAACGTGAATGGACCCGGGCTTACACCTATGCACAGCGCGATGTACCGGGAACCCGCTCACAACTGACCATCGGCGAAACCATCACACCCGGCGACGTGTTTCGCAGCGTCCCCATCAAAGGGGTGCAATTGGCTTCGGATATGGAGATGCTCCCCGACACCTTGCAAAGCTACGCACCGGTCATTCGTGGAGTGGCACAGACCCGGGCCAAACTGGAAGTGCGGCAGAATGGTTATCCGATCTATTCGACTTATGTCAGCGCCGGCCCCTACGAGATCGATGACCTCAGCACGGGCGGTGGCAGTGGTGAACTGGAAATCATCCTGACCGAGGCCGATGGCCAGGTCCGGCGCTTCACCCAGTCCTACTCCACCCTCAGCAATCTGCTGCGCGAAGGGGTATGGCGCTATAGCGCCAGCGTGGGCCAATACAACGCCCCTGACACGACCCTGGAGAGTCCGCTGCTCTGGCAAGGCACTCTGGCCGCCGGTGCAAGCGCTGACTCGACACTGTACGGTGGCTTATTGGCCAGCGACTTTTATCAGGCCGGCGCAATCGGGCTGGCGATGAACCTGGGCCAAGTCGGCGCGTTGTCGTTTGATGTCACACAGTCGCGTGCCGACACCAACCCCAACGACAGCCGTCAGCAGAGCCAGGGCATGAGTTACGCCCTCAAGTACGGGAAAACCTTTGAGACCCGCACCAACCTGCGCTTTGCCGGTTATCGCTATTCCACGCAAGGCTACCGTGATTTCGATGAAGCCCTGCGCGAACGCGCTCAGGATTCGCGCTTTCACGGCAGCCGGCGCAGTCGCCTGGAGGCCGCGATTAACCAAAACATCGGCACTTCAAGCTCCATCAACCTGACGCTGTCCCAGGAAGACTACTGGCGCACCGATTATCAGCAACGACAATTCCAGTTTCAGTTCAATACACAACACAAAAACATCAGTTACAACCTATACGCTTCCCAATCGCTAAAGGATTCCGGGCTCAGCGACAGGCAAGTCAGCTTTGGCGTTTCGCTTCCCCTGGACTTCGGCCGCTCGAGCACCGCCACCTTCGATGTCAGGGAAAGCCAGGGACAATTCAGCCAACGCGCCAGCGTTTCCGGTAGTCACGACCAGCACCGCCTGAACTACCGCGCCGCGCTGGCAAACAGCGCCGCCAATCAGCAAACCGCAGAGCTGTCGATGGGTTATCAAACGCCCGTTGCGAGTTTTGGTGCTGGTGTAACCCAAGGTACCCAGTACAACAGCCTGTCCATGAATGCCAGCGGCGCACTGCTGCTGCACGAAGGCGGTATCGAGCTTGGGCCTTACCTGGGCGAAACCAGCGGCCTGGTCGATGTCCCGGATATTGCCGGTATCGGTGTATTGAACGCCACGGCCGTCAAGACCAATGAGCGCGGCTATGCCCTGATCCCCTACCTTCGACCTTACCGCGTCAATCGGGTGGTACTCGACAGCAGTGAGTTGGGGCCGAATGTTGAAATCGACAATGGCGTGGCGCACGTGGTGCCACGTCGCGGGGCGGTGGTCAAGGCCGGCTTTGCCGCGCGCAAGGTACAACGGTTGGTCATCACGGCTCGTAACAGTCGTGGTGAGCCTTTGCCGTTTGGCGCGCAAGTCAGTGATGCAGCGGGCGAGCCACTGGGCATTGTCGGACAGGCCGGACAGTTCATGCTGGGCACGACTGCCGACATCCGAACACTGCATGTGCGCTGGGGTGAAAAACCTGCCGAGCAATGCCAACTGCCCGTGGACATTGACAACCAGGCGCAAGAACAAGGCTATCGGATACAGGAACTGACGTGCCTGTGATGCAGACATGGCAACTTTTTTCCAAGCCGATGCGCCATGAGTCTATCGGTCTGCTTATTTCAGGATTTAACATGATATCGAGCAAAACCTTGCTAGGTAGCCTGACCCTTGCCGTGGTCAGCCCCTTTATCCCTTTGACCCTGGCACACGCCGCCGATACTTGTTATTGGAAGGACGGAACTCCGGGGCCTATCGCCTACACAATCAACGCCGGTACCCATTACGTGCCCAGGGATGTGCCACGAAGCACGCCCATTGGGCCGGTAAACAGACGCTACGGGCCGGTAAGTGGTGGTGGACTGGCAATTGACTGCCATACTAATGGCCCCCGGATCGACTTCATTGGGCGCAATCATGTACCGCTCGTGCCGGGTACTTTCAATCCCGTCAATGGCGAAGACATTACCGGGAAAGTACTCATGACCAATGTCGATGGGGTCGGTGTGGTGGTCAAACTGAGCCCGCAATACGACACCGCATGGACGTCAGTCAGTGGCAGCTTGGCGGTGCCTTATGCGGGCTATATTCAGCGGTACATGCCATTCATACTTACGCACTCGCTAATGTGGCCCTATATCACCTTCATCAAAACCGGTGACATCGCACCGGGCATACATCAACTGAATGTCCCAGACCTGCTTGGCGGCGAATTCAGCGGAGTGGGTAATGCATTCACCATGTCCCTCACCGGGACCGTCATTCAAGCGGAGTGCACGCTTTCGACAAACCCCGTCAGCGCCGACCCGGTAGACCTGGGCACGTGGAACCTCTCGGAGTTCACCGCCGTTGGTCACAGCACAACGCCGGAGCCTTTCAACATTACACTCAATGCCTGCCGGGCCGATGACAGAACCCCTGCGCAAACCATCACCTATGCACACATACGCCTGGAGCCGACCGCGGGTTCTCTCATCCATGATGCCGCATCAGGTCAATTTACCCTGGGCACCGGCTCGACGGCCAAAGGCGTGGTCATGCAAATTCTGCATGACGATGAAACCCCTATCGCACTGGCCAGCGAAGTCAAGCTGAAGGCCATCAACCCCGGGACCACCACCTTGAGTTTCAAAGCCCGCCTCTACCAGACCGCAGCGCCGGATCTGGTAGAAGCGGGCTCTGCCAAGGGCTCGCTATCGTTCACCATCACCTACTTGTAAACCGCAAGGGACGCCGATCACGCAAGTACCTGAATGTCTAGACTCAGAAAGGGGAGATAGCTACCTGCGCCGATGTTGGGCACGATGGCCGCCGGTGGTATCGGATACTCTCGCGCATTCGCAGGGTTAGGCTCCAGCGCATGGTGAGACCCCAACTCTCCATACCCCCGCCAGAAGACCTCTCGCTTGAGCCCCAGGTCCTCATCGTCCTGTCTGGGGATGACAACGGTCACGCCCGAAACGCCATAAAACAGCGGATCCAGTACTGCGCCTGTTGCCTCTTTGACCGAAGGACGCTTGCGCAGTGGCGGCGGCAGGATGTTGACGTCCAGAAGGACATGCAACGTCGTGACCTCATGACCGACTCGATCACGCACTCGACACGTGGCATACCGTAGGCCATTACCGCGCTCGCGCAACATGTCCCCCTTGAGGGGAAGGTGCAGAGGCTGGCCGACATTGCCCGGGTCCAGGGTCAGGCTATCGACAAGGAGCTGACTGTTGGGGAACTCTTCCCAATACCAGCTAATGACATCACCGACTTTTTTCACGGCGTAATCGGGTAGCGTTGCCAGCACTTGATCACTATTAGCCGTCAGGTATTGAGCGGTGATTTTGCTTGGGGGAACAACGGCCTCAGGAAAAGCCATCTTGCGGTCACCCGCCAGAACAGGCGGGCTTTTATCGATGGTGACATTGACGGGTTCCGTTACCCGCGGTATCGGCGATTGATTCCAGGACCACACCTTGTAAAAAATCGTGTGGCCCCCTTCACTCAGCCTGGACGCCGGCACTTCCAGCCAGAGGTCCGCCAGGTCCTCCTCTGTATAGGGACCGTCAAATTGCTTTTCATCGATCGGCTTGGCTTCATCCCCGTCCCAGATCAACTGGACACGATCAAATGCGCCTGGACGCGTGGAGTGATCACTCCACAACTCGAACTCGACACGCAGTGGGTTCAACCAGGCATCTTTGGGCAAAAGATTGTCTTCCCCACCCTCGATCGGCGGCAATACACCGACTATAACGAGCGGAGCGAGGCTGGCATTGGGTTCATCAACAGGAGCCGTGTGCTTAGGCATGTCTATTCCCTCACTGAACAGCGAGCCGGAAGGACTACCGAGAAACACCTTTCCGGTGAGTGGTTGGAAAACAAACCCATGTTTATCCATGGGTCATCAGAAACAACTGCAATAACGCCAGCAAGAGAAGAGGAACCCTCACACCCTCTCCTCAACGCGAGTCCGATTACCAGCGATAGCGTGCGCCCACATTGGCGCCCCACGGCTGCTCGATCTTGTCACCGTGGCTATAGTCAAATTCAGCGTGCAGTGAAACCTTGTCCGTCAACGTCAGGCTGACTCCGGCGCCCAGTTCGCCACGGGAACCCGACAGGTCATTGTTGAAGGCGTTGTTGTTGACCTTGACTTCGTTATTGCTGGCGAACTCATGCACGTAAGCGGCGCGCAGATAGGGCTGCACCACCTTGCCCTCACCCAACATGAAGTTGCGCCCGGCCGTGGCACCGACCTTGCCGAGCAAGGAACGGGTACGATCACCTTCAGCGGAGAGACCGTTATCCAGGTCGTAATCCTCGCCCTGAACAATCACCCCTGACAGTTGCGCGAACGGTTCAAGAAAATAATCATTGGCCAGCTTGATATGGCGTCCGAGTTCCAGAGACGCACCGACACCCGTGTTGTCGTACTTGCCCTTGGTCTTTTTGCCGTCACTGAGTTGCACGTCAGACGTGTTCTGGAAACGGTTGAACTTCAAGACGCCGTCAAAGTAGTAACCACTCGGCTCATCCAGCCAAGTGGTGTAGGCACCTGCGTAGTAGCTGTCGACAGTACCGCTGGTGCCGTGGCTCAGGTTCAGATCGGATTTGCTGTACCCGCCAAGCAAGCCCACCAGCCATTGACCGTCACCGAGTGGCAGCGGCGCATCGACACCGAACGACAAGCCTCGCTGGGTTTGCTGGTAGGCCGTGCCGGAACTGGCATTGACATCAAACTTGTTACCATAAGTACGCATCCAGCCACCCGCCTTGCCGCCGTCCTGACGTACTTCACCCATGCGGCTGCGCAGGGTGCTGAGTTCGCCGTACCAGACGGTCGGCGCAGCGTTGAACAGGGCCATCACCGATTGGGTGCCCGGGCTGACAACGCGGGTCGCCGTGTTGAGAAACCATTCGTTATCGCCCTGCTTGATCAGATCGTAGGAAAAAGCTCCCTGCTCCACCGGGCCGTTCAGCAATGAAAAACGGGCGTCGCCGTCACCGATACGGACCACTGCCGTAGAACCCGCAGCCACGGGTTCCGTGCCGCTACTGTCGAGTGCCACCTGGTGATCGCCGCTGGCGGTGCCGGTCACTTCCAGGGTGTCGATCTGGCCCGTGCTGAAGTTGTTGTGCATGTAGAACGTGCCGCCGTCGCCCGACAAATTTCCGACGTTCAACCTGTAGTATTCGCCTGGATTGCCGTACTGGACGCCACCGCCGTTGAGGGCGAGATTCGCGACCTCGCCATCGGCGACCATCACCCAGCGGGCATCGCTGTTGACCGTCAACTGTTCGACGTTGGTCAGTTGGCCGGTCAGCGTCGCCCGATTCTGCAGGGTGATGTTCGCCGTGGCCGCGGAATCGGCAATGACATTGCCCAGCAGATCGCTGTGATCGACCAGCATGCTCGCGGTCGACACACCCTTGACCTCCAGAAGCGTGCCATTGCCCCCCAAAAGAGTGGAGCCGTTACGCACCTCGATATGCGCGTCAATCGGCGTCAGGCCGAAATCATCGACAAAAATCGCCGAGCCGGTTTTGCCCTCAACCTCCGTATCATCGAGCACTAGCAGCGCCTGACCCGCCGCCAGGCTGCCGGGGGCAAAGAAAACCCCATTACCCCCGCCTCGAATCTCACTGGCCGTCGCCGATACCTGGCCACTGGCTAACTGAAGACCACTCCCGAAATCGCTGCTTGCCGTCAATTTGCTACGGGTCAATTGCAATTGACCAAAGCTCCCGACCAGGGCTCCTGTCACGCCACCGGAAATATCACTGTCGCTGACCGTCGCCCTGGAGCCTGGCGAACCAGTCGCGCTGAAACCCAGTGAAAGGCCGGTGGTTCGGGCGGTAACAGTACTGCCCGTGATGGACGCGTTGCCATCGAGCAGGTCGACAGCAACGCTGCTCGCGGTCCCGTCGACGGTTGTTCCCGTCAGTGTCACAGAGGACCCCGGATCAACCCGGATCTGTTTGGTCGTCGCACCATTGGCGGTCAGATTGGCGCCGTTTCTGACGCGGTAGTTCTCAGCGCTAGCACCGCTATCAATCACGGTGTCTCTGGTAATGTCCTTGGCCAGCGAATGACTACTGAGCAGGAACAACGGCAGAAGGCTCATCCACTTCAGGGATACAGGCAAGGGATAGAGGACGAAGGTATATTTAGCGTTCATCGGGCACCACAGATTTATAGGTTTTAAACGTCAAGCACGTCAGACCAATGGTCTTTGCGTGAACTTTCAAAGACCGCAAGACTAGTTAGAAAACCTGTAATGGTCTGTAGGACTTATCCTGTTTAAACCTACAAAAAAGGAGGCCGATGGCAGGAGAAAAAGACCCTCCCGCCATCAGGCTAAAACAACTCTCAAGGTCTGGAAATTACGCAGTGATCGTTGCCTGAGCCCGTGCTTTCAAATACCCCAATAATGACGTCTTCCCACTCAGATGACTCATCGACACCGCGAACGGGAAGGCTGTACATCGCCTTGCCCTCACCCGAACTCGAGGTTCCCGGCACATACGTCGGTTTAAGATAGGTGTCATAGGCGACGAACCAGTCCATACCCGCACTTTCCTCCGCCAATGAGACTTCTCTTTCTTCTTCTATCGTGGTACCAGGCAATGGGGTAGTCCCGTCCGGCCCGTAAGTCTGCCAATAAAACTTTACCAACACCCCTGCTTTTAAGTGATTTGATACCGGGATATGCACCTTGACGCCCCAGGCGCCGCTGTCTTCTTCGAGTGAGGTGCAATTGAAAATTTTATAGCCACCTCCAAGCTCTACGGCTTTGGGAAACAACGGCTCAGGCAGGTCAACCACCTCAACGAGGACATCGATTGCTGTCCGCTTCGACTCCTGCGGATTGACAAATCCCGGGCGAGTGAAGGTGTAGAACATCTCCAGCCCGGTCATGACCGGAGTGAGTTTAATATCGTCCCATGGAATCGATCGCGAAACTTCCTGATTGGGGTCTTCGCTTCCGCTGACTGTATAAGGTGCAGAGCTGATCACCCGACCATTATAAGTAATGGTGAATACATCGTTGGCCACGACATTGTCCGGCAACTTGAAAAAAGCCGTGGCGTGCTCGTCGATATCATCGATCGTCAACTCGCTATCACTGCCCCTGGAGCTCAAGAACCGGATCACATCAAGAACCGGATTGATCGGTTCGGGATTCGGATTCTCTGGCCCGGGGAGTTCGAGGATCAAGATCGCCGGGGTCGGTGCCGGCGATCGGGTGGGATAGTCACCACGAAACACTCGGTAGTCTACCTGGATTTCCTGTGGCCCTCCCGCCAGGAAGTCATAGGCTGCCGACACGCGCCACCACGGAATCGTGATTTCCAGAGGAAACTCAAGGTGCGCGCCTACGGGCGTGCGTGCCAGGGTCTGATTACCAAACTCAATCACAATGCCGTCGGTGGTTTGCCAGTCGGTATACTCGGGAATATGGACTTTTACCGGCATGGCCCCATCGGCACGATCAATGAACCCGTCATCATCGGCCAACGGCACCTCGCACGGCGACAAACCACTTGGCAGTTCGCCCAGTGCCACTTGAATACTTCGGTCGTAAGACCGCTCACTGCGATTCCCCGCCTTATCGTACAAGTAATACACCAGGTACTGTAATTTCGAACCGATGGTAGTTACAAAATTCTCGGGTATCAGGATTTGCCGACCGGGATCAAGCAACTCATCAATCACCACCAAGGCAGGAAATTCCGCCGCCGACTCCGGCGGTTTATCCATCAGTCCCACCATTACCCTGACAAACTCTTTTTTGTCTTCATCGAAGTCCGGGATCTGGCACTTCACGCCACCATCGCGCGTCAGAATATCGGAGGTAACCAACGCGGGAACACCCTCAATCGCCTCGGGTGTTCCAGGATGGATAGGCCCTATCCTGTCGATCGTCACCGGTGCTGGGGGTGACTCTCTTTCTATCGTATTATCGTTCCAGTTGCGGACACGGTAACGAAACTCGAACTTACCTTCGTAGTTCTGAAAAAGGCTGAGGGGGAGCTGCCTCAGTAGAGGGAACCGATCATCGGGCAAGGCAACTGATCCAGGTACATCTTCTTCAAAAACCAATAAATATTCCGATGAACTGGCGGGCAACCACTCCACTGTCAGCAAGTTTGGCACAAAACGATGTCGATCCGAGAACAGCGGGATCTCTATCTCCAAGGGAGCAGAAACTTTATCGTGCGGCATTAATCCATCGGCATCACCGGGAATCTTATCCACCAGCACCGGTGGACCCAAATCCACCGCAACGAACCGGCTCTCACGATAGTGTTTGCGTACTTGCTCGGCTTTTGACGCATCATACGAACGTGCCATGTTTATCGCTCCGCAACCATTCGATTTCGGCCATGAACGGCTTCATGGCCTACCAAAGATGTCAGGCAGTTCGACTCACGACATGTGCACTGCAAACAACGCCCTGTCGCCCTGCCTGGCCGTAATGACCTGAGCGAATTAAGCGCCGTATTTTTTAACCGCGATACTGTCAGACTTGACAGGTGGGTGTTTGTACAGGTCGCACGGATTCAGCCTTGAGCACCACTCGCCAGACGCGTGCAATATCCCCTGCCCGCTCGCGCAGCAGTCGCGGCGCCTCAGTGCAGGCCTGGGCCAGACTCATCGGTCCCGAGGGCAAGGCAAATGCGGCATCGACACCCTGTGCATACATCTGCTCGTAACCCTCGCCCAGGGTGCCGGCGATGACGATGACCGGCACGCCCTGTTGTCGGGCAATTCGCGCGACACCAAAAGGGGTTTTTCCACGTAAGGTCTGGGCATCGAAGCGGCCTTCGCCAGTGATCACCAGATCGGCGCCACGCATCGCCTGCGCCAACCCGACCAGTTCCGCCACCACTTCCACGCCCGGACGAAATTGCGCCTGCAAAAACGCCTTGGCGGCAAACCCCAGGCCACCCGCGGCGCCGCTTCCAGGTTCGTCGCGCAGGTCTTTGCCCAGCACTTGCGCGCAATGATCGGCGAAGTGGCCAAGAGCCTGATCCAAAAGCAGCACCTGTTGCGGCGAAGCGCCTTTCTGCGGGCCGAAAATCGCCGAGGCCCCCTGGGGACCGCAGAGTGGATTGTTGACGTCGGCAGCGATTTCGAAACGGACCTCGGCCAGGCGCGGGTCCATGCCATCGAGTTCGATTCGCGCGAGGTCCTTGAGTACCAGGCCGCCGCGAGGAAGTGTTTGCCCCCGAGCATCGAGCAAGCGCACGCCCAGGGCCTGTATCGCACCCGTTCCACCGTCATTGGTGGCACTGCCGCCAATGGCCAGGATGATGCGTCGGGCACCGGCATCCAGCGCCGCGCGGATCAGCTCGCCGGTGCCAAAGGTGCTGCTGATGCACGCATCACGCTGCTCCAGCGGCACCAATTGCAGACCGCTGGCTTCTGCCATCTCAATGATCGCGGTGTGGCTTTCGGGCAACCAGCCCCAATGGGCCTCGACTGGCTCGCCCAATGGCCCTTGCACCCGAGTGCTGCGCAACTCGCCAGCGCAGGCGGCGAGAATCGCCTCGACCGTGCCTTCTCCGCCATCGGCCATCGGGCATTTGACCAATTGCGCATCCGGCCAGACGTCGGCCAGCCCCCGGGCAATGGCATCCGCCACGCCAATGGCACTCAGGCTGTCCTTGAACGAGTCGGGGGCGATGACGATCTTCATGTGAATTCTCCGGTTGTTATGCAGAGCATGCTGCCAGTTGCCTTGGCCAATGACGCCGGTCCACTGCACAAACACCACCGGGGTTTATTGTTCATTTCCACAAACGCGCAATGGCGTATCGGTTTGCGGCAGTAGCTGTACGCCCAGGTACAACGCCAGCATGCCGTCCAGCCGCAATGGATCGACGCCACTGAGCTCGGCAATCCGCTCCATGCGATAGCGCAGGCTGTTGCGGTGAATGCCCAGGGCCTCGGCGCAGGCCTGGCTCTGGCCGTCGTGTTCGCACCAACTGCGCAACGTCGCCAACAACTGGCCATTGGTGTCCCTGGCAATCACCTTGCGCAGCGGGTTGAGCAGTTCATCCAGTGCATCGTCGTTGCGGTGGCGCCAGAGCATGACCGGCAGACGATAGCGATTGAGGGTCAGCAAGCGGCTGTGCGGCAGCACGTCGCGGCCATAGGCCAACAAGTCGCCGACCCGTCTATAGCAACGACGCAGGCCCTGCAAGCCATCGGCCTGGCCGCCCACGGCGATACGCAGAATGTTCCAGCCCAGGCCCTGGAGTTTTTCCAGCAAGCGTTCGTTGTCCACGGTCTGGGTCGTTGGCCGGCACCACAGCAACGAGGACTTGGCCGAACTCACACACCAGCTATCGGGGTAACGGGAACTCAGCCAGGCACTCAAGGCCTCTACCGTTTGCCCGCCGGCGTGTTCCAGACCCAATTCAAACAAATATGGAGTACGCGCCAATTGCGGCTTGAGGCCCATTTGCCGGGCTTCGTCGATCAGCCGTGGCGAGTCCCCCGCGTCACTGAGCAACAGTGCCAGCAGGTCATCACAACGCTGGCGGCGCCATTGCTGTTCAGCCTGCTGGTTACGCTGGCCGACCAGCATCTCGGCGGTCATGCGCACCAGTTCGGCATAGGTGCGTAGCTGCTCGGGTTCGCCAGTAATACCCAGCACGCCAATCAAGCGTTGATCGAGCAGCAACGGCAGATTGATCCCTGGCTGCACGCCCTTGAGGTGCGCGGCGGTCTGGGCATCGATTTCCACCACCCGACCGTTGGCCAGCACCAACTGCGCGCCTTCGTGCCGGGTGTTGATCCGCTCGGGCTCGCCGCTGCCCAGGATCAGCCCCTGGTTGTCCATGACATTGACGTTGTAGGGCAGAATGGCCATCGCCCGGTCGACGATATCCTGCGCCAGGTCGTGATCGAGTTCGAACATGGGGCGTATTCCTTGAAACACGGGGCAATGATTGTTGTTCACCCGCACAGGCGGTTGGCGCAAACCCTGTGCTCAGGCACAAAGACATCCGCCAATGGGTGACCGAGACTCTTCAGGCGGTCAACGTTACCCTCGCACCGCAAAAAATCATAATAAAGAGAGACCCGCCATGTCACAGAGCGCCGCTGCCATACTGGCCACCGATGACGACAAGAACGCCGTCTACAAGCGCATTACCCTGCGCCTGATCCCCTTCATCTTCATCTGCTACCTGTTCAATTACCTGGACCGGGTCAACGTTGGCTTTGCCAAGTTGCAGATGCTCGATGCGCTGAAATTCAGCGAAACCGTATACGGCCTCGGGGCCGGGATCTTCTTTATCGGCTACGTGCTGTGCGGTGTGCCAAGCAACCTGGCACTGACCCGGTTCGGCCCGCGACGCTGGATCGCGGTGATGATGGTGACCTGGGGCACGCTGTCGACCTGCCTGCTGTTCGTCACCACGCCCACCGAGTTCTACACCTTGCGCCTGTTCACCGGCGCCGCCGAAGCCGGGTTCTTCCCGGGCGTGGTGCTGTACCTCTCGCAGTGGTTCCCAACCTTCCGCCGTGGCCGCATCATGGCGCTGTTCATGTCGGCCATCCCGGTTTCCGGCCTGCTGGGCAGCCCGTTCTCCGGCTGGATCCTCAACCACTTCGCCGCCGGCCAGGGTGGCTTGGCGGGTTGGCAGTGGATGTTCCTGCTGCAAGGCATCCCGACCGTGGTGCTGGGCCTGATGGCGTACTTCCTGTTGAGCGACAACTTTGCCAGCGCCAAGTGGCTCAAGCCCCATGAACGCGCGGTACTCGAGGCGGACCAGGCCATCGACTGGAGCAACAAACCCAAGACCGCCACCGACTCGCTGCAGGCGGTGTTCAAGAACCCGGCGATCTGGGCGTTCGGCCTGATCTACTTCTGCATCCAGAGTGGCGTGTACGCGATCAACTTCTGGTTGCCGTCGATCATCAAGAACCTGGGCTTCAGCGACAATCTGGTGATCGGCTGGCTCAGTGCGATTCCCTACCTGCTGGCGGCGGTGTTCATGCTGGTCGTCGGCCGTTCGGCAGACCTGCGCAAAGAACGTCGCTGGCACCTGGTGGTGCCAATGTTGATGGGCGCCGTGGGCTTGTTGATTGCGGTGAACTTCGCCACGACACCGGCCATCGCCATTCTCGGCCTGAGCATCGCCACCATGGGCGCCCTCACCGGCCTGCCGATGTTCTGGCCGGTACCCACCGCCATGCTCAGCGCTGGCGCGGCGGCCGGTGGTTTGGCACTGATCAACTCAATGGGCCAGATGGCTGGCTTCCTCAGCCCGTACCTGGTGGGCTGGGTCAAGGACACCAGCGGTTCGACCGATGCCGCGCTGTATGTGCTGGCGGGGGTGATTGTTGGCGGCAGCCTGCTGGCGCTGCGCATGACCCGCACCTTGCGGGCCTGATAAACGCCGATACAGGGTGTGCGGACGGACCGCACACCCTGTGGCGAGCGAGCTTGCTCGCCACAGGGTGTGCGCGCACATCCGCCGGGCAATCCACGCTATCCTCTGCCCTCTTGAATTTCCCCCCGTGTTTGGCGAGGACTGCGTGTCTAAAGGTATCGCTCTATCGGTGTCAGCCTCAGTGCTGTTCGCCGTCATGTATTACTACACCTCCCTGCTGTCGCCACTGGACGGCGTGGAGATCTTTGGCTGGCGCATGCTGTTGACCGTACCTTGCATGACCGTGTTCATGCTGGTGTCCGGCGAGTGGAAACGGGTCGTCGAGATCCTGCGGCGGGTCGCCGGCAAACCGGCACTGTTCGGTGGCTTGCTGCTGTCGTCGGCCTTGCTCGGCGTGCAACTCTGGCTGTTCATGTGGGCACCGCTGAACGGTCACAGCCTGAACGTTTCGCTGGGCTACTTCCTGCTGCCCCTGACCATGGTACTGACCGGGCGCATGGTGTACGGCGAACGGCTGTCGTATCTGCAGAAGATTGCGGCGTTCCTGGCCACCCTCGGCGTGCTCAACGAGTTGTATCAGGTGGGCAGTTTTTCCTGGGCGACCCTGCTGGTGGCCATCGGTTACCCCACCTATTTCGTGCTGCGCCGACGCCTGGCGGCGGACAACCTCGGCGGTTTGTGGCTGGACATGGCGCTGCTGCTGCCGGTGGCCTACTGGGTCGTGCACCATGGCGAACAAGGCTTTGGGGTGTTCGATCAGCACCCATGGCTGTCATTGCTGATTCCTGTACTCGGGATCATCAGTGCATCGGCGCTGGTGGTGTACATCATCGCCAGCCGCCTGCTGCCATTCAGCCTGTTCGGCCTGCTCAGCTACGTCGAGCCAGTGCTGCTGCTGGGGGTTGCGCTGCTGCTGGGAGAAAGCATCAAGGCGGGGGAATGGCTGACCTACATTCCGATCTGGCTGGCGGTGCTGGTGCTGGTGTTCGAGGGCTTCAAGCACCTGGTCCGGCAGCAACGAAAATCGATGTCATAAACCAGAACGCCCGGTCAGGCTTGAAACCTGACCGGGCGTTTTTTTTACAGCGTCAGAACCTTACTCGGTGGCCAGCACGCCACGACGTACCTGGTCGCGCTCGATCGATTCGAACAGCGCCTTGAAGTTGCCTTCGCCGAAACCATCGTCGCCTTTACGCTGGATGAATTCGAAGAACACCGGCCCCATCAGGGTTTCCGAGAAGATCTGCAGCAGCAGGCGCTTGTCGCCTTCTTGCGAAGAGCCATCCAGCAGAATCCCGCGCGCCTGCAGCTCGCCCACCGGCTCGCCGTGGTTCGGCAAGCGGCCTTCGAGCATTTCGTAGTAGGTCTCAGGCGGCGCGGTCATGAAGCGCATGCCGATGCTTTTCAGGTGATCCCAGGTCTTGATCAGGTCATCGGACAGGAACGCAACGTGCTGGATGCCCTCGCCGTTGAACTGCATCAGGAACTCTTCGATCTGCCCCGCGCCCTTGGACGACTCTTCGTTGAGCGGGATGCGGATCATGCCGTCCGGCGCGGTCATGGCCTTGGAGGTCAGGCCGGTGTATTCGCCCTTGATGTCGAAGTAGCGGATCTCGCGGAAGTTGAACAGCTTCTCGTAGAAGTTCGCCCAGTAGGCCATGCGACCGCGGTACACGTTGTGGGTCAGGTGGTCGATGATCTTCAGGCCAGCGCCGACCGGGTTGCGGTCAACGCCCTCGATGAACACGAAGTCGATGTCATAGATCGAGCTGCCTTCGCCAAAACGGTCGATCAGGTACAACGGCGCGCCGCCGATGCCTTTGATCGCCGGCAGGTTCAGTTCCATCGGGCCGGTCTCGATGTGAATCGGCTGGGCGCCAAGCTCCAGTGCCCGCTTGTAGGCCTGTTGCGAGTCCTTGACACGAAACGCCATGCCGCACACCGAGGGGCCGTGTTCGGCCGCGAAGTACGAGGCCACGCTGTGGGGTTCGTTGTTGAGGATCAGGTTGATCGCGCCCTGGCGATACAGGTGCACGTCTTTGGAACGGTGGGTCGCGACCTTGGTGAACCCCATGATCTCGAAGATCGGCTCAAGGGTGTTCGGGGTTGGCGATGCCAGTTCGATGAACTCGAAGCCCATCAGGCCCATTGGGTTTTCGTATAAATCTGCCATGGTTGGCGCCTCATCATGCTTTTTCTGGAATTAACGGATCGTTAGTTTCGAGCAATGCTGAGTGCGACAGGTGGCGCGCAGGAGATTCCTCGCACACTGCGGGCGAGAAAATCACCGTAGATCAATTGGAACCCAAATATCTTCATTGTCGACCCAAGGCTTTTACGGGCGAGGCTTCTGCTGCCAGAAGACGTTATTCTTATATGCGTAACCCGATTCTACACAGCGTAAAACGGTTTGTCCGCCTTCTCTATAAAATCCCCCTTTTTCGCGCCCATGCAAAGGGTTTGTTGCACAGGTAGATGCCGAGCAGAATCACCCCGCCGCCCAGGTACATCGCGCCGCTCATCTGCTCGTCCAGCAACAGCGCGCCCAGGATCACCGCGGTCAGCGGGTTCAGCGCGATAAACACTCCGGAACGGGTAGCGCCGATCTGGCGGAGCCCGTCGTAGTAGCCGATATAGGCCAAAGCCGAGCCCAGCACGCCCAGATACAACAGGCTCGACCACTGCCCCGCCTGCAGGTCGATGAGTGCCTCAAGACTCACCTCACCCCGCACGGCACTGGTCGCCCAAAGCATCAGGGTACCCAGCACAATGGAATAGGTGACCGTGTGCAGCGGCCCCAGCGCCTGATTCAGCCCTCTGGAACACAACGAATAGACGCCCCACCCCAGCACGCAACCAAGTATCAGCACATCCCCCAGCCAGGTATCTGCCGCCGCCCCGTCAAGCGCCGAGGGGTTGCGCCCGAGAATGACCACGCCGGCGCCGACCAGGCACAGTGCGATGCCGGCGACCTGGATCCTGCTCAGCCGCTCCTTGAACAACAACCACGAGGCCAGGCCGATAACCGCCGGGTTGAGCGCCACGATCAGCGACGCCCGCGATGCGTTGATCAACCGCAAACCGTAAAAGAAACACAGGTTATAGAAGAAGATCCCGAAGAACCCCAGCAGCGCCAATTGCCGCCACTGCCTGAATGTCGGGCGTACCAGCGGAATGCGCGCCGCGGCCATGAACAGCAGCAGCGCCAGGCTCGCCAGCAGGAACCGCAGGCTGGCGGCCAACAAGGGCGTCAGCCCGTCCGCCAGAAACCGACCGGCAACAAAGGTGCCGCCCCAGATCATGGTGACGGCAGCCAGTTTCAGGTAGACGGGCGCATCCGACTCACGGGAGCGGCTCTGGACAAGGCTTTTCATGAGACTCCTGAGAAAAAAGGCGCGCTGATGGCGCAATGCTGTTCAGTTAAGGAGCACAGGTCGCATTTGTAGGAGCGAGCGCGCTCGCGATGGACGTTAACGATTACGCGTGCTTTCTGAGTAACTGCGTTGCCCTTGAGTTCATCGCGAGCACGCTCGCTCCTACAAAAGTCGGCGTTCACTTAACTCACTGGCATTGCGCTAATGGCGTATTCTTTACCTCATGATCGATCATCGTAAAATGAGCAATTACTCATGACACTGACCCAGCTCGAGATATTTTCCCGGGTGGCCGAGCTGCAAAGCTTCACCAGCGCGGCCAACCGCCTGGGCATCAGCCAGTCGGCGGTGTCCCACGCCATCAAGTCACTGGAGCAGGAGTTGGGCGTCGAGTTACTCAGAAGGCATCCGTCCCGGGTTGAACTGAGCGACATCGGCCAGCCGTTGCTGCTGCGTGCCCGGGCCATGCTCGGCCTGGCCAGTACCTTGCGCCAGGAGGCGGCGGATGCCCGAGGCATGAAACGCGGCACGCTACGCATTGGCTCTTTCGGCCCGACCTCTTCGATCAAGCTGCTACCGATGATATTGCAGCAGTACCGCGCCGCCTGGCCCGGGATCGAAGTGCACATTGATGAGGGGCCTGACCGACAGGTCGTGCAGTGGTTGGAGGAACGGCGCATTGATGTGGGCTTTGTGGTGCTGCCCGAGGAGCGTTTCGACACCTTTGCCCTGGTCGAGGACCAGATGGTGGCACTGATTCCGCTACAGCATCCCCTCGCCCAACGTGACAGCCTGAGTTTGAGTGACCTGTGCCACGACCCGTTCATCCTCACCGAAGCCGGCTCGGCGGAGCTGGTGTCGCGTTTGTTCAGTGCGGCCCGGCTGAAGCCGGATATCCGCTATCGCAGTTCGCAGCTGCTCAGCACCCTGGAAACCGTCAGTCGCGGTGACGCCCTCACGATCGTTGCCGAAGGCTCGCTGCCCGATACCCAGCAGCCGCGCTATGTAAAGCGACCACTGTCACCCAAGGTCGAGCGCCAGGTCGGGCTGGCCGTACTGGATGAGCGCCAGGCATCACCGGCCACGCTGGCGTTCATCAAGCTGGCACGGCAACTGGATTACCGTTGAAAAGCATAAACGCCAAGCGCCATCTATCATCCCCGGTACCGGCGCTCTTTGGGGGACGAATGCCCTTGCCACGCCTGCATTTGAGAGCCCTACCCCATCGTCACAGGTTTCACCCATGCCACTGACCCTCAAGCCCCGCCGAAAACCCGCCGTTCGCAATGCCATCACCTTATTGGCCGGCCTGGTTCCCGTGCTGTTGGGCGTGATCATTCTGCACATGCAAGCCGAGTTCCGGCTCACGCAAAATACCCATCAGACCGCCGTCGAAGCTGTGCGCCAGTTCGACCTGATGCTCGACAACACCGCCCACGCGGCCCAGGTGCTGTTGCCCCTGGCCGGACAACCCTGCGCCGATGTCACGCTGGCCTTGCGTGAACAAGTCACCCGCCGGCCTTTTGTACGCTCGACCAATCTGGTGTGGGACAACATCCTTTACTGCAGTTCATTGTTTGGCGACTTCAAGGAAAAGGTCGATCCGGGTGAGTACACCCAAGGCAAGTTATGGTTGATGAACGGCAATCCCGTCACCCCTGACACCGCACTGCTGGTGTATCGCCTCAGTGAAGGCCGGCAAGGCGCACTGACCACGCTGGATGGCTATCACCTGAGCAATGTCCTGCGCCTGATCGGCCGCAAGACCTTGTTGCTGTTGCAAGTCGGTGACAGCTGGTTGTCGGCCGATGGCAAGGTGCACGAGACCCCGCCTCCCGAGTTGCCGGTCGCCCGCAGCAGTCTGCAGTCCTCACGGTATGCCTATGGCGTGGAAGCCGGCTTTCCCGAGGGTGAAGTCTGGCGTTACATGGCCAGTGAATACCCGCCGCTGTTCAGCCTGCTGATTTTCTTTGGCGTGATCGCCGGCACCATCACCCACTGGCTGCAAAAACGCTCGTCTTCGCCCAGCCTTGAATTGCAGCGCGCACTGGAGGCCGGCGAGTTCGTTCCCTACTTTCAGCCCGTGGTGCATGGCGACAACAAACAATGGGCCGGGGTCGAAGTCCTGATGCGCTGGAAGCACCCGAAAGAAGGCGTGGTGCGTCCCGACCTGTTCATTCCATTCGCCGAGCATTCGGGACTGATTGTTCCGATGACGCGCTCGTTGATGCGCCAGACCGCCGCCTTGCTCGCGCCCCATACCCAACACTTGAACGAGTTGTTCCATATCGGCATCAACATCACCGCCAACCATTGCCAGGACCTGGCACTGGTCGACGACTGCCGTGAGTTCCTCGCTGCCTTCTCGCCAGGCTCGGTGGCGCTGATTCTGGAACTGACGGAACGCGAACTCATTGTCCCCTCGCCCGTGACCCTTCAACTGTTCGAGCAACTGCATGAGCTGGGGGTGAAGATTGCAATCGACGACTTCGGCACCGGGCACTCCAGCCTGGGCTACTTGCGCCAGTTCAATGTGGACTTCCTGAAAATCGATCAGAGTTTCGTGGCGATGATCGGGGCCGATGCCTTGTCCGGGCATATATTGGAAAGCATCATTGAACTCTCCGGAAAACTCGATCTGGGCATCGTCGCCGAAGGCGTGGAAACTCTGCAGCAGAGTGACTATCTTGCCCAGCATGGGGTCAACTTCCTGCAAGGTTATCTGTATGGTCGCCCCATGCCCGCTGCGGACTTCATTATCGAGCTCAAGAACCACTAAGCCCTTGGTCAAACTGCCCTGAAAAATGGAATCCCATGACTAGGCGCACACCCTTGCGTAAAAAACGCCGGGCAACCTTACATCTTGAAAAAGACGTGATTTACTCCGACTCAATTAACTACTACAATTTTTCCTGCCTGAGCAGGATTGGCAGGTGAGCCACTATCCCCCGAGTCGCTACAAGGCTCTTGGCTTATAGCTTTGTTGGCGGTATGTATCAGCCAAACACACTATTGGAGTAAAGATATTGTCCAGACTCGCTGAGTTTCGTGCAGCTGAAAAGGCCCTTCAAGAACAGCTCGCGCAGCTGGAATCCCTGAAGAACGACGCCGGGCTGAAGAAAGAAATCGAATTCGAAGAAAAGCTCCAGGGGCTGATGAAAACCTACGGCAAGAGCCTGCGCGACATTATCGCCATCCTCGACCCGAACCCTAAGTCCGGCCTGCAACTGGCTGCGGCCCCCAAGACCCGCCGCGCGCGCGTGGTCAAGGTTTATCAGAACCCGCACACCGGTGAGCTGATCGAAACCAAGGGTGGTAATCACCGCGGCCTGAAAGCCTGGAAGGAACAATACGGCACCAGCACCGTTGATTCCTGGCTTCGCGCCTAAGTCTTCGACGCCACGCCAAAAGCCCTGCATATGCAGGGCTTTTTCATGCCTGGCATGATCGTCGATCTAGTTGCAAAAGCCGATAAATCCCTCAAACTAACTTTTTATATAATCCATTTGGATAATGGGCCTGCGCCACAGCGCTGAAATCACAGCCCCCCGGCGCCTAATGCCAGTCAGTTAAGCGAACGTCGACCTTTGTAGGTGCAGCCGGTCGACGCTCGAGTGCTCGCGATGGACGTTAACGATAATGCGTGTTTTCTGATTAAACGCGTTGCTCTTGAGTTCATCGCGAGCACGCTCGCTCCTACAAATGCGACTTCACCTCCTTAACTGACTGGCATTACCCCCCTGCGCCAGCCATCAAAGTTTCAAACTATTTCGAAAGTCCTGTATTTCACCCTGGTTTTTTGCATAAGCCTCAGCCTGGCCGGCATAGGAAAATACATAGACCTTATCGCCATCTACCGCAGCGACCACGGTTTGCGACAACAGCATCTGACCATTACGGGTAACCGTGCAGGTGGTTTCCAGGGCCGATAACCGGCTCAATGTAGCGGGATGGATCTTGTTGCACACACTCTGATAGCCGCTTCGAAAAAAATCCTTCTGTATCGACTTGCGCATTTCCAGCAGGACACCCTGCACATTGACTTCATGCCCGACTTCAACCTGGCTCATGGTCAACTCCATGACCAATACCGGATCACCATTTTCATCGTTTTTTATCGCACGTTGCCTGACGACCTGCGGCGAACTGGGTGCGGGTTCCGCCTCTTGCGTCAGTGCTTGCACCTGCCAGCCACTGGGCCAGGCGATCTCGGGAAGTGCCGGCTGTGCACACGCGATAGCCGAAAACAGACAAGTGAATACGAATAGGGATTTATACAGTCGGATCATCATGCAGAACACTGGCGGGGCGAGCTTCAAAGTCTGAGCCCAGCCGCTCGCCCAGGCAATAGCCCAAGGTTTTACTTTGGCGCAACCCGGTCCGTTGCGTATCATTGGCACACCGCAAGCCCAAGGACAGTTACTGTCCGCAGCGTCGTTTGCCCCACTTGTTTTCCGGAGGGCCCATGAGCCTGCACGAACTGAATACCTTCCCCGGCGTCACCGCCCAACCTGACACCGCCACCCAGCAATTCGTCTTCAACCACACCATGCTGCGGGTCAAGGACATCACCAAGTCCCTGGACTTCTACACGCGCATCCTGGGCTTCACCCTGGTGGAAAAGCGTGACTTCCCGGAAGCCGAGTTCAGCCTGTATTTCCTCGCGCTGGTCGACAAGAACCAGATCCCCGCCGACGCGGCTGCCCGCACCCAGTGGATGAAGTCGATCCCGGGCATCCTGGAACTGACCCACAACCACGGCACCGAGAACGACACCGATTTCGCCTACCACAATGGCAACACCGACCCGCGTGGTTTCGGTCATATCTGCATTGCCGTCCCCGACATTCGCGCCGCGTGCGAGCGCTTCGAAGCCCTGGGCTGTGACTTCCAGAAACGCTTGAATGACGGCCGCATGAAGAGCCTGGCCTTCATCAAGGACCCGGATGCGTACTGGGTTGAAATCATTCAGCCGGCGCCGCTGTAACCTCCGCCACATTCCCTCTGTAGGAGCGAGCTTGCTCGCGATAAGCCTCAGACCGCCGCGGGGGGCCAGCCTTCCCGCGTTATCGTTGGCGACCATCGCGAGCACGCTCGCTCCTACGAGGTTTTGTGTTTTCGGCCCAGGCCTTTATGCAGGGGCCGAGGTACGGATCAGGTGATCGAAGGCACTCAGCGATGCCTTGGCGCCCTCGCCCACGGCAATCACGATCTGCTTGTACGGCACAGTCGTCACGTCGCCAGCGGCGAACACCCCCTGGATCGAGGTCTCCCCCCGGTTATCGACGATGATCTCGCCCCGCGGCGACAGTTCGACGGTGCCCTTGAGCCAATCGGTGTTGGGCAGCAAGCCGATTTGAACAAAGATCCCTTCCAGCGCCACATCCAAGGTCTCGCCTGACTGGCGATCCTTGTAACGCAGGCCGTTGACCTTCTGACCGTCACCGGTGACTTCCGTGGTTTGTGCATTCGTGATCACGGTGACGTTCGGCAGGCTGTGCAGCTTGCGCTGCAGGACGGCGTCGGCGCGCAACTGCACATCGAACTCCAGCAGGGTCACGTGGGCGACGATACCGGCCAGGTCGATGGCCGCCTCGACGCCAGAGTTACCACCGCCAATCACGGCCACGCGCTTGCCTTTGAACAGCGGACCATCGCAGTGCGGGCAGTACGCCACGCCCTTGTTGCGGTATTGCTGCTCACCCGGCACGTTCATTTCACGCCAGCGCGCACCGGTGGCCAGAATCACGGTCCTGGCCTTGAGGCTGGCACCGCTGGCGAACCTGACTTCATGCAGTTCCCCATGCTTGCCCGGCACCAGGGTGTCGGCGCGTTGCAGGTTCATGATGTCGACGTCGTACTGCTTGACGTGCTCTTCCAGCGCCACCGCCAGCTTCGGCCCTTCGGTCTCCTGCACGGAAATGAAGTTCTCGATGGCCATGGTGTCCAGCACCTGACCGCCAAACCGCTCGGCGGCAACACCGGTGCGAATCCCCTTGCGGGCGGCGTAAATTGCCGCCGACGCACCGGCCGGGCCACCACCGACCACCAGCACGTCAAAGGCCTCCTTGGCGCTGATTTTCTCGGCCTGGCGCTCAATGGCGCTGGTGTCGAGTTTGGCGACGATTTCTTCCAGGCCCATCCGACCCTGGCCGAAGTTCACACCGTTCAGGTAGACGCTGGGCACGGCCATGATCTGGCGCTCAGTGACTTCGTCCTGGAACAACGCGCCATCGATGGCGACGTGACGGATGTTCGGGTTGAGCACCGCCATCAGGTTCAGCGCCTGGACCACGTCCGGGCAGTTCTGGCAGGACAGCGAGAAGTAGGTTTCAAAGTTGAACTCGCCTTTGAGCGAGCGGATCTGTTCGATCAGCTCACTGCTGGCCTTCGAAGGGTGACCGCCGACTTGCAGCAAGGCCAGCACCAGCGAAGTGAATTCGTGGCCCATGGGGATGCCGGCGAAACGCAGGCTGATATCGGCACCCGGGCGATTGATCGAGAACGACGGTTTGCGTGCATCGTTACCGTCGTCGCGCAAGGTAATCAGGCTGCAAAGACTGGCAACGTCTTTGAGCAGCGCGAGCATTTCCTGGGATTTCGCACCGTCGTCGAGGGAGGCGACGATCTCGATCGGCTGGGTGACCCGTTCCAGGTATGACTTCAACTGGGCTTTAAGATTGGCGTCCAACATACGGGCGATCTCCTTTATTCGGTTCTTGAAAAAACAACGCCCGGGCAGATTCGCCCAGGCGTTTTTTGGGGCGATGCGGTTTACGTGCTCAAGAGCTCATCGCCCTCGATCGACTCACAGACTCAGATCTTGCCGACCAGGTCCAGGGACGGCGCCAGCGTGGCTTCGCCTTCTTTCCACTTGGCTGGGCAAACCTGGCCCGGGTGAGCGGCAACGTACTGGGCAGCCTTGATCTTGCGCAGCAGTTCGGAGGCGTCACGACCCACACCGCCGTCGTTCAGTTCGACGATCTTGATCTGGCCTTCAGGGTTGATCACGAAGGTGCCACGGTCCGCCAGGCCGGCTTCTTCGATCAGTACGTCGAAGTTGCGGGAGATGACGTGGGTCGGGTCGCCGATCATGGTGTACTGGATTTTGCCGATGGCCGGCGAGGTGTTGTGCCAGGCCGCGTGGGCAAAGTGAGTGTCGGTGGACACGCTGTAGATCTCGACGCCCAGCTTCTGGAATTCGGCGTAGTTGTCGGCCAGGTCTTCCAGCTCGGTCGGGCAAACGAAGGTGAAGTCGGCCGGGTAGAAGAATACGACAGACCACTTGCCTTTCAGGTCAGCGTCCGACACGTGTACGAAGTCGCCATTTTTGTAGGCAGTCGCTTTGAACGGTTTAACTTGGCTGTTGATGATAGGCATCGTTGACTCTCCGTCAGTGGTTAAAAACTTGATGGGAGAATCCTAACCAATGAGTCCGCTGATGGCTCATTGGATAACCTGATGCTGCTGATTGGTTTTGGCTATTAGCCGACAGTATTAATAGAAGAAAAAAGTATCTGCATAAAAAAACGCTGGCTCTGGCAGGCACACTTCATGCACCGCCAGACACAGCGTCGGGTACCGCGAAAGGCGCTTAACCCGCTACTGGGGTGCGCATCGTGACAAACTCTTCAGCGGCCGTAGGATGCACGCCGATGGTCTCGTCGAAGTCACGTTTGGTCGCGCCGGCCTTGAGGGCAATTGCCAGCCCCTGGACGATCTCGCCGGCGTCCGGTCCGACCATGTGGCAACCCAGCACCTTGTCGGTCCTGGCATCCACCACCAGTTTCATCAGGGTGCGCTCCTGGCACTCGGTCAGGGTCAGCTTCATCGGCCGGAAACGGCTTTCGAACAGTTGCACCTCATGCCCCGCTTCCCGGGCCTGCTCTTCTGTCAGGCCAACGGTGCCGATGTTCGGCAAGCTGAACACCGCCGTCGGGATCATGGTGTAATCGACCGGACGATACTGTTCAGGCTTGAACAGGCGACGCGCAACGGCCATGCCTTCGGCCAGGGCGACCGGTGTCAATTGCACGCGGCCGATCACATCGCCAATGGCCAGGATCGAGGGTTCCGCGGTCTGGTACAGCTCATCGACTTCGACAAAGCCTTTGTTGTCGAACGTGACCTGAGTGTTTTCCAGGCCCAGGTTGTCCAGCATCGGACGCCGCCCAGTGGCGTAGAACACGCAGTCGGCCTGCAGTTGACGGCCATCCTTGAGGGTCACGTTCAGGCTGCCATCGGCCTGCTTGTCGATACGCTCGATGTCGGCGTTGAATTGCAGGTCCATCCCGCGCCGGGTCAGTTCTTCCTGCAAATGCTTGCGCACCGAACCGTCAAAGCCACGCAGGAACAGCTCACCGCGATACAACAAGGTGGTCTCGGCACCCAGGCCGTGGAAGATCCCGGCAAACTCGACGGCGATGTAGCCGCCGCCCACCACCAGCACGCGCTTGGGCAGTGTTTTGAGGAAAAACGCTTCGTTGGAGCTGATGGCGTGCTCGCGCCCCGGAATCTCCGGGATCTGCGGCCAACCGCCAGTGGCGACCAGAATGGTTGTGGCGGTAAACCGCTGGCCGTTGATCTCGACCGTGTGCGGGTCCAGCAGCTTGGCGTGGCCTTCATGCAGGGTCACGCCACTGTTGACCAGCAGGTTGCGGTAGATGCCATTCAGGCGATTGATCTCGCGATCCTTGTTGGCGATCAGCGTCGCCCAGTCAAAACCGGCCTCGTCCAACGACCAGCCAAAGCCCCGGGACTGTTCGAAGTCTTCGGAAAAATGCGCGCCGTACACCAGCAGCTTCTTGGGAACGCAGCCCACGTTGACACAGGTCCCACCCAGATAACGGCTCTCGGCCACGGCCACTTTTGCACCGAAGCCCGCAGCAAAGCGCGCCGCGCGTACACCACCGGAACCGGCGCCAATCACATAAAGGTCAAAATCGTAAGCCATTTCACTCTCCTCGGCAGGCCACCAGCATACCTGCTGCCGCTTTGATGGTCAGCGCCGCGAACCGCAGGGTCCGAAAAATGAAAAAGCCACCCGAAGGTCAATGCCAGTCAGTTAAGGAGATGAAGCCGAATTTGTAGGAGCGAGCGCGCTCGCGATGACCTCAAGAACAACGCGTTTATTCAGAAAACACGCGTTATCGTTAACGTTCATCGCGAGCGCGCTCGCTCCTACATAGGTTGGCGTTCGCTTAACTGACGGTATTAACCCGAAGGTGGCTTTTCAGTACAGGGCGGTGACTCAGCTATCAGTAAGCCTTGCCCGTCTTGTAGAAGTGTTCGAAGCAGAAGTTGGTCGCCTCGATGTAGCCTTCAGCGCCGCCGCAGTCGAAACGCTTGCCCTTGAACTTGTAGGCAATCACGCAACCGTCTTGCGCCTGTTTCATCAGGGCGTCGGTGATCTGGATCTCGCCGCCTTTGCCTGGCTCGGTTTCTTCGATCAGCTTGAAGATGTCCGGCGTCAGGATGTAACGACCGATGATGGCCAAGTTGGACGGAGCATCTTCAGGCTTTGGCTTCTCGACCATGTTGCGCACGCGGTACAGGTCATCACCGATCAGGTCACCGGCGATCACACCGTACTTCTGGGTTTCCTGCGGATCCACTTCCTGGATCGCCACGATGGTGCAGCGATACTGCTTGTACAGCTTGACCATCTGGGTCAGCACGCCGTCGCCTTCCAGGTTGACGCACAAGTCGTCCGCCAGTACCACGGCGAAGGGTTCGTCACCGATCAGTGGGCGACCGGTCAGGATCGCGTGGCCCAGGCCTTTCATTTCGGTTTGACGGGTGTAGGAGAACGAGCATTCGTCGAGCAGCTTGCGGATACCGACCAGGTATTTCTCTTTGTCAGTGCCCTTGATCTGGTTTTCCAGCTCATAGCTGATGTCGAAGTGGTCTTCCAGGGCGCGTTTGCCACGGCCGGTGACAATGGAGATTTCGGTCAAGCCGGCATCCAGTGCTTCTTCAACGCCGTACTGGATCAGTGGCTTGTTCACCACCGGCAGCATTTCCTTGGGCATGGCTTTAGTCGCTGGCAGGAAGCGAGTACCGTAACCGGCTGCTGGGAACAAGCATTTCTTGATCATAAAAGTCCTTGATAAGGGCTGTGTATACGAGTTTCGGCGCAGTCTAATCAGACGGCGGGGACGTTACAATGCCCCGCACTGGCTAACCGGTGCCATCATAGAGAAATATTCTGCGAGATAGTTCCGCAAATTCACACCGCACGCAGTGTTAAAACCCGCCACAGTGACTTGCCAGCCCCCCTGTTCAACACGAGGGCTTCACTTTAGACCAGAGAACAGGCTCAGACACATTGGCTGCTATCGGCTATCATTGCGCGATTGAACCAGCCAACGAGGCAGATAGATGTCGGCAGCAAAAAGTGTGAACGGTTACCTGATCAACCAGGCCAAAGATGGCCAGTGGTGGGTCGACAGCGCCAGCGGCGAAAATATCGCCGGGCCTTTCCCCTCGCAAGCCATGGCGATTGAAGTGGCCTCCGTGCTGCAGGACACCCCGCCTGCACCCAAGCGCCGTGGCGCCAAGCCTGAGTAACAGCTTACCCGTGCAAAAAAACCTGCCTGCCCGCAGGTTTTTTTGTGCGTGTCTGTAGCCTGATCGCCATGGGCTGTAGCATCCTTGCCCAGGGCAACTGCGCCCCTGCTGACTGATGGCTGCCACCCATGAAAAAATACCTGACGCTGATGGCGGTACTGCTCCTGGGCGGATGCGCCAGCACCTCCAAAATCTACCTGGACGATGGCCAGCAAGGCCTGGCAATTGACTGTTCGGGCGAAGCCAACTCCTGGGCCAAATGCTACGAGAAAGCCGATGCATCCTGTGCCGGCACCGGCTACCGGATAGTAGGCACGGAGGGTACGCCGGCCCTCGACGAAAGTGAAAAGACCCTTGGCGCTGACGTCGGCAACTTCAAAAGCCGCAGTGTCGTGGTGGTGTGCAAGTAGCCGACAGAGCGGGCTGACTCATCACATGTGTATTTCGGCGAACTTGATCCCAAGGCCGCGCACGGTCTCGATCAAGTCATCCAGCCGGCTGAAGGACTCGACCTCGTCATTGTCATCCACCAGGAAAAAACTGCGCCCTGCGCTTTTCTTGAAAAAGACGATCCATTCCCCCGGGTTCGCAGGATTCTGAATCACATGGGTGGCAGAGATGTGACCCTCTGCATGCCGTTCTCTGACTTGCTCGCGTTTCATTGACTGCTCCAGAAATGACAATGCCGCCCAAGAGCGGCATTGTGTCGATAGACGACAGTTTATCGGATCCCTTGCCCGATCAGCACCCCATCCACCGTTTGCCCGTAGAGATTGACCCCATCGTTGGCATGGAACTTCACGCGGGTTTTCTCGATGGAGCCATCGATCAGGCGCGGATCCTGCGGCCGTTCATGGCTGTTGATGAACGCCGCCACATCCCAGGCCTGCTGATCGTTCAGGCTCTTTCCCTTGCCCAATGGCATGTTGTATTGAATGAACGACGCCGCCGTATTGATGCGGTGCATGCCGGCCCCCCAGTTGTAGGAGTCCTTGCCCCACAGGGGCGGCATGACATAGTCCTGGCCGACTTTCTGCCCTTGCCCGGTATCGCCATGGCAAATCGCACACTGCGCTTTGTAGACCTGCGCCCCTTGGGCGAGGTCATAGCCCTTGGCCGGCTGGGTGACCTCAGGGTAGCCGCGCCCCGGTGACTCGACGCCGAGCGGCGCCTTGGTTGCCAGCCAGTAGGCATAGGCCGACAACGCGGTAATCTCCGGCCCGTCGGCCGGTGGCGGCTTGCCGTTCATGCTGAACTGGAAACACCCCTGCAGGCGCTCGGCAAAGGTGTTGACCTTGTCGTTCTTCTTGCGATACGCCGGGTACATCGGATAGGCCCCCCACAGTGGTGCGGAGTTGGGCAAACGTCCCTGATCAAGGTGGCAGTTGCTGCAATTGAGGCCATTGCCGACATACGCCGGTGCCTGGCGCCGGGTGTCGACAAACAGACTGTGGCCCTGGCGCACCAGTTTGCCAAAGGCGTTGTCCGGCAACTCGTGTTCGGCCGGCGGTTGGAAATAGGAGGTATGACCGGCTGCCACTGCCTGGGTTTTCAGCTCGGACTGGTCGTCCATGACCGTCTGCGCGGCGTACAGGTTGACGCTCATCAACGCCAGGGACAGTGGCACCAAAGAAAGGAATCTCATGGCTTGGCCTCCTGGCTGCCCAAGGTCGCGAAATAATCGGCGACTGCGGTGATCTCGTCCGGTGTCAGGGCTTTGGCAATGTGGCCCATCAAATCATTCGGGTCGTTGTGCCGGGTGCCATCGCGCCAAGCGTTCAATTGCGCCACCAGATAGCCCGCCGATTGCCCGGCCAACGGCGGGAAGGCGCTGCCGACGCCGACACCACCCGGGCCATGACACATCACGCATTCGGGAATCTGCCGGTCCCAGGCACCTCGCAATGCCAGGGTTTGCCCCGCGTTTTTCGGCACGGCATCGCGCGTGGCCAGGGTAGTTTCAGGCGCTGGCATGGCCGCCAATGCGCTGGAAACGGCCTGGATCTCATCATCGGTCAGGGCTTTGGCCAAAGGCTGCATCACCGCGCTGCCCCGCGAACCACCGCGAAAATCATTCAGTTGCTTGCGCAGGTACTCCGCGGACAACCCTGCCAATCGAGGAAAGCCGGCCGCAGGCATCCCCATGCCATCCGCGCCATGGCAGGCAAAACAGGCGGTTGCCCCCGGCTGTGTGCCGCCCTGGGTGAAAATTTTCTGACCATCGGCAGCCATGGCACTGCTGGCCGCCACGAGCATCAGGCCGCTCAACACCATCGGGTTGAATTCCATCTCGAACTCCATTCTTCTAGTTATATGCTTAGGCCTACTTTGCATAAGCATATGAAGAGTAGGTGATGGGTCCGCCCATCACAACGCGGATCTGGGTTCGAGACGGTCAGAAATGAAAAAGCCCGGCCCCACACCTTCAACGGTGGCGGGGCCGGGCTTGGGCAACAGACGGTGCGGGCAGGCGATCGACCCTAGCCAGAAATGCACTCGTTGGCCGCATTGCCGATATCGCCAGGGCGCATCGGCACGTTGGACAGGCTCTCATGGAGCTTGATGCTGCTGCCGCCGGAGCGCGCGTCGATATCAAACACCGCGGCCGGATCGGCGGAGAGTTTTCCTGGCACGATGACCTGCACGCCATCCTTGTACGGTTCGATCTGCACCGCGCCACGGCTAGTGGCCAGTTTGTCGGCAACACAGGCGGCATATTCTTGTGGTTTCTTCCCTGAAATCACATTCATGGTGGGCAGCGTCTGATTGATGTCCGAGACTGTCGCACAACCACTCATCGCCAATGCCAGCAACAAAACGCCCCGCTTCATACAAATCCTCCAATAAAGACCCTCCGACAGCACAAATACCGATTTTCTCCGGAATGCAGCGCTTTATTGCGCAAATAATCACGGATAACTGTTTTTAATTGTCAAAGCCGGACCCAAGAGCCCGCTTTTCGGGTGTGGAGGCTGATAAACTGCGCTATCGCACATGCTATCGTTTTGATTTTGTAGAAAAAGCCCTTCTGGAGGCGCCCCATGAAATTTATCCACCAGCGCGAGCACCTCAACGAAGATGACATCGTCGTCATCCAATGCTCCCAAACCTGCAACATCCGCCTGATGAACGACGCCAACTTTCGCAGCTTCAAAAATGGCGGACGCCACACCTACCACGGTGGCGCATTCGACACTTTCCCGGCGAAAATCACCGCGCCGAGCACCGGTTTCTGGAACATCACCATCGACACGGTCAACCGCCGGCCGATCAGTGTGACCCGCAAGCCGACGCTGACGCACTCGATCAAGATCATTCGTCGGTCCAGCTCGAAACTCAGCTGATCCTCTATATACACTGTGACACACAGGTACGCTCGTGACTCAAACCACCAAGTACGTCATCAAGTACAAACTCAACGGCGAGCGCCGGTTCGAGTTCGCCCAACTGGTCAAGGGCACTGAAGACGAGGCCAGGGCCGCCCTTGCCGCCATCCATGGCGAAAGCGCGGATGTCATCACCGACATCAGTGTGAGCAAGGCGCTGTAAGGTCCCCGACCGGCCTGGCAAACACTCCGGAGTTCGACCGCAAGCACCGGAGTGTCACCCGCGCTTGAGCCTCCCAGACTGGTCATCCTCGACCCGGGTTCAGGAGCCAGCCATGTCCACTTCCCCGCACCACCACGACCGCAACGCCGCCCCTGCGACAGCCGAGCCGTCGCTGCTCGAACGTATCGACACCCTCCCCTGGCCGGCCCTCGAGCACACCCTCGACCAGGATGGCTGCGCCATCCTCAAGGGCCTGCTCACTGCCCGGCAATGCCGCGACCTTGCGGCGCTGTACGCCGAACCGACACGTTTCCGCGCTCACGTGGTGATGGCCAGGCACGGCTTCGGGCGTGGTGAGTACCGTTACTTCAGCTACCCCCTGCCCGCACTCGTCGAGCAATTACGCGGGGCGCTGTACACCCGGCTAGCGCCATTGGCCAACCGCTGGCATGAACGCATGGGCCTGCCTGACCGTTTTCCCGCAGCGCACAGCGCGTTCTTGCAGCGCTGCCATGCTGCCGGCCAGCAACGCCCTACTCCCTTATTGCTGCAATACGGCCCGGGGGACTACAACTGCCTGCATCAGGATCTGTACGGTGAGCAGGTGTTTCCCCTGCAGGTGGCGATTCTGTTGTCAGCACCCGGTGTAGACTTCACAGGTGGCGAGTTCGTGCTCACCGAGCAGCGCCCCAGGATGCAATCGCGGCCCATGGTAATGAGCCTTGAACAGGGCGATGCACTGATATTTGCGGTGAGCCAGCGCCCGGTGCAGGGCGTTCGTGGCGACTACCGGGTGAACATGCGCCATGGCGTCAGTCGCCTGCACAGCGGTGAGCGGCATACCCTTGGAGTGATTTTCCACGATGCACAGTGATCACAGCCTCCCTGTCACCCTCGACCTGTTTGCCGGGGAAGACCGCCAACCGGCGCGGACCGAACAGATTGGCGAACAGTCATTCGTTCTACGTGGCTTTGCCCTGCCCTGGGCGGCGCGCTTGCTTACTGCGCTGGAGCCTGTCTTGCAGCGAGCACCGTTTCGAAACATGGTCACACCGGGTGGTTTCACCATGTCGGTTGCCTTGAGCAGTTGTGGCACGCTGGGCTGGACCACCGATCGCAGTGGTTACCGCTATACCTGCCTCGACCCGCTCAGCGACCAGCCTTGGCCAGAAATGCCTGCCGTCTTCCGGGAACTGGCGCATGCCGCAGCGATGGCAGCCGGCTTCAGCGACTTTATGCCGGACGCCTGCCTGATCAACCGGTACCTGCCCGGTGCGAAAATGTCCTTGCACCAGGACAAAGACGAACGCTCCTATGATGCGCCTATCGTGTCGGTCTCCCTAGGCTTGCCGGCGATCTTTCTGTTCGGTGGCTTGAAGCGCAGTGACAAAAGCCGGCGAGTGCCACTGTTTCACGGTGACATCGTGGTCTGGGGCGGCGTGGACCGTTTGCGCTATCACGGCGTGTTGCCGCTCAACGAGGGGCATCATCCACAACTGGGCGCACAGCGGATCAACCTCACCTTCCGCCGCGCGGGGTGACACCTGGAATTTGACCGCAAGCCGCGGAGTGCCTTCGGCCTTCAGACCGGGCAAGCTGGGCTGAATCTTCAAAAGGTAACGCACCATGACCACCGCCAGCCACGCCACCGAGCAAGACCCCCGCTGGGCCGCCGTACTGGCTCGCGACCCGCGCGCCGACGGTCAGTTTGTCTATGGGGTAAAAACCACCGGGATCTATTGCCGCCCCAGTAGCCTGGCGCGCTTGCCGAAACCGCAGAACGTAGTGTTCTTCGACACTGAGGAACAAGCCCTTTCCGCAGGTTTCCGCCCCAGCAAGCGGGCCGCGGCGGATCAAACCCTGGTTGCCAGCCAGCACGCCACCCTGGTCGCCGCGGCCTGCCGACAAATCGAGTCCGCCGACACCGTGCCCAGTCTCGGCGAACTGGCACACAGCGCGCGCATGAGCCCCTTTCATTTCCACCGCGTGTTCAAGGCCGTGACTGGCCTGACGCCCAAGGGCTATGCCACGGCCCAGCGTTCACGCCGAGTCCGCGAACGGCTCGAGGTGGCGGGCTCGGTGACGGATGCGTTGTATGACGCCGGGTTCAACTCCAACAGTCGCTTCTACGAGTCCGCCGATCAGGTGCTCGGCATGACTCCTGGCAATTACCGCGCCGCGGGCCAGAATACTGACATTCGCTTTGCCGTCGGCCAATGCTCGCTCGGGGCGATCGTGGTGGCACAGAGCGAGCGCGGGGTGTGCGCGATTCTCCTCGGTGACGATCCCGATACCCTGGTCCGCGACCTGCAAGACAAGTTCCGGCAAGCCAACCTGATCGGCGCGGACCCGCAGTTTGAGCAACTGATTGCCAAGGTGGTGGGTTTCATCGAAGCCCCCGCCTTGGGCCTGGACCTGCCGCTGGATGTGCGCGGCACAGCGTTTCAGGAGCGGGTCTGGAAGGCGTTGCGGGAGATCCCGGTGGGCAGCACTGCCAGTTACGCCGAGATTGCCCGGCGTATCGGTGCGCCCAAGGCGTTCCGCGCCGTGGCCCAGGCGTGCGGGGCCAACAACCTGGCGGTGGCAATACCGTGCCACCGGGTGGTGCGCAGCGATGGCGACCTGTCGGGCTATCGCTGGGGGGTGGAACGCAAGCGTCAGTTGCTGGCGCGCGAAAGCCAGCCTTAGAAAATGCCGATGTGCACGGCCACGCTGTCGGGGCCGGTGTAGGCCTCGAAGTCGGTGGCAAACCGGCGCTGAACCTGCGGATGTTCATCGAAATACGCCCACACCCGCCCCCAGGCCTCAATCACGCTGCCCGGCATCGGCCCCTTGGCATCGAACACCAAGTACTGGCCGCCCTGCACTTCAAGGCTGTGGTAATCGGCCGGGGCCTCATTGACAGCCACGCCCGCCAGCACGTCAAACGCCCCGCTCGCGTCCGACTCATATTGGCTGTACACGCCATACACCCACGAATCCGCCGTCTTGCCGGCGATCTTGTCGTACAGGCCCTCGCTGAAAAAGCGTTGCCACATCGGGCCGATCCTGGCGGTCGACGCCTGTTGCTCTGCGGTATTAAGCGTACGCACGCGCAGTCCGGCCACACGAAACGGCTGTACTTCCAGTTGTTTGACACCCATGAACACTTCCTCCTTGATTAACGATTCACATCCACCACAACGCGCCCGCGCACCTCGCCGGCCAGCAGCCGTGGCGCAAGGTCGATGGCATCGCTCAGAGCGATTTCGTGACTGATCAGTGACAGCAACCCTAGGTCCAGGTCCCTGGCCAGTCGGTCCCAGGCTGCAATGCGCCGGGCCTTGGGTTGAGTCACGCTGTTGATCCCGGCCAGGGTAATGCCGCGCAGGATAAAAGGCGCGACAGAGCCCGGAAAGTCCATGCCCTGGGCCAGTCCGCACGCCGCCACCGTACCATTGGCCCGGGTGCTGGCGCAGGCATTGGCCAGGGTATGACTGCCCACCGAGTCGACCACCGCCGCCCAACGCTCCTTGGCCAACGGCTTGCCGGGGCCCGACAGGCTGGCCCGATCGATGATCTCGCGGGCGCCCAACTGCTTGAGGTAGGCATGCTCCGAGGGGCGACCGGTGCAAGCGACCACCTGGTAGCCCAGCGCGGACAACAGGGCGATGGCGAAACTGCCGACACCACCGTTGGCCCCGGTTACCAATACCTCGCCCTGGTCCGGAGTCACGCCGTTGCGCTCCAGCGCCAGGATGCACAACATCGCGGTATAGCCGGCCGTACCAATGGCCATGGCCTGGGCTTCGGTGAATGCACGCGGCAAGGGAATCAACCAATCACCCGCAAGCCGTGCCTTCTGTGCCAGCCCACCCCAGTGCCCTTCCCCCACGCCCCAGCCATTGAGCAGCACTTTGTCTCCAACCTTGAAGTCCGGATGCTCGCTGACCTCCACCGTGCCGGCCAGGTCGATCCCGGGAACCATCGGAAATCTGCGCACCACAGGGCTTGAACCGGTAATCGCCAGTCCATCCTTGAAGTTCAGGGTGCTGTACGCCACACGCACCGTGACATTGCCCTCGGGTAACTGATCGTCGTCGATCTCTCGCAAACTGGCCTGGTACGCGCCGTTATCGTTCTCAATCAAAATGCCTTTGAACATCACTGTCTCCTGATTGGATGGGTCGCCGTGAGCTGAGTCCAGGCCAATACCTTCGCAGCCACGGCGCAAAAAAGCCATGACCGATGCTACATGCCAGGGCTATGATTTTTGCCCTCTGGGCCAGAATCGCTGACGCCAGCACAGTCATCCTTGATGTTGGCTGAGCCACCGCTATCGCGGACAAGCAGCGCGTCGCCCGGCCCGTTTGAACGACACCGATGCCCTGCTCAAAGGGTGACGGCTTTGATCGCTGACGAACCGATTGAACCGCAACAGCCGACCCCCATTCACCTTTTCCATGCAGGAGCACACTGCTGATGAGCCAATGGCCTGACACCCGTATTGTTGATCTGCTCGGCATCGAGTTGCCGATCATCCAGGCGCCCATGGCCGGCGCGACCGGCCCGGACATGGTGATCGCCGCCAGTAACGCCGGCGCCCTGGGCTCGATGCCCGCAGCCATGCTGAGCACCGGGCAATTACGCGAAGCGCTCACGACGATACGGCAACACAGCACGCATCCATTGAATGTGAACTTCTTCTGCCATCAGCCACCCGTTGCCGACGAGTCGCGCACCCGCCAATGGAAGCAACTGCTGGAACCCTACTACCGTGAACTGGGGGCTGATTTCGAGGCGCCGACACCGGTGTCCAACCGGGCGCCGTTCGATGAGGCCGCCTGCGAGGTGGTCGAGGCGTTTCGCCCCGAAGTGGTGAGCTTCCATTTCGGCCTGCCGGAGAAATCCCTGCTCGACCGGGTCAAGGCCTCCGGCGCCAAGGTGCTGTCGTCCGCGACAACGGTGGCCGAGGCCGTCTGGCTTGAGCAACATGGCTGCGATGCGATCATCGCCATGGGTTACGAGGCCGGCGGCCATCGCGGGATGTTTCTCAGCGACGACTTGAGCACTCAGGTCGGCACCTTTGCCTTGGTGCCGCAAGTCGTCGATGCCGTCCGCGTGCCCGTTATCGCCGCCGGTGGTATTGGCGATGCACGCGGGATCGCCGCCGCGTTCGCCCTGGGCGCCTCGGCGGTGCAGCTAGGCACCGCGTACCTGTTCACGCCGCAAGCCCAGGTCAGCGCCTCGCACCACCAGGCCTTGCGCAGCGCCAGGAAGAGCGAAACGGCAGTCACCAACATTTTCACCGGGCGCCCGGCGCGGGGGATCATCAATCGGATCATGCGCGAGCTCGGCCCGATCTGTCCGCAGGCCCCGGCGTTCCCGCTGGCTGGCGGTGCCTTGCTGCCGCTGCGCGCCAAGGACGAGGCAGACTTCAGCACCCTGTGGGCCGGGCAGGCGCTGCGCCTGAGTGTGGAACTGCCCACTGGCGAACTGACCCGACGCCTGGCGGATGAAGCGCTGGCCTTGCTGGGACGCCGCTGAACTCGGCGCCTCGATGATCGTTCCCGGACGGGAACGATCACCCCTTCTGCAGATGCCGTTGAAAGTCCCCCGACAGAAAACTGTATACAATTTTTCACTCATGAGCCGTTGACGAGTTCCGCTCCCAGCTCTTTCGCTGTATATTTTTATATATAGCGTTGAGCCTCAGCCCCAGCGCAGTCGAATCACAACCACACACTGCCCACCTCTCTCGTCCTTCGGAGCCGCTTCATGACTATGCGTGTCTCAGGTTTTGCCCCGGTTTGCCTGGCCTCCTTGCTCGCCGTGTTCACCTTGAACTCGGCCCAGGCCAACGAAGTCCAGGTCGCCGTCGCCGCCAACTTCACCGCGCCGATCCAGGCCATTGCCGCCGACTTCGAAAAAGACACCGGGCATAAATTGGTCGCCGCCTATGGCGCCACGGGGCAGTTCTACACCCAGATCAAGAACGGGGCGCCGTTCGAAGTGTTCCTCTCGGCCGATGACAGCACCCCACAAAAACTCGAGCAGGAAGGCGATATCGTCGACGGCTCGCGCTTTACCTACGCCATCGGCACCCTGGCGCTGTGGTCGGCCAAGGACGGTTACGTCGACGCCAAGGGCAACGTGCTGACCAGCAACCAGTACCAACACCTGTCCATCGCCAACCCGAAAGCCGCCCCTTACGGCCTCGCCGCTACGCAAGTGCTGGCCAGACTGGGGCTGACCGACAAGGTCAAGAACAAGATTGTGGAAGGCCAGAGCATCACCCAGGCCTTTCAGTTCGTCTCCACCGGTAACGCCGAAGTGGGCTTCGTCGCCTTGTCGCAGATCTATAAAGACGGCAAAGTCACCGCTGGCTCGGCATGGATCGTGCCCGCCGACATGCACGACCCGATCAAGCAGGACGCGGTGATCCTCAACAAAGGCAAGGACAACCCGGCCGCCAAGGCACTGGTTGACTACCTCAAGGGTCCGAAAGCCGCTGCCGTTATCAAATCCTACGGTTATCAACTTTAAATGACGCTATCGAGTGCCGACCTTGCCGCGATCTGGCTGACCTTCAAGCTCGCGTCCCTGACCACGGTGATTTTGCTGATCATCGGCACTCCGATTGCGTTGTGGCTGTCGCGCACCCGGTCCTGGCTGCGCGGCCCCATCGGGGCGATCGTCGCCCTGCCCCTGGTGCTGCCGCCGACGGTGATCGGCTTCTACCTGCTGCTGACCCTCGGCCCCAACGGGTTCATTGGCCAACTCACCCAGTCGCTGGGGCTGGGCACCTTGACCTTCAGCTTTACCGGGCTGGTGATCGGCTCGGTGATTTACTCGATGCCCTTTGTCGTCCAGCCGTTGCAAAACGCCTTCTCGGCCATCGGCCCCCGGCCCCTGGAAGTGGCCGCCACCTTGCGCGCCAATCCCTGGGACACCTTTTTCAGTGTGGTCCTGCCCTTGGCCCGGCCTGGTTTTGTCACCGCGGCCATTCTCGGCTTCGCCCATACCGTCGGTGAATTTGGCGTGGTGCTGATGATCGGCGGCAACATCCCCGACAAGACCCGCGTGGTCTCGGTGCAGATCTACGACCACGTCGAAGCCATGGAGTATGCCCAGGCCCACTGGCTGGCCGGAGCGATGCTGGTGTTTTCATTCCTGGTGCTGCTGGCACTGTATTCAAGCCGCAAAACCAAGGCCGGCTGGAGCTGATCGATGACTGCTGGGATTCACGCGCGCCTGTATCTTCGCTACCCGGACTTCACCCTGGACGTCGACCTGGACCTGCCCGGCCGTGGCGTCACGGCGCTGTACGGTCATTCCGGCTCGGGCAAGACCACCTGCCTGCGCTGCATCGCCGGCCTGGAACGAGCCGAGCATGGCTTTATCCAGGTCAACGACGAGGTCTGGCAGGACAGTCGCAAGAAGCACTTTGTGCCCCCCCACAAACGGGCGCTGGGCTATGTGTTTCAGGAAGCCAGCCTGTTCCCCCACCTGTCGGTGCGGGCCAACCTGGAATTTGGCCTGCGGCGTATTGCCCGTGAGCAGCGCCGGGTCGACCTGCTGCACGCCACCGAGTTGCTGGGCATCGGCCACCTGCTGGATCGCCATCCGCAACACCTCTCCGGCGGCGAACGGCAACGCGTCGGCATCGCCCGTGCGTTGCTCACCAGCCCTCGGTTACTGTTGATGGACGAGCCCTTGGCCGCGCTGGACTCACAGCGCAAAAGCGAGATCCTGCCGTACCTCGAACGGCTGCACGACGAACTGGAAATACCGGTGTTGTACGTCAGCCATTCTCAGGACGAAGTCGCGCGCCTGGCCGATCACATTGTGCTGCTGAGCGCCGGCAAGGCCCTGGCCAGCGGACCGGTCGGCGAAACCCTGGCGCGGCTCGACCTGCCGCTGGCGCAGGGCGACGACGCGGGCGTGGTGATCGACGGCCAGGTGACTGACTACAACGTCGACTACCAACTCTTGACCCTGCAACTGCCCCGCAGCCCATTGAATGTACGCGTGGCCCATCTGCCCCTGGCCGTGGGCAAACAGTTGCGCTTCAAGGTGCAGGCCCGGGATGTCAGCCTGAGCCTTGCGGGTGGCGAACAGAGCAGCATCCTCAATCGGCTGCCGGTCACGGTCATCAGTGAAATTGCCGCCGACAACACCGCCCATGTCCTGGTGCGACTGGACGCTGGCGGCACGCCGTTGCTGGCGCGCATCACCCGGTATTCGCGCGATCACTTGCAGGTGCATCCCGGGCAACAACTCTGGGCGCAGATCAAGGCCGTGGCGGTGCTGGCCTGAAACTGCACCGGCCAATAGACCTGAAGCTTGTAAGGGTATCCGCGCCTAGGCTAGGCTATGCACCTTTCCTCTCCCCCGGGACGATCGTTCGACGTGAACAACTAAGCCTTTCAAAAATGTAATCGCAGCGCGTGGCCCTATGCGGGCCAGCTTCCGTGCTGGTCTTTCCGACATTTTCTGGAGGTGCCATGACTCACGTCACGCATCCACCTGCGCTGGTCATCCTGAACCGGCTCACCTATCAATTTGCCAATGGCCAGACCCTGTTCGACGCCCTCACCCTGCGCCTGGATCAGTGCCCCACCGGCATCGTCGGTCGTAATGGCAGTGGCAAATCCGTGCTGGCCCGATTGATTGCCGGTGAGTTGCAACCCACCTCGGGAAACCTCATTCGTCACGCCAGCGTTGCCTATGTGGCACAAGAGCCGAGTGTCATGGCTGAGCAAAACGTCGCTCAGGCAGCCGGCGTCGCGCAGGTACTCGATGCCCTCGAGCGGCTGGCCGACGGCACGGCCGACGCGCGGGACCTTGAACAGGTGGCCGAGCGCTGGGACATGCGCGATCGTCTACGTGCAATGCTCGATGAAGCCGGCCTGTGCGCACTGACCCCACACCACCCCGTGAACACCTTGAGCGGTGGTCAACGTGCGCGCATCGCGCTGATCGGCGCGTTTCTCAGCCCGGCCGAGATGCTGGTACTGGATGAACCGACCAACCACCTGGACGCCGACGGTCGCCGCTGGCTGATGGGCCGCTTGGCTGCCTGGCGCGGTGGCTTGATTGTGGTCAGCCACGACCGAACCCTGCTCAACAGCCTTGAACGCATCGTCGAACTCAGTGAACGGGGGGTGCAGGTGTTTGGCGGCAACCATGAGGCGTACCTCACGCAGCGAGACATCGAGCAAGACGCGGCGCGATCAGCCCTTGATCATGCCCGCACACTGCGCAGTCGCGAGCAAAAACGCTTGCAGCGCGAGCACGACACCCTTCAACGGCGTGCTGCCGGATCACGCCGAAACGCGGACACCGCCAACGTCTCACGCTTTGAGCGTGCCACGATGAAAAGCTCGGCCACCGAGTTCATGGGCCATCTGCGCAAAACGCATCAGGCCTGTAAAAGCGCGATGGATGCTCAGGTACGCGAAGCCCGCATACGAGTTACGCCCGCCGAACCCGTGCTGATTCCTCTGCCCGCAAGCGCCATACCGACCGGCCGGCAAGTACTCACACTGGTCGATGCGCAATTGCCATGGCTGCCAGCCAAGGCGCCGGGCACCTGGCTCACACTTTCACTCGCCGGCCCTGTGCGCGTTGCCGTCAGCGGGCCGAACGGTTGTGGAAAATCCACCCTGCTGAAAATGCTCGCGGCCCACTGCAACCCTGTCAGCGGGCAGTGCCTGACCCACGTGCCGAGTGCCTACCTGGACCAACACCTTGAACAACTGGACCCGCAACGCTCTGTGGTCGAGCAGTTAAGCCTGCAGGACACGCCATTGTCAGAGGGCGCGGTGCGCAGCCGCCTGGCCCACCTGCAACTGGACGCTGTGCGCGTGACCATGCCGACCCGTTTGCTCAGCGGTGGCGAGCGACTCAAGGCCGCCCTTGCCGTTGCCGCATGGCGCGAGAATCCGGCACAGTTGCTGTTGCTCGATGAGCCAAGCAATCACCTGGACCTGGCTTCGGTACAGGCTCTAGAGCAGGCCCTGCGCGGGTTTGCCGGTGCGATCATGGTCGTTTCCCATGACGCCGGGTTTATCAACGCACTCCAGCCCACCCACACCCTGGCCTGGACACCTGACGGGTGGTGCCTGCACAACGTCCACCAGCCGTGACTGTCGTGACCCATGCGACGAACGACACGCGTTGTTTTTGCACCTTGGCCACCGCGATCTATAGTTGATGGGAATACAAATCACCCCGGTGACGCCATGGAAGACATTTTCGTTGTGAAACGCTGCAACAAGATCATCGTCCAGGGGCGCCGAGCCGGGGAAGTGGCCCATCCGCCTCCAGTTGCGGAGGTCTGGTACAGGATTGCCGATACCCGTACTCGCGGCGGGTTCATCGGGGACGGCTATGATCGCCAGGAAGACGCCCTGAACGAGTGCCGACGCCTCAACCGGGTCAGCTCGCGGGTCGCGCGCCAAGGCTGAAACGTAGGCCCCGGGCAATGTGACCGACGTTCAATGGCAGGGGCTATAATGAACTGAGCTGAAGGATCGGCGCCTTGACCGGCGGCAGGCTCGCAGGCACGGGCCTGTCATCGAACCCTTGCAACCTTCTCGACTATGGAGGTGTTTGTCATGTCCGAAAAAGAGTCCATCACCACCTTGCTGACCCTGCTCGACTCACGCCAGACGCGCCTGACCGCTGCCTGCAAGGAAATTGCCGACTGGGTAGACAAACATGACGGCCACCCGACCGCCGTGAGAATCCGCGACCGTCTGCTGGATATCGAGAAAGACACGCCGCTGATCCAGAGCGCCTTGACCTCGCTCAAACCCGTTGAGCGCCCACTGCCAAGGTTCCGCTAAGCGTTCCGACCTGAAGCTTCAGGCCGGAACTCACCAGGGGTCGATCACTGCCGCGTCAACACCTGGCGTCAGAGCCGGTCCCGGGCAATACCGCTGCGAATCCGCACAATATCGGCGAGCACCGCCAAGGCGATCTCCGCTGGCGTCTTGCTGCCCAGGTTAAGCCCGATGGGCGCGTGAATGCGCGCCAGTTCAGCGTCCCCCAGACCACCGATGCGGCGCAGACGCTCGAAGCGTTTCTGCGAGGTTTGCAGGGAGCCCATCACACCGATGTAGAACGCGTCGGTGCGCACGGCTTCCATCATGGCCAGGTCGTCGATACGCGGATCGTGGGTCAGCGCCACCACCGCCGTGTCGCTGTGGCAGCCGCCGTCGGCAATGAACACCGAGGGCAGTTGACGGCGAATCTCGACGTTTTCCAGGACCACCCCTTCGAGCACCTCGTCGCGTGGGTCGCACAGAATCACTTCGAAACCCAAGCCCACCCCGAATTCGGCACAGGCCTGCGCCACGCTGGAATAACCGGCGAGCAACAGCCGTTGCGCCGCACCGACGCGCAACCGTACACGGTCGATTTCACGTTCGATACGCGGCCCATGTTCGCGGTCAACCAGCAGGCTGCGAGCGCCGCTGTGCAGGTCGACCTCACGAATCAGGCGACGCTGCCCCAGCAACGCGGACTCCAGTTCGCGCAGATGAGCCTGCACCTCACAGTCCGGCTCAAGCTTCTCCACCAGCACATCGAGCAGCCCGCCACAGGGCAGTCTCACCTGGGAGCGCGGGTCATCCGTCTCGCCGTAGCGCACCACTGCGACGGCGTCGTTGAACAGCCCTTCGGCCATACGCTCCAGAAAGTCGTCCTCGACGCAGCCACCCGACAGTGAGCCAATCCAATGACCGCTGCCGTTGACCGCCAGCATCGAGCCCGGCGCACGGGGCGCCGAGCCGTAGGTACCGAGGACGCTGCACAGCCACACGCACTGGCCCGCGCTGGACCAGGCCAGCGCTCGCCGTATCACTTGCAGGTCAAGATGCTGCATGTCAGTGCGCCTTGTGCTCTGGCGGAGCCTCAGCCTTGAGTTGCTCGATCTGGCTGATCACCAGGTCTGCCGGTTGACCGCCCCAGGCCTGACGCAGGTAGTTGATCAGGTCGGTGGTCTGTTGCGCGCTCAACTTGTCGACAAAACCCGGCATCGGTTGCATGCGCTCGAAACCCGAGAACTGCTGTTCGCCAATCCCGTCGTCGATGACGCGCAGCAGGTTGCGCGGATCTTCCAGGCGCAGGGTGGTGTTGCCCTGCATGGCCACGGCGATGTGCGGCTTGCCTTCGCCCTCGACACCGTGGCAACCGGCGCAGACGTTCAGGTAGCTTTGACGGCCGCGCTGGGCGCTTTCGGTCATCTTGTCCAGCGCCACCGTGGCCAGCACCTTGGCCTGGGGCGGCTGATCGCCAAGCAGGAAGGTAGCCATGGCCGCCAGGTCCGAGTCACTGAGGTTCTGGGTGCTGTTGTGGAACACCGGGAACATCTCATTGAACATCGTGCCCTGGGCGCTCATGCCATGCTTGAGGAACGAACTCAGGTCCTGATGGGTCCAGCCACGGGCTGCCAGATCGTTGGCCAGCAGGCTGGGCGCCAGGTAGCCATTGAGCAAGCCGCCAGTCATGCGTTTGTCCTGCTGCATGGCGCCAGGCAAGCCACGCGGCGTGTGGCATTCACCACAGTGACCGAGCACATCGACCATGTACTGCCCGCGCTTGAACGCCTCGCTTTTGCCTTCAGTCGGCTCAAGCTTCACGTCCTTGCCGTAGAGCATGTTCCAGCCGGTCAGGCCCAGACGCACGTTGAACGGAAAGCTCAGGCGGGTGACCGGTGCGGCACGGTTGATCGGCTCGAAAGTCTTCAGGTAGGCGTGAATCGCATCGGAGTCGGCACGGGGCATCAAGTGATACGAGGTGTATGGCATCGCCGGGTACAGGTTGGCGCCGTCACGACGCTTGCCTTCGGTCAGCGCGGCGAAGAACTCGTCATCGCTGTACAGGCCGATGCCATGCTCCTTGTCCGGAGTGATGTTGGTGCCGTAGATGGTGCCGAACGGCGACACGATGGGCAGGCCACCGGCATAGGGTGCGCCACCGGGCGCGGTGTGGCAGGCCATGCAGTCAGCTGCCCGCGCCAGGTATTCACCCTGCTTGATCTGCTGCTGGTCGGCCGCCTGGGCCTGCTGGATCGCCATCAGCGAAACCGCAAGACCCACGGCGGCAGCCAGGCCGGAAAGTAGTCGCTTCATGCTTAACCCTCCTTGACCAGGCCGAGATCGGTCAGCACGTTGCGCGTGGCGCTGTAGTAGCGCACGTACCCGGTGCAGCGGCAGATATGGTGACCGAGGCTGTCCTCGATCACCGCTTCCAGCTGGCTCTTCTTGATCGGCTGGCGCTGCAGTTTTTCCACCAGCACGGTCGCCGCGTTGACGAAACCTGGTGCGCAGTAGCTGCACTGGAAGGCGAACTCGTCGACAAAGCGTTGCTGAATCGGGTTCAGTTCGGTGACCTTGCCCGCTTCATCACGACTCGCGTGGCCCTCGATGGTGCGGATTTTCTTGCCTTCGAAGTAGTGGGCACCGGTGATGCAGGTGCGCACTTCTTCGCTGGTGCCGTCGGGGTTGTCGACGATCACCACGCAGGCGTGACAAATGCCCTGGCCGCAGCCCAGACGTGAACCGGTGAGGTTACGGTACTCGTGCAGGTAGTCGATCATCGGCAGATCTTCAGGGACCTCGACGGGACCGACGGTTTGACCATTGAGGGTCATTTGAAGCGGACGGTTAGCCATTGAGGGCCTCCTTGATGCGCGCTGGAGTGATAGGCAGGTCACGGACACGTTTGCCGATAGCGTGAGCCACGGCGTTGGCGATAGCGCCCACCACCGGAATCATCACCACCTCGGCAATGCCCTTGGACGGGTCGCTTGGCGACAGGGGTGGGAGGATCTCCGACGTCTGCGTCCAGACCGCGACATCCTTGGCCATGGGCAAGCGATAGCGGTTGAAGTTCCAGTCACCCTCCCCCGGCCCGCCTTCGTACAGCGGCATCTCTTCCAGCAACGCGTGGCCGATGCCCATGGCGACCCCGCCTTCGATCTGGCCCTTGACCAGCTCCGGCACCAGCACCCGGCCACATTCGAGCCAGGAATGGTGGTTAAGGACGCGCACCTCGCCCGACCCCTTGTTCACTTTCAGTTCCACCAAAGTGGCAACGGGGCTGTAGTAGGTCACGGCCGCGTTGTTCAACTGCGTCGCCGGATACGCGACGTTCTGTCGGTCCAGCAGGTGGAAGCCGGCGCTGGTCATCTGCGCCAGCTTGGCCTTCGGCGCACCGGTACCGTATTTCACGGCCAGGGCATCCAGCGGCAGGCGCTCGCGCACGCCGTTGATGCTGAACTCGGCCTCGGCCCAACTCCAGCGGTTGAAACCGTGCACGGTGGCACCGGTCACCAGGCCACGCTCGTGGGCATGCTTGGCCAGTACGGCGAACGGCAGCGGTTCCATGCCATTGGCGGTCAGCTTTCCATCGACCCAGTGGGCGTCTTCACGACGGACCACATACGGGTTGGCCTGGCCGCCAAACGGGCCCTGGCGCCAGATTTCCATGGCCGCCGGCCACAGGCCGTGGTTGAACAGCACGCGCGCCGCTTCACGGGTGGCGTGGCTGAAGTAGTAAGCCGAGTTGGTGGCCGAGGACGCCGAGGCGATCTTGCCGACCCAGCGCGGGTTGCGCAGCACAGTGTCCTGCTCGGCCTGACTCATGATGTAGGGGTTGCCGCTGCTGGTCAGCTGCAGCTCTTTCCACTCGGTCTCACCGGTCTTCACTTCACTGGCCGGATTGCCGAGGAAGTCGGCGACCACCAGGGCCTGGGACGTGGACATGCCGGTGCCGATCTCGATACCGATGTGGCGCAGGGTGACATGACCTTCAGCAGTGAACTCGACGCTGGCCATTGGCGCTTCGGAGCCTGTGCCGAAGTCTTTCTGGCAGATGGCGAAACCCACCCCGTACAAGCTATCCGGGTCCTTGGCGTCTTCCTGCTTTTTCAGCGCGTGACGGTTTTTCCAGAACTCATTGCCCGCCGCCTTTTCGAGAATCTCGTTCAGGCGCAAGGCACCGGCCGGCACCGCGCCCTGGGTGTTTTTCATCCCCGACAGCAGCACGTTCTTCTTGCGCAGGTCGATGGCATCGATCCCTAGGCGATCGGCAACTTCATCCACCATCATCTCGGTGGCGGCCATGCTTTGCAGGGTGCCATAACCACGCATGGAACCGGCCTCGACAGCACGGGAGTGATACGCGGTTACCTGCAGGTCGTTCTGCGGCATGTAGTAGATCGACTGCGCGGCGGTGGCGCCCACGGCGGCCACCGACGGGCTGTAGTTGATCCGGCCGCCGCCATCGACGGTCATGTCGGCGCGGAAAATCTTGAAGCTGTGATCCTTTTTGTCCACCGCCAACTGGTAGCGGATGTCGAACGGGTGACGCTTGATGCCGCTCTGGAACTGCTCGTAGCGGTCGTTGGCCAGGCGTACCGGCACACCGGCGCCGTACAACGCCGCCAGGGCTGCGTAGTAGACGAAAATGTTGTGGTCCTTGGAGCCGTAGCCGACGGTGTAGCCCGGGTGCATGTTCAGCGTGCTCAGGCCGAAACGCGACGGTGCGATCATCTTCGCCGTTTCGCTCGCCGTCTCCAGTGGGCACTGGGTGGCCACCACGAAATGCAGGGTCTTGGTCGCCGGGTCGTACCAACCGTTGCCGTTGTCCGGCTCCAGCGCGGCCGGCTCGATGGACGGCGTCTTGTAGCGCTCGTCAAACACCATCCAGCCTTCCGGCGGGGTTTCCAGTTGCTGTTTCATGCGGTCGGCATAAAACAGGCCGCGCTCGGTCAGGTTGCCATGCAGGTTGGGCTGGGCGTTCCAGACCGGACGCCGCTCGCGAATCATCGGGAACAGGATCGAGTCTTTCAGGCTGGCGAATTCGTCTTCATCGGCCGAGGTCGCCCCGCCCACGCGCACGTAGCGGAAACTGCCGTAGGGGTCACGGGTGTACAGCGGCGCCTGGGCACCGTAGCGGATGGCCTTGTCGTTGAACTTGAGTTTGTTCTTGGCCTGGCGGTAACGTTCGAAATCGTTCCAGATCAGGATCGCCACCGGGTGGCCGATGAACATCGGTACCTGGCCGGGCGGCAGCAGCGGATCGGGGGCGTGTTCTTCCGGAAATACGATGCCGTCCTTGTCCAGGTCCTGCGCAGTGACGATGCGGTCAGGCTGCAATTCGGCGCCCAGCAACGACAGGTCGAAACCCTCGTAGATGCGGTCGGCACGAACGGTCTTGAGCAGCATCGCGTGGCCTTGCTGTTGCGGCCAGCCCGGCATGTCCTTGGCGCGGATGTCGCGGGCAAATACCTTGCTGCCGCACACCTTGGACAGTGAGTCGTTGCGCATGCGTGCCTTGCCGTTGTTGCCAAGCCATTGCTCGGACGGGACGGTCACGCTGTTTTCCATCAGGGCGGCCAATGCCTGGGAACTGAGCGGAGTCAGCGTCACGCTGACGCCAGCGATCAACCCGCCCTGCAAGAAGGAGCGCCGGGATATATCACGGTTGGACATGGATCATCCTCTGGACGGCTATGAAATCCGTCCATGTCATTATGGTGTTCTGGGAAATCTCAGGTCATACAGAAACCCTTCCTGACGATGCGAAGGGCTGACAAGCTGAAAAAAGTTGACCTAATGGTTAACTTTATCGAATTTGTCCGGCCTCGGCAAAAATAATAGTAGTTCGAGGGTGATTTTCTGCGGGCACGGGGTCGCCCGCGATGGCGTCAAGGGTGTGACTACTGCCGACCGCCCGGGCTTACTTGAGGCTGATTTTGTGCGCCTTGACCTCACCGGCGAAACTGCCCAATCGCGCGTCGGTGCGCTCGAACAACTCGCACATCCGCAGCAACGCCTGGGCGTCCACCGAATTGCCGGACTCGCTGAGTCGCGCGGCAATGGCTTTCATCTCCACGGCGGACCAGCGCAGCTCGGACGCAATGTCCTGCAGATCCTGCCGCAGTTCCTGCTCAGGCTTATTGAGTGACATGACTATTGCCTCCCATTCAGAATGCCGAAAGCGTCACTTCCTTGATAACGCCGCCACTCGCCGGATGCAACCGTCGGCACCAGGTGCCTGACCAACGCCACATGGCGAATTCGACCCTCAACAAGCCCGCCCCTACATGAGATGGCTCCACAGGTCCGTTTATGGGGTTCTGACTCACTCAGACAGCGTAGACGACGCTGGCACAGGCGAAAGCATTAAACGCAAAGTGATAGCGGTATCGCATTTTTTGAGCGGGTTCTGCCTCACGACATCGCCGTTGATCGCCCAATCACCGGGGCGCAATGCTAACCCGGCAAACCCTCTAGACTTGCACATGGCGGTACCCGGGGCTCAGGGCAGTACTCGCCCCTGTGCCAGTCATTCTTCCCCATGAACCGAGTCCATATGCCATGTGCCCATCCCGTGAAACAACGCCAGGCCCCGCCCCCCATGATCGCCGCCAGTTTCTGAGGCTCGCAGGTCTGGGCGCAGGTGCCCTGCTGCTGGCCGGCGCCCTCCCCGCCAGGCTGGCCAAGGCTGCGGAAGAAAACGCCGCGCCACCCAAGCCGCAAAACGCCCTCAGCCCCGACCAGGCCCTGCAACGCCTGGTGGAAGGAAACGAGCGATACATTCGCGGTGCCTCCACCACCCACGACTTCAAGGCGGAGCGCGAAGCCCTGGTGTCCGGCCAGAACCCGTTCGTTGCAGTCCTGAGTTGCGCGGATTCGCGCATCGCCCCCGAATACGCGTTCGATACAGCCCGCGGCGATCTGTTTGCCGTTCGGATCGCCGGTAACTTTGTCACCGACGAAGGGCTGGCCAGCCTTGAGTACTCGGTACTGGCGCTGGGCGCGCCGTTGATTCTGGTGTTGGGCCACGAGAGTTGCGGGGCCATGATCGCTGGGATCAAAACCGCCAAAGACCGCACGGTATACCCCGGCAAGATTCAGACACTGACACTCGCCCTCCAGCCCACGATCAACAAAGTCCTGAAAGAACCCGGCGACCTGCTGCACAACGCAACCGTGCAAAACGTCAAGGACTCGGTCGAGCGCCTGAAAACCACATCGCCCGTGCTCAGTGACGCCCTCGCCAATGGCAAGTTGAAAATCGTGGGCGGGATCTACCGCCTGGCGAGCGGCAAGGTTGACCTGATCGCCTGAGCGAAAAATCACAACCCGCACGCTTGAGCGATCAAGCGTGCGCCTGGATCCGGTAATCCTTGAACAGCTCTTCCTTGATGATCATCACGGCATCGTCGTAGTAACGCTCGCCACGGGCCTCGCTGAGGGGCACCGACCTGATGCTCACTGCACCCTCGCGCGGGGTGTGTTCACAGGTGAGAAAAAACTCCGCCGTGTGTGGGTTGAACTCCAGGTAATAGAACAACTCCCGGCCTTCCCGGTTCCAGTAACCAATTTCTCTGCGCATCTGCCGCCACCGCCTCATTGTCCAGTGGGGGCATTCTAACGGGCACAATTCATCCCGCCCCATGCAATAAGCGATGGCGTGTCGGATTTTGGAGGTTGCGGGAGAAAAAGTGATCAATGAGCCCTATGCACGGTTGCGCGAGCAGTTGGCCAGAGGCGCAGCAATTGACCCTGAGGGCGGCATCAGACTCATTGATCGTTGCCCAGCTCAATGTTGGGCGGTTTCCATTTAAGCAAATGGAGATGCAGTGCACGTTGTGACTCAACCCGCTTCATGCTGATTGAATGCCGTGCACTTTCTTTTTTAGCATTGCCCTGCCGAGGGGTCTAATAACGTTTTGTGTCGCCCTTATGGCCTGGGGAAATAACCGGGCGGCGATGGACACTGAACACCGACAGCAGAAAACCTGCAGGCCTAGGGGCCAAATTGCAGGCAAAAAAAAGCCCAAGTAGCTGATGGAAACTTGGGGCTTAAAAATGCATAAACCGTGGTGGTGAACGCAGGACGATAATACCTAACCCATTGACTTGTAACAAGATATTTACAGGTTAACTTTATACCGTTTATCCGCTAAGTCCTTAAATAACCACACTTTTTTCGCGCCATACCGCTTATCGACACTGAGCCACTGAAGACAATCCGCGGCTGTCGTGCGACGATTTTCAGCGGTTCACCTGAAGACCCCGAGGGTCACCTCCAGGCCGACCGATGGACCTGGTTACGGCCATTGCGCTTGGCCTGGTACAGCGCGTCGTCGGCACGCGTCAGCAGGCTCTCAAGGGTGTCATCCGGTTTGGCGAGGGCGACACCGAAGGACGCCGTGACCCTGTCCAGCACCTGGTCGGTACCGCGCGCCTTGATCCGCAAGGCCTGCACCTTCAGGCGCAGTTGCTCGGCAAAATCCCCGGCGTTATCAAGGTCTCTGCATGCGTGCAACATGACGCAGAACTCTTCACCGCCATAGCGCGCCACCGTGACGTGCGGGCTGATTGCATTGCGCAGCACCTCGCCGACGTGCTGGAGCACCCGGTCGCCCAACGGGTGGCCGTACTGGTCGTTGAACTGCTTGAAGTGGTCGATATCCAGCATGATCAATGCCACACCCGCCTGACCGGCGCCCAGCGCCTGCTCCAGTAAACGGGTGAACGTCGTTCGGTTGAGCACCTGGGTCAAGCCATCGAGGGTCGCTGCCAACTGGGCGCGCTCAAGCTTGTCGCGCAGGCTCTTGATCTCGTTTTGCGCCGAGTGCAGTTGGGAAAGGAACAGCTCTTGCTGGCCCTGCATGAGCCGGGTGCTCTGCTGCAGTTCACTCAGGAGAGCGGGCAAGCGTTCGCCATTCGGCTCCTCCAGCATGTCCAGGCAATGCCCGAGACGGTCCTGGAAATGCTGGCTGCCTTTGACACTGCGCGAGATGTCGCGCTCCATGCCGTCCACCAGGTTGATCGCCTGCTGCTGGCCGCTGCGAGCGTCCTCCAGTTCATCGCGGATGATGTACTCACGAAACAGCCGGGCAGCAGACTCTGCCGGGAAACCCTCGAAGTCCCTGACCATCCTGTCCAGGTGACGATTGAGCTCTGGCTCCTGGCCTTTGCTGTAGGTGTACCAGAGCGCGTAATGCACCGGATTGGGTGGAATGTTGTGACGCACCATCAAGGGCACGGCCTGCTTGAGCAGCGCCGCTGCTTCGCGGGAATCCTCGGGATACAGCGCTAAGGCAGTCGCACGCGTCTCTGGTTGGCTCATAACGTCACTGTAGTTTGATTATTGTTAACGAATGATAAGCCGCTGAGCATAACCATAGGCCGGACAAACGGCCATCCCGGCATAATGCCCCGGCGCGGACAGTTCATCGGACACACCTGAAGCTCGCTTGTGATCCGCCAGGCAAGAGGACAGGGAAATGATCCCCCGATTCGTTGTGGTTCCTGCGACCCGCACCAAAACCGCATCCGGCCGTGAAGGTATTCGGCTGCACCCCGGCTTGGCCCCGATTGGCTTCAATCTCTACGACAATCAGGACAAGCAGCGAATGAAAGCCCTTTATGGAACCCACCTGGAAGCCCATACCGAATGCGAAAGGCTCAATACCTGAGGCCTGAATCCCACGCCTGTCGCCCGGTCATTGACTCGCCCTTTTTTGGGGCGTGAAATGTCCACGAGGTCGATATCGGGAGGCATCCACATGGCTAACATCCAGATTCTGGCCGGTGATTTTCTTTATGGTGTCGGGACCTGCGGACCGGGTGTGATCAACGTCGAGACCGCGCTCTATCCCTGGCCGGGCCTTAACGTCCCGGTGAAGGACATCAAGGATTTCACCCTGTTGAACCAGGCCCCACCATCACTCACGCAGAACACTGCAGGCATGGGCCTGGCCGCGACACTGGCGCTGGCGCCCCTCTGCGCCGTCACCGACACTGCCTTGAGCCACGATGAGACCCAGGTGACGTTCTGGGTTGAACTCAAAGATGGCAGGAAACTGTTGTGCCTGACGGATGCAGACACCTACAGGCACCTGGAGGGGAGCACGGGTCGGCACGCGCCCTTGAACCCTTTTTCTGCCTTATCGGGCTAGCCCCCGGCAGCCCTGAAACCGCAGGCTTATCCAGAAACCCGCCAAGGGAGATGAAACCGCATTTGTAGGAGCAGCCGGTCGACGCTCGAGTGCTCGCGATGAACTCAAGAACAACGCGGTTACTCAGAAAATACGTGTAATCGTTAACGTCCATCGCGAGCGCGCTCGCTCCTACAGAACGCATTACCAAGGGTTCCGGAGTGTTCATGGCGACGGGCTCAGATCCGCGCCAGCGCCTGGGCCAGGTCGGCGCGCAGGTCTTCGACAGCTTCCACCCCCACGGACAAACGCACCAGCGCATCGCCGATGCCGAGTTGCGCGCGGGTCTGCGCCGGGATGCTGGCGTGGGTCATGATCGCCGGGTGCTCGATCAGGCTTTCCACCCCGCCCAGGCTCTCGGCCAGGGCAAAGATCCGCACCGCCTCGAGGAAACGCTTGGCACCGGCCAGGTCGCTGTTCAGGTCCAGGGAAATCATTCCGCCGAACCCGCGCATTTGCCGCTGGGCCAACCCGTGCTGCGGGTGCGAGGGCAGGCCCGGGTAATAGACCCGCGCGACCTGCGGCTGACGCTCCAGCCATTGCGCCAGTTCCAGCGCGTTGCTGCAATGGCGCTCCATGCGCAGTGCGAGGGTCTTCACCCCGCGCAAGGTCAGAAACGCATCGAACGGCCCGGCGATCGCCCCCACCGCGTTCTGCAAAAAGCCCAGGCGCTCGGCCAGTTCGGCGTTCTGCCCGACCACTGCAATGCCGCCAATCACGTCGGAGTGACCGTTCAGGTACTTGGTGGTCGAGTGCAGCACGATGTCGAAACCCAACTCCAGTGGCCGCTGTATCCACGGACTGGCAAAGGTGTTGTCGGCCACACAGAGAATGCCTCGCTCGCGACACAGGCGCGCAACCGCGGCCAGGTCGGTGAGGCTCAGCAAGGGATTGCTCGGTGTCTCGACCCAGACCATCCGCGTGTCTGGCTGCAGCGCCGCTTCGAATGTCGCCAGGTCCGTCAGGTCGACGAAGCTGAAACGATGGCCGGCGCTGCGTTGGCGCACCCGTTCGAACAGTCGGAACGTACCGCCGTACAGGTCGTTGCCGGAGACCACATGCGCACCGGCATCGAGCAGTTCGAGTACGGTGGCGATGGCCGCCAGCCCGGAGGCGAAGGCAAAGGCCCGGGTCCCGCCTTCCAGGTCCGCCACACAGCGCTCCAGCGCCCAGCGCGTGGGGTTGTGCGAGCGTCCGTAGTCGAGCCCCTTGTGCACCCCGGGACTCTGTTGCGCATAGGTGGAGTTGGCGTAGATCGGCGGCATCAGCGCCCCGGTGGAAGGGTCCGGCACCTGCCCGGCATGGATCACCCGGGTGGCAAAGTCACGTGGTTCGACGGTTTCATCGTGCTGGCTCATGCAAGGGATCTCCGCAAGTGATTGAGCATGTCGACCCGGGTAATCAGGCCGTGAAAACCCGAGGCGTCCTGGATGATCGCCACCAGCCCACGATCGAGTTCGGCCTCCAGTTCCGCCAGACTGGCACCCGGCGGCAGGGTTTCCACCTTGTCGGTCATGGCGCTGGCCACGGGCATCCGAAAGTGCGAAGCGTCCTGGTGCACGCCCAGCAGAATGTCGGACTCGTCGATCACCCCGACCAGCCGCTGCCCGCCGACCAGCACCGGCAGTTGTGACACGTCCGCCAGGCGCATGCGCTGGAAAGCGGTGAGCAAGGTGTCGTCCGGGCCTACGCTGATCACTCGGTCATCCTCGAAACGGCGCGCAATCAGGTCGCGCAGATCGCCGTAATGCTTGCGCTGCAGCAGGCCCTGGTCGTTCATCCACTGGTCGTTGTAGACCTTGGACAGGTAGCGGGTGCCGGTGTCGCAGACGAAACTGACCACGCGCTTGGGCTCGGTCTGCTCGCGGCAATAACGCAGTGCCGCCGCGAGCAAGGTGCCGGTCGAGGAGCCTCCGAGAATGCCTTCGGCGCGCAGCAATTGGCGGGCATGATCGAAGCTTTCCTCGTCGCTGATCGAATAGGCCTGGCGCACACTGGACAGGTCGGCAATGGACGGAATGAAGTCTTCGCCGATGCCCTCCACAGCCCAGGAACCGGGGGTACCGAGGGTGCCGCTGCGGCTGTATTCGGCGACCACCGAGCCCAGTGGATCGGCCAGCACCATGGCCAGGTTCGGCTGCACGCGGCGAAAGAAGCGGGTCAGCCCGGTCAGCGTGCCGGCCGATCCGACGCCGACGACGATGGCATCCACATCATGCTGGGTCTGCGCCCAGATCTCGGGCGCGGTGCTGCACTCGTGGGCCAGCGGGTTGGCCGGATTATTGAACTGATCGGCGAAGAAGGCATCGGGGATCTCCTGCGCCAACCGCCCGGCGACATCCTGGTAGTAATCCGGGTGGCCCTTGCAGACATCGGAGCGCGTGATATGCACCTCGGCGCCCATCGCCTTGAGGTGCAGGACCTTCTCGGTGGACATCTTGTCCGGCACCACCAACACCACCCGGTAGCCCTTGGCGCGCCCCACCAGGGCCAGACCCAGGCCGGTATTGCCGGCGGTGGCCTCGACAATGGTGCCGCCAGGCCGCAAGCGGCCATCGCGCTCGGCGGCATCGATCATCGCCAGGCCGATGCGGTCCTTGATCGAACCGCCGGGGTTCTGTGATTCAAGTTTGAGGAACAGCGTGCACGGGCCGGTATCGAAGCGACTGACACGCACCAGCGGCGTATTGCCGATCAGTTCGAGCACGGCGGGACGGGAATTGTTCGGCATGTCATCACCTCGCTGCGGCAACCCGCACTGGATGGACAGCAACCTGCTGCGAGTCATCACGCGACACTCGCAGCCCAAGCATCGCTTGGAACATAGGCCGGGATTGCCTCACCCGCAACCGCTCGCGGCCAGCCGGTAGCCTGGGCACGTGAACGACGACGTCCGCCAATGGGCTGTTGTCGCCCAGTTGCCTCGCCGCGGAGCATGAGCTCGAGGCCCCTTCTCCCTGCGTTATCGGCCACGGCAAGACCAACGGAGCTACAGCTCATCGTCATGACGTTGACGCCCATCGTTCATGGGTACGAAATGATGGGTTCACACGGCTGCCAGAGGACGAAAACAATGGCAACGATCAGCGTGCTGGCTGGCGACTTCCTGCCAGGCGACGCCAGCTATCAATCGGGAGTCTTTACCCTGCAAACGCTTCTCGGTCGTCCCGTCAGGATCCCCGCCGCGTCTTTTGAAACCCTTGAAGCCGCCTGTGTGGAATCGGTGAAGAACACCCGGGATGCCATCGGTCTTGGAATCGCCGGGGCGGTGCTTCTGGGTCCGATAGGCGCTGTGGCCGGGTACCTGATAGCGGGCAAAGATACCGAAGTCACGTTCATCGCAACACTCAAAGACGGTAAAAAGCTGTTGGCGGTGGTGAAGGACGAGACTTATCGGGAAATCACCGCACGCATGCCCGGTTGAACCCTCCGGGCCTTTGCAGCGAACGCCGTTCTAGCAATTCCATGACATCCTTTTCACGAATCGATCACACCCTGGGGCGCAGAGTCTTCCCACTCCTTTGAAAAGCTCCCTTTAAGTCCGCTAACGCGGACTTTTTTATGCGCCGGTGAAAGCCTGGCGGCGCAGGCAGGATTCCCGGCCCACCACCGTCGCCCACTACACAGAGGGCGTTTTTGAGGCTCCGGGTGCACGCACCCTGGGACGTTTGGCCAGGAACAGCCTGCGGGCCGTGTCCACAAAGGGCGTGACGATCAGGCTGTAGACCGTCAGGTACCGCTCGTGATCCTGCGCCCCGGTACCGAACCGGACCGGCTCGGGTGTCGAGGTGGTGACATAGAGCGTGCCGAACATCCAGTCCCAGAGTGACAGGTTAGTACCGAAGTTCTTGTTGAAGTGCTGGCGCGCATCGCTGTGGTGAATCTGGTGCTGGGCCGGGCTGTTGAGCACGTGCTCGACGACAGGGCCGAACGAAAGCCAGACATGGCTGTGACGCAGGTTGGCCGCCAGGCTATTGAGGATCAACACCAGGTAGGTCACGCCGAACAAGGTATAGCGGCCGATGACTCCGCCACAGGCGTACCAGAAGACACCGGCATAGGCACCAAGGACAACCGCAGTGCTCAGCTTTTCGACAATCTTTTCAACGAAGTGCACCCGGCTTGCCGTCGCTGGCACCAGAACGGGGGCCGAATGGTGGACCTTGTGGAACGCCCACAACCATCGGCAATGAAACGCCCGATGGGCCCAGTAATGGATGAAGTCCTTGAGCAGAAACACCCCCAGCCCATAGAGCAGGGATAGCCCGAGGTTCTCCCCCACCTGCACCCGCGCGCCCCACAGGCGGGTGAAAAAGCCGATGTAGTCCCCGGAGCGCAGGATGTAGGGGTCAACCAGGCCCACGATGGGCAGCACCAGCGCAACCTTCAGGATCGCCCGCACGAAGTAGTACCGGTAATCGAGCAAGGCCGAACGATGGAAATACACCCGACGGCCGCCGATGAACTGCACGAACGAGCGCGCATCGGTCAGTCCTCGCCGCTTGCGGTGCAGGAACAGGCTGTAGGCGATGCCATAGGACGTGAAGAGGAATGCCAGACCGAGGCGACCATTGAGATCGAACAGGCCGAAAAGCTGCTTGGCGACCGGCTCAAGCACCCACCGGCTCAAGTAGTCATGCAGAAAAACGAGAACATCCACGCAAAGCCGCCCCCATCAAAGGAACGGCATTGTAAATCATTTCGTATTGGCAAGGTGGCCTATAGCCGGTGCCGTGAGTGCCTGGGGAAACCTGTGTTACTACCCTCCCCCTTCAACCCCGTCCAGCCTCGACTCACGCTCAGGAGGGGAACTCCCGGCGGGCACCGCGCCTCATAAAAGTAAGAGCCTGGCCCCTTCAGGCTACAGGCTTTGGGAGGACACACCATGCGTTCCTTACTGCTCATTCCTGCGCTATTGCTTTGCCTGCCCGTGGGTTCGGCCATGGCCGATGTGGACGCGAGCGATGTCGCGACCTCTGCCGGGGTTTCCGCGTCGCTGTACTCAACGTTCAAGGACGACAAGATCATGACGCCCACCCGCGATGACCTTTCCAGCTTCGTCGCCAGTGACGGCGCCATTCGGGGCGTTTATCTGGAGTCGGTGCTCAGGCAGATTCGCCAGGATCATCCAGGCCTCAAGGCCAGCGATGAAGACCTGGCCAGGGCGCTGCTCATACGGAATGAACAACCGGCCGGCCAGTAGCGTCACGACACCTTTGCAGAGAACTGAAAAGGTGCCGCGCAGGCTCACTGAAGGACGTCAGACGAGATCCGGGTGACCTGCCCGCGCCTTTCTGCCGGACTGACTGAGCAGGCCTGGCTCTCGGGAGAGCGGCTTGCTCAGTCCTTTACGCTCAATGGGACTTCTTTGAAACCGATGGCTTTGAATCCGACGGCCCGGCATGACTCAACCCTTTGGTGTTGTGATCGCCTGGCGTCGTCGCCGAAATTGCCGTGGCCTTGGCGACGCCGCGCGTATCCTTGGACTGGGCAATGCCTGAAGTCGTGGTGCCGTGGCCGCGATCATCATTGCGATCACTGCCATAGTGGTTGCCGCTGAGACCGTGGTCGCGAGTGGCCTTGCCGGCATGATCGCTGCTCAGTCCTTTACCGTGGCCATTGCTGCTGGAACCACCGGCATGACCCGAACCGCTGTGACCGCCACCCGTACCGCCACCGTGACCACCGCCGTGGCCACCACCGTTTCCGCCACCACCACCACCACCACCACCACCACCACCACCACCACCTTCTTTCGCGTAGGCGGAGTTCATGATGGACAGGTCAGCAGGGAGTAACGGGGCGGCTGCAAGCATCAGGGCGCATGACATGACAGCAACGAGACTCTTGTTTTTTAAAAGCATGATAGCTTCCGTGAGGGTTGTTATGGCGTTACGTATGACGCCTGAAGCCCCCGACAGTTCAAGCCCCGCGACGGACGGAAGGTGGTGAGCCCTGACTCGAACAGGCACACCGCCCCATGAGACATCAATGCGCAAGCTGGATGAGGCTTGTCAGCCAATCCGTCAATCGAAAGCGCCGTTGAGCACTTCATAAATGAGCCCGGTGGCGAGCGCGACCAGTATCAGGTCGGTCCCTGCTTGCTGCCATTCGTAGCCATCATAGTGAGGCAGCCTGCCGATCAACCGGCCATCCAGTTTCTTGGCAATCCCCGGCGGTAGAGGCTTGCCTCGCGCCAGGTTCTTTTGAATGCCGGGTGGCAAGGAAGCCCCGGGACTCCAGTAGTCCTGATAGCCCCCGATAATGCCAAGCACGGCACTGCGATTGATGCTCGGGCCATTGTCCGAATCGTCGCCTGAGTGTTTGCCTTTGTTGCCATGGCCTCCTTGGTTGTCATAGTCCTGGCTGTATTGCGGATTGCCCTTGCCATTCCCTTGCCCCTTCCCGTTACTCGGGTCGGCCGATGCGGTGACTGAACCGCAGGCCAACGCAAGGCATGTAACCGCTGTAATCAACGAGCGAGATCTGAACATATCCGTCCTCTCAGAAAGGGAATACTCCCTGGAATGTAGACGCCATGGGCCGTGTTAGTTCCATGGTCTCGCCCATTCTCGCATCCGGACACAGCAGCGGGCATCCGATTGGCAATCACTTGTGACCGAGCGACCACATCCAGACGCTCAACACGCACAGAAGTATGAAGGCGAGCACGCTCGGCCACAGGGGCATGAGGTAGCCCTCAACGAAAATTTCAGGACGAATAATCAGGCGCATCAGTTGCGCCACGGCCATCAGCGCAAAAACGGCGCAGGCCACGCGCAGGCCAGTGATCGGGGATTTCATAGCGTTCGCCTCCACTTGGGCATCAAGCCAAACCCCTGAACAAAGTATAGAGTTACAAAAACAGAACACCCCGCGAAAGCGTGGCCCTCGCAGGGTGTGGGAGTACCCTTTCATGAAGCCCGGTATTACTGCCGGGCTTCACCTACCGCTCTAAGCACGCTGCCTGATTGCGACTTTCGACCAAAGGGTAAAGGCGACTGGTGGTGTCCAGCCCGAGTTCGATGTGTGCTCTTGCAGGCATAAGTACCTATTGCCTTCGTACATCACACCATCCTCCTTGCGATACCGGTGGTTCAACTGCCACTCAGGGAACTCTGGATCAGTGATGTCTCCAGCGGTTCTAACACTCAGGCCCTTGCCTGGAAACGATTCTTCCCCCAGGGAGTCTGTTGCCGTGACAAAGTAGCTGTACTGAGTGTTTGGCGTTAGACCGGAATCCTTCAGCGTTAAAATCGCCGTACGACCGACTTCAGTTCCATTTCGGTACAGCGTGTATGCCTCGATCGGGCGAGGGCCAGCTGAAGCCCCCCAACTCAAGGTCACGCTGGTTTCGGTCACGTTACTGGACGACAGATTGGCGGGAGCCGTTGGCCGATCACCAATACCTGGTTCTCCGTGAATCAACGGGGCGTAACGACTGTAGAACTCCCAGTTGTAAGGGACATTGTCCCTGCTGATGCCATCGTCCCAGTTGACCGACCAGGTCATCAGTCCCTTGATGGAATGGCCCGCACCCTCAAGACGCTTGAACGCATTGACCACTGCCGCGGAATCAATCACATAGCCAGTGGCCGCAGCGTCGACGTTGGCCGGTAAGCCAATGACGAATTTTTCCGAGGGAATGGCGATGTAGTCCCGAGTACCCGTCACTAGGCTTTCGGTCAGGTAGAAGAGGAAATCCTCTTTCATCGCATCATTGTTTTGAGCAATCCATGCACCTTGACCGCCATTGGCCTCCTGAACCCAAATCCCGTCGCCACCCTGGTTGTAGTATTGAGGCGCGATGAAGTCGTAGTACCCCTCAAGCGCCTGAATGTAAGCAACGTACTTGCCGCCGCTCCTGAGATACGGAAATTCAGGAGCCATGCTGATGATGAAGTGCTTTCCTTCGCCTTTGTAGTGATCCTTCACCAGTTTCAAGGCTGCAGGCAGCACCGTCTTGTTGTCAGCAAAATCGATGGCGCTTTGCTCGAGGTCGATATCCAACCCGTCGAAACCGTAGACCTCAACCAAGCGGATGATTTCGTTGGCCAGTGGCTGCTCATCCCCTTTGTGCAACTCGATATGAGCATCGGCACCGCCCAACGAGATCAATACAGCCCTTCCCTGGCTGTTCAGCACGCCCACCTGACGGCGAAACTCGTCGTCGGAGAAGTTATAGGGTTTAAACGTCGGAATTCCATGGCCTTTCATGAAAGCCACAGCCACAACGTTGTAGTCCTTGGGTATATCCACCAGATTCAGGTTGGAAAACTGTCCACCTTGATAGCCATCACCATGACCGGCCGCCCAGTTATGCCAAAACCCCATCAGGATTTTTTTATTGGCAATGCTCGGCATCAATGACGCAGGATCATTTATTGGGGACTTCAGCAATGAAAAATCAATCTTAGACATTGTTCTATTCCTTCAGAACTGTGCGAGGAGCCGTACCTGGCTCGCGATTATTTAAAGTTCACGTCGAACGCCTGATAAAACGCATTGCCGGTATTGGCAACGATCCAAAGCAAGACAATGACATGATGGCCTTGCTTGCCCACCGGAAGTTTTACTTCATGCTCAACTTTAGGCACCAACTCGTCGGAGTAATTGTAGTACGGAACTTGAGTATAAAAATCGTCACAGAAGGATGTTGGCTCAAGCTGAGAACGGCTAATCCGTTTTTTCGGGTCCCAGCCATCCTTGGTAATGAACCAGCTATAACCCCGAGTGACGTGAGGCACGGGATATACCCATTCGACATGAAATAGTTGACCCGGATCGACATTCAACAAAGGCCAGGTGAATGGGCGATTCAGCTTTTGACTCATTTCTTCGTTAGTAAAGTTAACGCAATCGCGGGCATCGGTCTTGCCACCGCTGAGGATATAACCATCCGCGGGCGGTACCAAGCTCACATTATCCGTCTCATAAGGCTGGGGAAATGGACCAGCAATCAATGACGGAAAGTTCTTCCCGCCTTCCATTTCGTTAGCTTGCCAGTCAAGGATAAGTCCTTCCTGTGTAGCAATAACAGTACGGCTAGCAGGGGAAATCACACGACCATGTTTCAACGGAGCCTTGGTTTCTGGCTTATTCATTGGTTCATTCCTTTGATTAATTGACCTCCTTCCGAGGAGGCGAACCCTCAGACTAGCGCAAGGTTTTAAATTGTCCACCACAAGAAACTAAATACGACTACAAAAGCAATAAATCGCAAACCAGGCAATCTCCCCCCCTAAAACCTCACCTTCCCCACCAAAAACAAACGAATCAAATGGCACGACCCTACTGACATATTTCTATAACTTTTCGAAATATTCATATAATCAAAACCGCTCAAGCAAGAAGCATGGGCAGCATGAAAATGTCGACTAATGGACTGAGCGGTTAACCATTAATTTATTTTTCACCACGCTCAGCTTTGCCTTATGTACCGAGTCGATGATGGCCTCAGCCGTTTTATTCCATTTGAGCGGTTTGGCCGAATGCTCATTGTGAGCCTCGGTAAATTGACGGATAGCCGCCATCAGCCTCTACTCTGATTTACAAGGCCTTGGCCTGCAGGTCACGGTATCCGCGCCTTTGCGAACGAACTGCATGAACGCAGCCTTGTGTCCGCTCGCTGCTTTGGCACCGTCAGGACGCTTGAGGGAGAGCAGTTCTTTTTCCAGTTCGCCTTTCAGGCCACCCAGTTCGCTCAGTTTTTCATTGAGGGTGTCGACTTATCCGGACAGTTTGCCCTTTTCGGCCTCCAGACCTTCAATGCGCTTGTCCGTTGAGCGCCCTCACCTACTTGGCTCGACTCATCTACACGGTAGGTAGCGGCCTGAAACCAACTGCCATCGTTCGATCCAAATTAACAGCCGATTTTCTTCGGTAACTGCCCAGGCTTCGACTTCAAGTCTGCCTGAATATCTGGAGGCAGACCACTCCAAACGGTTAAACCAGACCGCTCTTCGATTTGGTCAATGGTCACCTGAAAATCACAATAGTTGGCCGTACGCGGCGTGTCTTGATCCATCACAAACGATGCGTACAGGCCATCTGCCGGAGTGCTGCCGATGAATATGATTTTCCAGTACCCACTTGGGATGGTATGAGTTTTGTTTGTACCTGGAAGCGAACCGACAAACCTCTCATACAGCGGCCCGGTGATGACGTACACCTCGTTAATGCCGACAGCCTTGCTGAGTTTTCTTTCCTGATCCTCCAATCGCGCCCATGCCCCCTGATTCAGAGCGGCCTTTTGCGGTGTGATATTCGACAGATAGTTCAGGGTCTGCCAGTCCCGTACGCCACCCATAGAAGCCAAGTTCGCCTGGTGACCACGGTCGACACTCAACGCAACGCTTGCACCGTTGTAATCCACTGGATCAAGCGTCTCGCCGGCCGGAATATCTGGATCGGTCCTCCAGTTTCTAGGCCGCCCGCTGGCCGGGGTGGCCTTTGTGATTTTATAGGCCGTCCAATTCGCAAACTTGGTTGAGCCATTGTTGTTCAGCGTGTACGCCTCACGGCTCAAGGTTAGAGCACTGCCTCCGGATGGACACCCTACCGAGCAGTTATCGACCGCCAGTCCTTGATCTAGCTGAATGCCTGCAGTCCTTAGCGTTCTCTCCGGTGTAGTACATGCCGCTATTAACGGAATTAACAGTAGCGCCAAATACTTAACTTCTGCCTTCCTTTGCATCACTTACATCTCCAGTACGAACCTAATTAAATAAAATACCAATCGGAAGTTCGACACTTCGAACCCCGAGCGAGCATAGCAACATCTCTGAGACACAGGAATGCTTCGGATAGCAGCCCGCTCTACTTGGCTCATCTACATGGGGCCACGGCAATAGTAATGATGAACACGTATCGGCCTTACCCGTTCAATACCCCCCTCCGCTTTGCGTCCGCCAGCAACTCGATCCCCATAATCCAGGCGAGGACTTCTGGTGGGGTTACCCCAACCGTAGCCCATCTAGAATCGGAGTTTACCGAGACATTAATCATGCCGTTCTCCACTGAATACGTGACTCTGTAGCTCCTTCCTTCGAAATCTATTTCTAAAGCCTCACGCATAACCACCTCATTACTTTTGGCTTAGATGCTTTAACCGTAGACTGAATCGCCCCTGGTTTCGTAGGCACCACCCGCGTCGACAGGGCGCGGTTGAGGCGTTGGGTCTCTTGCTCGGCCTGGGCGCGCTTGGCCTTGGTGCGCAGGGCCTGGAGGCCAAACGCCAGGTCCTCGGCGGCTTGGGTCAGCAGCTCCTCTTCCTGGGCGCCGAAGGCATCGGGTTCCGGCGCGTCAATGCCGAGGGCACCGAAGATCTCGCCCTCGACCCGCAGCGGCAGCGATAGAAACGAGGCGATGCCGTGTTTGCGCGCGCCCTCGCTCCAGGGCAGGGTCTTGGGGTCGGTCAACAGATTGCGCACCAGACTCAGGCGGCCGGGGCGGATCGCCGTGCCGGTGACGGCACGACCGCGTTCGTTGTCCGCCCAGGAGATGTTCAGCGAATCGACGTAGGCCTGTTCAACCCCGGCATGGGCCACCGGAGTGACGGCCTTCGCCTCGTCGTGCTCGGCGCGGCCGACCCAGGCCATGCGGTAACCGGCCTGCTCGACTATGACCTGGCAGATCTCCTGAAGCAGGGTCGCCTCGTCTTCGACGAGCAGCAGTGCCCGGTTGCAGCCACTCAGGGTGCGCAGCGCGCGGTTGAGATGGGGATGCTCTGGGCTGACGGAACGTGGTGCTGGCATGGTAAGCCTCCGACTCATGCACGATCTGGTTTGAGTATAGAGCCGCCCGGATGGGCCGGACGGTACAGTGGTCAGCCGCGGCGGCTCAGCGGTCGGGCAGGCACTGCGCGCCGGAGATCTGCCGCAAGCGGTCCATCAGTTGGTCCACCGTCACCCGTCTGGCCGGCTGCAACGGGCCAATCCAGCCTCCTGCCCTGCCCGCGCTCTTAGCGAAGCGAAGAACCTGACGCTTCCAGCTGCCGATACGTGCGGGAGCGGATCAGCGCGAAGATGCCGCCAAATCCTCTTCGACGAAGCGCAGCATCGCCTCCGCCAGCGCCTCGCGCGGATAGGCATTCTGTGTCACCAATAGTGAAGCGATGGTCGAATGCGTTCGGGCGATCGGCACTGCCAATGCCCAATGATCGGCGTTGATATAGCCCATCAGGGTGCTGCCAGGCACAACTTGATCGTAGAAGATCACTTGGCTGTCGTTACGGGCATCGATGCGCGCCAGCTTGTTGTAACTCGATTTCAGCGCGAACGAGATGTGATCCGGCTGCGGGAAGGTAACGAGCGAATAGTAGTTCAGTTCGGACGGCAGCCGGTTCTGCGCCAGCCAGTTCTTGCGCGTTGCGGGTCGAAGGCTGTTGATCGCGCCACCGTCGCCCGAATCGCAGGTCGCACCGGGAAAGTGCCGCAACAGGTCCGCCTGGTACTGCTCGGCATCGTTGGCCAGCGCCGAGCCGCCGACCGAGCCGGCTGCGCTGATCACTGCCGCCACGCGGCCGCGGACTTCCGGGTAAGCGACCATCGCTTCGAGAATGTCGGGCGCGCCCTTCGAATAGCCGATCAGGACGAGGCGCGGCGGTCCGGCTTCGGCTGGCATCGCCATGATCGCGTCGCGTATTTGCCGAGCGTTGTTTGCGGAGCTCGATAAGGCGTCGACCTTGATCTGCACCAGGTCATATCCGAACTGGCGGAGATGAATCGCTACGCTGCCGGGCGCTTGCAGCCATTGTTCGAAGCATTCGTAGCCGACGCCAGCCACCACAGCGCCGATCAGACGGCGTTTCGATTGACCGAGATCGACGGGTTTGCCGGTGCCACCCGGTTCGCTACCGACGCGCGTCAGTGCCTCCTCGCAAGGGCGGCTATCGGGCAGGACGCTTGCTCGCGTGTCGAGGATCGAGCAGAAAATCTCGCGAAAGCGCGCCCGCTGGTCCTGCACGCCGGCCTGTGACGCTGGTACCAGCACAAGCGGCGGTGTGTCCGTCGAGTAGGCGATCAGCGGCGCAGATGTGCAGGCGGTGAGCGCATGGCAGCCAGCGATCATCAGCCATGCCATGCCACCGCGGCACAACAATGTGTGGGCGCCGCACAGACGGCCAGCCGAGTCATCCGGCCTGCCGAACAGGTCACTTGCGGGCATCGTCGACCTCCTTGCGTGCAGGCGATTCGCGCCGGTCCAGATACGTTTCCCAATCGAGCATCTCCACCTCCGACAGGCTGAGCGGCCGCGGCGCAAAGAACATGACCGCACGCAGACCGTCGCTGAAGTAATGGGCGCCGCTGAACGTCGTTCGCGATTGTGCCTGGGACGCGGGACCGACGCCGGTGACGAACCCGAGCTTGTCCAGACCGGCCGAATACATCATGTCCTGAATCAGGAGATTTCTCGCCTCATCGACATCCTCATGCAAGACGAGGTTTTCCGAATCGCGCGGTGCAAAGCGTCCGCCGGTCGGTCTTGCGACCTGCGCGAGATAGACTGAGTGACCTTCGAAGCGCATAGGCGTGTTCCACACACGCACCCAAGTCGCCGGCGCTCCGGCTTGCGATCGCTTGCGAACCACGGCATCGGGCATGCGGCCGAACACACGTTCGGCCGCATCCGCGGGATGCGCGGCACGCCGGTAGCCGCGACGCACAAATGCGGCGGCGATATCGGCGAATTCGCCGACGAGAATCGCATTGATCGGATCGCCGTGCGCCCTGCCGTTCGCGTCAGTGGCGCAGCAGGGAAGGCGCTCCAACGCGGAACGCAACGCGGCCATATCGTCATAGTCCTTGATCTCGGAACCCTGATGCTGGAACAAGCCTTCGGCAAACCATTTTTCCCCAGCATCGTCCGGCACCCGCAAGAAGAGGGAGAACGGGATCAGCGTCTTTCTCTGCAGCAGATCGATATTCAGCAGCCGCGTAACGCGCTCCGGGTTGATGAACAGCACGCCCGCTTTCGTTTCGCCTGGCAGGACGGGATTCTTGAACCCCAGTTGGTCCAAGTGTGCATTGATGCGCGCGTTCGCTGCCGGGGCGAATATCCCGTGCATGGACCAGGCGACTTCGAGTGGCGAGAAATAGTCGGGATCGGTTCCCGGTCGCAGCAACAAGAGTGGATCGGCAGTCTGATTCTGGACTTCGACCCACACGGGCTGCACGCGCGTCTTGTCCAACTCCACACCCAGCATGCGCTGCCTGTCTTCGGCACTGAGCACGGCGGCGCTGACGCGCACCTGGTGCCTGGTGGCCGTCTGCGCACGTTCACGCAACTCGGTAGTACTGAAATCGGCAGGTGCCTGCCAGGTCGTACAAGCAACGACGAGCGCAAGAATCGCTGCACAACTCATGGTGCACAAGCAGCGCATTGCACACCGCAGAGTGGCGCGTGGGGCCGACGGCAAGCGGCTCATGGCTTGACCCGCCCCGGTGACTGTCCGCCATTCTCGTAGATTCCCTTCGATAGAAAGAACTCGATTTCCGCCAGGGAGGTGTGCATTTTATCGAATACCAGAACACAGCGCAGCCCATCCGTGTAGTAAGGATCGGTCGTCAGGTTCTCGCGCGGCGCGCTCTTGGGCGCGGCCCCCACACCCTTCACAAATCCGAACTTGGCCAGCGTCACCGAATACGCCATATCCTGTGTCAGCGCACTCCGCGCTTCGTCGACGTCAGGGTCGATCTTGTGCGTCGTCAGCGTCGCAGAATGCACGGTAAGCCGGCTGCCGATATCACGACTGATCTGTCCGACCCACACCTTCTTGCCGTGATATTGCATCGGACTCAGCCACAGCCTCAGATGATTGCGCTGGTGGACGTTGTCACGCGCCTTTTGCAAGGCAAGGTCCTGAGCTCGCCCGAACAGATAGAGATCGCTCACCGGCGCATAGGGATAGCGCTCGCCGGCCAGCGCCGAATTAACCATTTTCATGATCGACCCCGACCACTTTTCCTCGGTTCCACGCCAGCCGCGACGCGCGAATGCGGGGAAAGCATCATCGAGGCCGCCGACGATCACCAGATTCAGCGGATCGCCGTTCCTGGAACCCTCCTCGTTGGTGACGCAGCACGGCAGCGCCTCCAGCGCCGCCTGGAAACTGGCGTCATCGGTGTAGTTCACAATCTCTTCGGGCGGATAGATGCCCTGCCTGAACACTTCGCTGATGTGGTAATCGGTGCGCAGGCCCGGCACGATGGCCAGGACAGAGAAATGCCTCGACCGCCCGTCTGCCACCAGATCGAGGTTAACGAACTTGAACCCCTCGTCGAGGTTGGTCAACACGAAGCCCGAGGTTGTCGCGCCAGATGGGATAGGGTTGCGGAAGGCCAGCCGACGAAAGTGCCGGTCGAGCGCCGTCCGCTCGTCCTGCGTGCCCCCTGAGAAAAATGCTTCGGCCGCCTCAGATGCAGGGAAGAAATTCGGATCAAGGCCCGGCGAAAGCAGGTAGTAGGCGCGGTCTTCCCGATTTTTGACTTCGACCCAGACTGGCTGTATCGATGTATTCGCCAGAGGCACGCCGTAGACCGCCTCGCTTTCTGCGGCCGACAGTACGGCGGTCGACACGCGCAAGCCGCCATCGCTGCGCGTCACGGCGCGGCTCTTGTAGTCAAGGCTCGTCGTTGGCGGAGGCTGGGAGGCGCAGCCGGCGAGCGCGGCTGCGATGGCCGTTGCTGCGAGAACGAGTCTCACCATGCGATGCATCGCGTAACCCCATCAACTGAGCTTTACCAATCTTCGCTGCCCTGCCTACGTAATCCGTGGCTACTACGAACATTAGTCTCTACGTCGCAGCTTTTCATTATGAACCGCCCCGGGAATTGCGGAGGCTTTTTGATGTGAGTCACGCCGCCATGGCAGACTAGTCGAACTATCGATAGCAGGCCGCTTCGGCCTCTGCAGGTGATACCTCGTCGATGGGCTCCAGCAGCCGTCGATGATTACCCTTTCCCGCCCCGCCCGGCACACTGCTGCCGGGCACCGTTGAGACCTCCCAGTTCCTGTGCAAAAAGCTTCCCGACATGCTCAGGGTCTCCGACCGCGCGGGATCGTCACAGGGCTTGCGATTGACACCCTGCTCCGTGTCACCTTCCGCTCATCTGTATACGGCATCCCGGGACTTATGATTTCGCGGCTCAATGGCTGGCCTGCAGTTGCACTTGTCAACGCTTCGCTGCCCGCCTCACGATGACCAACGCATGACTCGGGGGCCAAGATGATTCGCCACTTCGTTCTTGTATCGGACTTGCACCGACTACCTCTTGCCAGTTTGTACTGGCGCACACAGACCACGGTTTCTTTAGTGCGAAAAACGTGGTCTGTCCCCCGTGCACAAATTGCGCACAGGGTTGTTTGTCCCACTGTCCGAGCGACTTGTGGCGGCGATTAGCCCAACGTCGCGCTTTTCTCGTATCCGTAGAGGGGGCCCATGTCATTCCGGATTTAATTGCGCAGGCGATTATTCAGGGCTTTGTCGTTTCTGGAGTTTACGATTACGGCGGGCCACACTCGCATCGTTTCCGCATCTTTTTGCTCATTTCCGCAACCCTGCCCTATTCTGTGTACGCAGCAGGAGTGTTGCAGATGAAACAGAGACCTCGGATGGGCACCCCTTGAACAACTTGTTAGGCCGCCGCGATTGCTTAGGCGACCAGCGGCGGCGAACACTTTTGTTTCTGCTGCTGTTCCTGTGCTGTCTTTTTCTTACCCCTCGCCCAAGCAACCTCTTTAGGATCCGCCTTCGGATCTCCGATGATCGAATCGCAGATCCTAATGATGGCCGAAAGGTTCTTGCAGATCGATTCCTTGAGGTCATTCGCATTGCCGGCGGCCTGCCAAGCCACGCCGTATGCGCCGCTTCCCGCCTCGTCGAGAAGGTCATTCACTGCCGCAAAATCCTCGTTTTCTGCAGCAATTCGCATCTTCCGAAAGAATTCCTTCGAAAGGTTCGTACCCTTTTGCTCTTTAGACATCTGCTCTCTCCTTGACTGGGGTGACGCCAAGCCCGACTACGGTAAGGAGGGTAGCAGGACACACTAGTCTGTCCACCGACTGCTTGTGGCCGGACTGGAATCTGCGCCTTGACAGGTGGCGGGTTGCAATCGGAATCACCGGCGGGTTTGCGATTGGGTTGGCTCCACGCCTCGCCGTGTTCCAAAGTGGAACCCGTGGTGTATGTGCCCATGTCCACGGTCTAACAGACACGTTATAGACACGAAAACCACCCGCCCAACAAAAAAGGCCTACGCCGTTAAGCGTAAGCCCTTGATATATATGGTGCCGAAGCCGGAATCTAATTAAGGTCTAAAATCACCGTCTTCACTGGATGAAACCTAACTGCTTCGGATTAGATGTACTGGCCACTGTACTATTTTGTGAATGCTGGGGCGTTTGAGGTCATTGTCTTGGGAGATTCTAACCCCATTGAAGGCGACCTGGTAACCCTCGCGACCAGACCGCCGCATAAGGTTTCCACCATTCCAACGTAACAACCTCCCCCCTCAATCCAATCAAGAAATCCCACTGCTAAGCTGAAAACTCCACGGAGGATCCACGATGCCAAACTCGGACCTGCTCCCGTCCCTGCTATTCAAGATCAACGAAAATCAGCTTGCCCTGGAGGCTGCCATCATGGAGCTCACGCTCTGGGTCGAGCAGCGCGGTTCGGCAGAAGTCGCCGAAAATGTACGTGGCGCATTGGTCACGATCGACCGGAATGAAGAGTTCATCAAGATGACGCTGGCCGTGCTGATGACGCCAGATTGACAATCTCGACAGTCGTAGCCAGGCAGCAATCGCAACATCCAATTTGAATAGAAAAATGGGCAGCCACTAGGGCTGCCCATTTTTTGCATCAGAACAAGGTCAATTGACCAGGGCATGAGCGCCAATGCTGGCAAACGCTTTCCCACCGGCCAAGCCGGTACCGGAGATAGCGATGCACAAACACGCTCTTCGAAGTTGAGTAAGCCATGGCAGGCCCTCCCCATGAAGGGTTGGAGGATTTTTACTTGCCCTGATCCATTACCGCTACTACACTCTCGACGTCTTCCCCAAGACATCTGTGCAGGGATCAGGGTGGTTCGGTTGACCCTCGTTCACCTCACCAAGAGCCCCAGAAGTGTTAGACGCACTTCTTGGGCTTTTTTATTTCTAAGCTCAATCGCCCCTAGTTAGTCTAGATGGCCAATAGTTGACTTAGCATCTGACCAAGAAGCACCAAGCTTCACGACCGTAGTCCCACGCGTCGAGCATGCGTTGCGAGTTCTTCACTCGTCGATACCGACAGAAGACCCAACGGAACCCTTTAGGGGCTGGTTTTTTAGGCATATTCCATAGTCACCTCCTTAGCAGAAGGAAATTTTTTCTTGCCATCCGCTAGGAAATGACTAACATTCCGTTCGCAGCCACACTGCAAGGGCGAGCCCCTTCACCAAAGCTCACCGAATTGATTGGAGCGCCAACTCCAATCAGTTCAAAATTCTCATCTTACCTTTCTTTGCCAAAACTTTATTCTGGTAAGACGCTGCGTCCCAGCTCACACCAAATCGCCGCGTCACCTCACTCAGTGACTCGCACGCCTTCATTAGGCGTTCTGGCATCAAAAGCCCACCTGCAAATCTGTTGGCTTGCCACTCGCTATCTAGATAAGCAGGTAGCCTTCCCTGTTCAGCCCGATGAAATTTTATGGCCGCATTGCGGTGCATAAGATAGTGACCTAGCTCATGCGCAGCAGTGAACCGGTCCCTCCCTTGCCCCTCGCAACAACGCTCATAAACATCCTCTCGCAGACGAATCACATTTTCTGATGGGATGGTAAGGCCATGGTTGCTTCCCATCTGCGCCATTGTTCCGACTTCAAAGGCAAACCCTTCAAAGAACTGCGGCATCCCGAGTTCTAAAAACTCGATGATAGGAAATCCGTCGGCGGTTATCTTCAAGTCTGCACGCACAGTGTCTGCGAGCTTGAAAATTTCCGCCTCACTTCGGGCTGGTACTTCACATGATGGGCCGCTCATCTTATTTACCTTTCTTTTGAGCCGAATTGAGCACCTGAAGGATTCGATCCAGATCGCCCGAATTCATCTCATTGAACTGCCGAGAGAAAGCTAGCGCCGTCTCTTGGTGCTTGGCAGACATCCCTTTCATTTCAATCTCTACTTGCCCACGGCTAAGCAGTGCAGCCTTTTCTAGCTGCGCGTATTCTTGTGTTCCGACCCTCAACCCTAGATAGGCCCCAAGCCTACTGACCAGGTCCTGGGTGATCTGCCGCTTACCGGTTTCGATCGTAGAAAGGTGGGCCGCGGAGATTCCGACGCCTTCAGCCATATCTTTCAAAAGCCACCCATGGTCAATGCGTGCTTTGCGAAGGAATTTACCGATTTCAGTTAACATATCTGCCTCCAAGCGAACTAACATAGCCCGCTAAAATCTAGATTAGCATAATTTGCTAACTGAGCAAGCGGGATTGTGAATTTATTTTCAGTGATGGGTATGACACTCAACACATCCCGATCATTCGCTTTGCGACGCTTGAAATCCTGCCCGAGTTACATTCACCTCACCACTTCAGACCCGCTGCCCACACATCCGCTTGGCATCCAGCTAGCGCAATCAATCCTTGGCCACCAGAGCATGCCCAAAAACACCTTGGCGGAAGGGTAAACCAAAGATATCATTTCGCCACTTTCGGAACGTCAGCGTCGCGATGATGTTAATCGTGCTGCAACCGGTCCAGTTGGGTAACTGCCACCGACCTCCTGGAAAAAACCGCGAAAGCGGAAAAAGGAAATAGGCAGAGACAGTCTGAACCTCCCCGCCAACTGCTATATGAGACTGGGAGAACAGCTAGGGAGGAAATACCTATGGGTATGACTAAACAAGCTGGTTCAGCAGTTTTGCACAAACGCATTCGTGCGTTCAGTGGCATGGCCATCGGCTTCGGCTTGATGGGCATTGATCCAGTGTCCGCTGTTGCACTGGCTCTTGGGGTCACTGTCGTTTTGGCGATGTTGTAAGGCTAGGAGGGCCACGGAACAAGGACGTGGCCAGCCAACCTGAACTCCTTCCGGCGTCCTGCCTACCGCCTCCCCCCCTATTTGCAAGCCACTGACCAAAGCTGATCGAGCCTGGCGGTGTAGCTCTGACTCATCATTTCCCGACGCATTGCCCAGTCCTGGTTACTAGGTACGCTCGCCGAACGCAGCGTCCCCCTCCCCCAGCGGCCATTAATCTGATCCAGCACGCCCATCAGCTTCGTCTAGGCGCCCGGTTGCGATGTGGCGAACAGATCCTCTGTGAACTCTCCTGGCTGGCAGAGGCTGAGCAGCGTCACTTCGGCCTTGCTGTAGCGGAATCCAGGACGAAGATTCACAATAATGAGTCCCCTGGCAAGGATTACGACGCAAGGATTGGCGCATGATATCATTGCGCCATCCTCCGCCCCCCCCAATCAAAAAGGACTTTCAGCATGAGCTCACGTTTTTCTTGGCTTCATCTCAGTGATCTGCACATTGGAATGAAGAGCCATAAATGGATGTGGCAAAACGTGAAACATCAAGTTTACGATGACTTCAGGTATCTCCAATCCGAACATGGAAAATGGGATGTAGTGATTTTCTCAGGAGACCTAACACAAAAAGGAGACGCTGAGGAGTTTGCGTCTCTAACAAAGACCCTTCAGGAGATGTGGGGTGTATTCGGTGAAGCTGGTTTCCAGCCGTATCTTTTTTGCGTTCCAGGAAATCACGACCTTGTGAGGCCCGACGCTTTAGACCCTGTCAAGCTCGCGCTGGACAACTGGTGGGATACACCTAAGCTCAGAGCCGCCTTTTGGACGAAAGATGGTTCTAACTTGAGATCAACGCTCTCAAAATATTTTGAAAATTTTGAAAAATGGAAAACCCAATTAAAAGAGGTTGGCATTCCTCTGTTGGAGGAGGCTTCAGGGGTAATTCCTGGCGATATTACATCTGTATATTCCTCCGGTGATTTAAAGGTCGGGCTTGTCGGATTGAACTCAACTTGGCTCCAGCTGGATGGTGAGGACCATAAGGGTAGGCTTCATATCGATCCTGATCAACTTAGTGCGGTTACCGATGGTGATGCGACTGGCTGGGCAAAAGGACAAAACCTGAATCTGTTGGTGACTCATCACCCTTTAGATTGGCTACATCCCGATAGCCTTAAGATTTTCAATCAAGAAATTGATGTAAGTGGTCGTTTTGGCGCCCACTTATATGGTCACATGCATGCTGCTGGTGCATATCAACAAAGCCACTTAGGTATGCAGGTAAAACGCTCTATACAAAGCGCCTCTTTGTTTGGGTTGGAGCACTTCGGAAGTAATGAGGAAGACAGGAAGCATGGGTATTCATTAGGCATCATTGATATTGCAGTTGACGCTCCGGCGACGCTTACATTGTTGCCGCGAGCAACGAGAGATGTTGCAGGGGAGCGAAAAATAGGCGCGGATTACACTTTACCTATAGACAACGCTAACAAAATTGTTCATTTTTTTGAAATGACCTCTACAGCGGCCGGTAAAGTACAGCCTAAAAACTCATGGATAGAAGAAAAGCTATCAGATGAAACTGCAGAGCAAATTCAAGTGAAGGATGCTGGAATTGCGGTGAATCTTGGTGTTATTGCCAAGGTGCTAGGCGAGGCAAAAGAAGCACTCTTCGTTCGAGCTGTACAATTAAGAGCAGCATGCTCGATTCTTGAAAAAACCAGGGTTCTTTGGTTAGCTGCAGAGTGGGGCATGGGGGAGCAAGGATTCCTGTGGGCAATACAAAAGAAAATGTCGCATGAACAATCCCTTAATTATTCGCTTGATCTAAGTGGGTATTCTGATCGAAACCAGTTCTTCGAAGGTGTAAAGGCACGGTATGGCTTCAGCTTCGAATCAATATGCGACAGCCTCTCTAAGCTATCAAATCCATACTTAATTTTTGAAGATACGCCATTTTCGAGCAATACTGATGAGTCGCTGAAACTTCATAGGGATCTGAGTAATTTAGTTGATGTTATGCTGTCGTATTGCCCTAGCCTGAACATTATTATACTTAGCAGGCAGTCCCCTTCAGTAGATAGCGAGAACATTTTAGAGATCGTAGCTCTGGATCAAGCTGACACTCGTAGCTTTGTTGAACATCATCGTTTAGGTAATAGAGGGCTGACAAGCGAAGATTACCTCAAGATTTACCAGCATACCGATGGCTTGCCAAATCTAATTGAAACCGATCTTCGCAATATGCGTGTTGCCTCTTTGAGTGAAGTTACTTCTCTGACCTCCGAAATACCGCTGCCGGATGGCTCGTTGAATAGGGCGATGCTTGAGCTCTCTGAGTCAAAAGAGCCAGGAATGCAAAGAGCATATTTATTATTGAAGATACTATGTGTATTCCCGCAAGGCGAGGAGCTAGGGAAGATCAAAAATTTCGATCGAACCAAACCCGTTTTTTTTGATCACGCACAAATACTTGAGCAACGGGGTTTTATACAGGGTGTTGAGGTTAATCAACTTGAAAGTAGATCGCATGTAAATAAGACAAAGCGTTTAATTGCAACACGCCCAGTTCGGGAGTGGGTACAGTCAAAGCTAACAGATCGGGAGCGTAAAACACTTGATGAGTATGCGGCATCGTCATATTTTGGGGCGTCTTGGTCGATAGGTGAGTTTAAACCGCCGCACAGCCTAAAATTCCATGCTCCTGGTCGTGTTCCCGCTGAGTTAGACAATGCTCGGTCGATTGTCCAAAAAGTAGTAATGGCCGCACTCGGCAACCCGAGAAAGTTAACCGTCGCTGTATCTCTAACTCAGTATCATGGAGCCGCATTACTAGCTGGCGATTATTATCGGAGCGCTTGTGAGTTCTTTCAGTATATTTCTCCTTTGCTAGAAGGCGAAATCCCAGAGACCGACAAGTACTACATGGACTTTTTGTACGCCAAAGCCTTGAGGATGTTAGACGGTGATCGAAACACTACTACATCAAAGGATATTCTTCTAGCTGCGCTACCTCATATTTCAGACAAGAGAACCTTGCTTAGCGTCTACATGAATCTTGCTCTTTGTTCTGAGTCATTAAAAGAGGTGGATGACGCGGTAACTTATGCTAAAAAAGTTATTGCATTGGATAAAAGTAGCTACTCTGCGCTCAGCGCCCAGCAAATAATTCTGGAAATGTCCACTGAAGGTAGTGAGTCAACGCGGGCTGCGGCACTTTCAAAATTAGAGGATAAAGCGCGGCGACAAGGGGCCAAATCGGTCGCTGTAACTATAGCGCTGTCTAAGGCATACGCTACTGTGGATGACATGGAAAGAATAACTCAATTACGCAGTATAGTCAGGGACGCAAAAGAAAATGGTGATAGCTATGACATTATGCGTGCAATGATCGCTTTAGGTAAGGTTTCCTTAAAGTCAAATATTGACTTTAAGCTAACGACCGCAGAGGAACACCTGTTAATCCGCTTATATCATTACTTATATAACGAGCGATTTGACACTCTTTTTTATCAGTGCCATGAAATACTTTGGAAGATATTTACAGAGCGTCGCGAGTATGAAAATATGCTGCAGCTTTTCCGTTATAGCTCATTGCTCTGGAGACTGCGTGGAAAAGAAGACTTGGAGAAAAAAGCTCTAGGACGATTAAACAACATCATTGGGGATAATCCACCTGCTTCATTAGGTCGCTTCGATTTGGCAACATCATATTTTTATGCCCGTCTTGGGGCATCCATAAGTTCAAACGATCAAGATTACTCATTGTAGGCATTGAGGATCTATCAGTGGGTCGTTCATGAGACGGCCTTCACTTAAAGCATAACGCGCTGCAATTAAATACAAGATGCAATTCCGTATTAAATTAGACTATTTGCAAACCATGCGGGCTAGTACGCGCATTAGCCCGCCCCTCCTACTTTCCCGGGTTACTGGTGGCATAACGAGAATCGAGTTATTAGATGCCCTTGATTACAATTAAATTAGATTTTTCATTGAGACAAGATTCTGACCACAGCTGGAAACCACACACCCTTTAGTTCAGAAGCTTGCAGGCAATGTTATTGACTGAACCTATATCGAACGGCGGAATCGCAACTTAGATCTGAAAGTTGTAGAACACCCTCTATTCCGAAGTAGAAGTTTTTAAATTAATGTTAAACTCCGATAATGGATCGCCGATATTCTCCTAAACGCGTTTGATCGGCTGCTTTTGACCCAGAGTGTGTAAAACCGTTTAGAGCAGGTTTAAGGTCCGCCACGGAACGAAAACCGCGCTCCTGCGCAAACTCCTGGACCATGAATCTGCCGATCACTGTCAGATTTTACGTAGCGACACAGACTTAAAAACAGGGCCTGCGTTTTTACACAGCCTAGGCCGATTGCTGTCGATCATGAATTAGTTTTTGGTCGAAAGTGGTCGTTTTAAAAGAGCCCGCCAAGCGCTGCTGGCTCCCAGTTCATGATCACCAACTCGCCACTGACCTCAGCCTTGCCCTGCCGTTGGTTGGTCGTGGTGTAGCGGATATCCAGCGTCTCGAAATGAAAGCCCTCAAACACCCGACGGATGTCCGGGTGGTCGTTGATGCTGACCATCACCCTGCCCTTGCAGCGGCGCATGAAGTCGGCCATGCGTTCGTAGTTCTCAAACGGAAAGTCCACCCCATAGCCTGCGGTCTGCCAGTACGGCGGGTCCATGTAGTGGAAGGTATGGGCACGGTCATAGCGTTCGGCGCAGTCGAGCCAGGGCAGGTTCTCGACGTAGGTGCCGGACAGGCGTTGCCATGCGGCCGAGAGGTTTTCCTCAATGCGCAACAGGTTGATGGCCGGGGCGGTTGTGCGGGTGCCAAACGACTGCTCGGAGACCTTGCCGGCGAAGGCATGGTGCTGCAGGTAGAAAAATCGGGCGGCGCGCTGGATGTCGGTGAGGGTTTCCGGGCGGGTCATCTTCTGCCACTCGAACACCTGCCGTGAGCTGAGCGCCCACTTGAACTGGCGCACGAACTCTTCCAGGTGGTTCTGCACCACGCGGTACAGCGTCACCAGGTCGCCGTTGATGTCGTTGAGCACTTCGACGGGCGCAGCCTGCGGCCGCATGAAGTACAGCGCGGCGCCGCCGGCAAAGACTTCAACGTAGCATTCATGAGGAGGGAACAGCGGAATAAGGCGATCGGCCAGGCGGCGTTTGCCGCCCATCCAAGGAATGATGGGTGTAGACATGGATAGCAAGACCTTTACTGTATAAATAAACAGGTGTTAGGCTCGCTCCGCTTTGTGCACAGAGCAGGAGCCTTGGCTGGACTTGCAGGGACAATCTGCGGGGACGGCGGCCAGGCGGGATGTTGACGCATCCAGTCTGGCCGCTCCTTTTACTTCGGGGTTAAAACCTCTTCGATCTGGGACGGTTCATCCTCCCGGGCAATCAATCTGCCACTTCGAGCACGACTTTCTGCGGCTTCCCTGATGCCTTGGCCTTGCCCTCCTTACCGCCATTGCACTCAACCGACACCGTCCACCCCGACTGAGTGAAGGTGTGATCCACCGACTCCACCAGATACTCGCCATCGAGCCCGCGCTTGAAGCCCTGCGCCTCGATCAAGATTTCGGCAAACAAGTCAGTACGCCCGGGCAGGTCGAGGCGTACCGAGGCGGTGGAACGGTTGAACGCCGCCAGACGCGCCTTGGCGGCCTCGTCAGCGGCCGTCCGGTCTGGATACAGATGGCGGTCGGTGTGCACCGGCGGCATGCCCTCCGGCACGTTGGGGTTGTCCAGGTGCGAGACCAGCAGTTCTCCGCTGGCCGGGTCCTGGTACTGGGTGCTGACGCCTTTGTGGGTGCTGCGATCGCTCAAGCGAAACTGCCAGCGGGTGACATCGCCGCGCTGCAGGGTGATGACAGCCAAGGCCCGGCCGCTGGCGCTCTGCCCGCCCTGGCGCGGCAGGACCAACAGCTTGCCGTCGGCGACCTTGGCGGTGCAGTCGTGCTTCTTGGCCAGGCGGGTGATGAAGTTGAAGTCCGACTCATTCAGTTGGTCCATGCGTGGCACCCGGGTCTCGACCGGGCACGACGGCTGCCAGCCATTGCGCGCCGCGACATCGCCGACGATCTGCGCCAGGCTGACGTCTTCCCAACTGCCGCTGCGGGTGCTCTTGCCACTGCCGCGCATGTCGCTGGCCTTGCCGCTAATCACCAGCGTGTCCGGCGGGCCGGAGACCGCCACCTCATCCACCGTGTAGCGGCCCATACGGGTCAGGTCGGCGCCGGCATAGCCCAGGTAGATCTCGATACTCGCGCCACGCGCGGGCAGCGCCACCGCCCCATCACGGTCGTCGATGCGCAGTTCGAACGAGTCCGAGGCCATTCCGGGCCGGTCGGCAAGCTGCAGCGAGACCAGCCGATCATTGATCAGGGCGGTAATGTCAGCGCCGTCGGCGACGATACGGAAAAGCGGTTGCATAACGGTCTCCCAAACAAGAAAAGAAGGCTCAGTCCCACAGCGAAATCACACTGTCGGTCTCGACCACCAGATCCGGCAGCGTGATCAGCACGCCGGCCCGGAACGGCTGTGGCTCATCGGCCAGGCCCTGATTGGCGGCCAGCACCGCCTCGACGCTGCGGTTCAAGTGGCCGTAATAGTGGTGGCACAGGGTGTCGAGCAGATCCCCGTCAGCCGTTCTGCAGGTCATCGCCATAACGGACAAACTCCAATGAAAAACCCTGCTTGCGCGGGATCGCCCCAGGCAGCAAGGCGCTTTGCTCTTCTTCGATATTGGTCAGGCACCAGTTGCCCAGCACCTCGCCATACCCGGTGGTCAGGTTCAGCGGCAGCAACTTGGCGCCGATGCTGCGCAGGGTATCCAGTTGCTTCAGCCCGCCTTTGAAGCTCGGGTAGATCGCGCCCTTGAGGGTGATCTTCTCCTCGCCCAAGCCCACGGCCTGTTGCGCCGGGCGCCGGGTCAGGCGCTCCTGCGCGGCCCACCGAAACGACGTCTGCCGCCGTAGTTCGTCAAACGCCGCGGTGTCCAGGTTGAAGTAATACGGCCGCTCATTGGGTTTGAGTGGGTAGATGATCAGCAGGTGCGGGAACGGTTTCACCGCCTCCGGGACTGGCGTCATATCGCTGGCAAACCATTCCGTGGGGAAGATGTTGCCCAGCGCCGCATTGGCCTTGCCGGCGACCTTGTTGAACGCCGCACCAAACCGGTCAATCTGTTCGGTCAGCGCGGAAAAGTGCTCATCAAACTGCGCCAGCGCCCGCTGGGTCTGGTTGTAGAGACTGGCCACCTTGCCGATCTTGGCCTGCGCCGAGTTGATCGCACTCTGCAGCCGCCGGGTCTTGTCGCTCAGGTCTTCGCTGATAAAGGGCAAGCCCTCGATGGCATCTGCCGCACCGCCGATTTCATTGAGCGCGCCATTCATTGGCCCGGTCATTGATTCCAGATCGGTGCGGCCGGCCTCGCCGGCGTCGACCATGTACTTCAACCCACCCTGCAGGTGTTGCAGGTAGGATTTTTCATCCGCCATATCACTTCCTCAGCCAACGTGTGGCGCATCAAACAACTGGCGGGCCCGCGCTTCCCGGGCGAAGTCTTCAAACTGACGGCGCAGGTGCGGCATCAACTCCTGGACCAACTGCGCCGGGTCTTTCACATCACCTTGCACGGTAATGCTTGGCGCCGGGGCGAAGGTGAATTGCTGATCGACCTTCGGCCATTCGGGCGGCTTCGCCACGGCGACCGGCATCAGCGCTGCCGCCGTAACCGGAGTCGCCGGGGTACTGGTCATCGAGCGCACGACGTCGCCAACTCCTTGGCCAGCGGGCATGGGGAACATGCCGAGCGGTGCTTTCGGTAACACCGTGGGCGCGTCCGGCCCGCCAAACAGTGCCTTGCCCACGGTCGCGCCCAAGTCACTGCCACCCCAGGCCCCAAGCCAGGCGCCGATCGCTCCGCCCACCGCAGTGCCCAGCAGCGGTATGACCGAACCGATGGCCGCACCGGCCGCCGCGCCAGCCAGGCCACCGGCCAGCCCGCCCGCCGCATTGCCATAGCCCTCGGCCTTTTCATCGCGGGTGGTCGCGTTCAAGGCTGTGTCCACTGCTTGAACCCCGGCGGCCAGCACCACCAGCGGCCCGGTGCCCTTCATGAACCGGGTGCCCATGGTCGCCTTGCCTGCCGGGCCTTTACCCTTTCCGCCCTTCCCGTCTTTGCCGTGATCCAGCCCGTCAACCCCGACGTCATCCGCGTTGGTCACGAACACCCGCTGCACGATGTCGGATTTTCCGTTGACCGAGCCACGCGCAATGTTCACCAGGCCCCGGCCGATCTTCAGCGCGGCCCAGGCCTTGCCCAGCACCAACGCCCCGGTGGTCAGCGCTGCCAGGCCCAACACCACCTTGGGCGTTTCCTCGGACAATGCGGTCAAGCCCCGTGCCGCCGTACCGATCCCGGTGGCTAGCGCATCCGTCGCCGGGCGCAGGGCATCACCGATGGCACGCAGCGAATCATTGAACGCCTGACCGGTTTCAGCCCAGCGTTGCGACGAGCTCTCGCGGCGTTCGGCCAGGTTCTTGTCGAGAATCTCTTTGCGCTGGCCGTTGGGGTCCGAGGCGTCCTTTTTCAGCTCTGCGTAGAGTTTCTTGTTCTGGGTGTACGCCATCAGGGCGGTCTTGACCTGCATGTCGGCGAACAGATCGCCGGTACGCAGGGTCGCGGCCAGAGCATCGGCCATCGCCTGCGCCTTGACCGGGTCGGTTTCGTGGCTGATTTTGGTCAGCCCCTGCTGCAGCTGTCTGGCCTTTTTCGGGTCGGTCTTTTCCACATACCGGCGCGCCAATTCGAAACTGGCTTCGAAGGTCGACAGGCCCTTGGCAATCGCCGCGTTCATCGAGCCCTGGTAGTCGATCCCGGCATCGGCATAACCTTTGACCGTTTCCCCCGAGCCGATTTTCGCGACCCAGTTTTTCAGGTTGTTTGCCGCCTCATCCGCACTGCCGGCGCTCTTGATCTGCACCTGCAGCATGGCGCCCAACTGGGTGACGGCGTCCTGGCCGGTGATGCCACTGCTGGCCATCTGCGCCAACAGCTCGGGAAACCACTTGGCCATGTCGGCGGCCTCGAAGCTGCCTTGCTGGCCCAGCAGCGCGACCGAGGCCAGGGCCTGTTCCATTTTCTTGGGATCGGTGATCTTGGCGTTGTTCTGCATCGCCAGAATCATCCTCGCTGTATCGGTGCCTGACGCGCCCTGCCCGACCGCAAACTTTGCGGCCACGGGCGCGTACTTCAGCGCCTCGGCCAGCTCCATGCCGCCGCCGACCAGTTGGTTCACCAGGTCGGCCACCTGGGTGTTGGCCATGCCGGTGTCCTTTGAGGTCTGGACGATGTCCCGGGCGGTGTCGACTTCTTGCTGGGTATTCGCGGTACCGGACTTGATCGCGATATCGCGCACAATCGCCTGAAAGTCCGCACTGATTTTGGTCGGCACCGCGGCCAGGGTGGTACCGGCCACCGCCGTGCCGATCCCGCTGCGCAGACTTTCCCGCCCTTCCTCGACCTGGCCCATGCCTTTGGCCTTGAACTCGGCACTGCGCACCACTTTGCCCAGCGCCAGGTACTCCTGACGCAGGCGCCCGACCTCGATCCCCTGCTTGCGCAGGCTACTGTTGTTGGCTTCCAGCTTGCGTAACAAAGCGTCGGCATTCGCCGCCCCGCTGTCGTGGGCTCTTTTCCATTCATCGCGCAGACGCATGGTCTCGCCGATGACTTTCTGCAAACCCTTGGCGCGGGTGGTTTGCGCCTCGAGCTTTTTCATTTCGCCGCTGACGTTTTTGAAAGCGGCACCGAGCGAAGAGTCGACGGCGCCGCCAATCACCAGCCCGAGGGAGAGTTTGTTCGCCATGGGGGGTTACCTGTGTGCGACGGGGATCGGCTCAATCCGTGAGCCACCAGACCATCTCGGAAAACGACAGTCCCTGAATCTCGGCCGCCGAGAAATTCAGCTCGACGGCCAAGCGCTTGGCCAGGGTCTTCTGCAGCCTGGGGTTAAACCCCGTCGTCTGCTCCCAGACGAAAATAGGCGGTCTGCAGACGACGGTAATCGCGCATCAACAGCCCCTCCAGATCCGCACGGCCAATGCTCGCCAAGCTGCAGAACAAGACCATTTCCTGCTCTTCTTCGTTGGTACCGCCCTGCAGGGTGGCGGCGCGCATCTCGCGCACCGTCGGTTCACGCAAGGTCAGCTTGTCGACCTGAATGCCGTTGGCCTGGCTCGGCCGGGACAGGATGACGGTGGCAATGCCGCTGCCCAGTTGCAGCCACTTCGGCAGGAGGTTTTCTTTATCGTTGCTCATGGTGGTGTTCCTTACATGCCCAGGGCGGACCGCACGGCGGCCAGGTGATCGGTGCCGTCGACGACACGGATCGAGTTGAGGGGATCGATTTCAAACATCACGCTGCCGTCGATTTCCAGCTTGTAATAGGTCACAGCGACGGCGTACTTGAACTCGGCTTTTTCGCCGGGCTTCCATTCCCCGGGATCGACTTCCTTGAGGCTGCCCCGCAGGGTGGCGACCACCGATTTCACCGCACCTTTCTGGCCCTTGAAGGCACCGCGGAACGAGGCGTTGAACGCGGTCAGGTCGGCCTGGCCAAAGAACTTCAGCACCTCACGGCGCACGCCGTTGGTGGTGAAGCTGGCCTCGAGCTTCTCGGTACCCATGTCGATCTCCACCGCTGCGTCCATGCCGCCGGCACGGTACTCGTCGGTCTTGAGGGTCAACTTGGGCAGGGTCAGGCTCGGCACGTCGCCTTGCAGGCTGATACCGTCGACAAACAGGTTGGTGTTGTAGAGCACTTCAGGAATCATTGGACGGCCTCCTTAGGCAGCGGTATCGAGCACTTCAGTGATCCACTGATCGGTCACCTCGACGCGGAAGTTCGGGTTTTCAGCCGGCGGTACGCCGATGAAATGGATGTTCCAGTACACCTTGCCCTTGCTGAGCTCGCTGGAGGTGTTCAGCGCTTCGTCGGCATACACCTCGAAGTTGAGCTTGGCGCCCTGGTCCTGCAGGTCGCGGATGAAGGCCTGCAGGCCTGCGCTCACATCCTTGACGTAGGTGGCAGTGATCGAGTGGTCCACCGCCCACTTGTGCGCGTAAAGGATGGCGTCCTTGACGATTTCCAGCAGGCGCACCTGGGTGCAGTCGCCGGCCTTGAGGGTCACTTTTGGCAGAATCATTGGACGGCCTCCTTAGGCAGCGGTATCGAGCACTTCAGTGATCCACTGATCGGTCACCTCCACGCGGAAGTTCGGGTTTTCGGCCGGCGGTACGTCGGTGAAGCGGATGTTCCAATACACCTTGCCCTCGCTGAGCTCACTGGAGGTGTTCAGTTCTTCGTCGGCATACACCTCGAAGTTGATGATCGCCCCCTGGTTCTTCAGGTCGCGCATGAACGCCTGTAGGCCTTCGGTCACGTCCTTGACGTAGGTGGCGGTGATCGAGCGGTCGACCGCCCACTTGTGCGCGTAGAGGATGGCGTCCATGACGATATCCAGGGTGCGCACCCGGGTGACGAACTTCCATTTCGGATCGCTGGACAACGTGCGGTTGCCCCACAGGCGATAGCCGTCGTCCCGGATGATCGTGGTGATGTTGGCGTTGTTCAGCAGGTTGGCGCGGCAAGACGGATCGCCATCGAGAAACTCGATCGGCCGCGTGGTACCGGTGATGCCGACAAACTCCTTGTTCGATGGCGAGGCCCAAAAGCCATAGGTGGCGTCGGTCCAGGCGAACAGACCGGCGGTCCAGGCCGAGGCCGGCGCGTTGATCGTGGAGCTGGTCTTGGTGTCCCAGAACTGCACGCCCGGATCGACCATGTAGGCGTGTTTGCTGCCGAAGTTTTCGGCATAGGCGATGGCGGCTTCGTCGGTGGTGTTCGGCCCGTCGATGATGGCCATGGCTCGCAGCTTGTCGGCCAGCGCCACCAGCTCGGTGCCTACCGCCAGCGTCGCCGAGTACCCCGGAGTCACCAACAACCGTGGCTGGGCGTTGAATTGGCTTTTGCCGTTGAGCAACGCCTGCATGCCGGTACGGGAACCGTCGGCCCAGACGCCGCCGATGATTGCGGACAGTTGCTCGGCCGGGTCTTCCAGCAGCGGCACACCGACGGCGACAATCACCGCCTTGGACCGTTTGAAAATCGCCTTGCAGTCCTGGGTGATCGCTGCGTCCGGGCCCCAAGCGGCGACGGCTTCGCTTTCGCGGGTGATCAGCAATAATTCGTTGGCCGCAGCAGTCGCCGGTGGTGCCACTGTGAAGGTGTTGCACAGGCCGATGATCGACGCCGAAGGGGTTGCGATGTGCCGGGCCCCGGTGTCTACCAGGGTCACGGTGACGCCGTGAAAGAAACTCATAAAGTGATGCTCCAGAAACGAAAAAGCCCCGCATAAGCGAGGCCGTGGGAGTGTTCGGTGTGATGCCTGACGGAAAAGAAAACGCCCCGTCAGTGCGGGGCGTTAGGGTGTCTGCTGATCCGGTGTGACCGGCCACTCAATCGCCCGTGGCCAACCGGCTTGCTGCGGCACTTCACTCAGCTCGATGCGGTAGAACTTCCAGGCAGTCAACTGCTCGACCTGCTCGTCGGTGGCCACGCCCAGATCGACCGCGTCCTGCAGCGGTGCCGCCGCCAGACCAGCGTCCTGCATTAACCGCTTCTGCTGGGAGCGCGCGGCAGGTAACAAAGCAGCGTCCGATGGAGGTTCATAGGCAGCGACGTCACCATACTCACCCGCAGCGGCACGCATGAAAATCTCAGGGCCATACTCCGTGGAATCATTAGGCATTGCCGTAAAAGGCAATTCACCTAATGTTTCTTCAACAACCATCACATTAATTGCAGTATGCTCAGCGTTTGCCCATTGAGGGTTTAATACATCAAGAAAATTCATTATATAACCCTCAAATAAAGACTAACCGAATCACTATCTTGACCATCCGCATTTTGCAAGCCGCCCATTAAACGCCAAGTGCCTGCGGGATTACCATGTGCAGATTGTCCGCCTGTATCCGTATATTGAAGGTTCACGCCCGCGACCTCAGTTCCGGGGGAAGTGCCTACGGCATTGTATGCTTTGAATATGCCATATGAACCTACTGTACCGGCGCCAAAAGTTGAAACAGCCCATGCTACTTTCGATAAGCCGTAATAATCCGTCCAGATTGCATTTAGATCCAGCTCGTCAACGGTACAATGCAACTGGCCGTCTGCACCCCAACCAATTTTAACGTTATTGCCCGGAAGTTGATTAAATCCTGTCCCTTGCTGCACAGGCGTATAACCCAACAACAGTTGGTAGCCGTTGGGGTTAAAGTTGCGTTCGGTCCAGATCCTCCCGTGGTTGTCCGCATCAACCTGTAAACCAACATCGGCCGTATCGGGTCGATAACCAATGTAGATCTTGCTGGCCATCTGGCCCGCGCCACCGCCTTGTTGCACCGGCGTGAACCCCAGGGCAAGTTGATACGCCGCAGGGTTAAAGTTACTGTCATTCCAGCTCGTTACCCATGACCCAAATCCTGCTCCACTGGTGATGGCGCCCCGTGAACAGACGGTGCCAGTCTGATTGTTGACGACCAATTGGAATGCGGCGTCTTGTCCAACCGCCACTATCATCGGAGACCAGTGGATACCTGGCGGATATTCAGGTGATGTTTGCAACCGGTAAACACCAGCCTCTGTAACGGTATCGAGGTCGGTTCCTTCGGGAACGTCGATGCCGCCTTGCCCCCAGCCATAGGCGCCGGTGAGCAACACATGGCCCGACGTGTCGTCGATTGGCGATGTTTGTTTAGCCAGATTGCTGGAGTCCCACAGGATCTGCCAGTCACCCCAGGTCCCGGTGGCGTGATCCCCGGTGCGGTACCGGTAGCGCGTCGGGCTGTTGGCCACTCGTGCTTCCTGGTAGGCCAGGTTGCCGAAGGAACGTTCGACATGGATCGCCAGACCATGATCGCTGCCGGGAATGTCCGGACGGTTGAGGGTGTCGGCAACAAACGTATAGGTGCCACCGACCTGAGGGGCGTTGAAGTCATTGCCTGGCAAATTGGGCGCTACGCCGCCTACCCCGAAGGCACCATTGAGCAGCACGCGGCCCGCAGTGGCATCCCATGCGCTCGATTGTTTAACCAAACTGTTGAAATCCCACTGCTGCACCCACTCGTCCCATGTATGGTTGTGGCTGTCATCGGTTCGAATCCACAGCGCCGAGTTCGTAATTGCAAGCTGTGTCCGCTGGCCCGCTACATCTACCTGCCAGCCAATGGCGTCATAGTTCGTGCCCGGTACCGCGCCGGTCGCACTGTGATCAAACCCGAAGAATTGCGTGCCATTCAAGACATCAAGGTCCGTGACAACCGGCGCTTGTGCGCCCAGTCCGAAGGCCCCCACCTTCATCAAGGCACCAGCCGTGGCATCGTCCAGACTGGTTTGCGCATTGAGGGTCGCGGCGGTTCCCAGCCCAAGGTTGTCGCGGGCCTCGGCTACGTCCGCGACATCAGCCAGATTCTCACTCACCGCCAGGGCATCGGTGATGCCATAGCCGTCGAGGGTGGTCGGGTTGGTACCGGCGATCACGCGGCCGAGGGTATCCACGGTGACGCTGCGATAAGTGCCGGCGTTGACCCCACTGGCACCCGCGATCATCGCGAACTGCAAGCCGGTAGTGCCGAGGGTGATCGGCGCATCGGTGACCAGTTGCCAGAGGCTGTCGCCGTGGGTGGTGCCCTGCTCGACATGGACGAACAGCCCGGGAGTCACTTCCAGGCTGTTGTCGGCATCGACCGCCCGGGTCCACGCCTCGGTGCTGACCACGTAGATACCGTTATCTTCAGCCTGCGCCTGCGCGGTCACCAGCACCCGGTCACCGGCAACCAGGGCCACACCGTCGATGGTCTGCACATTGCTCAGGGTGATGGCGGCCGTGGTGGCAACCCGTACCGATTGTTTATAATCGAGCTTGGCCAGTTCCTCCTGGATCTTGAGGTCCACGTATTCACGCGTGGCCAGCACCACCGCCGGATCGATCTTCAGCACGATGTTCGCCGAGCTGCTGACGATGAAATTCATCCGCACCACTTGGGTCTTGCCGGTGCCCTGGGCCAACAGCGGCTTATAGCTCGGCGCACAGTTGGCCACCGCCACCAGATCGCCGTCGACGTCGTACAGGCCGATCTCGCGGATCCACTCCCCGCCGACCTCGGGCGGAATGATTTGCTCGGTGATCACGGTGTTGGGGTTGGCCGGATCGACGCGAATCTGGTTGATCGGCGCGCGGCGCCACTCGTTGATCAGCTGAGTTTGCAGACGATCGGGAATCGGATCGGTGCCGTTGGCATCGCCCAGGGCCATCTCGGTAAACATCCAGTCCAGGCCCATGGCGATGGCATTGGCGTGTTTGGCTTCGCCCACCGCGGTGAGAATGGCAAAAAACTGACTGCTCTTATCAATCATAGGGGTAAACATCCAAAGTATCGGTTTCATCAACGCACAGCGCCGGGCCCAAGGCGCCGGTCACGTCGATGTCCTGCGGATCTGGTGGGTACACATCGATCTCTTCACCTTCGTAAACACACACGGCGATGTCGAGCACGCCTTGGGTCTGCAGGCTGATGGCCAGATGGGTCATGTGCCGGCTGACCGGGCGGGCGTCGTCGATCAGCCAGGTCAGTTCCTCGTACAGCTCCTCGGTGATCCCGGCATCATTCAGCCCGACCTCCAGCGCAAAGGTGCCGGGCACGCCTTCAGGCACCGTGTCGAACCACTCCACCACGTCAATCAAGTAGCCCAAGGGTTCGACCACCCGGCGCAATGAACCGATGGTGCCCTTACGGGCATGCACGTCGTACGCCGAACGGATCGCCGAGCGCTTGGCCTCCGGCGACCAAGTGTTGTTCCAGCGGTCCACCGACCAGGCCCAGGCGAGGTACGGCAACAAGTGCTCGGGACAGGTGTCGGCGTTGTACAAGCTGCGCAGGGGAATCAGCGTGTCTTCGTAGTTCGCGGCCTCGAGGGCCAGTTCCAGCGGGGTGCTGTTGAGCGGCAACAAACTGCTCATGTCAGGCCCCCAGCACTACGCTATAGCCGGTGCAATACGCGGCCTCGGCCTTGCTCGGCCTGATATCGGTCCAGTCCAGCAGCTCGACCCGAGCAATCCCGGGAATGTGCAACTGCGCATCGATGCCCGAGCGCGCCACCTCCAACCCCAGCCGGCGACGCGGGTTGATCCATTCGCTCAGGCGTTTCTGGCTTTCGGTCAGATAGGCTTCGTTTTCCGGGCCCGGGGTCTGCGGGTACAACACCGCTTCAATGCTGTAATCAATGACCACGGCACTCTGCACCGTGAGTCGGTCGGCCACCGGCCGCACATCCTCGTCATTGAGGTACAGTTGGACCTGCTCGAGCAGTTCCGGCGAGGCGGCGCCACTGCCTTCGAGGCTGAGCACGGTGACCACCACCACGGCCGGCGACGGGCTTTCCGCCGTGGCATCGGCCACCAGGCCCGAGGCATTGCGCGCGTGCAGGATGTAGCTGTTGCGTGGTCCGGCCGTGGTCAGCCCTTCATACGACAGCTGAATCCGCTCGCGCAGGGCATCGTCTTCCTCGAGTACCTGCGGCGTCGGCGGTACCGTGCTCAGGTCTTCGGCCTGAATCACCAGCCGCTGCAGGTTGACGTTCGCCGCCAGGTGATCGAGGTCGGCACGCTCGGCGTGGGCCAACAGCAAGGCCTTGCCCGCGTCGTTGACTCGCGCCCGGTTCTGCAAGGCGCCATACGCGGCCTGCTCGATCAGCTTGAGCACCGGATCGCTCTCCAGCTCTGCGGTCCAGTTGTCGCCCATACTCAGGCGGAAGGCTTCCAGTTTTTCCTGGTAGACCACTTCAAAGTCGAGGTCTTCCAGCACTTGTGGCGGCGGCAGTGCCGCCAGTTCCATGGTCATGCGGACACCTCCAATGACACTTCACTGCCCAGGTACTGCCCGGTCAGCTCAAAGGTGATGCGCCCGTCCAGAATGGCCACGGCACGCACCCTTCCCAGTTTCAGACGCGGCTCCCAACGACCTAGCGTGCTGGCCACCTCGGCCTGCACCGCACTCTTCCAGCCGTCATTCACCGGCAGGTCGACAAAGCGGCGCAGCTTGCTGCCGTAATCCGGACGCATCCGCCGGCTGCCCAGCGGGGTGGACAGAATGTCCTCGATGGACTGGCGCAAATGATCGACGCCGGAAATGAGCTGTCCGGTGCGGCGGTCCAGTCCGATCATCTCGATCAGCCCTCGACCGCGACAAAGTCCTTACGGCCTCGTAAATACTCGAGCGCGACCGTGTCGTCCGACGCCACCGCGACCTGCCCCTTGGCTACACGCAAGGTGCGCCCGCCTTCGGGCAGGATCAGCACCCGCGAGGTGTAGAGCGTGTCGAGAAAGGTACTCAACGTGGCCGGAGCGGGCTCATCAGTTGCTGCGGATACGTCCTTGGTTTTACTGGTCATGGTTTTCTCCAGGCATGAAAAAGCCCGCACGCGGCGGGCTGAAGGTGTATGTGCACTCAATGCGAGTGGTGGTTGCTGTTACCGCCGGCATCCATGATCGTGCCGGCGCCGCTGATGTCGCCGGACACGTTCAGCGCACCGTCGATAGTCACCTCACCCACGAGTGCGATCTGGCTCGCGACCACCCGGACTTGATCCGGTGTCACTTCGAACAACGCCTCACCGACGGTAATCGTCACGCTGCTGCCGTTAGGCAAGTCGATGCGGTAACTGCCGGCGCTCCAGTCGTAGACCAGCGAGCCGCCATCGTCGAAGTACCAGGCCTCGACGTGATCGCGGTTGTCCGGCGGCGCCCCGGCATTGCCATACAGCCCGGGAATGAAGGTGCCAATCGCCGGATCACCGCTGGGGCTGAACAGCGCGCCCTGCTCCCCCGGGCTCGGCGCCCGCCAGTGCCGGGCCTTGCCAGCGGCCAGGCTGTGCCAGCGCACCCACGCACTGACCCAGGTGCCGGCCTTGACCCGGACCCGACCGGCAATCAGATCGACGCCGACCACCACGCAGGGCAGCAGCATGGCGGCGATCATCCGGTCGTGTTCAGCGCTGGGGTATCCCATGCCAGATCCTCCGGCTGAAAGTAGTGATCTTCATTGCCGGTACCGGTACAGCCGTCGACGTTCAGGTACAGGGTGCCCGGCGGCTCGTTGGGCCATAACCACTCGGTTTCGCCGATCTGGAACACCTGCTTCCACTCAACGATCCACACCACAAACTGCGCCAACTCGGGCATCGACTCATCCGGAAAGGCACGTACGTCTTGCACCTCCTCGACAAAGTCCAACCCCCAATACTGCCCGCGCAGGATCTTGCTGATCTCGGTGGCCAAGATGGCCGCCTGCAACGCGGCTTTACTGATCGTCGAATCGACCATGATGCACACCTGGAAGCGGCCGCTCAGGGAGGTCTTGCCACTACCCGTGTCCGGCGCTTCGCCGATTTCCGTCAGGGCAAACAACACCGCCGGCAAACCCACTTCAGCATCCAGTTCGGGAAACGCCTCGACGCTGACCACCGACGGCAAGCCCGCCTTGAAGGTCGCCTCAATCGCATTGTGTAAGGTCGTCAGCTCATCCATTGTTCAAACTCAGTATGAAGGCGACCATGCCGGCACCGTCCGGTTCGCGTTTGCTCACCTTGTAACGGCCCCCACCCTGCTCGGCCGGCAGATCGATGGTCAGGAAGCTGTCTTTCTCGATCCCCGCGGCATCCACCACCCGCGCAGTGAAGGTGGGGGCCAGCACGTTATCGGTGACGATGGCATTGCCCAGGCGCACGCTCTTCGATTTGCCGCCCACGTCTGCGCCGACAAAGGGCGAGAAAAACGCACCGAACAGCGCCACCCCATCGGACTTGATCGCCCGGTCGCCCAAGCGATCAACCAACACCGCATCCATCCGCGCTGTGATGTCGCGAAAGCGGCTCAGGCCCGTCACTGAATCAACAACGCTTCGGCAATCCCGCCGACCGGGGCACTCAGCAATTTGCCGAACGGCACTGTGTCACCGGTGGCCGTGAGCGGATCGACCAACACACCACCCTGCAACGCCACCTTCTGCCCTTGCCGCAACGCCGCATCCGCGGCCAAGCGCCAGACCCCGCCGATATGCCCCACCAAGACGTCACCCTCGACGCCACTGGCCATCGGGATAAGCACCAGATCCACCAACACCAGCGGCACACCCGCCGTCGCCCCACCTACCGGGGCAACAAAGGTCACCGTCTCGCCGGCACCCGAGTAATTCTTGGACATGCGTATTTCTCCTGTGCAGAAACAACAAACCCCGCACGGGGCGGGGTATTGAGAGGACGTAAACGGGTTAGCGAGCGGTCGACTTGGTCTGCGTGACCACACCCACCGACTTGTTCAGGCCGCGATAATCCAGCGCCGCCACCCCGGCATCGATCCGCACTTTGCTCGCCACGCCGTCGATGGTGAAACCCTGCTGCTGTTCCAGGTACGGCTGTTCAACGCCGTCCAGGTAAGCCACCTCAATGGTGTCCGCACCTTGGCGAGCAGCCTGATACCAAGTGGTCGACGAATCATCGTCGAGGCGTGGTTCGGCGATCACCGTGGCAAAGTTGCGGATCGGGTTGTCGATACCGGCGTTGGTGTCGACGCCCGGCACCGAGGCCGAGCGGATCAATTGGTTGGTCTTGTCTTCCAGCGCCACCGGTACCAGGACAAACGCCGGACGAATGTTCAACGTCCGGGCCTTACCGCCCTCGACCTGGGTTTTCTGCAAGGCCATGGCCGTCTTGGCCTTGCTCAGCGCTTCAATCGACATGTTCGAGCCGGCGCCGGTGAACAGGTTATTGCGCTCAGCGTCGAACAACTCTTTGCCGTCGCTCATCAGCGGCGAATGGATCAGCGTGTCGTACACCAGGTCGCCGATGGTGCCGCGCGCGGCCAGGCCCATGTTGTAGGGCACCGTGCTCAGTTGGTCGAGGTCATCGTTGATGATCGCCTGACGGGTGATGCTGAACATTTCACCGTAGGTGGCCAGGCGGATTTTTTCGCCGCGGTCGCTGGTGGTGATGTACTTGTATTCCGCACCGGGGCGAACTTCACGCAGGCTCGGGAACGCCCCCATGCCGACCCGGGAGGCCACCTTGAAGTCACTCAGGCGGCCCTTTTTGGTCCACAGGTGATAGGTCTCCGGCGCCTCATCCCACCCGAGCAGCACCGACTTGGCGGCGCTGTCCACCAGGATGTTGCCGAAGTCGCTGGAGTCGTGGGTGAACGCCAGGCCGACCATGGCCATGGGATCAAGGGTCGCCACCAGAATGCCGCGGTCATGCAGCGACGCACGGGCCAGCTCACGCAGGCTCATGTGGTTATAGGCGTTGTCCTTCTGGTTTTCCGCCTGGCCCAGACGCCCCGCCAGAGACGCACGCACCGAATCGCCGACCAGATTGCCGTTGGTCACGTGCCCATGCATACCCGGCCCGCCGGTTGGGGTAGTCGTCGAGCCCAACGCAACCAGCAGTTTCTCCCTGGCCATCTCGGCGGTGCAGCCGAGGTCATTGAGGCAAGTGTTCAGCAGCTCAGTGTGGGTAGTGCCCAGTGAACCGCAGAACGCGGCGGTGATCGCCGTGCGGCGCGGGCCGTCCGCCGCCAGTACCTGAGCGCGCATCTGATCCAGGGTCAAAGCAGCCGGTGCCGAATCGGCGGCCGGTGGCGCGGGAGTAGGCGCTGGGGTCGGAGCGAGTACGGAACCGCGAGGGTCGAACAGATTTTTTGCCGATGTAGGCATGTTGGTGAACTCCTGCATTCGTTTCGAGTTGATGTGCGCGAAAGCCTTCACAGGCTCCAGAATCTTGTCGGCGAACCCCGCCGCGACCGCTTCGACCCCGTTCATCCAGGTCTCGGCCTCAAGAATCGCGTGGATCTCTTCGGCGGTTTTCCCGGTCTTGGCCACGTAGGCACTGACCAGGGAGCCTTCGACCTTGTCGAGCAAATCGGCATAGCGGCGCATTTCATGGGCGTCGCCGCCCTGAATGCCCCAAGGTTTGTGCACCATGATCACGGCGTTTTCCGGAATGCTGATGCTGTTGCAGGCCATCAACACCACACTGCCCATCGACGCGGCCAAGCCATCCACAAAGCCATCCACCCGTGCTGGGTGATGCTTGAGGATGTTGTAAATGGCGATGCCTTCGAACACATCGCCGCCCGGCGAATGCACATGCAGGTTGATCTGCGACACATCACCCAGGGCTTTCAGATCCTGAGCAAACTGCCGGGCGGTGATGCCCCAGGCGCCGATCTCGCCGTGCAGGTGCATGTCCACCACACCGCGTGCGGCCGCACACATGGAATACCAGCGTTCATTGGTTTCGCTCGTCGTCGGGATCGACGCCCGTGGCGTCATCAGCGGCAGGCTTTTTAGGCTGTTCATCGGTTTGCGTTTTTCCATAGATCTCGTGATAGAAGTCCGAACTGAAGACCAGTCCCTTGTCCCGGTTGGTTTGAATTTCCGAAGCCCGGGAGCGCTTGAGTTCCTGCGGATTGCGCTGACGCGCCCGCGCCACTTCCGACTCATCGGCAAAGCCCGCTTCGACCAGAATCTGCCAGGCATTGGCCTCATGGACGGGGTTGATCCATGGCATCACCGGCCCTTGATAAATCGCGCCGAACACCGTGTCCGGATCGACGTCGGCCGGCACCTTGACCACCCCGCTGGCAATCGCCATGTGCAGCCACTCGCGATAGACCGGACGACTCCAGTAGTCGATAAATTCGTGCTGCAGCAGGTCGTAACCCAACTGCCCCTCGACCAGCTCCTGACGCTGCGCGGAATAGGTACCGTCATAGCTGCGGGCCACGCTGGAGAAGGTGCCCCGGGTACCGGCCGCCACTGCCTTGAGCTGGCCGTTGCGAAAGCCCTCAAGAAAGGGGTTGGGCCGATTGCTTTCGATCATGCCGACGTCTTCGCCGGGCAGCAGGCCGTCGAACACCATGCCCGGGCCGATGGGAATGGACCGCGCGGCGGCGGTCTGGCCATTCACCGCTGATGGCGCGGTGTAGTCGTCCGGGGTGCCTTTCTTGATGTACATGGCCAGCGCCGCACTGATGCGCGCCGCGACCCGTTCGCTTTCTTCATAGTCCTTGATGTCCGCCAAGCGGATCAGCACCGCATGCAGCAACGGCTGGCCACGGTTCTGGCCAATGCGTTTACGGTGCGCGATGTGAATCATCTGTTCGGCCGGCACGCGTTTGGTGGCCAGGGTCAGGCCATAACCCGGGACATGCCCGGGGTGGTGCTTGACCAGGTGATAGGCCCTGACCCGCCGCCACTGGTTACGCTCGATCCCCTGCACAATGCCCTTGGCGTCGTCGTTGTATTCCCAGGGCAGGTAGTCCGGCTCCAGCAGCTCCAGCGCGAAAGGCACCGCCGTCAAATGGTCATAGCTGGGCACTCGCCCCTTGAGCTTTTGCGCCAAGGCTTCGCCATCGCGCAGCCAGGTCCGGCAGACCTGCCGCTCCATCTGCGGCCGGGACAGCTCGCCGGAGGTTTCCGGGCGCAACGACCACTCGGCCCAGCGGGCCTTGATCTGCGCCGCAAAGTCCAGGTGCACTTCCCCGGCGTAACTCAACGGAAACGGCTCAACCGCAATGCCCATACCGCCCACCACCCGCTCTTCCAGGCGGTCGAACAGGCCGGTGACAATGTCGTGGTCTTCGTCCAGCTTGCGGCACTGCTCGCGCAGGGAGCGCGCCGAACGCTGCAACGAGCGATCCGCGCTGGCGGATTGTTTTTTCGCCTTGTGGGTGCGCGTCACCTGCGCCGCTTCGAACGCCATGATCGTGTTGCGGGCACGCAGCCGCTCGGCCACCATGCCCGGAAACACCGGAGCCAGCACGCGGTCCAGCAGGTTCACCGGAATGTCGCCATGGCGTACGACGGCTGCCCCGCCGCCGCGGTCTGTTGCGCCCGCACCCGGCGCTCCCATTCCAGACGGCCGGCGCGGATTTCTTCCAGGTCATCCATGATCAGCTTGCGACCATTGAAGAGGATTTCCTTACCCAGCAGGATCGCCTGCTCGGCCTCCAGATAGCGGTCCACCATGTCCTGAGCGGTTATAGCCATGCGTCTTGTCCTGAATCAAACCAGCCGCCAGACTCGGCAGGCGGTGCGGGTTGTTGGGCTTGCGGTACCGAAGTTGGCACCGGTGCAGCGGGTTCGGCGTCCTCTGGTTCCGGAACGAGCCATTGATTGGAACCAGGCAGTTGTTTGGCCAGCAGGTCCAGATCCAGACCAAAGCGTTGCTGACTGATGCGCAAGGCCGCCAAGGCGTACACCGCGCAATCCAGTGCTTCGTTGCGGCGCTTGCTGGCATCCCAGCGCATGACCCGGCGCCCTTTGACGATCACCCACTTTTTGCTCTCACTGGTCAGTTGCTTGAGCTCGTCGTCATCGCAGATCAGGTCGTCTGCCGGGAAATGGATACAGCCGGGCGCCGGCCGATCACCGTCCGGCTGTAGCTTCAACCGGCTGTAGATCAGTTCTTTGGCGTTGTCGGTACCGACTTCGGTCAGATAGACCTTGCTGCGTTTGTCTTTCTTGCGCGGAAAGTTGGCAATCGGCTTGCCGTAGGTGCTGGCCCCGAAAATCGGGATCACCCAATGCACGCCATGCTTGCGGCTTTCGGCCCGCACTTCGTCGGCGTAGTGGCCACCGCTGTCCCAGCACCAGCGCTCAACGCGCATCAACGTGCCGTCCGCCCGGGTGAACTGCCGATTGATCTCCTGACCGACCTTTTTCAGCAACACCGTGCTGGCCGGGTCGCCGGTGAGAATGAAACGGTGCACCAACCACGCTTCTTCGCCCGCACCATAGGCATACACCCGACCTTCATAGCGGTCGCCCTGGGTATCGATCCCACCCAGCAAAGCGACCGCGCGACGTGGCACCTGAGCAAAGACTTCGCGGCGGTCGCGCAGCAGTTCCCAGTTCAGCTTCTCGCTCTGGTCCTCTTCCCAGGCTTCACCCAACGTGGTGTTGGTAAAGGTCTTGAGCTTGCCCCGGTCCTTGCCGACCTTAAGCCAGTCACTGACGATGTCCGCCCAAGTGGTGAAGGTCGAGTAAATCGTCCAAATGTGAAAGGTGATTGAGCGCGGCGTGGCAATCGGTTGATCGTCCGAGGAAAACCACGCCATCGAATCCCGGGTCCAGATCCCGCTGCGCTCGCAGAGGTAACGCCCCTGCTTCGATGCCTCAATCATCTCATGATATTCGAAGGTGCAACCGTGGCCGGACTCGCACAGGTACCAGGCTTTTTCGACCTGACCATACCCATCCTTCAGCCACTTCACCCCATACGCCGCGTCCAGGCCGCCCCACTTCAGGTGCTGCTCGGTATCGCAGCACGGGCAACGGATGTTGAAACGCAGGAAGTGCGGTGATTCGTTGGCCGCACGGGTGATCTGGCAGCCATCACCGCCGCCATCCTCTTCAGAAGATTGCGTGTCGGCCGTACCCGGTGTCGAGCCACGGATCGACTTCTTGAAGGTCGCGCCTTCGAGGCGTTTGTCCCCGAGCAAGGTCGGCGCGCCCTCTCCCTCGATGTCGGCGTCGAACTTCGACAGTTCGTCATAGATCACCTCGTCCGGGCTTTTCTCGCGGTAGTTTTTCGCCGCCTTGCCGCCCAGGCACCAGAGCATCTTCTGATTGTCGAAGCACTTCGCGTCGAGGGTGTTATCGCTGTGTTTCTTGTCGAACCACGGGGCCAGGGCGCGCACCACCGGCACGTCACGGATCATCGTGTCGATGTGCCGTTTCATCAGTTCATCAGATGAGCCATCGTCGGGACACCAACTCAACAGGTTGCGTTTTTTGTGCTGGATCTTGTAGCCCATGTTGGCCACCAGCATTTTCGTATAACCCACCCGTGCCGACTTCAGCACGTTGACCTCGCGTATCAGGTCATTACCCATGGCATTGAGCAACGCCACCTGAAAGGGTGCGGTCTCCCAACGGCCTTCCTGATAGGAGGACTCCGACGACAGATAGAAATGTTTGTCGGCCCACTCGACGGCCGTCAACGGTGGCTCTTTGAACAGCGCCGTCAAACCGCGCGTGACCGCGTTAGTCAGCCCCCTCATCCAAGGCGGCAACGTATTCATTCAGGATCTCCGGCAAAGCATCGGCCAGGCCGGAGGCTTCGTTACGCGTAACTGCAATCTCCCGCTGGACCGCCTCAAGGTGGCGCGCTTCCATGTCGGGATGTTTTCGTTTCAATTTGACGTGGATGGTGTCCAGCGTGGAGCCCAACATGGCGGCCAAACGACCCAGGGCGAACACGGCAAAATCGGCCGGAACCAGCTCGGCGTCTTTCACCCGGTTTCGGCGCTCCTGGGCATTGGCCTGGGCGGTCGTTAACCGCAACCGCTCCTGCAGTAATTTCTGCTCGGCGTGCGGATCGAGGTTTTCGCCGTCCGCGCCCATTGGTTGGTGTTTCTGCTCTTGGTGAGCCAAGCGATTGGCGACCACCGAACGCACGTCATAGAACGACTCGCGCCCTACCTTGGCCACCGGCTCAACGCCCCATTTATCAAAGGCTTGCGTGGAAATACCGAGGCTTTCGGCCATGCGGGATTTGTTCAGCCAGAACGGCTGCCGGGTGATCGAAGAGTTCGCCATGACTAAACAACAACCAACCTGGGAAAATGGGTCATACGTACACAAGACGCGGGGCCCGAATTACCCCCAAGCCCCACCCCCTCGGGAGGACCCGTTAAATTCACGCCAAAACCCGCACGTCAAGCAATAAAGACGCAGAAACAGCCTTTTTCGCCCGCTATCACGGTTTGGCGGTGGCCATCGCTTCGGCAAACGCACCGCGGAACTCGGTGCCATAGTTGGCCTTGACGATGTTGTTCGCGATCTTGAAGAACGGGAAGATCGTGCGGTACACCGGCGCGCTCCGACTGAAGACAAACACCGGCCTTACGGCATCGCTGAATGCGGTCTCTTTACGCTCCCACACACCGGCCGTACCCCCGACAATGCCGGAGAAATAGCTCCTGGCATTGCCCTTGCGCTGACTGCGTTTGCTGTTCGAGGCATTGGCCTGATAGCCACGCGACGTTTCCGCAGCGCCAAGACCCGACAAGATCTTGGTCATCGTCCCCCGAGATACGTTGCCATGCTGGTTGAGCACATCAGGGCTAGGGATCGCGAACTGGTTGGACTTCATGAAACCGCGCGCGATCAGCGCCATTTCAAAGCGCTTATGCGGGCGCGGCCCGCCCCTGACAGTCTGCTGAAGGTAGGTATCAGCAGGAATGCCCGAGGTCCAAGAGTCCTTGAAATACACCTCGGCCGGCTTGTTCTTGGTGGCCCACTTAACGAACAGGCTGTTCATCGTGGTTCGGGTCGGCCGGTCCAGGCGCCGCGCCATGACGGCCAGCTCACCTTCTTTGACCCGTTTAGCCAAACGGGTTGCGGTCACCATAAGCACATACGGAATGTGCTTTTTCTCCAGCTCCAGCAGCGCCTCGGATACGGGCAGCATGTCGGGTGTGATCTTGATTTGGACCATTTAGTTTTCCGCGATGGCCGAGCCAAAGCTGTCTGGTGGCCCGTTGAGCGGGTCATAGCAGGCCATCAGCACACCATCGTCGTTGAAGTACAGGTTAATCGACCGCTCCGGGTTTCCTGGGCTGCCATCACCACGCATCGCGCTGACCCATATCAACGAGACACGCGCTGCAGTCGGCGGCAGATGCCGTTCTACGGACACGGCGAAGGCTCCCTAACCACCACCGACGACACTTGATGCGGAGCAACGACATATTTTTTCAACTGACTCACGGCATTACCTCGCTATGAATTACGGCATTTGATACCAGCTTTTTTGGCAAGAAACTGGGTGTACAAACCGCCAGTTACATCAGCACCGATAACCGCGATTACGATGCCCAGGCCGGCGGCAAGATAAAAGTTGCTCCACAGCGCGATCGCGAGCAGCAGCGTGGCCATACCCAACAGGCCAGATGCAAGAAAGCGCAGAGCTACACGCTGTAGGATCTGTCGAAGACCGAGGTCAGTACCTGAAGCTCTCAACATCTCGCCAGACAAACCAGCCATGCTCAACAACACCAACAGCCAAAGGGGCACATCGGCGAGAGCCTGATGCTCTGTGTTCATCTGTAGTCCTCGAATAGGTCCGGCCTCCATGTCACTGTCATCCGCTCGGAGCAAAGAGCCAGGCATGGGGCCGAAAACGAAAAAGCCCCGCTCGATGGCAGGGCTTATAAATGGGTACAAAAACCCGACTCAATGGTCGGGTTCTTGAAAAGCGTCTCGCTGCGTTCACAGCAACACACGCTGCTATAAAAACAGACCTATTCCGCGCGGAAAAGTAAATTTTAGAGGGGTTCGGGAAATTCTGTTGATCCTGCGGGTATATTTCCTTAGAACCCCATCCCCCTCCGTAGAGCTGCCGCCCCTTCTTCGGTCAGGAAGTAGCCGGATCGATTATCCGAAATTAGATACCCCTTCCTCAGCAGTGAATCTACAGTGCGCATGGAAAAGCATTCAGCGCCGCTTGGCATTTGGCTATGGCGGTGAGAGGTATTCTCACCATAAATAGGCACATCAAAGGACGCTGACGATAAAGCGAGCATCTGCGGTACTGTAAGGCGCTCTTTCGTTACAGATGACTGCTGTGGCAACTCTTCTCTACCTTCTGCCTTCAGTTGGGCTATTGCCCGAAGCATCTCCGCATTCCGCTCTTCATCCAGCTCATTTGCCCGAGCCTCGGCGGCCTTTTTCTTGAATAGATGGGCAACAATACCAACGGTTACAGTAATCAGTACCATTGCCGCTATTACATACACATTCATGTGGCTTTCTCGATGTAAAAAACACCAATACTAGCCATCACAAGGTCGTCACGGTCAAGCCACTTCCCGCATGCCGCTCACCGCACAATCAACCCACGCCACCCCTGCCCTGGCTAACTCTCTGGCTTTGCCCTCGCTGATCCCGTAGTGCTTACCCACTCGAACCATCGGCCATTTGGCGCCGTAGTACAGCCAGATAATGTCGCCCATCTGCTGATCGCGACTTGCAAGCCTGGCCACTGCATTATCGATGGCAATGGCCCAGTCATCGGTGATGCAGTAGCTTTTGCTCACCGACACTTGTGGCATCGCCTGACGCATCAGCGCGAAAGTTGGTGAGGTGTAATTTGGCACTCCAGCTCCGTCCACCCGCCACCAGCCCCATTGCTCCAGCAGGTATTCGGTATCGCCCAAAGGTCGGCCTGCCGGCTTTCGAATCATCATGGTCTCAATCCCCTGTGTAATTTGATCCGCCGGCACCGCGACGGTTGTTCTGTTGGTAATACTCGGCCGGGCCAGGTATCGACGAGCCCTGCTGAAGCGCTTCAATTTCGCGCTGAGCCTGCTGCAATTTGAAGCTCAACTGGGTCACTAACTCGTCTGAAGAAAGCACCAACCTGCTACCCCGAATAACCCAACCTGAGCCATTGCAAGCAGTACAAATCAACTCATAAAACAGCCCTTTCACTACCGCTTTGCCCTTGCAGGTCGGGCAAGGCTCTAGCTCGATCCGCCGCCTCTTAAAGCCAAGCCCCTGCCCTGTCTGCATGTTTGAATCCTCTTGTAAGATTAATTTCTGATTTCGGCTTCAGGCCAACCAGCCTGCGGGGTCCAGGGCAACCGGCTTACTCGCGCGTCTTGCTCCTGTCTTGTCCTGCAATGCATCAAAACCCTGTGCGTCGAGCCAGCCGTGCCACCGCTCCAGGGCATTGCGCTTGACCGCCTCGCCCATTGCCTGAAAGTACGTGCGCTCCAATTCAGTCAGGGCGTGATTGAGGAGCAGCTTGCCCACCAGCGAATCGACACCGAGGTTGGCCCAGATGGAAGGCGCCAGTTTGCGCAGATCGTGACTGGTCCACTCGCCTGCCCCGAACCGGGAAAAAATGTTGAAGGCCTGGCTGCGTGACATCGGTCGCCCCGCACGTGACGTCGCTGGAAACAGGTATGCCCCGTCGTAACCATCGGCCAGTTGTCGATCTCGGTAGCGCTCAAGATAGGCCACCACTTGCGTGGTCAATGGCAACAGGTGGTCGCGCTTGGATTTGGTGTCATCGGCCGGAATGAACCATTCCCCCGCGTCCAGATGAACGTTCTTCCACTTGGCCAGACGGGTTTCGGTGATCCGGGTGGCATGGGTCAGCATCAACACCAGCAGCGTCACGGCCGCCGGGTCCGCGGCGAACGCTTCGCCCCATTCGGCCAGCAGATCCACCACGGCGACGTGTCGCAAGCGCGCACCCTTGGGCTTGATTTTGGCCTTGGTGAAGTGACTGAACGACACCCCGAGCAGTGGGTTCACGGTGATCTTTTTCAGCGTCAAGGCGGCGCCGAACACTACCTTCAGCACGTCCAATACCGATTTGACGTAGGACAGGCTGTACTCGGCCTGCATGTGCCAGATCAGGTGTCGGTCCAAGGTATCGGCATTGAGTTTGCACAAGGGCAGGTCACTCAGCGCGGGCAGGAGCTGGCAGCAGATCGCCGATAACGACGATCCCCGGCGACTTTTGGACAAGCTGTTATCGGTCTTCAGGCGCGTGGCGTACCATTCCAGCACTTGGCCGACCCGCTCCCAGCCATCCACCGTGGCTGCAGCCGTCGGATCCGCCAATAAACGGGCCTGCACCACTGGCAAGCTGTCGAGCATGACCCGCGCCGGCACGTCGGGCCAGTTGGCAGCCTTTTTCCATTTGGCGCCCTTGTCGAAACGCACCAGGTGCCAACTGCCTTTGCTGCGGTCGTGACGGTAACGAAAACGCAGTGGATGCCGCTGATCCTTCAGCTCGGTAATGGTCGGGTTGCTGGCATGCTGTTTGATGACGGCATCGGACAGTTTCACCGTCAGGGTTTTCAAAGGAGCAGTCATTGCTCATCACCCTTGCTAAGCCGATCGATCACTTCATATGTCGAGGGCCACATCCAAGCGCCGTAGCGTTCGGCCATTGCTCGGTCAGCGAACAGCACCATTGAGTGATCAGGGGTGCTGCCCAGATCCATCTTGAATGAGCAACAGAACACGGCGAACCGGTAGTCCGCCGGATCCGGAACAGCGAAAAGGCGACCGGATATCTTCGAGCTGATCACCATGCGTTTGCCCATTAGCTCCCCCTCAGCAGAGATTGCAGCAGCTTGAATTTTTCGAGTGATTCAGCATTGGTCTCACGCTCTGCCTCGACGGAAAGCGCCACTTCTTCAATGCGCGCCGCCAGCTTTTTCATCCGCTGTCCGACCTCCTCGGCAAAGCTGATGACCTCGCCAGAAAGCATCGCCAATGTATCCAGGGCACTGGCATCGGGTTTCTTGATGGCAACGACGGCCGGCTTGGTTTCTTTCGACATGCTCTGCTCTCTCGGGGATTTGATGGTGATGGCGGTACGCTGGAAGTGACCGTTAACGGGTTCGCGAATGAGACCAGCTTCCTTCAGTTCGCCAAGGCCCCGACGTATGGCCGGGAACTGGGCACCCGTGGCCTCGGCAACCATCAGCGAATTGAAAATATCGTGAGCACTCCAACGCTCCTGGATTGGCACAACTTGGAACACTTTGCGGGCGAGCGATGATTGCCCGGCGAGCATGTTTTGTTGCTTGGCTGCATTCATCAGAAGCCACCTGTTGGATTGAGTGGATTAGGGCGCGAGGCTTCTTGCTGCTCGCGTTTACCGGCGCAATTGACAAAGCGAGCCAGCAACTGGGCGCGGGCAACCTTGCCGTCAAGCGGGATCGACTGCTGCGACATCGTCATCAACAACCGCGCGTCGCCGTACTCTTCCGCCAGCTGTGTCTCGAGCTTCTGCGAGTCGTGGCCGATGCCCACCGCGATGTCTTCGAGCGGCAGTCCGCTGACCAACATCCGGATGGTGATGTCATAGGCGCGGTCGAAGACCTTGCTGGCCTTCTCCGACACCAGGCTGTTTAGGTTGTGCATCTCGCATTGAAGCGCGGCATGACGTACAGCCGGGTGCGACCACACGCGGGACAGCGCTCGGCTCGGGTCCAAGTTGACCAACGCCTCACGGAAGGCCTTATCGTGCGATGGAATGCCCAACATCTCAGGCGTTGGCTGACACCACTTCACAAACTTGCCGACACTCGGTGCGAAATCGCCACCGTGTTGTCGGCAGTTCCGCAAGCCGTACCGAATCTGCTCGAGGGTATTGATCCCGGCGACGATGAAAGCCTTGATCCAGCTGCGTTTCGCAGCCCGTAGGGCTTCATCATCGGGCCAGGCCTGTTTCCACGCGGGGAAGATCGCCTGCAACTCCTTGAACAGCGCGTTCACGACGTCGGTGGTACCAGGCGGCAATTGCTTCGGTTGAACCAGCGCAACGGGCGGCAGGTTCCCCATCTTGCTCAGCAGTTGATTGGCGCTACGCGGCGCTTTCACCTCCATCACAAGTCCCCCAGATCATCAGCCCAGGTGGAGTCATCAAAATCAGGGGATACCGATTGATTGGAAGCATCTTTGACCTGCTCACGCTTGACCCAACGAGTCAGGCGAAAACACCAACCGGGCGCGCTGTCGACGGTCGTTGGCTTGGCGACGAAGAAGCCCTTGAAGTCAGCGAGCAAGTCATTGGTGACCGAATCGCCAGGCAAGCCCGCAATCGTGAGCTGATCAGCCAGTGCTCTCTCACTCGGCGCCCAGGTGGCGAACATGGCAAAGCGCTGACGGTCATCCGGAGGAGCGATGGCGGCCTGGTCCTGCTCGGCAATCACATCGGAAATCTCGCGCTGCAGCTGCTGTTCGGTTACTTGATGGTTAATTGACGTATTGGGTGCAGCCGCTGCACCCCGTTCTGTCTCAGGCTGCACCCCGTTCTGTTGTGAGTTGCACCCCGTGGCGTCATCTGCACCCCGTTTTGTACGGGGTGCAGGATTTGCACCCCGCGATAACTGAAGGTCATAAACGACTGGTCGGCGGTCATGACGATCGATGTGTACCGCAGCAATCGCTTGGTTGCCCTTCTGGATCAGACCGACCTTCTCCAGATCGTCCAGCTTGTAGCGAACGGTACGCTCGGACAGGCCGGTGTCTTGAGCCAAGGTCGAGGCAGATGGAAACGCACCTGCGCCGTTGGAACCGGCGTAGTTGGCCAGGCACAGCAGCACATGCCGTGCGCTGGAGTCTTTCAGTGATTCGATGGACAGAGAGAGTGCCCAGGACATTGCTTGAACACTCACAGCGAGGCTCCGATATTAATTTCAGCCAAGCGGGCAAGGCCTTTGGGAGTGACCATAGGATCGAAGGCAGCACGTTCGATCCCGGTCTCACGGTCAGGTATCAAGGCCGTCACCTTGTGGGTCATGTAGCCGGAGGTGATACGAGGTTGATAGGCAACCCAACGCTTGGAGCCTTTGCGGCGGAAGATCCAACGATGCTGCTCAAGCCAGGAGAACAATTTGGTCGGCGGGATGTGCAGTTGCTTGGCGGTGTCCGTGATACAGATCGCCCCGCCAGACGCAGCCAAGCGTTTGATGGCCGCAATTTTTGGCGCCTGATCGAGAATGACCAGACGCAGTGATTGGTTGTCCTTGGCCTGATCGGCAGCGGCCTGCAATGCCTCGGCATAAGTCGCTGGAATCTGGAACTGCCCTGCCTGGGCTTCCAGTTCCTGCCAGCGGTCAATGATCCGCGCGCGCAGCTCGACGCTGTAACCCGAGACCACCACTAGGGTGTCACGCTGAGACAACAGGAACTCGTGGTAGATCTGGCCGTTTTGTGGGTGGACATAGGGGGTGTCGTTTGAAGAAACGACACCCTTCGCAACCAGCGCCCGGACGGTTTTCAGAACGTTGTCATGCGTGCTGCCGGTGAGTTCGGCAATCTCGCGTGACGACATGGTGTGAAGTGACACGTTTTCGCATTGCTCGAATCGTGTCACGACATCTGGGGTATTGCTGGGGGTGGCGTGGTTATGCATAATCAACTCCAGTACGTTTTACCGCTGTTGAAGAAGCCGACCTCGACCGTCGGCTTTTTTGTGCCTGCGATTTAGGCAGCCTTGAGCGACTCGCGGAGAATCTGGAGCGCATCGATTGCTTCAAGAATTGCTTTCTCACCTTGGGCCTTTTCGTGCTGGCTGATGTGGTTGTCCTCGGCAGCATCAAAGATCAACCGGCCAACATCTCCGCACTCAGCAGAAAGATGCCCAAGAGCAACCATCAGAGGCTTGGCCGGCGGCTTCTCGCGAAACACCAGGTCAAAGCAGAACTCGTCGGCCAGCGCAGCAAGTGGGCGCATGTCGCTCGAATGCAGCAACAGCGCATAGAGATGTTTAACGTTCATCCAGTGGCCATCGTTGTCTGGATTCGCTCGCTGAAGCAGGCTTACGGGCGGCATATTCATCAGGGTTGCAAGCTTCTTGGTGTCAGCGTCCTTGACTACGTCGTGACAGGCCCTCAAGAAATCTTCCATTCGTAAAACCTCGATCTTGTTTCCGTGGCGCTCTGCAGGTGCAGAGGCGATCATTTGTTCAGTGGATGGCAAGGAAACGTCAGGTAGCTTGCGACCTACGCTTAGCCTTGAATTTCCCCTTCGAAAGCACCTGAATCTGGTACTGCCGAGACTCAGGAACGGTTTCTCCCCACATAGTCACGGCGCTTGGACGAATACCCAGTGCAGCTGCCAGCTTTGTCTTACTACCGAAAAATTCGGCGACCTCATGCGTGTTCATTGCGCAACCTCACTCAAGCTTGCCGTAATTTCAGCATGCTTAATTTAATGAGTCAACGCAGATTTACACCTACTGCATGCTTAAATTCAGTTAACTTAATATTGAGTCCATGGAAAGACATGAACGTATTGCCCGAGCCATCGCGCTCAGCGGGAAAAAGAAGGGCGAAATTGCAGCCTTATGCGGCGTTGCAAATTCAGCCGTTACTCAGTGGATCTCTGGCGAAAGCAAAAGCCTGAGGCCTGAGAATCTCTACGCTCTGGCAAAAGCAACCGGCTTTAGGGCTGAGTGGCTTGCTATCGGCGAGGGAAGTGAAACAGAGGCGTACGAGTCCAACGTCGCCTCCACTCGCCAGCCCATCGAATCGTTCCGTTACCCTGTGATCAGTTGGGTTGCAGCAGGTGCATGGGCCGAAGCAGTCGAGCCCTTTCCGCCTGGTTTCTCCGATCGTTATGAACTCTCGGATTACAACTCAAAAGGACCGGCATTCTGGCTTGAGGTCAAGGGTGACTCGATGACATCACCTGTCGGGACTAGCATCACTGAAGGAACCCTGATCCTGGTTGATACCGAGGCTGATGTTCAATCCGGGAAGTTGGTGATTGCCAAACTGGCTGACAGTGACCAGGCCACGTTCAAAAAGCTCGTAGATGATGGTGGTCGACGCTACTTGAAGCCGTTAAACCCTGCCTACCCCACCGAGATGTGCGCGGAGAACTGTCGGATAGTCGGTGTTGTGGTCAGAGCATTACAAAAACTGTAGTCATCGGGATTTTCATATCAACACTGTCATGCCGTCGTCACACCTGATATGCACAATACAGTCAGCCAAAGGGATTTGGCCCCGTCTATAAAGAGCCCGCCATGCGTGGGCTTTTTCGTATCTAAGACATCCTTTCACGAGTCACCTAAGGATGAAGCGCTCCCTACTCCTTTCACAACGTTCATAAGCCCGCCGTGTGTGGGCTTTCTTTTACTCACAAAAAATATGAAAGAGCTTTTTCAGGTCTTCTGAGAAAAATCAATGTCGCTTGTCAGATTTTTGACATCCTGAGCCTTTGTTTTCAAACGCTAAAAACAAGGAACACTACAATGCGGCGCCCTCCTCCTCAAAGCCCAGCTGAGACCTCATATGAGCTTGTACGTCGACGAATCCAACGTCTGATCTCTGCACCGCATGCACAGAAAACTCAATCCATCGTCATAACCAGGCTAGAGATAGAGTCTGCTGATGCATGGCTGCTGGTTCTGCAAGAGATAGAAGAAACCGATGGGATCTGCATTGATCGCCTTGAGAGCGGGGCCGTCCGGATTGGGTGGCGAGAGTACTGCGAAGCATGATTAGAGCCCGCCATTGAGCGGGCTTTTTTTTGCTCCACACATTCAGCATTCTGAAATTTGAGTTAAGCATGCTTGACATAAATATTTCAGCTTGCTTAAATTAATCCCACGCCACGACAACAATGGCCCAGCAGCGAAAGCCGCGCCGCTCTTTAACAATCTGCGCCATACACGATTACTCGGCGATTCGCTGGGAGGTCAGCCCCGGCCACACCTGTGGGGCGAGAGAAAGTCAGGTGAGCAAAAACGCGCTGCCACTACTGGCGACCAGCGACAGACAGGTACGAAAGCCTGCCAACGGTGGGATACCCCATCCGGCTGTCGAGGTGTTGACCGAACTGGCGAATGACCCGGTAAGCGGCACGAGCAATTGGAACATTTCACTTCTGCACCTGGTGACGGGTGCAGCGGGAAATCACCCACGCAATTAGGAAACACCATGTTCGGTATGAAAAAGCTCTTCGGTAAACAAGTCGGCAACGCTCAGGCCGAAATGAAGAAAGTCGTTAACCGCGACTTGATGCAGGCCATTGTCGGTGGCGGCTTACTGGTCGCCGCTGCTGATGGTGAGATTGAAGCCAGTGAGGTTTCCAAGCTCGACGAACTGATTCGCTCCAACCCAAATTTGACGCACTTCGGCAGCGAGATCACCGAGACCATCAATCGCTTCACCGGTCAGTTGAACGCCAACTTCCAGGTAGGTCGGCTGGCAATCAAGCGTGAACTGGCCGACATCAAAAACGTTCCGGCCGACGCGGAGGAAGCCTTCGTAAACATTCTGGCCGTAGCTCAGGCCGACGGAGAGATCGAGGCCGCAGAGATGGTGGTGCTGAAAGAGATAGGCATGCACTTCGGACTTCGCCTAGCTGACTACGGTATCGAGGCGTGAAGTACGCAACAAAGCTTCTGCTGATCCTGTTGGTGCTGATCGTGGGCTGCATGCTGCTGAGCAGTCTGGCCTCTCGGGCCACTTGCTCCTACTACGGGTTCCAGACTGATCGAGAGACCCGCTACGCGGCCTTTGTTGGCTGCATGGTCAAGGTCGACGGCGCGTGGTTCCCGCGCAATGAAATCCGCGTAATGCAGTGACGTTTCACTGATGCCGCTTCTTGCAAGGCGACATTGGGAAACCAACTAACGCAAGGAAATGGACAATGCTGATTTTGACTCGTAAAGCAGGCGAAAGCATCAACATCGGTAACGACATCACGATCACTGTGCTGGGTGTGAGTGGCAAACAGGTACGCATCGGAACAAGCGCACCCAAAGATGTCTCGGTGCATCGAGACGAGATCACGCAGCGCATTCAGGCGGGCTTGTCGAAGCCCCAGTAACGAATCAACCAACGCCATACGACAGCCTGTCGCTAACTGCCTGAGCACCTGGTCCTCCTCAGCACCAGGCCGCATCGGGAAGCGTTCTTCACGTTGTTGCTATTCCCAGGTGTGCCGGTGGCAAGACAGAACGCTTCACCGATGCGGATGAGCACACACCGGTCCAGCACCGGCCACCTGCATTGTTCAACCAACCCAACACGGAGGATTGGCAGCCATGTAACCAATACCGCAGCCCGCCCAATGGCGGCACCAGCGCTCACATAGGTAGGTCTGTGTGACGCACAAAGAAAAGCCCGGGAACCCTCGGGCTTTTTACGCCTGCTTTTATCCGTCAGCACTCCCTTCTGCCCCCAACGGCAACCAGCAGGAGATCCGAGTGCTGACGAATACACGCAACCCACACCTAGGGATCAGCCATGCAAATGCACCCACCGCTGCAACAACACCGGGACGTCCTTGGCGCACTTATGATTCGCCCCCATGCCTCTCTCGAAGAGTTCGCTCGACTCGGCAACCTGGTAATGCCTGAAAAGCGCGTGCGCTTCCAGGTGATGAACAAAGGGCCAAAGGCGTACCACATCGTTGACCTGGTCACAGGCAAGACCCATGCATTTCGCTGGTCGTACAAATCGGCAGTCGATATCGCCATCCAGTTCGAGGAAAAAGCCCACCTCACCAACCTAGCCCAGCCCTGATGGATGCCTCTGTTATGACTGTCTGCGCCCTGATACACAGATCCAGGCCTAGACAGATCGAGTAGCACCTGCGCGTCCATTCAGACGGTGAAGAAGAATTTCCATAGCAGGGAGTCAAGCGTTTGGCTTATAAATGGAGTATGGATATCAAATGCACGTGGCTGAAATGCACTATTTTTAGCTAAAAATGACAAAGGACTTATCATGACATTCAAATCTTTCGACCCTCTTGAGTTTAAGAATACTGCTGTAAACGAAGCCGCCTTAGGTGCATTAAAGCGCGAGATAGAAAACATCCTCAGTTCGTATGTTGGATGGTACGACCCTTTCTGTGAACTTATCCAGAACTCACTTGACGCCGTAGAAGCTCGAAATTCACTAGAGCAATCCTCAGGCTCACTAGCGTTCTACACACCTAAAATAAACATAATTATCGACTTGGACGAAAACACCTTAACTGTTTCAGATAACGGCATAGGACTCGACAAAGAGAAATTTGAGCAATTTTTAGCACCCAACTTCTCCTTCAAATCAGGCAATACTCGCGGACATAAAGGCGTTGGCGCTACCTACGTAGCATACGGTTTCAACTTTATGCGCATTTCCACAAAGGTTCCTGACTTCAAGGCATCCGGCAGAATAGTAAACGCTAGAAACTGGATAAAAAGTAGCGTTGCAGGCGCCAACCCAAAAGTTGAACCTATTAGCACCGCAGAAGTAGATTCTGAGTTCACCAACTTCGACAGAGGCGTTTCAATAAATGTAAGATTCGACGAAACGACTCACCCAAAAAAATTAAACTGGATTAAAACAGAGACTGCAGAGCAGTGGTTTAAGATACTTTCTATAAAAACCGGCTTAGGCTCAGTGCGCAAAGACCACACTGTCATAACAACAGTACATGTTATTTCAAATAGTATCACCACAACGCATGAATCCCAAGGCACTGGTTACTTGTGGCTTCATGACACTGCCGGCAAGAACGCAGAGATCCGTACACTCATTGATGCATCAGAAAAGAATTTTGCGAAATTTGGCGCAAGTAAAAAACTGCCTGACAGATATCGCAATCTAGACTTTATGTACGACTCCTGGTCTTCAGATGAAATAATAAAAATCCTTCATGGAAAACTCGATGAAGAAGAGCTAATTGTACTGGACCGACATTCCCCTACCGTAAGTGTAGAATTTGGCTCCACAACTAAGCTATGGCAGCAATTTAATGATTCTCTTGGATTGAGAAACGGGTACAGAGTACTTAATGCAGGAATACAGCTTGCAGCCAATAACATGCCTCAGGGCGAAACGTTAATCGTCCCATTGAAACGGTATGTAGGCAGACAGAACCAAGTTCATTTTTTAATACATTTCGACAATTACACGCCTGACCTAGGAAGAAAGGGTTTTCACAGAGAGCTTTCAGACTTCTCAAAAAGCGTAAGTCAGAAACTGATGGAAAATCACCTATCGAAACTCTATAGCCTGATGAAGCCAAATACAGGAGTTGCGCCAGATTTCATTAGAGAAATGAAAGTGAGCAACTGGAAAAAGGATATGCTTGGACATGAAGCAGCTGAGCCATTGCAACTAACAAACAAGCATTTCTTTCTTCCAGTAGAACGGGTATCCATAACTTCAAACCCGACCAGAGAACAGGATGTAATTGCATTATTTCACCAATTGATCGCAGGAGGGGTAATTAGAGGCCTGCGCATAATGTCCACAAACGAAAGATTTACTTATGACGGGCTCTTTAAAATATGTCTCGACCTCAAGAAAGAATTATATATTTATGACGAAGAATCTAATCCACTAGGAATCCCAGAAGAGACTGCTGAAGTTTTATTCGGCATAACCACCGACCCTAAAGTCCTTGAATACAAATTCAGCCTTGACGGTCTGATCGAAGATTTCGACAGCAACGAAAAATACATAAAGGACATTGATCTCTGCATTGCCTGGGAAACAGGAAACTTATACGCAGAAAAATACGGAATAACTTCTCTTCTTATATCTGACAATGCCTCGCAACGCCAATATCATGGCGTAACGCACGTTCTCCAAGATCTGGAAACCGGTGCGCGACACTGCGACTTAATAATTCTCAGCGAATTAATAAAGCATCTGAACAACCCGGCCGAATCAGAACTCGAGCAGGTACAGAAATATGAATAGCTAACTTTACTCCAATCAATCTGTATCCGACTGGCCAATAAAGCCAGTCGTTTATCTCCGACAATCGAACATACGCAGAAAATTTGCTCACTCTTTTACTGCTCGCTGAACCATATCATCTGCGGGTCTCAACTATCCGCTCAACGTCAGCGGCGTCGGCAATGACACCAAAAAGGCAGCCACTTGTATTTCCACGCCATTGCACTTGCCGGGTCGTTCAAACCAAGATCATCCTCTGCGCTGACTTCCAGCGCCGCGAGCAACCACTCCCCCCACCTTCTGCCGCCACGCGCGACACGGAATATCAAATGAATACTGAAAGAAATGAAGACTTCATCGAGTACATCCGCCTGCCAGAAGTACGCCGCATCTCCGGGCTCAGCACGGCGTCCATTTACCGTATGGCGACCAGCGGAAAATTTCCGCGTCAGGCCAAGATTGGTGATAAGGCAGTCGCCTGGATTCGTTCGGAAGTCACGCAATGGGCAGCCAGTCGTGCAGCTGCCCGCGAGCAGAATGGTTACCTCCCCTCTAGCTTGTCCAGATAATCGGCCCAGTCCTGCATCATCCCCCGTCGCTGCTCGACGTATTCCGCGTGGTTGTACGTCTTCCGCACTTTGCTCGAGCTCGCATGCGACAACTGCGCCTCGATCCAGTCCTCGTTGTAACCCATCTCGTTCAAGGCCGTTGAGATTGTGGCGCGGATACCGTGCCCGGTCAGTCTGCCTTCATACCCCATGCGCTTCAGGGCCATATTGACTGTACCGTCGCTGATCGGCTTGCCCGGGTCACTCCGGCCCGGGATCAGCAGTTTGTATCGGCCAGTCATCTCATGGACCTGACGTACCTCTTCAGCCGCCTGCCGCGACAGTGGCACCAGATAGGCCGGCACCTTATCCCCCCCTTTTGCCCTGATCACCTTTTGTAGCTGTTTCACGCCTTCGGCCGGAATAGTCCAAAGCGCGTCATCAAGATTGAACTGACTCCAGGTTGCATTACGCAGTTCACCGGTGCGCACCCCGGTCAGAAGCAGAATGCGGATCGCGCTCTTCGTGTAGGCAGCCCCATTGAATTGGCGAAGTGCCACAAGGAAGTCTTTCAGCTCTGCCTGTCGAAGCATCGGATTGTGCTTCTCCGGTGGCTCTTTGACCGCAACGATATCCAGGTCGGAGGCAGGATTGGTTTCAATGTAGTCGGAAGCGATGGCGAACCTGAAAATCTCATTGAGCCATGAACGACACTTTCGTGCCACGTTCAGTGCGCCGCGTGCCTCGACTCGACGCATGGCACTTAGTACATCAGCGCGTTTCACATCGGCCACCGGGATTTTGCCAAGCACCGGGATCAGATCCTTGTCCAGATACATGCGCGACTGAGTAGCGCCACCTTTTTTGGCCGTCAGCATGCGTGGCGCCTTGAAGGCGTACCATTCGTTGGCCACCACCTCGAAGGTCTTCACCGCGCCAGTTATGGCTGCACGCTTCTCTTCACGGCGCTGCGAACGAGGATCTATACCCTTTGCAATGAGCGCGCGGGCCTGGTCCCGGCGTTCGCGGGCTTCTTTCAGGGATATTTCGGGGTAGGTGCCCAGAGATATACGCGGTTGCTGTCCATGCCATGAGAATCGGAAGTGCCACGCTTTCGAGCCTTTGACGGCTACGAACAAGGACAATCCAGCGGTATCGCTGACGCTGTAATCCTTCTCTTTGGGCTTTGCTTGCCTGACAGCTGTATCAGTGAGGGGCATTAGTACATAACCATGGCAGTCGAATTCAGATGTGCTGAGCAATGTACTAAAAAAATCGAGAAGGTGTGCTAAATGATGGAGGGAGGCAATAACGAAAAAGCCCCGCTAGGCCAATGCCTGCGGGGCTTTTGAGAAGGTCTGGTATAACCTTGGAAGCGTAAATGGTGCCCGAAGCCGGAATCGAACCGGCACGCCCTTACGAGCGGGGGATTTTAAGTCCCATGCGTCTACCAGTTTCGCCATTCGGGCGGTAGCGCGGTGAAGCGTTCACGACGATCTGATGCAAACCCGTCGTTTTTGCCACTATCGCGGCAGGGGGAGAAATATATACAGCCATCCCCTGCTAAGCAAGTTCGTCGAGGCTAATTTCAAGACAAAACCTTGCAACGCAATCGAAACAAAAAAGCTCTGTAGATCATGGATCTGCAGAGCTTTCTACAGGGTCGGCCGAGGTCGCGAACGATCCGGCTATAACGCCCTGAATTTCAATAGGTTAGCATGCACACTGTTATGCAAGCCACTGATTTTTAAAGGTCTGATCCCCTGGAGTACCAGGGTTGAGGGGTGCCGAAGCGGCTCTTGCCCTCTTCCGGTCAAACCGGAGAAATGGTGGCGAGTACACCAATCAGGATGGTTAACGCCAGAAATCCACCCAGAAACACGGCCATCTTCAACATGTGGTCTCCACCCTCTTCAGTCTGCGGTCATGGCGTTATTGTGCGGCGCGGACGGTGTTCGTTACAGCAGCAGAAAGCAACGAAAAATACGGATCAGAATCACCCCTTGAGCGTGCCGGGCAGGCGCCCTCCTGCCCCGACCTGGCGCGGGGCATCCGGCGCCAGGTCGGGGATCAGTGGGTACAGAAGCCTCCAGGTCCCGGGATTACGTGAGGTCGAATCGATCGAGGCTCATCACCTCACCCAGTGGGTTTTCAGGCCCTATTTCACGCGGCCTGTAGCGGTATCGCTCGAACCCATTGGGGCCTGAATGGCCCCAGTGGGCTGTGCAATGCCAGCTTTATGACAACATTGCCAGCCATCACAGGCGTTCTTCCGAGCGTACAAAGCCCCCATCTGCTCTGTCCCACGCGGCTACGCTGAAAACTCCACGGCGGATATGCGAGGTCAGACTCAGGCCTGCTCCCTTCCCTGTTATTCAAGATCAACGAAAATCAGCTCGCCCTGGAAGCGGCCTTCATGGAACTCACGCTCTGGATCGCGCCCAGGTTGCCGAAAACGTTCGTGGCGCCCTGGTCACGATTGACCTGAATGAGTGGTATCCGCCCTTCCCGCCAGCAGGGAAAAGGACAAAACTCCCCTCGAATGCCTGCGAAAGCAGGGGTGATAGATCAATCAACATCATGACTAAAGTCATCACGTTGCTTGCCGAGGGCAGGCAAAATCCTACGCGACAGGAAAAGAAAACAGGCTTTTAGCCAGAATCGCGACAATGCGAGACCGCCTGTTGATCGTACACCGGTAGATCAACCTCAACAGATGACCCTATGAAAGACCCCATTCGCTACGCCGACTACATGCACATGATCGGAGCCGGTCGCCGCGAAATACCCATGCGTGAACTGGTATCCGCACCGGTTCGCGATGTCGATGGCCGCTGGCAGGCCGCGCCCCACAAAGCTGCGAAATTGCGCGGAGACGAGATCGCCGCCATCCTCAAGCCCTATATCAATGTCCGGCTGATGGCGCAGCTTCGCGCCGTGGTGCCGCTGGCCCTGTACCTGGTGTTGTTTCAGATCATCATCCTGCGCCAGTTGGTGGAGGACTCGCTGCTTGTCACGGGCGGGCTGTTCGCCGTGATCGTCGGCCTGATGCTGTTCATGGAAGGGCTGAAACTCGGCCTGATGCCATTCGGCGAAATCATCGGCAGCAACCTTCCGCGCAAGTTATCCCTGCCTGTGGTGTTGCTGGTTACCCTGCTGCTGGGCATCGGGGTGACGTTCGCCGAGCCCGCTATCGGCGCGCTGCGCGCCGCTGGGCAGAACGTTTCTGCGCAGCACGCGCCCTACCTCTGGGCGATACTCAATCAGTGGACCAGCGAACTGGTCCTGGTTGTGGGGGCCAGCGTCGGCCTGGCCGCTGTAGCCGGCACGCTCCGCTTCCTCTACGGCTGGAGCCTGAAGCCGTTGATCTATTTATCGCTGGCGCCCGTTCTGCTGCTGACGGTGTATATGAGCAGTGACCCTGAGCTGGCAAAGGTTATTGGCCTGGCCTGGGATGCTGGCGCGGTCACCACCGGGCCGGTCACTGTACCGCTGGTCCTGGCGTTGGGCATCGGCATCGCGGCTGCCGCAGGCAAGGGCGGCTCCGGGCTGTCCGGGTTCGGTGTTGTCACCCTGGCCTCGCTGTTTCCCGTCATCGGGGTTATGGCGCTGGGCCTGTACGTGGCGGCTATCTCCTCGCCGGCGGAAATCATCGCCGCGGCGCAGGCCGCTACCGACGCCGGACAACAGGCTGCGCACTGGCACAGGGTCAGCCCCGGACTGGAGATTGTTTCGGGGCTACGGGCCATTGTGCCTTTGGTGGTATTCCTACTGATCGTGCTCAAACTGCTGCTGCGCCAGAGCCTGCCGCGGCGCGGTGAGATCTTGCTCGGTATCGCCCTGACCGTGGTGGGCATGTGCGTGTTCAATCTCGGGCTGACCTACGGTCTGTCGAAGCTGGGAGGGAGTGCCGGTTCGCTGATTCCGACGGCCTTCATGCAGACTCCCGGCTCGGACGACTCCCCGCTCTATAGGTATCAGGTGGGGCTGGTACTGGCCTTGGCCTTCGCCTGGGTGCTCGGGTACGGCGCGACCGTCGCCGAACCCGCGCTGAATGCGCTCGGCGTCACCGCAGAGACCCTGACCAACGGCTTTATCCGCAAGCGCAGCCTGATACGTGCGGTATCGATAGGCGTCGCCTGCGGTATTGCCGTGGGTGTGGCCAAGCTGGTATTCGGCCTGCCACTGGTCTGGCTGGTGGTGCCGTCCTACCTATTCGCTGTGGTACTGACGGTTTTTTCCACCGAAGAGTTTGTCAATGTGGCTTGGGACAGTGCGGGTGTCACCACGGGGCCAATCACCGTGCCGCTCGTTCTGGCCATGGGGCTGGGACTGGGCAATGCCACCAACGCAGTCGAGGGTTTCGGAATACTTTGTATGGCATCCGTCGGCCCCGTGATCACCGTCATGCTCCTCGGACAGTGGGCGCGTTTCCAGTTGTGGAGACAGGCAAAGGCCGTCACGAAACAGCCTGCGAATCAATTATTGGGCACGGGAGAAGCGGGATGAAAGCTGAAGGCATTACCTACCTTACTGACGTTGCACTGATCACCTGCATTGTCCCCGTCGGGCGCGCAGACCTGGTGATCCGTGCGGCCCAGGGCATGGGCGCGCCAGGCGCCATTGTCTACCACGCCAACGGGCTTGGCCCCCGTGAGCGGCACGGCCTGCTCAGCATCGCCATCGATGCGGAGAAAGAAGTGGTCAGCCTGCTGGTCGCTACCGACTACCAGGACGCGGTACTCGAGGCCATCTATCACGCGGCCAACCTGGATGTTCCCGGTGCGGGCATGATCTATACGACACCGGTGGAAAAAGTGGCCACCTACATCCCCCGGGAAATGCTGGAACAGGGGAATGCCTCGTGAGCGTGCCGGTTGCGGGTATACCGGGCGGGGCTGCAAAACTCATTACCTGCGTGTTGCCCGACGATGGCACGGAACGCAGGCTGTTGCTGCTGTTGCGAGAGGCGCATGGCATTACGCGCGCGGACAGCGTCAGTTGCCGCGGTGTAGCCGTACTGCAGGCCGCCAAGGCGCCCCGCAACGAAGTGCCAGAAGCGGTGCTCTCCCGGGTGGTCAACGTGGTGGTGGATGACGCCCAGGCCGAAGCGGTGTTCGACTTCATCTGTGCAAACGCCGGGCTAACCGGGCCAGGCAGAGGCTTGGTGTACATGGTTGCGTTGAATTTCGCGACGCCACTGGCGATGCCCGCGGGCGTAACGTAAGAGCCCGCCGCGCGAGGCGCTTATTCAGCAAAAAGCTTCGACTTGGCTGGCGGGTGCAGGATCTTCATGAGTCCAGTCATCGGGAAGCCATGGGAGCACGCAGGACAAATTTACAAAATTGCCTGGGTACCGGCAATGAAGAAGTCAGGGGTCCGATACCGCAGGCCATGCCAACGCTGCCACACATACGCATCGATGATGCTCTCGGCGGGAGAGCATCCAATGTGGGTAGCCAAGCAGTTAGGCCATGAAGACTGGACAATGATAGCCAGAGTTCATGGCCGCTGGATGCCTTCTGCAGATGTTGGAGCCGGCAACCGCGCCGAGGCGCTTTTTTGCCGCAAACGCCAACATCATGACAACCTCTGCGCTATACCCCGCTATTTAAGTTAAGTCGAATCGATCAAGGTTCATCACTTTGTTCCAGGCCGCGACAAAGTCACGCACGAACATCGGCTGGGCGTCGCTGCTGGCGTAGACTTCGGCGAGTGCCCGGAGTTGGGAGTTGGAGCCGAAGACCAGGTCAACCACAGTGCCCGTCCACTTGAGCGTGCCCGTGGCCCGGTCGCGCCCCTCCAGCACGCCTTCAGCGGTGGCGGATTTCGCCCACTGGGTGTTCATGTCGAGCAGGTTCACAAAGAAATCATTGCTCAGTGTTCCCGGTTGCTGAGTGAACACGCCGTGGTGGGACTGCCCGAAGTTGGCGTTGAGCGCACGCAGGCCGCCAATGAGCACCGTCATCTCGGGCGCGGTGAGTGTCAGCAACTGTGCCTTGTCCACCAGCACCTCGGCTGCACAATCCTCCAGTCCCTTGCTGGCGTAGTTGCGGAAACCATCTGCAATCGGCTCCAGTACGGCGAACGAGTCCACGTCGGTCTGGTCCTGCACGGCGTCCATGCGCCCTGGCGAGAACGGTACCTTCACGTCGTGACCGGCTTTTTTTGCGGCGGCCTCGATGGCGGCGCAACCGCCCAGCACGATCAGGTCGGCGAGCGACACCTTCTTGCCGCCGGACTGCGCGTTGTTGAAGTCGTTCTGGATCGCCTCCAGTTGCGCCAGGACTTTGGCCAGTTCAGCCGGTTCGTTGACCGCCCAGTTGTTCTGCGGCGCCAGGCGAATACGCGCGCCATTGGCGCCACCGCGCTTGTCGCTGCCGCGGAACGTGACCGCGGACGCCCAGGCCGTGGTGACCAACTGAGGTGCGGACAAGCCGCAAGAGAGGAGCCTGGCCTTGAGGGCGGCGATGTCCTGCTCGTCAATCAAGGGGTGGTCCACGGCGGGAATCGGGTCTTGCCACAGCAGTTGCTCGGTCGGCACCAGCGGGCCAAGGTAGCGGGCAATCGGCCCCATGTCGCGGTGGATCAATTTGTACCAGGCCCGCGCGAAGGCGTCCGCCAACTGATCCGGGTGGTCGTGGAAGCGCCGGGCAATCTTTTCGTAGGCCGGGTCGAACCGCAACGACAGGTCGGTGGTCAGCATCGAAGGTGCGTGACGTTTCGAGGGGTCATGGGCATCCGGCACCGTACCGTCACCAGCGCCATTCTTGGGCTTCCACTGGTGCGCACCGGCCGGGCTCTGGGTCAGTTCCCATTCGTAGCCGAACAGGTTGGACAGGAAGTTGTTGCTCCACGACGTTGGGGTGCTGGTCCAGGTGACTTCCAGGCCGCTGGTGATCGCATCTCCCGCGACCCCGGTGCCAAAGGCGCTCTTCCAGCCCAGGCCTTGCTGCGCGATGTCGGCCGCCTCAGGGTCGGGGCCCACCAGTTGCGCATCGCCGGCACCGTGGGTTTTACCGAAACTGTGGCCGCCAGCGATCAGCGCGACCGTTTCCTCGTCATTCATGGCCATGCGGGCGAAGGTTTCGCGGATATCCCGCGCTGCCGCAATCGGGTCCGGGTTAGCATTGGGGCCTTGCGGGTTGACGTAGATCAGCCCCATCTGCACGGCACCCAGGGGGTTTTCCAGGTCCCGGTCGCCGGTGTAGCGGTTGTCGCCCAGCCAGGTGGTCTCGGAGCCCCAATAGATGTCTTCTTCCGGCTCCCAGATGTCCGCGCGCCCGCCGGCGAAGCCGAAGGTCTTGAAGCCCATCGACTCCAGTGCAACGTTACCGCTCAGGATCATCAGGTCGGCCCAGGAAATGTTGCGGCCGTATTTTTGCTTGATCGGCCACAGCAGCCTGCGCGCCTTGTCGAGGTTGGCGTTGTCCGGCCAACTGTTGAGCGGGGCGAACCGTTGATTGCCGGTCCCACCGCCGCCGCGACCATCGGCGATGCGGTACGTGCCAGCGCTGTGCCAGGCCATGCGGATGAACAAGGGGCCGTAGTGCCCGAAGTCCGCTGGCCACCAGTCCTGCGAATCGGTCATCAAGGCATGCAGGTCCTTGATCACGGCATCCAGATCAAGCTGCTTGAAGGCCTCGGCGTAATTGAATCCCTCCCCCATGGGGTCGGACTTGGAAGAGTGCTGGTGCAGGATGCTCAGTTTCAGTTGATCTGGCCACCAGTCGGCATTCGACGGGGCTTGTGCTACCACATGTTTACGAGCGTCACCCGCGAACGGGCACTTCGATTCGGTTGACATGGCTAACTCCAACTGTTGTTTTCAGACTAATCCACTGTGCAGTGTGGAACGCGGTTCCCACCCCATCCAATAGGTTTTGGGAATGGTATTGATAGCCTCTATGGATGTGCCCCCTTGTCGCCGGTGGGTCATCGCCCATGAAGGATCTGCGCAGACCGGTCTCGTGAGGCTGTCGCCGTCGCCACGGGTTCGATGCAGGCATTCACGAACCGTCACTCAGGGTCCACAAACAGACGCTTACAGAACAACAAGTGTGGACCCGCCTCTGGATCTCGCCACCCTCCCCCCCTGATTCTCCCCCATCGACGTCGCGCTGATGGGGAACACCCGCTCCCGGGCCGAAACACAGGCCAGGACGGCTGAAGTGAGATAGTTCTCAAAAACGCTTAAAACGGCTCAAGCGAACTTTTTTGTCATCGCCCGTGCAGGCTAATCTCCCGGCCAGACGACAGAAGGCAACTTTTTCACAGCGTCCACTGTATCGCCGAACCTCAATCGACAAGCGATGCTTTCTCTATTTTCCCAACGCGTGGGTACGATATGTTTAGAACAATAATCTGCGTCATCGGCTTAGTCATCTTGCTGCCCGTAAACGCTTCGGCTGAGCAGTCGTCAACACCCACGTCAACAGTGCTGGTTCAGGGTACAGCGTCATGGGACGGTATTGCCTATGGTCAATATCCCAAAGGTACTCCCCAGCTCACCGTTACACGGATTGTCATTCCAGCCAATACATCGCTTCGCTGGCATCGCCATCCCATGCCCAGTGCTGCATACGTGGTGAAAGGCTCCTTGCAAGTCATCAAGCAAGCGACAGGGGAGCGTCAATCCTTCAGCACGGGGGATGCAGTACTTGAAGTGATGGATACCACTCATCAAGGGGTCACCGGCGCTGAAGCCGTCGAGTTGATTGTCTTCTATGCCGGTACGGCTGGCTTACCCCTTTTCCAGTAGTGACGGGCGGTGCCCCACCCAGGGGAGACTTTGAATTATCAGGAGGAAAAACCTCTTTATATGTAAATCAGTGCTCCGGGAGAGACCGCATGCGCGCGCCGCATCACAGCGGTCGCTCTCGTTACTCATCGGTGCCAAACGCAATCAGCTCTACAGGGTCTGCTTTTTCGTCGACTTCCAACCTGAACGCCAACAGACAGCCGATATTTTTGTATTCTCTACGCTTGGGGTACGAACCTTGCCCTACGCCACTCCATTTCGTTAGCTGAGCCGATGAGCAAATACAACAAGAAGTCCCCACCCTTAAAATATGCACACTTCTTCAGTGCGGCTTTCGCAGTAGGTTTGAGCCTATTTCCGCTAATCACCGTGGCGAAACACGAGACGGATGACCCGTTATCTCGCACACTCACCGAGATCGAGACGCACCTGAATGCACGCCTGGGGGCAACGATCATCGATACGGAGTCGGGAAAGGTTTGGTCTCATCGGGCTGACGAACGATTCCCCATGACAAGCACGTTCAAGGCATTTGCTTGCGCAGGCCTTCTTGCTCGTATCGATGCGGGAAAGGAGGATCCAAATCGCAGGGTCGTCGTCCATGAAGATGACCTCGTCACGTACTCCCCCGTGACGGAGCAACGCGTTGGCGGCGACGGCATGACGCTTTCTGAGCTTTGTGAGGCAGCCATGTCCATGAGTGACAATACTGCGGCCAACATAATCCTTGGCACCCTTGGAGGACCAGATGGCTTCACCAGGTTTATGCGCTCGTTGGGGGATGATATAACCCGACTCGATCGCTGGGAAACCGCACTTAACGAAGCCATGCCCGACGACCCGCGCGACAGCACAACTCCTGAAGCTATTGCACGGAGCCTGCAGGAACTTGTCCTGGGGACCAAACTCTCACCCTCCTCCCGCCAGCAGCTAGAAAATTGGCTTGTCGGTAACAAAGTGGGCGGACCATTGCTTCGTGCAGGCTTGCCAGCGAACTGGCGAATCGCTGATCGAACAGGTGCAGGCGGGTATGGTTCGCGGTCCATCGTTGCGGTGATCTGGCCGCCTGAGCGCAAACCAGCGGTGGTCGCCATTTACATCACCGAGACCGACGCATCCATGGATGAACGCAACGCAGGCATTGCTGAAATCGGACGCATGCTTGCAACATTACTAGGCCCCGCCTGAGCGCTTGGTCGTGATTGCTGGATCGCACTGATCGGCCCGTGCCAGCAGCAATATTCTGTCCCGCACGATACAGAAACCGAAGTCCCCGCAGGACAGCGCTCATCAGATGCAGGCGAAGCGCGCAAGACAAAAACCTCGCCCTCCAAGATGACCCTTGCACGGATTTGCGCCCATGTCCTATGTTTCCAGAGTCTGCTTCGGGTCCGCCTCCTGAAAACAGGACAACACCTTCATACCGGAGCCGTCCATGGATCTCGCCACCTTCACCCTGTTTCTCCCTGCCTGCTTCGCCCTGAACATGGCGCCAGGCCCCAACAACCTGCTGTCGGTCAGCAACGCGACCCGCTACGGCTACCGCACCTCCTGCCTGGCCGGGGTCGGGCGTTTGCTGGCGTTCGCCGGGATGATCGCCCTCGCCTCGGCCGGGCTGGCGGTGGTGCTGCAAACATCGGAGTGGTTGTTCTACGGGATCAAGATCCTCGGCGCGGCTTACCTGTTTTACCTCGCCTATCAATTGTGGAAGGCCAATCCCCAGGCCGAAACACAGACCAGGACAGCTGAAGCGGGATTGCTGGCGTTGGCCCGGCAAGAGTTTCTGGTGGCGGTGGGCAACCCTAACGATGCCCAATATAAACCCAGGTGACAGGCAGATTTCGGCCAATAGCGGCCAGTGGAAGAGCTGCATCATGTCAGCAACGTTGTTTGATTCGGCGCCAATACTGATGAGCAGCTAGGGGTATCTAAGCCGGGGGCAGGTCCGTGCCGCAAACTAAGTAAAGTGTGCGGGTCATTATAAAAATTTGGGATGTGTGGTGTTCTCTGGAGCATGCCCGCTCCCACATAGAGCCACGGGAGTCCTAGGCGGGCGTGATATACGTGACCATCCACCGCAAAAACGCCTTCACCTTGGGCACTTCCCCCGCATGCTCGGCATGGGCGATGAAGTGTGCGCCGGCGCTGGGCATGGCGTAATCCCAGGGAATTACCAGGCTGCCCCGGGCCAGTTCGTCGCTCACCATGTACCGGGGCACCAGCGCCACGCCGTACCCCGACTGGGCGGCGCGAATGCACATGTAAAACGTGTCGAAACGTGGGCCGTGGTAGCTGTTCTGCGAATGCAGACCCTGTTCCAGAAACCATGCATGCCAGGCCTCAGGGCGGGAGGTGCATTGCAGCAAAGTGTGTTGGGAAGGGGCGATCTCGGTGCTGGCGACGAACCCCGGGGCGCAGACCGGCACCACATCTTCACTGAACAATTCAATGCAGGTCGCACCCGGCCAGGAGCCCTGGCCGTAGAAAAACGCGATATCGGCCTTGGCCTGCAATACGTCGAAAGGCTCCAGATCGGTGCGCACGTCCAGGTGAATGCGGGGGTGCAGCGCTGCGAAGTCCTTGAGCTTGGGCACCAGCCAGCGGTCGCCGAAGGTCGGCTGGGTGGCGATACGCAGGACTTCGGTTTCGCCGCCGTAGCTGAGGATGTAGCGGCTGGAGATGTCCACCTGATTGAGGATTTTGTGCACTTCGGTCAGGTACAAGGCGCCGGCCGGCGACAGGTGCAGGCGTTGGCGCACTCGCTCGAAGAGGTTGTGGCAGAGCATTTCCTCCAACTGCGCCACCTGCTTACTGACGGCGCTTTGGGTCAGGTGCAACTCTTGGGCGGCGCGGGTGAAACTGAGGTGGCGAGCGGCCGCTTCGAAGCACTGCAGGGCGGTCATCGACGGCGTTAAACGTTTTGAAAACACGAGGCCACCTAAAGGGGAACGGATGCGGCGCCAGGGGCAGTTCATTCCAAACCGGAAGGAGCGCTTGCCGAAAGGTCGTTTGTTGGACGGCTAAAAAACCACTAAAACTGACCGGTATCAAGGATTTCATCCACTATCGGGTGCGTGCAGGCGCGCGACATGTGCGTCGAATAACAAGAAACACTAGGGAGTCGTTGGCATGAAGAGCATGAAATCCACCCTGGCCTTGTTGGCCGCCACCGCCCTGTTGGGTGTGACCGCTACCGCTCAAGCGGGGGCGACGCTGGATGCCATTACCAAAAAGGGCTTTATCCAGTGCGGTGTCAGCGATGGTCTGCCGGGGTTCGGCGTGCCGAACGCTCAGGGCAAAATGACCGGGATCGACGTCGATGTTTGCCACGCTGTGGCTGCCGCGCTGTTTGGCGACGCGTCGAAAGTGAAGTTCAGCCAGTTGACCGCCAAAGAGCGCTTCACCGCGTTGCAGTCGGGGGAGATCGACCTTATTTCCCGCAACACCACCTGGACCAGTTCCCGGGACGCCGGCATGGGCCTGGTGTTCACCGGCGTGACCTATTACGACGGGATTGGCTTTTTGGTGAACAACAAACTGGGGGTGAGCAGCGCCAAGGAACTGGGCGGCGCGACCATCTGCATCCAGGCTGGCACCACCACCGAACTCAACGTGTCGGATTACTTTCGCGCCAATAACCTCAAATACACCCCCATCACCTTCGACACCGCCGATGAAAGCGCCAAGGGCCTGGAAGCCGGTCGTTGCGATGTGTTGACCACTGACCAGTCGGGCCTTTACGCCCAACGGATCAAAATGGCCCACCCCGACGAATTCGTGGTGCTGCCGGAAATCATCTCCAAGGAGCCGCTCGGCCCGCTGGTGCGCAAGGGCGACGAGGAGTGGTTCAGTATCGTCAAGTGGACCCTGTTCGCCATGCTCAACGCCGAGGAAATGGGCATCACCTCGCAGAACGTCGAAGAGCAGGCCAAGAGCACCAAGAACCCGGATGTCGCACGGCTGCTGGGTGCCGATGGTGAATACGGCAAGGACTTGAAGCTGCGCAAGGACTGGGTGGTTCAGATAGTCAAACAGGTCGGCAACTACAGCGAAGTGTTTGAGCGCAACATTGGCCAGGGCAGCGTGCTGAAGATCAAGCGAGGCCTCAACGCCTTGTGGAACAACGGCGGGATTCAGTACGCACCGCCTGTGCGCTGAAGTGTTGAAATACAATCTGTAAAACACAAAATGGTTACCCCTCCCACCCTGTGAACCCCCACTAAGCTTTCACAGGGTGCCTATCGGAGACCATAGCCATGAACAAAGTAGATATTGCCACCCTCTGAGATCGCGAAACCCGTTTCGTGATTTGACTGCCTACCTCAGGAGCCTAGTCGCCGCTTCCAGCCATTGATGAAATGGCTGCTTCGGGTCCAGGCTGTGTGAAACCGTTTTAGAGCAAGTTTGACAGTCAGAATCGGAACAAAAATCGCGTTCCTATGCAAATTTTAGGTCTGCTGACCAAGCAAACGCCGACAGATTTTACGTAGCAACGCAGACTTCAAAACGGCGCATGCGTTTTCACACAGCCTGGGTCGATTGATGCCCTTCGCGACAGGCAGAAATCGGCCAAAAGCAGACCATGGACACGCAGCTAACACTTCAGTAATGTGCAAAAAAATATGCCGCTTTCCCCCTTCTTGATGTCGCGTTTACAGACTCGATTTTTTGATTATTCAAGGGATTACGCATGGACATGGAATGTTATGCGACATCGCATATCGAAAATTAATTGTTATGCCAAAAGCCGTACGGCACCTCAAAATTGAATGATCGGAGCAGTAAAGTGGAAATCAAGATTGATGTATTGGATTCTCCAACAGAAAAGGATCAGGGAGTTCTGAATAATAGGTTTTCAGAACATCTTCGAATTCAATATCCAAATCTACCGCCAGAATCGGAAGATAAAATATTTATGGTGGTTGCACACGATGAAGTAGGCGACTACATCGGTGCAATAAGCTGTAATTGTTACTGGGATGGCTTAGAAATTGATACCTTTTGGGTTAAGGAATCTCATCGCGGTAGAAAAGTCGGTTCTATGCTATTGGAAAAAGCAGAAACGATTGGCGCCAACAATGGGGCAGTAGTTGCATTCTTAAAAACCGTTGATGCTAAACAGTTCTATGAGCAGCATGGTTATGAGATTTATGGTGTTCTTGAGGATCGACCAATCGGGACTAACCTGTATCATTTAAAGAAACGGCTAGTAAAACATGCATAACAACTGGTTCAAACCGTTCGCTTCGCTCACTGGGACGGGCTAAAGCCCGCCCCTTAACCAAATGCTGGTCAGCGTCCGCATTGGGTCGGTTACTGCCCTTCACCAGAGGCGCATGGCAGATGCAATATCTCGTTCAGTCCAGGCAACCCCAAGGCGATCCTGATTTTCACCGCCTTCCTGCCGCAGTTTGTCGATCCGGCGCAGCCGGTAACGCCGCAGTTCGCGCTGCTGGGCCTGTTGTTTCTGGTGCTAGAGTGGATTGCCATCGCGGCGTATGCCTACATGGGCCTGCATATGCGTCGATGGTTTGCCCGCCCCCAAGGCAAGCGGATGTTCAATCGGTGCTGCGCCGGGTTGTTGTCGGCGGCGGCAACCGTACTCTTGATGGCGCGCCGCGCCTGAGGTGAACCGGTAAAATGACTGAAGCCTTTGCAATGATTGCGTTGGGGCCATTGCTGCTGATTCAGGGCCTCTACACCCGCTGGGTTACCCCAAAGTTGCCGGAAGCCGAGGGCGAGCGCCAGGGCGTGGCCGGTTGTGGCGTGGCGCTGCGCCTGTTGATTCTGGGTGATTCCGCGGCCGCCGGTGTCGGCGCAGCGACCCAGGACGAAGCCATAACCGGGAAGCTGGTCGCACGGCTGGCCAACGATTATCGGATTACCTGGACACTCTGGGCGCAATCGGGCCTGGACTCCCGGGCGCTGTTGAACGTGCTCGAACGCAACTCACCGGAACCCTTTGATGTGGTGCTGCTGTGCGTAGGCGTCAACGATGTCACCAGCCGCATCAGCGCTGATCAATGGCTGGCTCAACAGGACCGCTTGATGGAGTTGTTGAGCGGCAAATACGCCGTGAAGCAGATTGTCGTGTCCCCGCTGCCGCCCATGCACCTGTTCCCGGCGCTGCCGCAACCGCTACGCTGGTACCTGGGCAGCCGGGCCAGTCGTTTCAACCACCGGCTGGCTGGCCTGGCCGAGCGCAAGGACCACTGCACATTGCTGGCCATCAGCCTTGCCCCGGTGGCCGGCCTGATGGCGGCGGACGGGTTCCATCCGGGCCCGGCGATCTACAGCCTTTGGGCAGACCATGCGGCCCGTGCCATCCAGCAACGTTTCCAGCACAACAAAAACACAGGAAGCTGACAATGTCCGAGCTGAAACTGCATCCCAGCGCCGCAGCGTCCCTGCAACAGTGGCACGCCATGATCCGCAGCCATGACTTGCGGGCGCTGCCCGACTTGCTGGACCCTCAGGCGGTATTCCGCTCGCCGATCGCCCACTCGCCTTACCCGGGGGCGCCCGTGGTGTCGATGATCCTCAATACGGTGATCGACGTGCTTGAGGAATTTACCTATTACCGTGAGCTGGCGACCGCCGACGGGCTGAACGTTGTCCTCGAATTCAGCGCCAAGGTCGGCGACAAGACGCTCAAAGGCATCGACATGATCCGCTTCAACGAACAGGGAAAAATCGTCGAGTTTGAAGTGATGGTCCGTCCCATGAGCGGTTTGCAGGCGCTGGCCGAAGAAATGGGACGCCGCCTGGGCGCCTACCTGGCCGCCAGCAAGGCCTGATGGCGCAGCCACGACGAATGTGACCGCAAGACACCGGGTGCGGCACCCTGGACACAGGACTAATCTGTCCAGGGTGCCCCACTGCCTATCCGGATCCGCCATGCCCTATGACCACGCCAGCCAGTTCCTGGCCGCCCTCGACGCTGACTGGGCGCGCCTGATCGCCACCGTCGGCCCTTGCCTGCACGAACCCAAGCCGACTCGCGATCCGTATGAAGCGCTGGTGCGGGCCATCGCCTATCAACAACTGCACGTGCGCGCCGGCGATGCGATTGTCGGCCGGTTGCTGGCTTTGTTCCCCGGCCAGTCATTTCCCAGTGCCGAACAACTGGCGGCCAGCGACGTTGCCCTGCTGCGCGGTTGCGGCTTTTCGGCCAGCAAGGTCGCGACCATCCAGGGGATCGCCCAAGCGACCCTGGACGGTGTGGTGCCCGACTACGCGACCGCACTGGCCCTGGACGACGAAACCCTGATCGAGCGCCTGACCCCGCTGCGTGGCATTGGTCGCTGGACCGTGGAGATGCTGCTGATCTACACCCTCGAACGCCCGGACATCCTGCCCGCCGACGACTTCGGGGTGCGGGACGGCTATCGACGCCTCAAAGGCCTGGCGACCACGCCGAGTCGCAAGCAGATGATCGACCTTGGCCAACCCTTCCACCCTTACCGTACGGTGGCGTCGTGGTACCTGTGGCGAGTGCCGAAGACATGAAAACCTACAGTTTGCTGAACGCCCGCCGCGAGACGGTGCCGAGCACGGAACCGGGGCTGCTGGGTGGCCATCGTCGTTCAAGGATCTATGGCCGTCTGGATTGCCCTGGCGCCCTGCGCGCCATCGCACGGGGCGGCTACGTCAAGCATCGGGTGTTCTTCGCCGACGAAGCCACCGCCCGCGCCGCCGGTTATCGCCCGTGCGCGGTATGCATGCCCCAGGCGTATGCGCAGTGGAAAAAATCCGCTGAGCGATCCGATTAAACAGCCTGAAACACTTAATCCCCTGGCAGTCCGCAAGCGCGCCCCTGCCCCCTGACACGCTCTACCGTTGGCCTGCAGCGCAGCCGCCCGGTCAATGCCAGGCGTGATCCGTGCCCGCCCCCGCCCAGCCGGGCGATCCCACAGCCAATATCCCGGTCATTCCTGGCATCACTTGGTACCATTGCGCACACTTATGTGAAGAATTCGTGTCTGGAAGTATTTTTTGTGAATCTTTTTCGTCATCGGTTACAGCACCCCCGCGCCCGCCTCATTGCCCTCATCACCCTGGTGCTGATCGTCCCCCTGTGCCTGCGTACCGCACTGGGCTGGTCCAATCCGCTCGGCTACCTGTCCGACCTCGCCATCGGCAGCCTGCTGGTGGTGCTCCTGCATCGCCGTGCCTGGTGGCTGGCGCTCCCGGTGTTGCTGGTCTGGGGCCTGATGTCCGTGGCCACCGCCGAACTGGTCAGCGCCGTCGGGCGACTGCCCAATGCCGGCGATCTGAACTACCTGATCGATCCGCAGTTCGTGGAAAAATCCACCAGTGGCAGTTTTGCCCAACCCTGGCTGGCCGCGGCCCTCGGGCTGGGCCTGCTGGCCTGGCTGATCACCCAGTGGACCGGCCGCTCGACGCCCCGGCCAGCACTGCCCCGAAAAGCCTGGGCGGCTCCGCTGCTGCTGTTGCTCGCGCACTGGGGCGTACAGAACCTGGCACCGTCCGATGCCGATCAATGGCGCCTGTTCAACCTGCCCCATCAATTATTGGCCGCCGGTGTCGGCGAGGTGCAGATGCGCACGGAAGAATGGCTTGAGGGCGACGTGGTCGAGACGGCCCCGCAGATGGCCGGGCTCACCCAACTGGACTTGAACGGACAGAAAATCCTTGCCGAACCCGGCCGCGCGCGCAACGTCTTGATCATCGCGCTGGAAGGCATTCCCGGCGCCTATGTCCAGGCCAACCGCCAGGCCCTGCACAGCAGTTATCAAGAAAACCTCATGCCCAACCTCAGCCGCTGGGCCGAGCGTGGCATGAACACGCCGGACTACGTGCTACACAGCCACCAGACCATCCGCGGCCTGTACGCCATGCTCTGTGGCGATTACGACAAGCTGGACAACGGCACGCCCAAGGGCGTCGAGATGCTGACCCAGAACGAGCGTAACCAGGCGTGCCTGCCGGCCCAGTTACGCAAGCACGGCTTTGCCACCCACTACCTCCAGGGTGCCGGCCTGCGCTTCATGGCCAAAGACAAGATCATGCCGCACATCGGCTTCGACACCACCCTGGGCCTGGACTGGTTCACCAATGTATCGTACCTGGACTTCCCTTGGGGCAAGGATGACAAGGCCTTCTTCGAAGGGGCGCTGGACTATGTCAGCCAGCTCAAGACGCAGCAGCAACCCTGGATGCTCACCCTGCTGACCGTCGGCACACACCAGCCCTACTCGGCGCCCGAAGACTACCTGCAGCGCTACGACACACCCAAGCAGGCGGCCGTTGCCTATCTGGACGATGCCTTGGGCAACTTCCTCAGTGGCCTGGAGCAACAAGGCGTTCTGCAGGACACCCTGGTGATGATCACTTCCGACGAGTCCCACGGCATCGATGGCGTGCGCCTGGCCTCCTCTTGGGGCTTCAACCTGACCCTGGCACCCGAGCAGGCGCAGCTGCCCAACATCAATCCCGGGGTCTACGGCCATGTCGACCTGAGCTCCTCGGTCCTCGACTACTTCGCCCTGCCGGTACCACCGAGCCTGAGCGGTCGTTCGTTGTTTCGAGACTATGAAACCGGTCGCGAGATCATGTCGTACACCAACGGCAACCTGCGCTATCACGATGGCCAGGGCACGTTCACCGAGTGCGACTTCCAGCAGCGGTGCCGCTATTACACCAGCGAGGGCTTCATTGCCGATCGCGCAGTGTATGGTGGGCAATATGGCGGCCAGCGGGCACGGCAAATCACCGCCCGGGCCGAGGCCCTGGATCGCACCCTGCTGCGCACGCCCCTGAACCAGCACTACCAGTTCGGCAGCCCGGCGATCATCCCGCTGCAGGCGCAAATCAAGGACGACTGGGCGGACAACCTGATCGGCGCGCAATACCTGGAAATGCCCAAGGGCTCACAGACCCGCGTGCGCCTGACCGTGCGCGCGGTCGACCCGCAGCAGACGGCGTACATCCTGCTCAAGGCCAAGGAACTGGAACAGGATGTGCCGCTGGGCTTTCCGGAAGAAATGATGGTCACCGCCGACCAACCGCTGGAGATGGATTTCAGCTTCGATAACCCGGAGTCGCGCAAGGCGTTCTCCTTCCATCTGCTGGGCTATGGGTTGGGCGCGGTCGAGGTCAGTGACTTCACGGTGATCACCGAAGAGCCGGGGCAAGCGCAACCGCAGGATGAAGGGGTGGACGAAGAAATCGCCCATTCCAGCTAATACGCAGGCTCAGGACCGCCCTTCGTCCACCGCCTTATCGGTGACGACGGGCGGCTCGATGCCCCAATCGCCATGCAGGTACCAATCGTCGCCGATCATCTCGGCCGGATGCATCGTCCGGTCAGCACCATTGCCGCACGCCAGGGCACTGGCGGCACAGTAGCGGTCGCACCCCCAGCAAATGCGTTCAGGATGTTTGGGACTGATGGGAAAGGTCTTGGCCATGTCGATCCCCGGATGATCGATGGGTAGGTGTCCAACCTACCGCGCCGGGGCGACTCTGCCCTTGATGCAGGTCAATTCCGGCATCCCTGCTTCCATGACACGCCTGGACAGGCGCACTGACGCCCCCGGTTGATCGCTGCGAAAATTGACCATAATCATTATTGTTCTCAGTAATGCTTCCTAGACTCGGGCTCCTACTCGTCAGTCCCCAGGAAGCCATCATGCGTACTCCCCTCTCGCTGTCTCTCGCCCTGCTGCTGTTCGCGCCACTGGCACACGCCAAGGAATACCCGATCGGAGAACCCCAATTGTGTCCGGGGCTGGAAGTCGGCGCGGTGTACTTGCAACCGATCGAGATGGCGCCTGCGGGCATGATGCGCGCCACCGCCGACTCCGATATCCACCTGGAAGCCGATATCCGCGCCACAGCGGACAATCGCCAGGGCTTTCAGGAAGGCAGTTTCGTGCCCTACCTGAACGTTGCCTTCAGCCTGCAGAAATCCGGCAGCGAGCCACCGGTCAAAGGGATTTTTCATGCCATGGTCGCCAACGACGGTCCTCACTACGGCGACAACGTGAAGCTGCAGGGCCCCGGCAAATACCAGCTGACCTTCACCCTCCTGCCGCCCGGCGGCCATGGTTCCCTGGGCCGTCATACCGACAAGGAAACCGGTGTCGAACCCTGGTTCGAACAGTGCGAACTGCGCTACGAGTTCATCTATGCCGGGATCGGCAAAAAAGGCGGCTACTAAAATGCCCCCCCTGGCACCCGAGCCACCCGCACCAGGCCCCCTGGCCCCGGTTCACCGACGCCTGGCCTGGCTGATACTGGCCTGGGCGGTCATACCCCAGATGGTCCACGCCCAATTGCCCAGCTTCGAGCTGAGCCTGCGCGACGGCCATTTCACCCCCGCCCTGCTGGAAGTCCCCGCCGGGCAGCGCTTCAAAATCATCCTGAAGAACGTCGGCGAGGGGCCGGCGGAATTCGAAAGCACCCCGTTACGGGTCGAGAAGGTGCTGTCACCGGGGGTGACGACCTTTGTCGTGATTCACCCCCTGCGGCCCGGCCACTACCCGTTCTTCGACGAGTTCAACCCGCAGTTGCCCGAGGGCGCCATCCTCGCGAAATAACCGGCTCAACCACGGAGTTTCCATGAATCAATCAATGTTCATCGTCTGGCGCGAAAGCGTCGAGGCGCTGCTGGTGATCGGCATTCTCCAGGCCTGGGCCAGCCAGCAAAGCCAGGCGGCTCGGCTGGTCAATTACCTATGGGCGGGCGTGCTCCTGGGGTTGATGCTCTCGGGCCTGCTGGCGCTGCTGATTCTGTTCGCCGGTGACGCCATGAGCGGTTCCGCCAACGAATGGTTCCAGGCTTCCCTGGCGCTGGTGGCCAGCTTGCTGATGGTGCAGATGGTCGGCTGGATGCACCGCAACGCACGCAGCCTCAAGACTGATTTGCAACGCCAGGCCGACAGCCAGCTGGCTCGCCAGGGCGGCGTTGGCCTGATGCTCCTGGCCATGCTCGCGGTCAGCCGCGAGGGCAGCGAAACCGTGGTCTTTCTGTATGGCGCCGGGGCCCGCCTGCAAGGTCCGGCGCTGGGCCTGTTTGCCGTCGGCGCAGGTGCGGGGCTGGTGCTGTCGGGGTTGACCATCGGCTTGCTGCACAGCACCCGTCGACTCATTTCATGGCAGCGCTTCTTTGCCGCCAGCGAAGTCATTCTACTGTTGCTCGGCGCGGCGCTACTGATCAGTGCCACCGAACGAATCAGCGGCCAACTGCTCGCCCTGGACTTGCCGGACTGGGCCTATGGCCTGATCGGCGAAGCGCTGTGGGACAGCCGTGCCGTACTCAATGACAGCCATGGCCTGGGCGGTTTCCTGGCGAGTATGACCGGTTACCGGGCGGCGCCCAGCGGCTTGAGCCTGCTGGTGCTGAGCGGTTACTGGCTGGCGGTCGGCGGCTGGTTGCGTCAACGCCCCCCGAGGGCCGTCCCATGCCCGGGCTGAGTCGGCACAACCGCTGGTTGCAGCGCCTGGGCGACGGCATGCGCCGCCACGCGACGGCGATTCGCGTGGTGCAGTGGCTGGTCGTACTGTTCTATGGCGGGCTGCTGGTGCTGCCGGCCCTGTTGCCGCTGCCGGACAGCCAGGCCCGGATACTCGACAACCTGACCCTGCTCGCGCAGTTTCTGTTCTGGGGTATCTGGTGGCCGTTCGTGCTGCTGTCGATGCTGCTGTTCGGGCGACTCTGGTGCGGTGTGCTGTGCCCGGAAGGTTCACTGAGCGAGTGGGCCAGCCAGTACGGCAAAGGCCTGGGCGTGCCGCGCTGGGTGCGCTGGGGCGGCTGGCCGACCCTGGCGTTCTGCCTGACCACCCTCTACGGGCAGTTGATCAGTGTGTATGACTACGCCCAGGCCGCCCTGCTGATTCTGGGCGGTTCCACGGTCGTGGCGGTCGGCGTCGGCCTGCTGTTCGCCAGGGGCAAGCGCGTCTGGTGTCGTTACCTGTGCCCGGTCAGCGGCGTCTTTGCCCTGCTTGCGCGCCTGGCCCCGGTGCACTTCCAGGTCGACGAACAGCGCTGGAAAGACAATGCAGGCCCCCGCCTGCCCCCTCCCAATTGCGCGCCCTTGCTGGACATCCGTCGCCTGCGGGGCGCCAGCGACTGCCATGCCTGCGGGCGTTGCAGCGGGCAACGTGACGCCGTGCAACTGATCGCCCGGTCCAGCAACCAGGAGATCCTCCACGCGACAGAAGATAACCTGTCGCCGTGGGACGCCCGCTTGTTGCTGTTCGGCGTGATCGGTCTGGCCATGGGCGCGTTTCAATGGACGGTCAGCCCCTGGTTCATTGCCCTCAAGCAGTCCCTCGCGCAATGGCTGGTCGGGCACGAAGTGTTCTGGCCCTTGCAGGACAACGCGCCCTGGTGGCTGCTGACCCACTACCCCGCACTCAACGACAGTTTCAGCTGGCTCGACGGCTTCAGTATCGTCCTGTACCTGACGGCCAGCGCCCTGGTGCTGGGTGGCGGCTTGCTGATCCTGCTGCGCGGGGCGGCGCGACTGGCCGGTGACCCTGCGCTCTACGTGCCCCTGAGCCTGACACTCACCCCTCTGGGCGCCGCCGGACTGTTTCTCGGGCTGTCGGCGACCACCGTGAAGTTGCTGCGCTATGAAGGGCTGTTGCTGGAATGGGTACAACCGGCCCGGGCCTGGCTGTTGCTGGGCGCCATCGGCTGGAGCCTGTTGCTGGGCTGGAAACGGATGGCCCTCCAGGGCATTCCCCTGCCTCGGCGCAGCGCCGCGGGTGCTTGCCTGCTACTGGCCAACGCACTGGTGGGGTATGGCTGGTGGTTGCAATTCTGGGGGTGGAACTGAGGTATCCAACGACATCATGCACAGCCTGTCTAGATCGCTCCCACGCTCTGCGTGGGAACGATCATCCTGTCTGGCCCTACCCACGCAACACGAACTCCGGAAACAGATCACGCAGGGCCGCCCACAGTTCAACCTGGTCAAACTGCAATGAAACACTCGACAAGCGCGGATCGAGCATCCGTTCGGTCCTGACCAGTTGCACGGCAAAACGCTTGACCCCGCGCTCGCTCAAACGTCGGGCGAGGGTCAATAGCCGTGCGGGATCGAGCAGATGCCAATGCACCGTGGTGCGACACTCATAGTCGACGCCGCTGGCCAGCAGATGTTCCAGACTCTGCCAGTTGGCCACGCCACTGCCCCGGACACCGGTGATCGCCTGGCAATCCTCGGCCAGCGCCTTGACGTCGAAGCCGACCCAATCGGCACCGGCCACGGCCCTGGCAAAGGCGTCCGGTTTGATCCCGGCACTGTGCAAGCCGATACGAAAACCCATCGCGCGCACTTCATCCATGGCCGCCAGCAAGCTGTCCTGCAAGGTTGGCTCGCCGCCGCTGAACACCACGGCATCGAGCAAGTCCTCACGGCGTTGCAGGAACGCCAGCACCCGGCACCAGTCCACCTCTTCACTGCCGCGAGGCGGGATCAACTGCGGGTTATGGCAGTAACGACAACGCCAGGCACACCCCTGGCAGAACAGCACGCAGGCCAGCATGCCCGGATAGTCGAGCGTGGTCAGGGGCACCATGCCCCCGACCCTGAGCGTTCGACTCATTGGCGCCCGGCCGATGCCGCGCATTCGGTGAAATGGACCCGCTCGCGGTGCTCGGACTGCTTACCCGGGTTGAACGCCGAGACCGGGCGGTGATAACCCATCACCCGGGTCCAGACTTCGCAACGTTGACGCTTGGCCTGAGGCAATGTGTGCAGTGCATTCATGGTGTAGCTCCTTGCGGTTGAGTGAAATGAAATCAATGGGCCGTGCCCGGGTGCTGCTCGCGCAACAAGGCCTCGTCGCACTTGGGGCAGAACTCGTGTTCGCCATCGAGGTAACCGTGGACCGGGCAGATGGAAAAGGTCGGGGTCACGGTCAGGTACGGCAGGCGGAAGCGCCCGAGCGCCTTGCGCACCAGTTGCTTGCAAGCCTGGGTCGAGGAAATCCGCTCGGCCATGTACAGGTGCAGCACCGTGCCACCGGTGTATTTGCATTGCAGTTCGTCCTGCAACTCAAGGGCTTCGAAGGGGTCGTCGGTAAAGCCCGCCGGCAGTTGCGAGGAGTTGGTGTAGTACGGCGCCTGGCGGCTGCCGGCCTGAAGAATGTCGGGGTAACGCTTAAGGTCTTCCTTGGCAAAGCGGTAGGTGGTGCCCTCGGCCGGGGTCGCTTCGAGGTTGTAGAGATGGCCGGTTTCTTCCTGGAAGCGCACCAGGGTGGCGCGCACATGGTCCAGCAACTGCAGGGCAAACGTACGGCCCTGCTCAGTGTGCATGCCCTGCTCGTCACCGCTGAAGTTACGCAGCATTTCATGCAGGCCATTGAGGCCGATGGTGGAAAAATGATTGCGCAGGGTCCCCAGGTACCGTTTGGTGTAAGGGTACAAACCGGCGTCCATATGGTGCTGGATCACCTTGCGCTTGACCTCCAGGCTCTCCATCGCCAGCTCCATCAAGGCGTCCAGCCGCTGCAGCAGGCCGCTGGCGTTGCCTTTGAACAGGTAACCCAGGCGCGCGCAATTGAGGGTCACCACGCCTAGCGATCCGGTCTGCTCGGCCGAGCCGAACAGGCCGCCCCCGCGCTTGAGCAGCTCGCGCACATCCAGTTGCAACCGACAACACATCGAACGCACCTGGTTGGGCTGCATGTCCGAATTGAGGAAGTTCTGGAAGTACGGCAGGCCGTAACGGGCGGTCATCTCGAACAGTCGGTCAGCGTTCTCGCTGTCCCAGGGAAAATCATGGGTGATGTTGTAGGTCGGGATGGGAAAGGTGAACACCCGCCCCTTGGCGTCACCGGCCTGCATCACCTCGATATAGGCACGGTTGAGCAGGTCCATTTCCACCTGCAGGTCACCGTAGGCAAAGGGCATTTCCTCGCCGCCGATCACCGGGATCTGCTCGCGCAGATCCTCTGGGCACACCCAGTCGAACGTCAGGTTGGTAAAAGGCGTCTGGGTGCCCCAGCGCGATGGCACGTTGAGGTTGTAGATGAACTCCTGAATCGCCTGGCGCACCTGCTGAAAACTCAACTGGTCCTGGCGCACGTAGGGCGCCAGGTAGGTGTCGAACGAACTGAATGCCTGGGCCCCGGCCCATTCGTTCTGCAGGGTGCCGAGGAAGTTCACCATCTGCCCCAGGGCACTGCTCAGGTGTTTCGGCGGGCCGGCCTCGACCCGGCCGGGTACGCCATTGAGCCCTTCGTGCAACAGCGTGCGCAACGACCAGCCCGCACAGTAGCCGGCCAGCATGTCGAGGTCGTGCACGTGCAGATCCGCCTCGCGATGGGCCCGGCCGATAGCCTCGCTGTACACCTCGTCCAGCCAATAGTTGGCGGTGACCTTGCCCGATACGTTGAGCACCAGCCCGCCCAGGGAATAGCCCTGGTTGGCATTGGCCTGCACCCGCCAGTCTTCACGGTCCAGGTACTCGTTCATCGAAGTCGCCACCTCGACCATGGTCTTGCGGTCGCGGCGCAAACGTCCGTGCTGCTCGCGATAGACGATGTAGGCGCGCATGGCGAAGAAAAACCCGGCGTCCATCAATACCCGTTCGACCCGGTCCTGGATCTGCTCGACATGCAGTCGCGCGTGCCCTTCGAGCTGGGCCAGAACCGCCTCGAGCAACCCTTCGACCTCGACCTCGGTGTACTCGCCAGTGGCCTTGCCCGCTGCGATCAACGCCTGGCGAATCTTGTCCGCATCGAAGGCAACCAGACTGCCATCGCGTTTGTGCAGCCGGTTGCGTCCTACACTGATCAGCGTGCTATGCATTGGAACTCCAAACACTACATATAGGTTTTAATTAACTTGAAAACACAATATGCAGTGCAGGCTACGGATAAAGGACACGCCTGCAATTGATCGATATCAAGATTTACCGGCAAAAAAAAACGCCAGTGGCAGTCAGCCATGGCGCACAACCTGTGACGGCAGCCGGTCGACGCTCGATTGCCAAACGCCACCTGTAGGAGCGGGCTTGCCCGCGATGGTCGTCAACGATAACGCGTGCTTTCTGACTCAACGCGTTGCTCTTGCGTTCATCGCGAGCATGCTCGCTCCTACATAAAAACCGCACACGCCGAATCACCCCCCACTCATGTTCATGAATCGCACCAGTTGCACCGTCCCTTCGGGATTGAAGTCGTGGCGCAACGGCTTGTGGCGCAATGCCTGTTGCACGGCGTTGATCAGGGGCTGGTCGTCCAGCGGGTAACGACGCAGCAAGCCGCGCAGGTCCAGGGCATCCTCCTGTCCCAGGCAGAGCAGCAGCCGCCCTTCAACGGTCATCCGCACCCGGTTGCAGCTGCCACAGAAGTTGTGGCTGTTGGGCGAAATGAAACCGATCCGGGTCTCGGGATGCTGCGCCAGACGCACATAGCGTGCGGGGCCACCGCTGTTTTCGGTGCTGTCGAGCAACGGATAGCGACTGGCGATCAGCGCCCGGACCTCGTCGCTGGAACAGAACGATTCGCCCCGGGCACGGCCGACATCGCCCAAGGGCATTTCCTCGATGAAACTGATATCGATGCGCTGGTCGATGGCGTATTGCACCAGCGCCAGCACTTCATCGAAGTTGCGCCCTTTCATCACCACGCAGTTGAGCTTGATCCGCTCGAACCCCGCCCCCCGCGCCGCTTCGATGCCGCCCAGGACCTGATCGAGATTGCCGTTGCGGGTGATCGCGAGAAACTTCTCTGGGTCCAGGCTATCGAGGCTGATGTTCATCCGCTTGACCCCGGCCTCTACCAGCGGCCGGGCCAGGCGTTGCAGTTGTGAGCCATTGCTGGTCATCACCAGCTCGCGCAAGCCCGGCAAGGCGGCGATGTGACGGCAGAGGTCGACAATGCCGGGGCGAATCAGCGGCTCGCCCCCCGTCAGGCGGATCTTGCGCACACCCAGGCCGACGAACAGCGTCGCCAGGCGCTGCAACTCCTCCAGGGTGAGCACCTGCTGGCGCGGCAGAAACGTCATGTTCTTGGCCATGCAGTACACACAGCGAAAATCACAACGGTCCGTCACCGACATCCGCAGGTAGTCGATCTGCCGTCCATATCCATCCTGCATCAGCGTGCTCATCACATTCCCCTTGGCCTCGTGGTTACTGCACCAGCGGTGAGTCGGCGCCCTGTAGATGGATGCCGCGAATATCCGCGGCGCCAATCAGGGTTTGCAGGTACTGCACCAGCGCCTTTTGCCAGACACCCTGTTGCAACTGGGTGCGGATCGCCGTCGAAACCACCTCATAGGGCAACGCCTTGCCTTCGATCCGCTGGTCGACACTGACCACATGCCAGCCAAACTGGCTTTCCAGCGGCTTGCTGGCCAGCCCCGGCGCCAGGGTGAACAACTGCCGCTCCAGTTCCGGCACGGTCTGGCCTTTGCTGATCTGCCCCAACGAGCCGCCCTGGGCCTTCGACGGGCAGGCCGAGTACTTTTGCGCGAGCTCGGCGAAGCTGCCGGGGAACTCCTCCAGGCGTTGCACCAGGATCTCGGCCTGAACGTGCACCAGGCTGCGCGCCTCGGCATCGTCCGGGGCACATTCGAGCAGAATGTGCCGCACCGCCAGCAACGGCGCACTGTGGAAGCGCGCGCGGTTGCTGTCGTAGTAACGCTCACAGGTGGCCTCGTCACACTCGGGCACCTGCACCTCGCGCTCGAGCAGCAAGCGCGTGGCGGCCTCCTCTTCGTTTTCGCCGGCCCCCAGTTGCAGCGACAGGCCAAGCTCGGCGATGCGCTGCTGCAACAGTTCGCGGATCACCAGCGCCCTGGCTGCCTGGTACACCGCCTCCTCACGGCTGGGCGCCGGATGATATTGCAGCTCCCGGGCCATCGCTTCCGGGGTGATCGGCACCTGATTGACGCTGATGATCGGCCACTCCTGCTCACTGCTGGCGATCAGTTGTGCGGGGGCTTCGTCAGCCTGCGCGGGTTCTTGGTGTGGCGGTTCAAACGTCACCGCCCCGCCCTCTTCGATATCGGGCATTACCGGTTCCGGGGTGCGGGAAGAACCACAACCGCCGCTGCCGCCTTTACCGCCGCCACATCCACATCCACCTGACATGATTGCCTCCTCAGATTTTCTGCCGAACGATTTGATAGCGCCGCCCCAGGTACCAGACCGGTGCGCTGACGATGTGCACCAGACGGGTGAACGGGAACAGCACGAACAGGGTCAAGCCGAGCAACACGTGCAACTTGTAGATCAGGCCAACCGGCGCCATCGCCGCCGCTGCCTCCACCGGCCGCAGGAGCACGGTGTTCTGCGCCCAGTCGGCGAGCAGCACCATCACCGAGCCGTCCATGTGTTCGGTGGACGCCACGATCGTCAGCAGGCCGAGCACCAACTGCGCCAGCAGCACCAACAGCACCAGGATGTCCGACGTGCTGGAGGTGGCGCGCACCCGCGGGTCGCTCAGGCGCCGGTTCACCAGCATCAGCAGGCCGATCAGGCACAACAGGCCGAAAAAGCCCCCGGAGACCATCGCCAGCAATTGCTTGTGCTCGGTGCTGATCACATGGTGATAGACCGACGCCGGGGTCAGCAGGCCGACGAAGTGGCCGGCCAGCACGAACAGCACGCCGACATGGAACAGATTGCTCGCCACGCGCATCCCGCGATTGTTGAGCATCTGGCTGGAGCCAGCCTTCCAGGTGTACTGCGAAAGATCGAAGCGGGCCCAACTGCCCAGCAGACAGATCGCCAGCGCGATATAGGGATACACCCCGAACAACAACAGGTTCCACTTAGACATTGCCCACCTCCCCGGCGGGCACGCTGGCCACGCCTTCATGCTGAAAATCGACCCAGTGCAGCGGTACCGCGCTTTCTTCCCGGGCCTTGCCCGGCGCACTCGGCTGCGCGCCACAACGGTCCTGCTGCTCGGCCTGGAGGAAGTCCACTGCCTCTTCTTCCCAGACCTTGTCCAGGGCTTCCAGCGAGTCGTCCCTGGATTCGGCGGCGACCTGCGCGCGCAATTGCGCCACCGCCTCCTGCGGCTCGGCACCGGCAATCTGCAACAGCGCCCGGAAGCAGCTGGCATACGCGCTCTCGCGCTCCTCCAGACGTGCCGCCAACAAGGCCAGCAGGTGCGAAACATCGGCCAGCCCTTCGCGGGCCTCGAGGTCTTCGCGGGTAGACAGGAACTCCAGGTACAGCGGGATATAGTCCGGCAGCTCCTTGACGCCGATGGCGAAACCGGCGGCCTCGTACTGCGCCATCATGTCGACCATCGCCTGGCCACGGTCGCGGGACTCACCGTGTACATGCTCGAACAACAGCAGCGACAGTGAGCGACCGCGACCGAACAAGGCACCGTAGTGCTCCTGCCCATCCATCAGGTCGTTGCCGCAGATCAGTTCCAGCAACTCGAACAGCGCACCGCGTTGCCGGGGGCTGATTTCCCGGGAGTGGATGATTGCCTGCTCCAGTTCGTCTCGAGCCGCTATCAGGGTGTCGGTCGGGTAATCGAGCAACAGTGAAATCACTTTGAGAATGCGCATGCTCAGTCCTCCCACAACTGCACGGTTTTCAGGATGTCGCGGCGGTTGGCCTTCTTCGCCCCGAACATATTGGTGTCGGAGCTGCCGCTGCAGCCGCTGCCGAAACTGAAACCGCAGCCGGAACGCTCGGCGAACGCGTCGCTCATGGCCTCCTCACGGTGTGCGCTGGGCACCACGAAACGGTCTTCATAGTTGGCGATCGCCAGGTAGCGGTACATCTCCTCGACCTGGCTCACGCTCAGTCCGACATCCTTGAGCACTTGCAGGTCCTGGACTCCGTCCACCTGTTCGGAACGCTTGTAGGCGCGCATCGCCAGCAGGCGCTTGAGGGCGCGTTTGACCGGTTTCTCGTCGCCGGCGGTCAGCAGGTTGGCCAGGTAGCGCAGGGGAATGCGCAGGCTGTCGACATCCGGGATGACCCCGTTCATGCCCACGGTGCCGGCGGCGGCCGCGTTCTGGATCGGCGACAGCGGCGGTACGTACCAGACCATCGGCAGGGTGCGGTATTCCGGGTGCAACGGCAGCGCAAGCTTCCAGTCCACGGCCATTTTGTAGACCGGCGAACGTTGCGCCGAGTCGATCACCGACTGCGGTACACCGTCTTCCAGCGCCTGGCGAATCACCGCCGGATCGTTGGGGTCGAGGAAGATCTCAAGCTGCTTCTCGTACAGGTCCTGCTCATTGGCGGTGCTCGCCACTTCGCTGATCCGGTCGGCGTCATACAGCAGCACACCGAGGTAGCGAATGCGCCCGACACAGGTTTCGGCACACACCGTCGGCATCCCGGCTTCGATACGCGGGTAGCAGAAAATGCACTTCTCGGACTTGCCGCTTTTCCAGTTGAAATAGATTTTCTTGTACGGGCAGCCACTGATGCACATCCGCCAGCCGCGGCACTTCTCCTGGTCGATCAGGACAATCCCGTCTTCCTCACGCTTGTAGATCGCCCCGCTCGGGCAGGACGCCGCGCACGCCGGGTTCAGGCAGTGCTCGCACAGGCGCGGCAAATACATCATGAAAGTGTTTTCGTACTCGCCGTAAATGTCCGCCTGGATCTTGTCGAAGTTCTTGTCCTTGCGCCGTTTGGCAAACTCGGTGCCGAGGATTTCCTCCCAGTTCGGGCCCCATTCGATTTTCTCCATGCGCTTGCCGGAGACCAGCGAACGCGGGCGCGCAGTGGGCTGGTGCTCGCCCAGCGGCGCGGTATGCAGGTGCTGATAATCGAAGTCAAAGGGTTCGTAGTAATCGTCGAGGTTTGGCAGGTCCGGGTTGGCGAAAATGTTCGCCAACACCCGGAACTTGCCGCCGATGCGCGGGTTGATCGAACCATTGGCGTGGCGAACCCAGCCGCCCTTCCACTTGTCCTGGTTTTCCCACTCTTTCGGGTAACCGATCCCGGGTTTGCTTTCGACGTTGTTGAACCAGGCGTATTCCATGCCTTCACGGCTGGTCCAGACGTTTTTGCAGGTGATCGAACAGGTGTGGCACCCGATGCACTTGTCCAGGTTCAGCACCATGCCGATTTGTGAACGAATCTTCATGACAACTCCTCAATCCATCTCGGTCGGCAGGGGGCGCGGCAGGTCATCGCCAGTCGAACCATCGAGCCAATCGACCTTGGCCATCTTGCGCACCACGACGAACTCGTCGCGGTTGCAACCGACCGTGCCGTAATAGTTGAAACCGTAGGCTTGCTGGGCATAGCCGCCGATCATGTGGGTCGGCTTGAGCACCACCCGGGTGACCGAGTTGTGATGGCCGCCACGGGTCTTGGTGGTTTCGGCGCCTGGCACGTTCACGATCCGTTCCTGGGCGTGGTACATCATCACCATGCCTTCCTTGACCCGCTGGCTGACCACCGCCCGCGCCGTCAGGGCGCCGTTGGCGTTGAAGCATTCGATCCAGTCGTTGTCCTCGATACCGGCACGCTTGGCGTCGATTTCCGAGAGCCAGACAATCGGTCCGCCACGGCTCAGCGTGAGCATCAGCAGGTTGTCGCTGTAGGTACTGTGGATGCCCCATTTCTGGTGCGGCGTGATCCAGTTCAGGACGATTTCGGTTTCGCCGTTGCTGCGCTTGCCCTTCACCCCTTCGATGGTCCGGGTGTTGACCGGCGGCCGGTAACTCATCAGCTGCTCGCCAAAGGCCTGCATCCACGGGTGATCCTGGTAGAACTGCTGGCGGCCGGTGATGGTGCGCCATGGAATCGCTTCATGAACGTTGGTGTAACCGGCGTTGTAGCTGACGTGATCGTCTTCCAGGCCTGACCAGGTCGGGCTGGAAATGATCTTGCGCGGCTGCGCCTGGATATCACGGAAACGAATCGCCTCGTGAGCCTTGGACAGGGCCAGGTGGCTGTGGTCGATACCGGTGAACTCCGACAGCGCGGCCCAGGCCTTGACGGCAACATGGCCGTTGGTTTCCGGGGCCAGGGACAGAATCACCTCGGCGGCATCGATGGCCGTGTCGATCTTCGGCCGCCCCTGGCTGATCCCCGCCTCGCCTTCGCGGTAATTGAGTTCGCCAAGGAATTTCACTTCCTCCTCGGTGTTCCAGTTGATGCCCTTGCCGCCGTTGCCATGCTTCTCCAGCAACGGCCCGAGGGAGGTGAACTGCTTGTAGATGTTCGGGTAGTCGCGCTCCACCACCTGCAGGTTCGGTGCGTTCTTGCCCGGTTGCGGCGCCACGCCGGCGCTTTTCCAGTCGGTGCCGCCAAAGGGCTGGGCCAGTTCGCCGACGCTGTCATGCATCAACGGCACGGTGACCAGGTCCTGCTCAACGCCCAGGTGACCGACCGCCATGCTGGAAAACGCCTTGGCGATGCCCTTGTAGATTTCCCAGTCGGAACGCGACTCCCAGGCCGGGTCGATGGCTGCCGACAACGGGTGAATGAAGGGGTGCATGTCCGAGGTGTTCATGTCGTCTTTTTCGTACCAGGTGGCCGTCGGCAACACGATGTCGGAATAGACGCAGGTCGAGGACATGCGGAAATCCAGGGTGGTGACCAGGTCGAGCTTGCCGATGGCGCCCTCGTCCACCCATTCGGCTTCGGTCGGTTTACAGTCGCCGACCTTGCCGATGTCTTCGTTCATCACCCCGTTCTTGGTGCCCAGCAAGTACTTGAGCATGTACTCATGGCCCTTGCCCGAAGACCCCAGCAGGTTGGAGCGCCAGATGAACATGTTGCGCGGGAAGTTGACCGGGCTGTCGGGCTGTTCGCAGGAAAAACGCAACGAACCTTCGTGCAACGACTTGACCACGTAGTCCTTGGGCGCCATGCCGGCCGCAGCAGCGTCACGGCAAATATGCAGCGGGTTGGTGTTCAACTGTGGCGCGCTCGGCAACCAGCCCGCGCGTTCGGCGCGGATGTTGTAGTCCAGTGCGTGTTCGGGAAACTGGCTCTTGTCCGCCAGCGGCGAGAGCACGTCGTGCATGCTCATCTTCTCGTGGCGCCACTGGGAACTGTGGGCATAGAAGAAGCTGGTGCCGTTCATCTGCCGTGGCGGACGGCTCCAGTCCAGGCCGAATGCCAGGGGCAGCCAGCCGCATTGCGGACGGAGCTTTTCCTGGCCCACGTAGTGCGCCCAGCCACCACCGGTCTGGCCGACGCAACCGCAGAGCATGAGCATGTTGATCAGCCCGCGGTAGTTCATGTCCATGTGGTACCAGTGGTTCATCGCCGCGCCGACGATGATCATCGAACGGCCACGGGTCTTGTCGGCGTTGTCGGCGAACTCACGGGCGATCTGGATCGCCTTCTCGCGGCTGACGCCGGTAATCTGCTCCTGCCAGGCCGGGGTGCCGGGCACAGTGGCGTCGTTGTAGTCCTTGGCCACGTTGGCGCCGCCCAGGCCGCGATCGATGGCCAGGTTGGCCGCCGACAGGTCGAACACGGTGGCGACCTTGGCCTGGCTGCCATCGGCCAGGGTCAGGCTGCGCACCGGCACACGGCGATACTGCACGGCATCGCCGGCGACGTGCTGGAAGTACTCCTGGGACTCACCGGCGAAGTACGGGAACGCCACTTCCGTGACCTCGCCACCGATCAGGCTCAGGGTCAGGTCGATCTCGCGGCCCTCACCGCCTTCGCGGGCCTGGATGTTCCACTTGCCCTGCTCACCCCAGCGGTAACCGATCGAGCCGAGCGGCGAGACCAGTTCGCCGCTCGCGTCGAGGGCGATGGTTTTCCATTCCGGGTTATTCTCCTGGCCGAGGTTGTCGGTCAGGTCCGAGGCCCGCAGGAAGCGATCCGGTTGATAGCCGGCGCCCGGCGCCACGCCGAGCATCGGCTTGAGCAGCACCAGCACCGGCAGGTCGGTGAAGCGTTTGGCGTAGTCGGTGAAATAGGCGCTCGGCTTGTCCAGGTGGAACTCTTTGAAGATCACATGGTTGAACGCCTGGGCCAGCGCTGCGTCAGTGCCCTGCTTGGGGTTGAGCCACAGGTCGGTGAGCTTGGCCACTTCCGAGTAGTCGGGGGTGATGGCCACGGTCTTGGTGCCCTTGTAGCGGACTTCGGTGAAGAAGTGCGCGTCGGGGGTACGGGTCTGCGGAACGTTGGAGCCCCAGGCAATGATGTAGTTGGAGTTGTACCAGTCGGCCGATTCCGGCACGTCGGTCTGCTCGCCCCAGACCATCGGCGAGGCCGGCGGCAAGTCGCAGTACCAGTCGTAGAAGCTCAGGCAAGCGCCGCCGATCAGCGACAGGTAACGGGCCCCCGCGGCATAGCTGACCATCGACATGGCCGGAATCGGCGAGAAGCCCACCACCCGGTCAGGCCCGTATTGCTTGACGGTGTAGACGTTGGCCGCGGCAATGATCTCGTTGACTTCCTCCCAGTTGGAACGGATGAAGCCGCCCATGCCGCGCTTGCTCTTGTAGGAGTCGGCCTTGGCCTTGTTCTCGACAATGCTGGCCCAGGCTTCGACAGGGGCCAGGGTCTGGCGCGCCTCGCGCCACAACTTGAGCAATGGCTTGCGGATTTTCGGGTACTTGAGCCGGTTGGCGCTGTAGATGTACCAGCTGTAACTGGCCCCCCGTGGACAGCCGCGCGGCTCATGGTTGGGCAGGTCGTTGCGGGTGCGCGGGTAATCGGTCTGCTGGGTTTCCCAGGTGATCAGGCCGTTCTTCACGTAGATCTTCCACGAGCAGGAACCGGTGCAGTTCACCCCATGGGTGGAGCGCACGATCTTGTCGTACTGCCAGCGCGAGCGGTAGACATTCTCCCAGTCGCGGGACTCCTTGCGGGTCTCCCCGTGGCCATCGGAGAACTCGCCTTGCTTGCGATTGAAATACCGCAGTTGATCCAGCAAATGACTCATGGTGCTTTCCTCTCAGGCTTGCTGCGGGGTTCTATGCCCCGCCCATGCAAGGTTTGGATTCGGTTCATGTCAGCAGGGCGTCGCGGCACCTTTACGGGCGTACCACCACCAGGTCACCACAATGCAACTCAGGTAGAAGCCGACGAACATGTAGAAGGCCATCTCCGGGCCACCGGTCTGGGCCATCGACGTGCCAAAGGATTTGGGAATGAAGAACGCACCGAAGGCGCCCATGGCCGAGCTGAACCCCAGGACGGCGGCCGACTCCTTGCCGGCATTTTTCAAGGCCTGTTCGCGGATCGCCGGCGCCTTGCCGGCCGCGGCTTTCTCATGCAGGGTGCGGAAGATCACCGGGATCATGCGGAACGTGGAGCCGTTGCCCACGCCCGTGGTGATGAACAGCAGCATGAACATGCCGAGGAACCCGTAGAAGTTGCCGCCCGTGCCGTTCTGCGGCAGGAAATGAAGGACGCCAAAGACCATCACGATCATCAACACAAAGTTCCACAACGTGACCCTCGCACCGCCGAGCCGGTCCGCCAGCCAACCGCCCAATGGCCGCACCAGGGCACCCACCAGCGGGCCAAGGAAGGCAAATTTCAGGGCGACGACCTCAGGAAAGGCGGTCTTGATCAGCAGCGGAAAGGCCGCGGAAAAACCGATGAACGAACCGAAGGTGGCCAGGTACAACCAGCACATCAGCCAGTTGTGCTTGCGCTTGAAGATCACCGCCTGCTCGCTGAACGAGGCCCTGGCGCTGGACAGGTCATTCATGCAGAACCAGGCCAGCACGGTCACGACAACGATGAAGGGCACCCAGATGAACCCGGCGTTCTGCAACCACAGTTGGCTGCCGTCTTCGAGTGTCTGCGGTTGGCCGCCGAGGAAGCCGAACACGCCGAAGGTGATCACCAGCGGCACACAGAACTGCATGACCGAAACCCCCAGGTTACCCAGGCCGGCGTTCAGGCCCAGGGCCGTGCCTTGCTGGGACTTGGGGTAGAAAAAGCTGATGTTGGACATGCTCGAGGCGAAGTTGCCGCCGCCGAAACCACACAGCAGGGCAATCCATACAAACACGCTGTAGGACGTGCTCGGGTCCTGCACGGCGAAGCCCATCCACAACGCCGGCAGCAGCAACGAAGCGGTGCTCAGGGCAGTCCAGCGGCGGCCGCCGAAGATCGGCACCATGAACGAATAGAACACCCGCAAGGTCGCACCGGACAGCCCCGGCAACGCCGCCAGCCAGAACAGCTGGTCGGTGGTGAAACTGAAGCCGATGGCGTTCAGGCGCACGATCACCGTGCTCCAGACCATCCACACGGCAAACGCCAGCAGCAGCGCAGGGATGGAAATCCACAGGTTGCGCGTCGCCGTCTGTTTACCGCTACGCCCCCAGAACTCGGGGTCTTCCGGGCGCCAGTCATGAATGACCGGCCCCTTGTCAGGCTTTTGCAGAACGGACATGGTTGTCTCCTTGGGCAATGCTGGAAATCCGGGGCGCGGCCGCCAGTGCTGGCTTGCCGAGCAGTGGGCGTTGGCGTATTTCGCTGAGGTACATCCAGGCCAGGGACACCCAGACCACGCCGTACAACAACATGAAGCAGGAGGAGCGCACGCCGGTCAGGTCCACCAGCGCACCGAACAGAATCGGCAGGACAAAGCCGCCCAGGCCACCGGCCAGGCCGACAATGCCGGACACCGCGCCCATGTTTTTCGGGTAGTCGTTGGCGATGTATTTGAAAACCGAGGCCTTGCCGAATGCGAAGGCGATGCCCATGACGAACAGCAGCACGGTGAACAGCGCAGGGTTGAGGCCGATGTGGAAATCCAGCGGGCCGTTGAGGGTTTGCACTTGCAACTGGGTCTGCGGATAAGACAGCAGGAACAGGCAGATCCAGCTCACCCACAGCACCCACCAGGTCACGCTCTGCGCGCCCCAGCGATCCGACATCCAGCCACCGACCGCACGCAGTACCCCGCCCGGCAAGGAAAAGCAGGCGGCCAGCAGCGCGGCGCTTTGCAGGCTGAAACCGTATTCCTGCACGTAGTACCGGGTCATCCACAACGCCAGGGCCACGTAGCCACCGAAGACGATCGAGTAGTACTGGCAATAGCGCCACACCGCCGGGTCTTTCAGCGCGCTCAGTTGCTCACGCAAACTGGCGCCCGAGGCACTGCGATGCTGCTTGTTGTCGGCACTGAGAAACCAGAACAGCAGCGCGGTGATGAACAGAATCGCGCTGAAGACCTTTGGCACCAGTTGCCAGCTGCCGGCGGCAATCAACGCCGGGGCGAGAAACTTGGTCACCGCGGCCCCGGCGTTACCCGCACCGAAGATGCCCATGGCAAAGCCCTGGTTGTCCTGGTCGAACCACTTGGCAACGTAGGCGATGCCGACCGAAAACGAACCCCCGGCCAGGCCGACGAACAGGCCCAGGACCAAAAACTGCCAGTAGGCCGTGGCATGGCTGATCAGGTACAGCGGCAACACGCAGGACAGCATCAGCAGGAAAAACACGCTGCGCCCGCCAAAGCGGTCGGTCAAAAGCCCCAGCGGCAAGCGTGCCAGCGAGCCGGTCAGGACCGGGGTGGCGGCCAGCAGGCCGAACTGGGTTTCGTTGAGCTGGAGCAACTCCTTGATGGGCACACCGAGCACGGCAAACATCATCCACACCATGAAGCACACGGTGAAGGCCAGCGTACTCATGCCCAGCACCAGGCCCTGTCGTACACGCGGTTGGGTCATCTCGCTCTCCAGTCAATTAGCCATGGCGGCAGACTAGAGAGAGCAACCCCGCAAAAACTTGATCAGGATCAACGAAGCCCCGGGGCCCTCAGGCCTATGCTTGTGCTGCCTACCTCCAAGGAGGTAGTCCGTAAAAACCTGTAAACCCTTTGTTTATCAGCATCTTGCCGCTTCGCCTCAAGGCCATTGCTGACATCGAGCGGTCGACAACTCTTTAGAGGTAGTGCGCCAAGGATCGGCGGCAACACCATCGCCCGCCCCCCCCTGGAGTTCTGCATGGCCGGTTTTCCTGTGTTTGCCCAAGGCCCGCGCCCATGATCCGCTGGTTGCGCAGCTCCCTGCCCGCGCGCGCCGGGCTGGCGGTGATCCTGATTGCCGTGCTCGCCCTCGCCAGTTCCCTGAGCGCCGGCCTGATCGCCTGGTTCAGCCAGGGCGACGCGGCGGCCATCAACACCGCAGGCTCGGTGCGCATGGAGACCTATCACCTGAGCTGGAAACTGGCCTCGGGGGCCAACGCCGAAGAGCTCACCCGGATTGCCCAGAGCCTGCAACAGCGCCTCAACAGCCAGTCACTCAAGGCGGTGCTGGAAGACGGTGCCAATCCCGACCTGCAACGCAGCTACCAACAGATCCAGCAAGACTGGAACGAGGCACTGCATCCGGCTCTGGTCCGTGGCGACGGGGCGACGTTTCAGGCCGGCGCCCTGCCCTTCGTCGAACAGCTGAACCGGTTCGTCAGCCTGTTGCAGCGCCAGAGCGAGCACAAGCAAACCTGGCAGCAGGTGATCCAGGGCGTCGCCCTGTTCACCACCATGATCATCCTGCTGATTGGCCTGTACGAACTGCAGTACAGCGTGGTCACTCCGCTGGAGGAATTGGTGGAGGCAACCCAGCGCTTTCGCCGGGGCGACTTCAAGGCCCGGGTCAACTATCGCTCCCCGGATGAGCTGGGACAGTTGGCCATGAGCTTCAATGCCATGGCCGAAACCATCGAAGAGTCGCACCGCACCCTGGAGACCCAGGTCCTGCAAAAGACCCTGAACCTGCAACAGGCCAATGCCGCCCTGGAGCTGCTATATCAAAGCAGCCGCAGCCTGGCGACACGCCTGGCCAATGCCGAGGGCCTGGATGAACTGATCCGGCGCTTCCAGAAGCGCCTGCCCGGGCTGCGCCTGTCGCTGTGCCTGCAAGGCCAGTTGCAGGCCCCTGCCCAGCAACTGCTCGCCCTGCATGGCGCGCGCAACCGTGAGGTCTGCGCCAGCAGCAATTGCGCCTCCTGCCAGAAACACCAGCAGCCCCATCCGATCACCCTCAGCATCAGCAACCAGGGCAGCGAACTGGGCGAGCTCAAGGCCCACTTCATCGATGGACACGCACCACAAGCCTGGGAAACCCAGCTGATCCAGGCCCTGGCCAACCTGATCGGCACTTCGCTCTCGCTCAAGCGGCAACGGGAACAGGATCATCGCCTGTTGTTGCTCGAAGAACGCACCATCATCGCCCGCGAGCTGCACGACTCGCTGGCCCAGGCGCTGTCGTACATGAAGCTGCAAGTCAGCCGCATGCAAACCCTGATGCGCCGGGGCGAACCGGTCGCGACCCTGGAAACCGTCACCGCCGAACTGCGCGAAGGGCTGAACAATGCCTACCGCCAGTTACGCGAACTGCTGACCACCTTTCGCCTGCAGATTCACGACGCCGGCCTGGTCCAGGAACTCAAGGACACGGCCCAGGAGTTTTCCCGCCGGGGAGAGTTCCAGGTGCACCTGCATGTCGACAGCCTGGCCTTCGAGCTGTCGGCCAGCGAACAGATTCACATCCTGCAGATCACCCGCGAGGCGCTCTCCAATTGCCTGCGCCATGCCCACGCGCAAAATGCCTGGCTGCAACTGCGCCAGGACGGCGAGCACGTGCGGCTGTCGATCGAGGACGATGGCCGGGGCTTCAGCGGCAGCTGCGACCAGCGCGAGCACCACGGCCTGAACATCATGAACGAACGTGCCCGCAGCTTGCGTGGCCAGTTGCAGATAGTGTCCCGGGAGCCCCAGGGCACCCTCGTCCAGATGGAATTCCGACCGGAATTTCTCGGACAACCCACAGAAGGTAGCGTCACATGAACCCGTCCCCGCAATACCGAATCCTGCTGGTAGACGACCATCCGATGATGCGTCGCGGCATCCGCCAGATGCTCGAACTTGAAGATGATTTCCAGATCGTCGGCGAAGCCGGCCACGGCGAGGAAGCCCTGGCCATGATCGAGCCCCTGCAACCTGACCTGGTGCTGCTCGACAACAACATGCCGCAAATGAATGGCATCGAAACCCTGCGGCGCTTGCGAGCCATGAACTGCAACGCCAAGGTGCTGCTGTTCACGGTGTCCGATGCCGAGGACGACATTCGCGACGCGTTGCGCCTGGATGCCGATGGCTATCTACTCAAGGACATGGAGCCCGAGCTGCTGATTCAGTACATCCGCGATGCCTTGAACGGCGCCCTGGTGATCAGCCCGGGCCTGACCCGGGTCATGGCCCAGGCGCTGCGCTCACCTCCGCGCCAGGCCGAGGTCGAGCTGACGGAGCGCGAGCGCCAGGTGCTCAAAACCATTGCCAGCGGCTTCAGCAACAAGGTGATCGGCCACAAGCTGGGCATCACCGAAGGCACGGTCAAGGTCCATGTGAAGAATCTGCTGCACAAACTGGGGCTGCGCTCGCGCGTCGAGGCGGCCGTGTGGGCCATGGAGCATCTGCGCAACGCCGGCTGAGGGCCATGCCCCTTTGGAGGTAGGCCGGCAGAGGCATAGGCCATGACGGCCGCGCGTTCTACCATGGCCGGCAGCGGAGGTACGCCATGCTGACCCACCCATCCACCGTTTCAGTCTTGCGTCGTCATCACCTGTTCAAGCAACTGCCGGACAAGGTCTTCGAGGAGGTCTGTGGCCTGGCCACGCTCAAGCGCCTGAGTTGTCACAGCACGCTCATGCACCAAGGGGACCCGGCCAAGCGTTTTTTCCTGCTGGTCAGCGGCCAGGTCAAGCTGTACCGGATCACTGGAGACGGCCAGGAAAACCTGGTTGAGATCGTCCAGCCCGGACAGACTTTTGCCGAGGCCCTGCTGTTCAGCCAGACCCGCTATTACCCGGTGAGCGCCACGGCGCTGAAGGACAGCGTGCTGGTGAGCATTGAGGGCAACCATTACCGCAATGCCCTGGAAGACCAGCCGAAAGTCTGCCTGGCGATCCTGGCGAGCATGAGCATTCACCTGCATCAGCGCCTCAAGGACATCGACACCCTGACCCTGAGCAACGCCAGCCGGCGAGTGATCAATTTTCTGTTGCAGGAGCACGACCCGGACAACGGCCAGGTCGTGTTGCAAGTGTCCAAACGCCTGGTGGCCTCGAAGCTGGGCATCCAGCCGGAGACCTTCTCGCGGATATTGCATCGCCTGGTGGAGAGCGGCCTGATCGCCATGGAGCGGCGCACCATCCATATCCTCGCGCAAGACCTGCTGGCCACCCACCACCTCTGATGCGCGCGGGCGGACTTGACCATCATCAAGGCGCCCGGCGCACAGCCTTGCACACTGGCGGGGTCCATCAGCGGAGAGCCTTCATGCCCCCATCCACCCTGCCTCTGGTTTATTCCTGTTCAGGCTGTTCCAACGTCGCCCAACTGGCCAACACCTTGGCCTTGCGCCTGGATCGCCAGGGGCTTGCCGAAATGTCCTGCATCGCCGGAGTCGGCGGGCATGTCAGCGCCCTGGTCAACAAGGCACGCTCCGGGCGCCGGATCCTGGCGCTGGACGGCTGCCCCCTGCAATGCGTCGAAAACTGCTTGAAACAACATGGCCTGCACGCCGATGTGCACCTGATTCTCAGCCATTACGGGCTGCGCAAGCGCTATGGCGAGGATTGCACGGGGCTGCAGTGTGATGAGTTGTTTGAAGAGATCAAAGGGTTGATTGCCCCTGAGGGTCAACAGGGTGAGCAGCCGCTGGCTGAACCTGTGACGAAGTTGGCCTGAGAAGGCGAACACCGAACCTGTGGCGAGGGGGCTTGCCCCCTCGCCACAATGCTCCGCGCTCAGCTCAATGCCCCCTCAACCTGCCGCCAACCCCTTCCCCGCCCGCTCCAGGTTGCGCCACAACCAGCCCGGCAAGACCTCCGGATCGAGGCTGTCGATCAGGTTCTTCAGGGTCAGCCCCAGTTCGGTATCCCCCTCGATGACCAGGCGCCGGCGAAAAAACAGGGTGTCCGGATCTTCCTGCCGACTGGCCAGCAGCAGAAACTCTCGCCAGTTGCCGCTGATGGTCACATCGGCCTCGACCCGCTCGGCGATCTGCAGCCCAGCACGGGATCGGGTCAAGTACCACGCCAGGCCGAGGTCCGGGATCCGCAGGCACAGCCAGCGCCCGCGCAACAGATCGAACTCGCCCTCGCGCAACGGCTCGGCAAGGCAGCGATTGAGGGCCTGCTGCAACGCCAGACGCTGCACCACAAAAGGCACCCGCCGGACCAGCGGGAGCACGCGATCGGCACCGTGCAACAGCCATTTCTTTCGATTCAACACAGGCCGGCCTCCTCGACGCGCAACATCCCGGCCTGGCCATGCCAATAGCCGTTGCAGCCTTCGACGAACAACGGTGGCGCCTCGCCCAGGCGGACCCGCTGCCAGGCCGCAATCACCTCGGCCATGCCCTGGGCCCGTGGGCTCAAGCGCACGATATCGGCGCCGCTGGCCACCAGCCCCGGATAGTCGGCCAGCAGATTGGTCACCTCGGCCGACATCGTCTGAATACCGTTGAGGGTGAACAGCGCCTGCCCGTCCTGACTGCTGAGCGCCAACCCATCGGGGTAGTTGATGCAACAGAACTGGCAATCATCCTTGGGCCGGTTTTCCGCCCGGGCGGTAAAGCAGCGAGCGGAATAGGCCAGGGGCAAATGCCCATAGGCGAAGACTTCCACTTGCGGCACTTCACGCCCCAGCTCACGCACCTGCTCAAGCACCGCACGGATCAAGGCCGCCGAACACTCCACCGGCGGCACCCAGCGGATCATCCCACTATCTTGCAGTTGCGCCAGGGCGTGACCGTTGTACAGATTGAGCGCCGGGCCACCTACGAACGGCAGCTTGCGTTCGGCCAGCAACTGCACCGCGCCCATGTCATTGGCCTCCACCAGCAACTCGCCGTTGTCGCACAGGCGGCGCAGGCTGGAGAGCTCCGACGCGGCTTCGATCAGGGTCAGGCTGGAGAGCACCAGTTGCGCCTGGCTGCACGCTTGCAATTCGCGCCCCAGGCCCAGCCATTGATCCAGGGACAATGCCCGGCGCTTCGAGCACACGGTTTCCCCCAGGTAAATCACATCCAGGGGCAGGTTCGACATCTCGGCGTAAAAACGCCCCACTTGTTCTTTGTCCCAGTAATACAGGACCGGTCCCAGGCTCAGCTTCATGTTCTGCCCCTCATTGCCATGATCGATGGTAGGCGCCCAGCGTGGTCTGGCTGCCTTCGGACAAACCGGCCAGCACCTGACGCCACTGGTCCTTGACCGTGAAGCTTTTAGGCGCGGCGCGATGGGCATCGAGGGCCGCGCGCCAGACCCGGGTGACTTGCTCGACATACGCCGGGCTGCGCTGGCGGCCTTCGATCTTTACCGCCTCCACCCCGATGGCCGCGAGTTCCGGCAGCAGGTCCAGGGTGTCGAGGCTGGTGGGTTCCTCCAGGGCATGAAAGCGTTTGCCGTCGACCAGGAAGCGCCCCTTGCACAAGGTCGGATAGCCGGCGGCTTCGTCAGGGGTGTAGCGGTCGATCAGCACGTCGTTGAGCCGTGCGCTCAAGCCTTCGGCATCTTCGCTCCAGCGCACCGCCTTGGCCGGCGAACAGACGCCGCACAGGTTCGGTGACTCGCCGGTAATGTAGGACGACAGGTGGCAACGCCCCTCGGCCATGATGCACAAACTGCCGAAGCCGAAGACTTCGATGGGCACCGGACTGCTGGCCGCGACCTGACGCACCTGGGCCAGCGACAGCACCCGCGGCAGTACTGCGCGCCGAATGTTGTAGCGCTGCGCATAAAACGCCAGCGCGGCGGCATGGGTCGCGGAGCCCTGGACCGACAGGTGCAAGGTCAGTTGCGGGTGACGCTGGCTGGCATACGCCAGGACCCCGGGGTCGGCGGCGATCAGCGCGTCCACGCCATGATCGGCGGCACGGTCCACGGCACGCTGCCAGCGCTCCCAGCCCTTGGGTTGCGGGTAGGTGTTGACCGCGACATAGAGTTTGCGTTGATGCTGGCGAATGTGGGCGACCGCTGCATCGAACTGCTTGTCGTCCATGTTCAATCCGGCGAAATGCCGGGCATTGGTGTCATCGCGAAAACCGACATAAACGGCGTCGGCGCCTTGGCGCACCGCCGCTTTGAGCGCAGGCAGGTTGCCTGCCGGGCAGACCAGTTGCATGGGGAATCCTCATCAAGGAGTGCGTGCGGACCTGCGCGTCGTGCCGGGTGCGGACAGGCCCGCGGTGTCGAGTGCGCCGCCAGTCTAGCGAGACCGGCAGCGACGGCCTTGACGGCAATCAATTGCCATCAGTGCATCAGCTCGGCGAAGGACAGGAATTGCACGTTGTCGTGCTTGCGCACCTGCTGCTCGCACTCCACGACCGCCAGTCCATCGGCCCAGCAGGCCGCCGACAACATGGCCGAGCTCTGCTGGGGATGCAGCTGCACGCTCAATCGCCCGTCGGCATCGGGGACCAGTTTTGCCCGCAAGTACTGCCGGCGCCGGTTGGCTTGCAGCCAGTCGAAGCCCGCTGGCAGCGCCACGGGCCGCGGCATCACCTGACTCACGCCCTGGGCCCTGAGCAGGAACGGACGCACCACCACCAGGGCGGTGACCAGCGCCGCCGACGGATTGCCCGGCATGCCGATCCACGGCTTGCCGGCTACTTCGCCGAACGCCAGTGGCTTGCCTGGCTGAATCGCCAGCCGCCAGAAATCCACGCTGCCCAACTCATCGATGGCCCGTTTCAGATGGTCCTCTTCGCCGACCGAGACACCGCCCGAGGTCAACAGCAGATCGCACTCCGACGACGCCAGGCTCAAAGCATGCCGGCTGGCCGCCAACTCATCGGCCATGACCCCATAGTCATGCACCTCGACGCCCCAGCCGCGCAACAAGGCCGACAGGCAATACCGATTGCTGTTGTAGATCTGCCCTGGCGCCAGGGACTGGCCCGGCTCGCGCAGCTCGTCGCCACTGCTCAACAGGCAGACTCGCAACGGCCGATAGACCTCGACCTCGGCAATCCCGGCACCGGCCAGCAACCCCAGCTCCTGGGCGCGCAAGCGCTTGCCGGCCATGAGCAACAGATGTCCCTGACGGATCTCCTCGCCTTCCTTGCGCACGTGATCGCCCACCGTTGCCGGGGGCAACCAGACGCGATCGCCCTCGACCCGGCAGCTCTCCTGCGGCACCACGGTGTCAGCCCCCGGCGGCAACGGCGCGCCGGTAAAGATCCGCACCGCCGCTTGCGCCGGCAAGGGCGAGCCTGCCTGCTGCCCCGCGGCGATACGTCCGGCCAATGGCAGGCAGCCCCCCGTGGCGGGCAGGTCGGCGGCCCTGAAGGCAAAACCGTCCATGGCACTGTTGTCCCAGCAGGGCAGGCTCAGCGGCGAATGGATGTCGCGGGCCAGCACCCGGCCCAGGGCCTGATCCAGGGGAATCGTCTGCACCGAGGGCGGCGGTGGTGCCTGGTCGAGCAGATGGCGGACAGCTTCGTCAACGGGCATCAGTTGACCGCTGTCACAGACCCGGCCGGTCATGAGCGCACCTCGCACGCCTCGAGCACCTGGTGTGGTTGAGGCTTGAGGTGAGGAGCGAAATTGCACGGACCGGTACGGCTGTCCAGCTGTTGCAGCAGAATCTGGTTCCAGGCAGTGCGGCAGGCACCCGGCGAGCCGGGTACGCAGCACACCAGCACACCGTTGCTGATCCCGGCCAGGGCGCGGGACTGCAGGCTGGACATGCCGATTTCCGCCAGGGACACCTGGCGGAACAACTCGCCGAAGCCTTCCACATGCTTGTCCAGCAACGGCATCACCGCTTGCGGCGTGTTGTCCCGGGCAGTGAAACCGGTGCCGCCGGTCATCAGCACTACCTGTACCTGGGGGTCCGCGATCCAGTGTGAGACCTTGGCGCGAATCTGATAGATATCGTCCGGCACCAGGTCACGATCGATCAGCACATGCCCGGCCTTTTGCAGCAAGTCGGCCAGGGTCTGCCCCGAGGTGTCGGTGGCAAAGGTGCGCGTATCGCTGATGGTCAGCACGGCAATGTTCAACGGTTGAAACGTGCGTTGCGCCAGATGGGCCATATCCAAGCCTTCCCGTAAATGAGGACTGGCCCAAGCCTGAACCGAAACACCCGGCGAACCTATTCCTCCAAGGAGGTACCTCCACGAGGCGCCGCCGTTCAGGGAGCCAGGCGGTTGCGTGCCCACACCCCCTGGTGCAGACGGTAGTCCAGCCGGTCATGCAGGCGGTCGGCGCGCCCCTGCCAGAACTCCATGCGTTGCGGCTGCAGGCAGTAACCGCCCCACTGCTCGGGGCGCGGCACGGGCTGGCCGTCGAAGCGCCGGGTTGTTTGCGCCAGCCATCCATCCAGCTGCGCCCGATTGGCCAGCGGATGGCTTTGCGGTGATGCCCAGGCCCCCAACTGACTGGCCCGGGAGCGGGAATCGAAGTACGCATCCGACAGATCCGGGTCGAGGCGCGATACCTGCCCTTCGATCCGCACCTGGCGCTCCAGCGCCGGCCAGAAGAACGTCATGGCGGCATGGGGGTTGGCGGCCAGTTCCTGGCCCTTGGCGCTCTGGTAGTGACCGAAAAAGGTCAAGCCGGCTTCGCTGAAACCCTTGAGCAGCAACACCCGGCAGTGCGGCCGGCCCTCACGGTCGACCGTGGCCAACAGCATGCTGTTGGCCTCGACCGGTGCCTGTTCGGTATCGCGGGCCTGTTGCAGCCACTGGCCGAACAACCGCCATGGATCGTCCGGCGCGCCCTCCTCCTGCAGGCCATCGAGGGTGTAGTTGCGACGCATCTGAGCCAGGGAAAGGGGCATGACGGTGATCTCCGGTGAGGTTGCGCACAGTCTGCGAGGCCGTGCACAGCAACACCTTGATCACCATCAACAGCGGGCGTTGAATGGGTGATGCATCAGCACAAAGTCCTCACTGATCAAGAAACCCTGGCGGTCAACGCACCGACGTTCAACCGTGCCAATAGAACATGGCCTTGGCCAGGATCACGATCAGCAGCATGTGCCCCAGGATGCTGCGGCGAATCCAGCTGGCCCGGGCCTCTGTCAGCCGTGCGTGGTGCAGCCAGTACGCCAGCAGCAGGTAGTGCCCGACGATGCTCAGGGCGAGCACGATCTTCAGGCTCAACAGGCTGGCAAAACGGCTGTCCAGCGGATGGCTCAGGACACTGCGATGCTGCCAGGCCAGGCCAAGACCTGCGCCATACAACACCAGCACCACGCCATGCAGCACCTTGCGCGAGCGCACGGCAATGGCCTGGTCCGCCGTTGCCCGGGCATCCGCCGCCAATTGCCGACGCGCCGAGTGCCAGATGTACACCTCGAAAAACAGTGTGCCAATGAAGCCGATGGCCGCCAGCAAATGGGTGACCAGTAAAAAGGGATAGATCATCGTCCGCCTCCTGCGCCGTGCGCTTATCCCGGATGCCCGTCGACCCGGGCCCGCAGCAGCATCGGCCCGTAGCGCCAAGCGTATAGCGCAAACGCCAGGGCCCAGCACAGTCCCGCCAGCCACAACGCCGCCACCGGTAGCACCAGCACCAGTACGACCCGGCTGAAGCAGGCCAGGTTGAGCAGAATGAACGCCAGGGTCATGCCCGACGGCGGTTCCAATGCACGCCCGGTGTGCCCCAGGCTGACCCGCGCGATCATCGCCAGAATCAGCCCGGCCATGGCCCCTATCGTCAGGCAATGCACCGCCAGGCTGGGGTTGAGTGCCACCCCAAAATGCCACAGCGCCATGCCCAGGCACGCCAGCGCCAACCAGCCATAGGCCAGGTGCAGCGACCACAGCAACGGCACGCGCCACAGCCCGCGGTCATGCCAGCGCACCAGGCGCACCAGGTGCCCGGCCGCCAATGCTGCGAACAGCAGGCCGATCCAGAGATTGGCCGACAGCGCGGGCCCGGCGGCATACAGCAGCGCCACCAGCGCCGCCCCTGCCAACAACAGACGATCGAGCCAGGCCCAGGGGGCAACGGCCTCGGTCCGGCCCAGGCCACGCTGGGTGAAGAACGGAATGACCCGTCCACCGATCAAGCCCATCATCGCCGCCACCAGCCAGATGCCGGTCAGCACGCCTTGGCGCTGCCAGCCTTCATGGCCCTGTGCCAGGCCGTACACCGACAAGCCGTCCGCCGCCGCCAACAGCAGCAACACCACGACAATCGGGTAGTTGCGTTGCTGCCTCACGCGCCACAGGGAGCGCCCCATCAGCCCCGCCACCACCAACGGAAACGCCAGTTCCAGCAGCGCCACCAGCGGCCATGGCAGATTCACCAGCCAGGCCACCCGCGCGGCCAGCCAGAGCAAGGCCAGTGCCGCCAGCGGCTTGCCGCTCAGACCGGGCTGGCCGGTCCAGGTCTGTACCGCGGTCAGCAGGAAGCCGGCGATGATCGCCAGGCCAAAACCGAACAACAGCTCATGCCGATGCCAGGCCAGCCAGCCACCGGCGGGCTGCCAGTCACCAACGCCCCCCTTCAAGGCGATCAGCCAGAGCGGTATCGCCAGCAACGCCAGGCAAACGCCGGCGAGGAACAACGGCCGGAAAGCCAGGCGTAACACTGGCGCGATGGCCATCGCCGTACGGCGGTCAAGTACTTGCATCAAGCCACTCCTTTACCTCGCTGCCGACCTGACACGGGTCCGCTCGCGACGAATTGAATTCCGAGGCAATCATCCGGTAATGACGCGTCACTGCCTTTGTCGCAAATCAAGCTTACCGGGCAACAACGGGGGCAAACTGCCCGCCTGCTGTCACACCAGGACTTGCAAGGGCCGTGCCCTGCCCCCGTGGTGAGACTGCGGTGCCGGCACACAAGGGTCCCGGCAGTCCCCCTCATCGCGAGGACCACCAAGAAAATGGTCCAAATGACAAGATGATGGTCATTTTGACTCGTAACACCTTGGTCATTTTGACCTCATGATTTTGAAAAACCCACTAAATGCTAGGGAGGCGCGCCTGGCCCGAGTCTTGCTCAAGCCATGCCACCTTGATCCCCTTTCACTCCGCCGGAGTCGTCATGAATAACGTTATCCAGCCACTGGCTTGGTTTGTCGTCCTCAGCTCGGTCATCGCCTTGGCCAGTGGCATCTCCCTGGGCCTGGTTTGACGGCTTGGCCTGCGAATGCCGACCTTTGCAGGAGCGAGCAAGCTCGCGATGGACGTTAACGATAACGCGTGTTTTCTGATTAACCGCGCTGCTCTTGAGTTCATCGCGAGCACGCTCGCTCCTACCCCTATGGCTCCCCCCTTTTTCCGCTATCAGGATGAATTCTCATGGTGCTTCACCGCGTCCATCACCAGATTCTGCGCAGCCATCACTTGTTCGAGCCCTTGAATGAAGAACAGTTGGATGAGCTGATGGGGTCCAGCCATTTGCTGAGCATCGACAAGGGCGAACCGCTGTTTCGCCAGGGCGAGCCCGCCGATTCGTTTTACTTTGTGATTGCCGGTGCGGTGAAGATCTACCGCCTGACCCCGGACGGGCAGGAGAAAGTGTTCGAAGTCATCGGCCCGCGACAAACCTTCGCCGAGGCGATGATGCTGATGGACACGCCCAACTATGTGGCCTCGGCTGAAGCCGTGGGCCCCACGCAGCTCTATCGCCTGAGCAACAGCACCTACATGCGCCTGCTGCAGAGCAACAGCCGCCTGACCTTCGCCCTGCTCGGCAAACTCAGCATGCGCCTGCATCAACGGGTCAACGAAATCGAAACCCTGTCGCTGAAAAACGCCACCCACCGGGTCGTGCGTTACCTGCTCACGCAACTGATGCACCTGCAGCCGGTCGAGCGCCATTTCGAGTTGCCGATGGCCAAGCAGTTGATTGCCGGCCACCTGTCCATCCAGCCGGAAACCTTCTCGCGGATCATCCGCCGCCTGATCGATGAGAAGATCATCACCCAGGACGGCCGCCAGATTGTCATTCTCGACCGTCCGCGCCTGGAGCACTTCGAGTGAATGCCCTGCCCGTCTGCCTGTATTGCCAACGCCCCCACCCGCCTCGGCAAAGTACTTGCAGCCACTGCGGCATGCCCCTGTCGGCGCTGGCGAACGGTGCCCGACAACGCACGCTACGACGCTTCAGGTGGTTTTGCATCGGCCTTGCGATCTTCTGCGTGACGATGTTTTTCTGGCTGCCGCGCGGTTAAGCGCGGCCGCTCGCCGCCATCCTCCCCCCCTCAAGGCTGTAATGCTGTTCATTTAAGAAGATGAGACCGCATTTGTAGGAGCGAGCGGGCTCGCGATGAACTCAAGAGCAGCGCGTTTAATCAGAAAACACGCGTTATCGTTAACGTCCATCGCAAGCCCGCTCGCTCCTACAAAAGGTCGGCGTTCGCTTAACTGAACAGCATTACCCTCAAGGCTGGGTCAATTGCCGATACAGCTGCGGCAAGCGCAGGGGCAGTTGTTGCGGTTGGTGGATCAGGGTGTAGCCATGGCCGCCGAACATGTACGGCAGGTACGCACCGGCTTCACGATCGATGGTGATGCAAAACGGCGTCAGCCCCTGTCGCCTGGCCTCCAGCACCGCCTGGCGGGTGTCTTCAACGCCGTAGCGCCCCTCGTACAGATCCAGGTCATTGGGCTTGCCGTCCGTGAGCAACAACAACAGCTTGCGCCGCCGCTTGCAGTCGCCCAGCAGTTGGGTGGCCTGGCGGATGGCGGCCCCCATGCGCGTGTAGTAACCCGGCTTGAGCCCCTGAATGCGCCCCCGGGTAGTGTCGTCATAACGCTGATCGAACGCCTTGAGTTCCTGCATCCGCACCTGCTGGCGGCGCAACGAGGAAAACCCGTACAGGGCAAAGTCGTCGCCCAGCACCGACAGGGTTTCGCCAAACAGCAGCAGGCTGTCGCGGATCACATCGATCACCCGATGTTCAGTGTTCAGGTGGGCATCGGTGGACATCGAGAGATCGGCCAGCAACAGGCACGCCAGATCGCGGCGAGTCTGGCGTTGCTCCATGAACAGGCCTCGCTCGGCGCATTGCCCATGTGCACGCTCGACGTGAAAATCCAGCCAGGCCTGCATATCCAACTCGCTGCCCTGGGGCTGCTGCCGCAACCACTGCCGGTCGTTGCGCAGGTGTTCGAACTGTCGCCGCAAGCGCTGCGCCGAGGGCTTGAGCCGCGCAGGCAGCGGCTGCGCCTGGGAATCACGGGGCACGAGCATTTGCAGGTTGACGAAGTCGTCCCGCAAACGTGCTTGGCGATAGTCCCATTCCGGCAACTTGATGCCCGCCCCCAGGGGGATGTCATCGACGTCCGCCGGTGGCAGATCCAGGTGCAGCTTGAGACCACCGCCCTTGCGCAGGCGGGTGCGCGACAGGGTCAGTTGGTCCAGGTCATCGGCGACCCTTGCGGCGTCGGGGTCTTCGCGATCATCCGACCAGCGATCCAGGTCCACGTGCTCGGTCCAACTGAACAGGTTCTCCAGGCGCACCACCAGCAGCCCACCCTGGCGCGTGCTGTCGTCGATCCGCGTAGCGCGCTTGCGACCGCCTTGCTGTTCGCCCGGAGGTGTCGCCAGGCACTCATCCGACTCCTCGACATCCGCCGCTTGCGGGCTGGCCAGATGCAGCGGCGGATACAGCCACAGCGGCACCGGCCAGGCCGCCCGCTCGCTGCGCACAAACTCGCTGACACTGCCCGGTTCGCGCAGGGCTTGGCACACACTGCGCTCCAGCGCGGCTTCGGCAGGGCTCAGCGACGCCGGATCCGGACGCAGTTGCAGATGGGCCTCGACCAGGCGCCGATAGCGGGCGCGCAACGGCGGATAGCGCTGCAACAGAGTTTGGGTCCAGCGTTGATTGTCCCGGCCCCAGTGCCGCATCGGCCCGGAATGCGCCGCCAACAGTGCCAGCCAGCGATAGAGTTCCTCATTCAGTCCGGCATCGGGAAACACCGCCAGGCTCGCCGGCAGACGCAGATTCTGCGCGTCGCACCAGGCCAACGGCACTTGCCGGCAGGTGCCGGCGATCTGCTGCAACAGGGTGCGCCGCAGCAGCAGGTCACGCTCGCTGGCAGCTTCCACGCCCCGGTTGCCGACATCGCCCATGGCCCGCTGCAACAGCGCCAGCGAGCGTTGCCGCGGGGCCAGTTCGACCCGGGCCTCGGGGAAGTCCGGGCTCGCGCGGCGGGTGATGAAGCGATGCCAGACGCTACCGACCCATTCTTCCAATTCAAGGGTGAAGGCCATGGAGCCTCCTGGTTTCATGTGCCAAAAAACGGCCCGGCGTCACCGCCGGACCGACCCTTTCCAGACCTAACGGCGACTCATGATGGAACCACCGCCGCCGGTGCGCGCAACGCGGCACGAGCGCGCTGGCGGAAGCTCGCCAGATAGCAGAGCAGCCCGGCGAAGAACCCCAGCCCACTGACCAGGCGCGCCCAGAACAAGCCTTGCAGATGCTCGACCGTGGCCATGAACGGCAAGGCACTGCCGTCCTCTGCCCAACGTTGCAGCAACACCTGCACCACGCCGGCGGCGGTCAGCATCAGGGTGATCAGCACCATCGACAGGGTCATCAACCAGAAGCCCCAGATCTCCAGGGTCTGCGAGCGTTCGTCGGCGGCCTCACCGAGCCCGCGCAGGCGTGGCATGGCGTAGCTGATCAAGGTCATCACGATCATCGCGTAAGCACCGTAGAACGCCAGGTGCCCGTGGGCGGCGGTCAGTTGCGAGCCATGGGTGTAGAAGTTGACCGGTGCCAGGGTGTGCAGGAAACCCCAGACTCCGGCACCGAAGAAGGCGGTCACGGTGGTGCCCTTGGCCCACAGCGTGGCGGCGCGGTTCGGGTGCTGCCGACGGCGGTTCTTCACCATGCTGAAGGCAAAGATCACCATGGCCAGGAAGGGCAGCGGCTCCAGTGCCGAGAAGATCGAGCCCACCCACAGCCAGACCTCGGGTGCGCCGATCCAGAAGAAGTGGTGACCGGTGCCGATGATCCCGGTGATCAGCGCCATGGCGATGATCACGTAGAGCCATTTCTCCACCACTTCCCGGTCCACCCCGGTGATCTTGATCAGCACGAAGGCCAGCATCGAGCCCATGATCAGTTCCCACACACCCTCCACCCACAGGTGCACCACCCACCACCAGTAGAACTTGTCGCGGGCCAGGTTGCCGGGGTTGTAAAAGGAGAACAGGAAGAACACCGCCAGGCCGATCAACCCGGTCATCATGACCATGCTGACGGTGGTCTTGCGGCCTTTGAGCAGGGTCATGCCGATGTTGTAGAGAAACCCCAGACACACCACCACGATGCCCATCTTGGTGATGGTCGGCTGCTCCAGGAACTCCCGGCCCATGGTCGGCAACAGCTCGTTGTGGGTCAGCTTCGCCAGGCCCGCATAAGGCACCAGCAAGTAACCGAGAATGGTCAGCACACCGGCGGCGGCGAACACCCAGAACAGGATCAGCGCCAGCCTCGGGCTGTGCAGTTCACGGTCGGCCTCCTCCGGAATCAGGTAGTAGGCAGCCCCCATGAAACCGAACAGCAGCCAGACAATCAGCAGGTTGGTGTGCACCATCCGCGCGACGTTGAAAGGAATGACCGGGAACAGGAAGTCCCCTATCACGTACTGCAGGCCCATGATCAAACCGAACAACACTTGGCCCAGGAACAGGATCAGGGCAAATACGAAGTAAGGTTTGGCCACGGCTTGCGAGGCGAACTTCAGATGTGGATTGGCAATGCTCATCACTCAGCCCTCCCTGTTTGGCGGCCAGCCATTGGTATTGATGTTCGAGCTCCACTTGAGGAATTCGGCGATGTCGTCGACTTCCTGCTCACTCAGGTTGAATTGCGGCATCGCCCTACGCCCGGGTACGCCCAGGGGCTGCATCTTCATCCAGGCATGCAGGAAGGGTTTGAACGCCTCCTCGCCGCCGCGGCGCTGAAACACATTGCCCAGTTCAGGCGCGAAGTAAGCGCCCTCGCCCAACAGCGTGTGGCAACCGATACAGTTGTTTTGCTCCCAGACCGTCTTGCCGCGAATCACTGATTCGGTCAATTGCGCTGCATTGCTGCGGTCAGGAAAGGTCTGCTCGGTGTGATAGGTCAAGGCCAGGAATATCAGGAAGAAGAACACGCTCCCCCCGAAATAGATGTTCCTGGCCATGCCTTTGGTGAAGGTCTCTGACATGGTCGCTTCCTCTTTGCTTGGCCCGTCCATGATAGGAAGCGAGGGTCTGGAATCTGCTTGATGGCGATCAAGAAACGCCGATGGTTTCACTCGGGTATTGGCGCCAGGAAGCCAGGCACATACCTGTGGCGAGGGAGCTTGCTCCCGCTCGGCTGCGTAGCGGCCGCATTTGCACCTGCTTTCTATCTGAATATCGCGGTGACTGGTTTTAGGGCCGCTGCGCGCCCCAGCGGGAGCAAGCTCCCTCGCCACAGGTTGGTTAGCTGCCTTACACCAGCATCAATCCCACAACGGCTGCCAGCACCAGCGCCCAGCTCAGCATCAACCCTCGCCACAATCGCGGTGCGCGGCGCAGCTCCATGAAGCCATCGGTGATCAGCCAGGCCTTGCCGACCGCCACCAGCAAAATGGCCATGGACAGCGGCCACGTCGTGCCGGACTGTGCCAGCACCACCGTGCACACGCTTAACGTCGCCAATGCGGCCCAACAGACGAGCAAAAACCTGGAAACTGACATCAGCCCCCCATCAATTCAGAACGTAGACCAGCGGAAAAAGTACGACCCAGATCAGATCGACCATGTGCCAATACAACACGCCGGATTCAAATCCGCTGCGGTTGCCGGCGTCGTACAGGCCACGGCGGCAACGCTCGGCCAGCCATCCGAGAATGACCATGCCAAGCAATACGTGAAGAAAATGAAACCCGGTGAGGATCCAGTAGAGGGTGAAAAAGGTGTTGTGCTCCATGCCCAGCCCCGAGGCCAGCAAGTGCCGGTATTCAGTGAGTTTCAACACCACGTAGACGCTGGCGGCGAGCAGCGCTGCCAGCAGGTAGACAGCGCCGTGGCGAGGCCATGAGCGTCTGACTTGCTCCTGGGCCAGCGCGGCGAACAGCCCGGCGGTGAGCAGGCTCAGGGTCATCGCGAGGCCGGTAGACGTATTGAGCAACAGACGGCTTTCGACGAACAGCTGCGGCTTGATTGCCTGGGTCACGGCGAACGCCAGTATCAGGATGGCGAACACCGTCAGCTCGGCGAGGATGAAAAACCACATCGCCAGGTCCCCCGGCAAGTGGCGAGGCGAGCGCCCGGCGGTGTCAGCCGAAGTAGACATCAACCACGTCCATCAGCGCGGCCACCGTCACCCCATCATCGCTCAGCGGCTCGGCCAGGCAGGCTAGGCAGGCCTCGCGGGGATTCATGCCGGCACCGATCATGCGCGCGGTAAAGATCAGCAAGCGTGTGGACGCCACTTCTTCCAGGTCATGCTGATCCAGGCGGCGCAATGCCTGCCCCAACCCGACCACCTGGTTCGCCAGCGCGGCGTCCACCCGGGCCTCGCGAGCGACGATGCGCGCTTCCTCGGCGGGCGCCGGGTAATCGAAGCGCATCGCCACGAAACGCTGTCGGGTGCTGGGCTTCATGCCTTTGAGCAGGTTCTGGTAACCGGGGTTATAGGACACCACCAACATGAAGGATGGCGGTGCCCGCAGCACTTCGCCGGTGCGCTCCAGGAACAACTCACGACGGTCGTCGGCCAATGGATGCAGGACCACCACGGTGTCCTGGCGGGCCTCGACCACTTCGTCGAGGTAACAGATGCCCCCTTCGCGTACCGCGCGGGTCAGCGGCCCGTCCTGCCACCAGGTGCCCTGGGCGCCAATCAGGTGCCGGCCGATCAGGTCGGCGGCGCTCAAGTCATCGTGGCACGCCACGGTATGCAACGGCAGGTTCAGGCGGTGGGCCATGTGCTGGACGAAGCGGGTCTTGCCACAGCCCGTGGGGCCCTTGATCAGGACCGGCATGCCGTGTCGCCAGGCTTGCTCGAACAGCGCCTGCTCATTATTCAGCGGTTGGTAGAAGGGTTCGCACGCATGCCTGGGGTCCATGGGATACCTGATTCGATAGCGGGTTCAAGGAACACGCTACGGGCCCCGGCGATCACTCGGCAAGCGCCACGGCCGGCAAACTTGATCGCCGTCAAGCGCACGGCCAGCGGCTCACACCGTGCGCGAAAACAGGCCTTTTTGCCCGTCCCCAAGGTAGGCGTCAAACGCCATGGCCGTACTGCGCATCATCAGGTACCCCTGCGGCAGCAGGTGCAAAGCGTCGGCATGAATCTGCACCAGACCGTCACGAACATGCTCCTGGAGTTGCCCCAGGGCGTCGGCAAAGTACTCTCGAAAATCGATGCCATGGCGCCTTTCGTACCGGGAGAAATCGACCCGGCCATGACACATCAGGTCGCTGATCACCTCCCGGCGCAACAGGTCGTCGGCACTCAGGCGGTAGCCGCGATGCACCGGCAACAGGCCTTGATCGATCCGCGCGTAGTACTGCGAAAGCTCCTTGACGCTCTGGCTGTAGCTGTCGCCGACCTTGCCGATCGACGATACGCCCAGGCCGATCAAGTCACAGTCGGCATGGGTCGAATACCCCTGGAAGTTGCGTTGCAAGGTGCCATTGGCCCGGGCCCGTGTCAGCTCGTCCTCGGGCAAGGCAAAGTGATCCATCCCGATGTAGACGTAACCGGCCTCGGTCAGACGGCGGATGGTCAGTTCCAGCAACTCCAGCTTGCGCTCCGGCGGCGGCATGTCGGCCGGGCGAATCAGCCGTTGCGCGCGCACCAGTTCCGGCATGTGGGCGTAACTGTAGGCGGCGATCCGGTCGGGGCGCAGTGCGATGATCTTGTCCAGGGTGACACCGAAGCTGTCCACCGTTTGCAACGGCAGGCCATAGATCAGGTCGACGCTGACCGACTTGAAGTGCGCCTCGCGCGCGGCGGCGACCAGCGCATAGATCTGCTCTTCGCTTTGCTGGCGATTGACCGCCGCCTGTACCGCCGGATCGAAATCCTGCACGCCGAAGCTCAGGCGATTGAAACCCAGCCCACGCAGCGTGTGCACCTGCCCGGTGCTGATGGTGCGCGGGTCGACCTCAATGGAGAACTCGTGGTCATCGCTGTCATCCAGATTGAAGGCCTGATGCAGGCACGCCATCAGCTCGGCCAATTGTTCGTCGCTCAGGTACGTCGGTGTGCCGCCCCCCAGGTGCAGCTGCGTGAGTGTTCGAGTGCGGTCGAACAAGGCCGCCTGCATGGCGATCTCGCGCTTGAGGTAGCCCAGGTACTCCACGGCGCGCTGGGGCTTGCGGGTGATAATCTTGTTGCAGGCGCAGTAGTAACAAAGGCTCTGGCAGAACGGAATGTGGATGTAGGCGGACAGCGGCTTGGGCACGGCCAACTGGTTGCTGGCCTGCACCGCTTGCCGATAGTCGTCGACCGCAAAGGCCTGATGGAACTGCGGCGCCGTGGGATAGGAGGTGTAGCGCGGCCCCGGACGGTCATATTTGCGAACCAGGGCACGATTGAAATCAAAGACAGGCATCATGATCGATCAACTCTTGAGGGGATGAGTGCCCCGGGTGGTTCACGTCCTGTTCGAACACCTGGCAGATAGCGTCCACCTCCAGCCGTCCGGCCGGAAGAATGCTGATAAAGCGCTCCGAGAGCTCAACCAGGCCGTCCTCGCTCATCTGCCGGAGGCACTGCCAGGCGGCGGCGAAGTACTGGCGAAAAATCAGTCCGTAACGGCTTTCGATAGCCCGGATATCCAGCTCCAGGTCACAGGCCAGGCGCTCCATCACCAACTGCCTGACCTGATCGCCCGCCTCGCAGCGCCAGCCACGGCAGATTGCCAACTGGCCACTGTGCAGCTGCTGCAGATAGTGCTCAGGGTCCTCGGTGTTTTGCGCATACAACTCGTCGAACTGGCTGATGGCACCCGGTCCAAAGCCGACATGATCGCAGTAGCCGTGCCGGGTGAAGCCGTGGCAGGTACGACGCAAGCGGCCGCGTTCCTGCGCGATCGCCAGGTCATCGTCGGGGCGGACAAACTGCCCCAGGCCAATGGGTTGATAACCGGCAGCCAGCAACTGTTCAAAACAGATCCGGCGCATCGCGCCCTTGGCGTCCTCGCTGCAGGCATCGGCGGCGTGGTGCCCGTGCCGGTAGCGCGGTGGCGGCTGGTCGTAGTCGAACACCTGCACGCGATCCGGCTCCAGCTCGATGATGGCCGCCAGTTTCAGGGCGAAGCTGTGCGGGGTCTGCCAGGCGTGGCCGTACCCGAGGTCGACGTTGACGGAGCGAAAACCGAAGGTGCGGGCGGCGTCGATCAGCGAGTGGATCGGTGCGGGGTTCTGGTAGCAGGTCGCTGACCGCTCGCCGTCGGTGCCGATGTCCGGGACACCGATGCTCACATGATTGAACCCCTGCTCACGCAGCACGCCCATCATCGCCCAATCGGTGTGATGCAGATCGACGTCGACACTGTAGTCGCCGCACTCGTGTCCGAGAACGTTGAACCGGTTGCGCAGGTGCGCCATCAGCCGTTGCACAGGCTGCGCCTGCGGGGTTCCTCCGCCCAGGTGGAATTGCTCGACACGTTGCCCCGCCCCCAGGTGACACCCCAGCAGGTCGATCTCGCGCAGCAGACACTGAAAATGAGGCTCAGACCTGAAACCCGCGGGAAGCTGCACGTTCAACGACAGCGGACGACATTTCTGGCGACTGACACGCAATGCCCGCAGCACATCCAGAGAACCGATCCCGCCATGAAACTTGCGGGTGTCGACATGACAATTGGGGTCGAGCACGCCTTGGTCGTGGCGAACGAAGGGCTCGCGGCGGGCGTGGAGTAAATCGGCCATGACAGAGCTCCGAGACTGGCTGCAGGTCGCCAGTGTCCAGCGTTATCGCTCAAGGCTCCTTGATTTGCATCAAGCGCCGGTGCCGCGCGGCTCCACCGTCTGTCCCGTTCACCAGGTCAGATAGAACATGCCTTTGGCCAACAGCACGATGGCCACCATGTGCCCGAACAGGCTGTGGTGAATCACATTCAGGTAACGGGCCTTCATGCGCCCGCGCCTGAACAGGAACATCGCGGTGAAGAAATGCATGAGCACGCTGACGGCCAACAGGATTTTCAACAGCAGCAAGGTGCCGAACGACGATGCCAGCGGCGCGGCCAGGACCGGCAGGTAGCGCAACCAGACCATGCCCAGCCCGGCACCGAACAACGCCAGCAAGACCCAGGGCATCAGGGTCCTGGCGCGCCGACCGATGCCCTGCTCGAGCAACAGCATGACCCTGGCCGGTAGCTGCTTGCGGATACTCTCCAGGAACAGGACTTCGAAGAACACCGTGCCGATAAACACCAGCGCAGCAAACAGATGCACGGTCAGCAGCAGCGGATAGCTCATGTGCCCCCCGGAACAGCTTCGGCCCAGCGTTGTGCCGCCTGGTGATCGCTGTCGCGCCCCTCGACCCACTGCGCGCCCTGGACCCCCTGCTCCTTCTTCCAGAACGGCGCACGGGTTTTCAGGTAATCCATGACAAAGGCACAGGCCTCGAAAGCCGCCTGACGGTGACTGCTGGTGACGCCGACGAAAACGATCGGGTCCCCCGGCTGCAAGGCGCCGACCCGGTGGATGAGTTCCAGGCCCAGCAGCGGCCAGCGCTGGTGGGCCTCGTCGACGATCTTGCCCAGGGCCTTTTCGGTCATGCCCGGGTAGTGTTCAAGGAACATCCCGCAGACGTCCTGGCCTGCGTTGAAATCCCGCACATAACCGACAAAGCTCACCACCGCGCCCACCCCTGTGCTGCCGGCCTGCAGGGCGTTGAGTTCGGCGCCGGGATCAAAGCAGGCGGTCTGTACTCGAATCATCGTCTCAGCCCCCTGTCACCGTGGGGAAGAACGCCACTTCATCGCCGTCCTTCAAGGGTTCATCGAGCCCACACATGTCCTGGTTGCGGGCACACATGAGGTGCTGCTCGGCCAGCACCTGCCAGGCGCCGGAGCGGCCTACCAGGTGCTGGCGCAATTGATCGAGCGAGGCGAACTGCCCCTCGATGACTTCGGCGTCGCGCCCCAGGGTTTCGCGGTAGCGGGAGAAATAATGCACAGTGAGTTTCATGGGGTTGGCGCCTCATAGATACCGCTCTTGCCGCCGCTCTTGTGCAGCAAGCGCACCGACTCGATGCTCATGCCACGGTCCACCGCCTTGCACATGTCATACAGCGTCAAGGCGGCGACACTGGCGGCGGTCAACGCTTCCATCTCGACCCCGGTCTGCCCGGCCAGCTTGCAGCCTGCGACGATGCGCACCCGATTGTCGCTCTCCAGGCTCAACGTCACGCTGACGCTGCTCAGGAGCAACGGATGACACAGCGGAATCAACTCGCTGGTACGCTTGGCCGCCTGGATCCCGGCAATCCGCGCCACCGCGAACACGTCTCCCTTGGGATGGCCACCGCTGACAATCAACTGCGCGGTTTCGGCACGCATCCGCACCCAGGCTTCGGCGATGGCTTCGCGGCAGGTCACGTTTTTTTCGGTGACATCGACCATCCGCGCGTGGCCATCGGAATCGAGGTGAGTCAGCACAACTTCGCTCATGGGCAACAGGCCTTGTGGTTTCGACGACAGCAACGGGTTGTCTTGCAGGCTACAGTGTCGGCCGGACTAGGCGATTGACGGTGATCAAGAATCCCTCACGACCGGGAAAACCCGAAAGGTGCAGACGGGTGCTTTTCGAATGGGCAATCGCCAGTAAACTATGCGCTTGCGACCTGACGCATGCTGCGCATGAGAACCGATATGAACACCCAGTTTGAGACAAGTGATGCCCCTGAGCACAGGATCCCGCGTGATGAACACCTTTACCACGCCCCTCATCAGCCGACGGTGATAACCCCATGATCGAGGTCACCGAGGTTTCCATTGCCCAACTGCGCGCAGCGCTCGAATCCGGCCAGACCACGGCGGTTGAACTGGTCCAGGCCTATCTCGCCAGGATCGAGGCCTACGACGGCCCCGACACACCCACTGCCCTCAACGCGGTGGTGGTACGCAACCCCGACGCACTCATTGAGGCGCAGGCCTCCGATGCGCGTCGGGCCAAGGGTCAGACGCGGGGTCCGCTCGATGGCATCCCCTACACCGCCAAGGACAGTTACCTGGTCAAGGGGCTCACCGCAGCTTCAGGCAGCCCGGCCTTCGCCAACCTGATCGCCCATCGCGATGCGTTCACCATCGAACGGCTGCGCGCCGCGGGCGCGATCTGCCTGGGCAAGACCAACATGCCGCCCATGGCCAACGGCGGCATGCAGCGCGGGGTCTATGGTCGGGCGGAGAGTCCGTACAACGCAGACTATCTGACCGCCCCCTTCGCCTCAGGCTCGTCCAACGGTGCAGGCACCGCCACCGCGGCCAGTTTCGCCGCATTCGGCCTGGCCGAAGAAACCTGGTCCAGCGGTCGGGGCCCGGCCTCGAACAATGGCTTGTGTGCCTATACGCCGTCGCGTGGGGTGATCTCGGTACGTGGCAACTGGCCGCTGACGCCCACCATGGACGTTGTGGTGCCGTTCGCCAGAACCATGGCGGACCTGCTCGAGGTGCTCGACGTGGTGGTCGCGGAGGACCCCGACACCCGGGGCGATCTGTGGCGCATGCAACCCTGGGTGCCCCTGCCGAGCGTCGCCTCGGTGCGTCCGGCCTCCTACCAGGCACTCGCCGCGAATGCCTCGGCACTGGCGGGCAAGCGCCTGGGCGTGCCGCGCATGTACATCAATGCCGACCCCGAAGCGGGCACGGCGGATGCGCCCGGTATCGGTGGCCCGACAGGCCAGCGCATCCACACCCGACCCTCGGTGATCGGGCTCTGGGAAGCCGCTCGCCAGGCACTTGAAGCCGCTGGCGCCGAAGTGATCGAGGTCGATTTCCCGCTGGTCTCCAATTGCGAGGGTGATCGTCCCGGTGCGCCGACCGTATACAACCGGGGCTTGGTGTCCAAGGAGTTCCTGCACCATGAGTTGTGGGACCTGACGGCCTGGGCCTTCGATGACTTTCTCCAGGCCAATGGCGACCCCAAATTGAACCGCCTGGTCGACGTGGACGGACCGCTGATTTTCCCCCACGACCCGGGAACCCTCCCCAACCGGGAAGGTGACCTTGCCGCGGGCATGGACGAGTACGTGCGGATGGCCGAGCGCGGCATTACCCCCTGGGACCAGATCAGTACCGTGCCTGACGGCCTGCGGGGCCTGGAACAGACCCGGCGCATCGATCTCGAGGACTGGATGGACCGGTTGGGGCTCGATGCGGTGCTGTTCCCGACGGTGGCCGACGTGGCACCGGCGAATGCCGATGTCGATCCGCAGGCGGCGGACATTGCCTGGAGCAACGGTGTCTGGGTCGCCAACGGCAACCTTGCCATCCGCCACCTGGGCGTGCCCACGGTCACCGTGCCGATGGGCGTCATGCCGGACATCGGCATGCCCGTCGGACTGACGTTTGCCGGTCGGGCCTATGACGATTCGACGCTGCTGCGCTTGGCCTCGGCATTTGAGTCGACCGGGACCAAACGATTGATCCCGCCTCGAACCCCAGCGTTGCTGGCGGGCTAACCCTGCACTTGGCGGGATTGGGGCCGTGCATGCTCCAATCCCGCCGGGGTCCGACAACCACTGCGCTTACAAATACGGCGCGATATTGCCCATCCCGCGCGCCACGTACGCCTCCTTTTCCCCCACCGGGGCCACGTAGTGCAATGCGCTTTCGGCCGCTTCGACACCTTCCAGGCGAGCAATGACCCAGGCCGCAAGATAGGGCGAGGCCAGGCATCCACCGGCGGTGGCGACGTTACCGTTGGCGAAGAACGCCTGGTTCAGCACATCAACGCCGGCCGCCTGGACCCAGGGCTTGGTGGTCAGGTCGGTACACGCCGGCACGCCATCGAGCAGCCCCAGTGTTGCCAGCACCAGGGTGCCCGAACATTGCGCCCCCAGCAGTTGCCGTGACGGATCAAGCTGCAATTGCCCCATCAGGGCGCTGTCCGCGACGACTTCGCGTGTCAGCGAGCCACTGCCGATGATGACCGCCTCGGCTTCACTGGCCTCGCGCAGCGTGGCGGTGGACTCGATCACCACCCCGTTCATCGAACGGACGCGGGCGCTCGGGCTGGCAATCGATACGCGCCATCCCGGTTTCTTGACGCGGTTGAGAACGCCGAGCGCGATGAGGGAGTCGAGCTCGTTGTAACCTTCGAACGTGAGAATCGCGATATGCATGAGGAGGCCTTCGCACAGAAGTGGCTGGCAGCCGCCGCAGGTCGGCGGTTGTACGGACGCAGGCTATGGCGAATAATCAGTACAATCAAATTATTGTACTGGATACAACGCCATGGCCCGCTCCCGCTACAAGTCCCTGGTGGACGCGTTCGCCGCCGACATTCGCGCCGGACGCCTGACACCGGGTACGCGCCTGCCCACCCACCGCGAACTGGCGACCCGCGAAGGCCTGGCACTGGCCACCGCGACCCGGGTCTATGGGGAGTTGGAGGCCATGGGGTTGGTCAGTGGCGAAGCCGGGCGCGGTACCTTTGTCCGGGAGACCTCGTTGCCGCCAGGGCTGGGCATCGACCAGCACGCAGTCGCTTCGGGCGTGCTGGACCTGAACTTCAACTACCCCGCCCTGCCCGGCCAGGCCGAGTTGCTGCGGGGCGCCTTGCGCCAACTGGCGACGTCGGGCGATCTGGAAGCCTTGCTGCGCTATCAACCCCACGGCGGCCGTCCCCATGAGCGCGCCGCCGTGGCCCGGCATCTGCGTTGCAGGGGCCTGGACGTCGGTGAAGAGCAGGTGCTGATGGTCAGTGGCGCTCAGCACGGCCTGGCGACGACCGTCATGGGGCTGCTGCGCCCGGGCGATGTGGTGGCGACGGATGCCTTGACCTACCCCGGTTTCAAAGTCCTCGCCGACACCCAGCGCCTGGAGCTGGCGCCCATCCCCTCTGCCGGCTGCGAACCGGACCTGGATGCCCTGGTGCACTTGTGCAAACGCAGAAAGGTACGAGCGGTGTACACCATGCCGACCCTGCACAACCCATTAAGCTGGGTCGCCAGCGAGGACTGGCGGCAACGCCTGGTGCGCATCGCCCGCGAGCATGACCTGATCATCATCGAAGACGCCGCCTATGCCTTCCTGGCCGAAGATCCGCCGGCGCCCCTGGCGGCACGGGCGCCGGAAAGAACGGTGTACGTGTCCGGCCTGTCGAAAAGCGTCGCCACCGGCCTGCGCGTCGGCTTTGTCGCGGCGCCTGTCGGCTGGGTCCCGGCCCTGGAAAGAGCCATCCGCGCCACGGTCTGGAACACCCCGGGCGTGATGACCTCGATTGCCTGCCAGTGGCTCGACGACGGCACGGTCACGCGCCTGGAGGGAGAAAAACGCCAGGACGCCGCCTACCGGCAAGCCATGGCCAGGGCCGCGTTGTCCGGCTTTACCTGCATCAGCCATCCCAACTCCTACTTCCTCTGGCTGCCGCTGGGCGAAGAGGTTCGGGCTGAGCGGATCGCGACGGCGTTGATGGAGCAGCAGGTTTCAGTGTCCACCGCCGAGCCCTTCGCAACCTCCGCCCATCCGCCTCACGCGATCAGGCTCGCATTGGGTTCGCTGGCGCTGGACGCACTTGAGCAAGCACTCGCCAGGGTCAAGCAGGTGGTAGAGGCTCATTCTTTTTGAGGGGCCGCCAGAAGAGTCGGCAAGCGATAGCATTTTTCCAGCTTGCCGCCTTTTCCCTTGAACGCAATCGGTCTAACAAGCCCGACTTGCTTCGAGCTAGCTTTGCTATCCTGAAGGTGTAGGTGAAGACGCAGACTGATGCGCAAGAGGATAGCAAGGAGACGTGGGGCGCGTTCCGAAGGGTACACGGTTAGAAAGATCTCCGCGCTGGGATCCAGCCCTTATGCCGTGTGAAGCAGAAAAGCCCAATTTGAATAATCTTTTCTGTGAGAGGCCTGATAAACCTTGTAAGCCGGAGACCAGCACCGGCCACCTACTCGATTTCCAAAGCCCGCCTTGTGCGGGCTTTTTCGTATCGACAGGCGCCAGGTCAACTGACTCGGGCTGGAAAACGCCCACCCGTCCGGGTGAGCGCTCTCTGGTCTATACACTCAAGCCTTGCTGCCTGGCTCGGGCAACGCGGCCATGGCGGACGAGCGGGCCAGCAGGTAATACAGCATACCCGGCACCACCAGCCCGACGATCCAGGAAATATCGACGCCACCCAGCTGCGCGACCATCGGTCCCGAGTAGAAATGGGTGTCGACAAACGGCAACTGGATCAACACACCGATCACATACGTCCCGATCCCCAACAGGTTCCAGCGGCCATAACGTCCCGCCGGATCGGACAATGCCGGGATGTCATAGCGCTCTTTGTTGATGAAGTAGTAATCCACCAGGTTGATCGCGCTCCAGGGAGTGAAGAAGGTCAGCAGGAACAGGATGAAATACTTGAACGAGGTGAGAAACGAGTACTGCCCCAGCAGTGCCAGCGTGGTGGATGCCGCGACAATCAGCAGCACGAATACCATGCGTTGCCCGGCGGTAATCTCCAGGCGACGGCGGAAGCCGCTGATGATGGTGGCCACGCACATGAAGCTGCCGTAGGCGTTGAGGGTGGACACCGTGACCTTGCCGAAGACCACGCTCAGGTACAACAAGGAGGCCATCACCCCGGTGCTGCCCAGGCCGACGATGGTCGCGACTTCATGCCCGCGAAAGTTGGCCCCGGCCAACGCCGCGGCAAATACCCCCAGCACCATCGACGCCTGGGCGCCCAGCACCGTGCCCAATCCGACGGCGGCGAAGGTTTTCCACGACGACGTCTTGCTCGGCAGGTAGCGCGAGTAGTCGGCCACGTAGGGACCAAAGGCGATCTGCCAGGATGCCGACAGGGACACCGCCAGCAGGAAGGTGCTCCAGCCAAAGTGGCGATTGTCCAGCAACAGGCCGATGTCGTTGAGGGTCATCAGGCGGGTGAACAGGTAAGCAAAGGCAATGATGCCCAGCACACTGGCCACCCGGCCAACCAGGTGAATGACCCGATAGCCGAAGATCGTCAGGAACGCGATACAGGCGGCAAAAATCAGGATGCCAGCACTGTCGCTGACACTGATCAACTGGGCGATGGCCTGCCCTGACAGCACCGCGCCAGTGGCGCTGAAACCGAGGTACATCAGGCACACCAGCACAATCGGGATGGCCGCGCCATAGACGCCGAACTGCACGCGGCTGGAGATCATCTGCGGCAACCCGAGCTTGGGCCCTTGCGCTGCGTGCAGCGCCACCACCGCGCCGCCCAGCAGTTGGCCGATCAGCAAGCCGATCAGCGACCAGAACACATCGCCACCCAGCACCACGGCCAGGGCCCCGGTGACGATGGCGGTGATCTGCAGGTTGGCGCCGAGCCACAGGGTGAACTGGCTGTAGAGACTGCCGTGACGCTCGGCCTCGGGGATGAAATCGATCGAGCGTGTCTCGATCAGTGAGCTGCGTTTGGGACTATCGATGACCTGGGTCATGGGGGTGTTTCCTTGGCGGAACCGAAAGCGGCTGTTGTTTTTGTTGTACGGGCATGAACTTAGAATGTTTTGCTGGCGCTGGCTACCACCGTGGCCTCGCACAGATCGTTGTAACCATACCAACTGGCGCATTCGCTTTTTGACAGGTCGGTGTCGACATAGCTCAGCCCCCAGGTCACGCCCACGAAGTCACGGGTCAGCTTGGCTTCCCACTCGTAGTAGGACTCGCGGTTATCACCGCTGGCGGTCCAGAACGCCGGGTCCTTCACGTCGTTGTGCCCCACGCGCAGGTCCAGGCCGAACTCGGCCGGCAAGGCGAGTGTGTAGCCCACGTAGGCGTACAGGGTGTCCTGGTCTTCACCAAAGTAGTTCGGGGTGTCGTTGGAGTAGTAGGCGCCGAGCTTGACCCCATACAGGTCAAGGACGGCGTAGACCTCGCTCAGGTTAAATTGGCTGTCCTTGGGGTAGTCGTACTTGATGTAGCCAAGGTCGAGACTGATGGCCTCGGTCGCCTGCCAGTAGTAGCCGGCGTAGTACTCGAGTTCCTGGCGCGTATTGTAGCCACCGCCAAAGTCCACGTTCGAGGTCCAGGCGCCGATGTACAGGCCACTGCTGTGCAGCAACGTGGCGCCCCCCTGAATCGCCGGGTCGCCCAGGGTCTGCGAAATACCACGGGTGCGATAGTCGCTGACGGCACCCAGGGTGACTTCGAGGCCGAAGTCGTCATTGAGGGTCAGGGCTTGTGCGGTCAGGGGGGCCAGTACCAGGCCGGCCAGGGCGAAGATTGAGCGAGCGTTCATGTAAAACCCTTATTGTTGTTTTTGAGTGTGCGGGTAAATTCAGGCAAGGCGCTGCCAGGCCCCTCGATGCGAGAGGAGCCAGGCAGTTGTTGCGTGCGACGGGTGAAGCGCTGGTCAGGACGCCGGGCCGTACACCTGTTTGCCGGCAAAGAAGGTGTTCAAGACCTTGGTTTCGAACAGGTCCTCGTTGCTGACCTTGAACACATCGCGGTCGAGGATGATCAGGTCAGCCTGCTTGCCAGGCGCCAGCGAGCCGATCTGCTTGTCCAAGCGCAGGGTCTTGGCGGCGTTGAGGGTGTAGGCCTGGAACATGGTCTGGCGGTCGACGCTTTCCTTGGCGTTCAACACACCCAGCGGCCCCTTGCGCGTGATGGCCTGGGCAATGGCGTTCCATGGGTTAGGGCTGGACACCGGCCAGTCACTGGCGCCGGCGATCATCGCCCCGGCGTGTTGCAGGGAATTGGCCGGGTACTGGTAACCGTAGGCAAAGGCGCTGATGTACGGCTTGACCAGTTCGACCGTGTAGCTCTCACCGGTGGCCCAGAGCAATTGCATGGAGGCAATCACCCCCAGTTGCTTGAAGCGCGGGAACTCCTTGGGGTTGACCAGTTGCAGGTGGCTGATGCTATGGGGCATCGGCTGCGGATTGAGCTTGCGCGCGTATTCGAAGCCATTGAGCGACTCACGCACGGCCCGGTCGCCGACCGCATGCATGTGCACGATCCAGTCACGCTTCTCCGCCGCCACCACCAGCTCACCGAAGTGCGCCGGGTCGATCAGCAGTTGCCCGTTCTTGTGGCTGTTCTTGAACGGCACGATGACCGCGGCCGTTTGCCCCGGGTATTCCAGGACACCGTCGGCAAACACCTTGATCCCGGGGAACGTCAGGTTGGGCACAACCTCGAACTTCTTCATCACCGTGGCCAGGACTTCCAGGTCTGCGGGCTTGCTCTTGGGGTTGGTCACCAGCAGCGCCGCGACGTGGGCCGTGAGTTCGCCCTTCTGCGCCAGCTCACGGTACAGCGGCAGTACGCCGACACTGTCCGGGGTGGCCTTGAAATCGAACAGCGAATCTTCGCTGCCGCCGTTCGAGGCCGCGTCCATCCAGGCGGTGACGCCATATTCATTGTTGATTTTCACCGCCTCGCGGGCAGCCTTGACCATGGTCGCTTCATCCGGCGCGGGAATACCGTTGCGTACCTTGTCCCAAAGCGACTCGGCAAAGTAGCCGTTAGGGGTGAAGTCCGCCTCGTGGCCCACATAGCCGCGTTCTCTTTCCGGCAGGCTCTTGACCAGTGCCGCGTCGATCTTCAGACGCTTGAGCATGGCATTGTTGGCCCAGCCGGTATGCCCGTCGATTCCGCTGAAAACGATCGGCTGGTCGGCCCAGCGGCCCTGGTTGAATACCTTCCCAAGCTCGCGGCTTTTTTCCCAGTAAGCCGAACTCGTCCCGGCAATACTGATCACGTCACCGGCACGGGCGCGGCCTGCCTTATCCTGCTCGATCAACCACTGCTCAAGCTCCGGCATCGGCTTGACTTCATCCAGCAGGTTGGCCCGCAGGCTGTCGAACGCGCCCACCACCGGGTGGCTATGGGTATCGATCATCCCGGGCATCAGCACCTTGCCCGCCAGATCGATACGCTGGGTACTGGCGTCGGCCAGGGCGTTGATTTCGGCATCGCTGCCGACCTTGAGAATCTTGCCATCCTGCACCGCTACCGCCTGGACCAACCCTTGTCCGGGTTCGGCGGTGAATACCTTGCCGTTGAACAGTACGAGATCGGCGGCGGCCATCGCCTGCACCGAGGATAAGGCCAATGCGGCGGCCAACAGGTTTGGAATAAATCTTTGCATCGGAACGCTCTCTAGTTTTCTATTGGGCGGATCGGGAAATCGAAGCCTGGGTCGACGCCGTCGGCGCAAGGCCGGTGAACGGTGCCTTGGCCCACACCGCCTTGCCGCCGACCAGGGTCAGCAGCACGCTGTTGCGAGCCAGTTCCTCTTCAGGTGCCTGCATGAAGTTCTTGTCCAGCACGATCAGGTCAGCGAACTTGCCGACCTCGAGCGAGCCGACGACGGCCTCCAGGCGCAGTTGCTCGGCGGCATTCAAGGTGATGGAGCGCAGCACTTCGGCCCGCGTCAATGCAGGGTCGTCATTGAGCCTGCCGGCGTATTTGGGGCCATAGCTGTGGGGGTTCAGCGGATCGCCCGAACGGGTTACGCCAATCTTCAACGCGAGGAATTCATCCAGCGGGTCAACCGGCCAGTCGCTGCCATAGGCCACCCGACCACCTGCGCGGCTGATGCTGCCCGAGGGCTCCATGCGGGCAAAACGCTCGGCGCCCAGGTGCTCGTTGGTGCCGTCGACCGTGGACGGTGCCTGCTGGGCCCACTGGAATGACATGTTGGCGGTCACGTCCAGCGCCTTGAAGCGCCCGTAATCGGCAGGGTCCACCGTCTCGGCATGGGTGATCGCCGGGCGGAACCCATTGCCGGGCAATTGGCGGCGCACGTATTCGATGCTATTGAGCGCGTCGCGCACCGCCCGCTCCCCAGTGGCGTGCAGATGCGGATCAAGGCCGGCCTGGACCGCCTGCAGCAGCAACGGATTGAGCACTTGCGCCGGGAAGTACAGTTCGCCGAGGTTTTTCCCGGGGGTCCACTGGGGCGCCTTATCGGTTCCGGCGTTGTGCAGGTAGGGGGTCAACAGAGCTCCGGTGTCGGCCGGGGCGTTGATGATGCCGTCCATGAACAGTTTGACGTGACGCATGTTCACCCCCGGCGCCACCTTGGCCTCGCCCTGGTCGAAGGTGCTGGCCAGCGCCTTGGCCTCGGCGATGGTCTTGGCCGGGTCCGCTGAGGCGGCGGCCGGGTCCAGCTTGATCGCCAGCAAGGCCCGGGCCGTCAACTCACCCGACTGTTGCAGGGCGCTGAAGGCCTTGGCGTTTTCCGGGCCCGACAGGGCGTCGAAGAAGCTGGTAATGCCCTGCTGACGCAGAGCATCCAGCGCGGCACGGGCCTGGTTCAGCTTCTCGGCGTCAGTGGCCGGCGGCACCACCGCGGCCATGGCCTCGGCCGCACCGTCCTCGCAGATGCCAGTCGGATTGCCGGCACTGTCGCGGGCGTACTTGCCGTCGCCCGGATTCACGGTGTCCTTGTTGATGCCGGCGAGCGCCAGGCCACGGGAGTTGGTCAATACGGTATGGAAGTCGGTGGAGCGGACCTGAATCGGGCGATCCGTCTTCAGCGCGTCCAGGGTCGACTTGTCGGCGTCGCCGTCGAGCCCCGTCATGCCCATGCGGTCCCAGCTGCCCACTTCGAGCCAGACATCGGGCCCTTTGTCCTTGTCGGCATCCAGGCACGCCTGAATGCTCGCCTGGAAGGCCGCCCGGGTCATCGTCTGGTATTTCAGGTCGCACAAGGTCATGGCGCGCCCGCCGTCACCCGGGTGCATGTGGGCGTCGATGAAGCCCGGCATCAGCATGCGCCCCGCCAGGTCCACCTGCCGTGTCTGCGTACCGATGTACGGGCCGAGCCCGGCATCGCTGCCCACATAGACGATCTTGCCGCCCGCGATGGCAATCGCCTGCTGCACGGAGTTGCGACCATCGACGGTGTAGACGTAACCGTTGCGCATGACCATATCTGCCGGTGCTGCGGCCTGCACCTGCCCCATCAGGGCCGTGCAGGAAAGCGCCGTTGTCGTGGTAATGGCGATAAACAGCCTGGACAATCTCAAATGCCTCACCCCTGTTCTTATAATTGTGGAAGTGGCCCTGACACGCTGCCGTGCAACCTGTGAGGTATGCAGGGCACACCCTATAGAACGCGGGAGCGGAAAGGACCTCCACAAATGAGGAGGGGCAAGAGCAGGCTTACGTCCACAAAGACAGGTCAGCACCCACCAATCAAGCCGCAGGGCATGTGTACGCTGCCTCTGTTCTTGATTGAACACTGTCTTCGTGGCGAGGGAGCAAGCTCGCGCTGGGGCGTGAAACGCCCCCAACAAGATGGTTGCGGTCTTTCAGGTAAACCCCGGTGACGGGTCTTGGGGCTGCCGGGCAGCCCAGCGCGAGCACGCTCGCTCGCCACGGGAACAGCGTTCACGCGTTACTGAGACCGGCACTTGGTGGGAGCGGTCCGGGTGGTGCTCCGCCCGCCTGCCGTGGAGGTCTATGATGATGAGGCTTGCCTGACGGGCGTCAGGAGTGAGAACGCAGCGCCGAACCCAGCTCGACCTTGCTCTTGACCCCCAGTTGCAGGTAGCAGTTACGCAGGTAGGTGCGCACGGTCGCGGGACTCAACGCAAGGATCTTGGCGATTTCCTTGTAGGAGTGGCCGGCGGCGAACAGCATGGCGGCGGTCCGCTCACGGGGCGCCAGCACCACCCCGCGGGCCTGTGCCTCAAGGGACAGGATCACGTGGTCGGCATTCGGGCTCAGTGTCAAGGCACTGCGCCCCAGGCGCATCACACAAGGTACTTTCTGCAGTTGCGCGATCACTTCCGCCGGCAGCACCGAACCGTTCCAGCCCGGTACCTCGCGCTGAATCGCTGCACACAATTGCGCCCCCACGTACAGCAGACTGCCGTCCATGCGCGCCACGCCGAAGTCCGTCGCCCCGTCGCCCGTGTCGGAACGGATCATGTCCTGCACCTGGAATCGCCACAATTGCAGCAAGTGATCGCAAAACGCCGCGAACAAGCCGGCCTCGCGCTCGTTGAACCCGGTGTCGTCCAGGCCACGGTACAGGCAAACGAAGAAATTCAGCCCGCTTTCGGGCAACTCGAACGTGACGCACATCAGGTAGAAGAGGTCGTATCGCCGGGCAAACTCATTGACCTCCTCGTCGGGGTCGTTGAAGCCGCTGTCACACACCACCTGCCCCGGCAGGTTCAAGGTGGTCCGGGCAAAACCATCTGCGCCTGCGACCTTGCTCCACTCGCCCACAAACGACTCGGGCAGATTGATTCGCCCATGCATCCAGCTTTGCGGGGAGGCGCTGGTCTCGGTCCCGGACATCTCGCCCCACCAGGCCGATGCAAAGGGCACCAGTTGCCTAAAGGCCTGCAGGCCCTCGGCAATGAAATGAGACCCGCCACGCTCACGTGCCAGGCTCGACAACTGAAGAACGCAACGATTGAACGCCTTGAGCGTTGCCATCGATATCTGTGTGCCGCCTACCTCACCCGCCACCATCGTTCCGACCCCGATTACTGCGTGACTTATCCTCCGGACGATGCCACAGGCGGTGCGATAGCGTCCAGCACGGTCGGGACTGGTCGCGGCCCAACCCTGTCCCGTCAGATCCGGACAGTGTGCCCGGCAAGGCTATCCAGCCAGCACGACCACGCGGCGCTCCCCAATCCCTGTCGGGAGCGCTGCGTTCACAAGGTTGACCGGGTCATTGATCGTCGATTTTTTTCGACGACTGCGTGCGGTCTTCGGCGCTTTCTTCAGCGTTTGGCGGTTCAGAGATGCCGCCGGGGGTGAACACATGGGTCAGCAGCTCTTTGGCATCGACCTCGCAGACGCCAGGCACTGAGCGGGCGATCGCCACGGCCTGTTCACATTGCTTGTGGGTATTGACCCGACCGCTCAATGCCACGGTACCCGCGTGGGTTTTGACATTGATGTGCAAGGCCAGGTTCGTGTCTGCAAAGGCCAGAGCTGATTTCACCCGGGTCGTTATCCACGCGTCGTGCACGGCCGCTCCCACGTCGTGGGAGTAATGCTGGAAGGAATGATTTTTCATGGCAGGTGCCTCTATCGTGTCATCAAGCGGACGGCTCATCCCACCGGCTGTGCCACCCGCTGCCGTTCAGGCGGGCACAAGGGATTCCCGATGCGTTGTGGCGCCACAGCCACACCGACACTGACTAATTATAGTGCGGCCTGCCCGCAGTCGGTGGCCTCCAGCAAGACCGTGACCGGGCCGGTGTATTCACCATCAGGCCTGCCGCTCATCACCTTCCCTTATCGGCAATGACATCCCCTCACGCCCGGCGCAAGGTGACCCCCTCAACCGGAGGGAATCGCCATGCTCGATACACTGAAACGGATCAACTCGACCTCAGCCTTCAACCGCTGGGGCGGCTTCGAGGTCACCCACGCCGCCAGCGGAGAGGCGGAACTGTCGATGACCTTTCGCGAGTCCGACATGGCGCAATATGCCGGGTTCCTGCATGCGGGGCTGATCGGCGCGCTACTGGATACCGCCTGCGGATTTGCGGCGGGAACGGTGGCCGGCAATGTATTGGCCTCGCACTTTTCAGTGAACTGCCTGGCACCGGCCGTTGGTGAAGTGTTCATTGCCCGGGCAACCGTGATCAAGGCCGGTAAAAAGCAGGTGTTCGCCCGCGCCGAGTTGTTCGCGCAGAACGGCGATCAACGGAAACTGGTGGCCACCGGCGATGCGATTCTGGTGCCGATCGAGGATCGCTGAAAGACTAGGCTTGCAGGGACAAACTCAAGATTGACGGGAGGTTTCCATGCAACTCGAAGGCTCCTGCCACTGCGGCGCGGTGTCGTTCAGTGTGACCAGCGCCCACCCCTACCCCTATCAACGGTGTTATTGCTCGATCTGCCGCAAGACCCAGGGCGGCGGCGGTTATGCGATCAACCTCGGGGGCGATGCCGCCAGCCTGAAAGTACGCGGTCGCAAGCACATCACGATTTACCATGCGCGGCTCAAGGACGACGGCGACCAACGCGCCCGTCGCAGCACCGCCGAGCGGCATTTCTGCGCGCTGTGCGGCTCGGGGTTGTGGCTGTTCAGTCCCGAATGGCCAGATTTGATCCATCCGTTTGCATCGGCCATCGACACCCCGCTGCCAATACCGCCGCAGCACACCCACTTGATGCTCGGATCCAGGGCTCCGTGGGTGGAAGTCGAGACGCATCCTAGCGACCGACAGTTCGACGTCTATCCAGAGGAGTCCATCGCCCAATGGCATCAGCGCCTGGGCTTGAGCCGAGCATGAGCACTACCCCGTGGCTCGCTCGCCACGGGTCATGTGAAATGCCCCCAAGGTGTTTGAGGGTCTTTCAGCCGGCCGGTCAGAGCGTTGGAACACCGCTGTGGAAGCGGAACTCGACGTCCGGGGACTCGATCAGTTCCTGCTCGGCGGCGCGTACCCTGTCGATCACCTGGGCGATGTCCTTGGCGTCGCCATACTGGTAGGCCAGTTTCAGGTAGCCCTGGAAATGCCGGGCCTCGCTTTTGAGCAGGCCGAAGTAGAACTTGCCCAGTTCTTCGTCCAGATGCGGCACCAGTGCTTCAAAGCGCTCGCAGCTGCGGGCCTCGATAAAGGCACCGACCACCAGGGTGTCCACCAGCTTTACCGGCTCATGACTGCGCACCACCTTGCGCAGGCCCGAGGCGTAGCGCCCTGCAGACAGCTGGCGCAGTTCGATCTTGCGCTTTTTCATCAGGCGCATGACTTGCTCGTGGTGCACCAGTTCTTCCCGGGCCAGGCGCGACATCAGGTTGATCAGGTCGACATGGGAGTGGTACTTGGCGATCAGGCTCAAGGCAGTGCTGGCCGCCTTGAACTCGCAATTCTTGTGGTCGATCAGCAAGGTTTCCTGATCAGCCAGTGCTGCCTGAACCCAGCCGTCCGGCGTGCGGCAACCCAGGAACTCGTGAATTTCAGGAAGGATCATTGGCTCGCTTCCGACAGTTCAACAGGCGCATTGGGCAGGACGGTGACGAATTCAGGGGTCAGTAACATGAGGCTCACGGGTAATAGGTTCAAAGCGAGGGCGCGATTATACCGGCCTGCCGGCAGACCACCAGTCGCTACACTTGATATGCATCAAGACCCCAGGCCACGACCAGCAACTATAGTTGAGCAACGAGGCCATTTTCATTCAGCGGAGAGTCTGACCATGCAAGCCATTCGCAGCATCCTGGTGGTGATCGAGCCACTGCCCGACGAAAGCCTGGCCCTCAAGCGCGCCAAACTGATCGCCGGAGTGACCCAGGCCCATCTGCATCTGCTGATTTGCGATAAAAAGCAGGAGCACTCGGCGCTGTTGACCGTGCTCAAGGCCAGCCTGCTCGACGAAGGCTACAGCGTCACCACCGAGCAGGCGTGGCACGACAGCCTGCACCAGACCATCATCGACGTGCAGCAAGCCGAAGGCTGTGGGCTGGTGGTCAAGCAGCACTTTGCCGACAACCCGCTGAAAAAATTCCTGCTGACCCCCGACGACTGGAAGCTGCTGCGCCAGTGCCCCAGCCCGGTGTTGCTGGTGAAAACCGCGAAGCCCTGGACCGGCGGCACCATTCTGGCGGCCATCGACGTCGGCAACAGCGACCCCGAACACCGGGTGTTGCACGCCAGCATCGTCGACCATGGTTTCGACATCGCCCACCTGGCCAAGGCCCAGTTGCACGTGATCACCGCCCACCCGTCGCCCATGCTGTCGGCCGCTGACCCGGTGTTCCAGCTCAAGGAGACCATCGAGGCGCGCTACCGCGAACAGTGCAAGGCGTTCCAGGCCGAGTTCGACATCGACAACGACCACCTGCACATCGAGGAAGGCCCGGCGGACGTCTTGATCCCCCACACTGCCCATAAACTGCAGGCCTCGGTCACGGTGATCGGCACCGTGGCGCGCAGCGGATTCTCCGGGGCCCTGATCGGCAATACCGCGGAAGTGGTGCTCGATGCCCTGGAAAGCGACGTGCTGGTGCTCAAGCCGCAGGAAATCATGGATCATCTGGAGGAGTTGGTGAGCGCCGGCAAGTAAGGCGCCGGCAAGACCGTTATCGCCGGATCGTCCCCCGCAGCCTGCTTGCGATGACGATCCGGCGATGTCATGGGCGGCTCAACCGCCGAAATTGTCCTTGAGAAACCCCGGCGCTATGTAGCGCTGGTAGTGCGCCTCGGACAGCAGGAAGAATTCCCGATCAATGGCATCGCGCAACTCCGGCAGGTTCCACTCGCGAAACTCCGGCAGCAGCACCATCCCGTAGGCTTCCAGGTTGTTGATCACCCGCGCGCCCCGGGCAATCAGCTGATAGGCCCAGCAATATTCCGATTGGTGGGGCACGAAGCGGATTTTTCGCGATTCCAGCTGTTCGCGCAGGCGCCAGGGGTCGAAAACTTCCAGTTTTGCGGCCATGACCTGCACCAGCAACTGCTCGAGACGCAGCCACACGGCGCGTTTTTCTTGCTCGTTGTAACCGTTCCAGTGAATCACTTCATGGTGGAAACGCTTGCAGCCACGGCACACCAAGTCCCCGTAAACAGTGGAGCAGAGGCCGATGCAGGGGGTCTTGATGGTCTGATTGGGCATAGGTAGGCAAAACGCGAAAAAGCAGAACAGGCCGGCATGTTAGCCCTTTGTCTAGCATTGATCACCCCTCACTAACTTACCTTTAATTTTTTTTTGCCGTAGAATCAGCCAGCCTTTTTAGGCGCCAATGTCCGTTAGAAGCTGTTTTCAAAGCGTCACGAGCACAGTCGTTCCTTCAGAGCGGTGTTGGCGAAAGGTTTTTCAGCGGTGAAAAACCTGACGCCAACCCTCATCAGCTCCCCGTTCTGCAGGCGTAAAACTTTGAAAGCAGCTTCTGTAAGGAATTGTCGGTAATTCTGGCTAAGTGGCCCACAACGCCATGCAGCGCATGAGTACGGCAATTTCGGGATGAGCGTCCCGGACACCCAATTGGGACCACTGATGAGGGTAATAACTGTGCTTGAAGCCTACCGCAAACATATCGAAGAGCGCGCAGCACTGGGTATCGTTCCCCAGCCGCTAAACGCCGAACAAACTGCAGGCCTGGTCGAGCTGCTGAAAAATCCCCCGGCTGGCGAAGAAGCCGTTCTGCTGGACCTGATCACCAATCGCGTTCCACCTGGCGTGGACGAAGCAGCCTATGTCAAGGCAGGCTTCCTGTCGGCATTGGCCAAAGGCCAAGCCACTTCCCCCCTGATCGACAAAAAACGCGCGGTTGAACTGCTTGGCACCATGCAAGGCGGCTACAACATCGTGACCTTGGTTGACCTGCTCGACGACGCCGAACTGGCCCCGGTCGCAGCGGCCCAACTCAAGCACACCCTGCTGATGTTCGATGCGTTCCACGACGTCGCGGAAAAAGCCAAGAACGGCAACGTTCACGCCAAAGGCGTCATGCAATCCTGGGCTGACGGCGAGTGGTTCAAGAACCGCCCTGTCCTGGCCGACAAGATCAGCCTGCGCGTGTTCAAGGTCACCGGCGAAACCAACACCGACGACCTGTCCCCTGCTCCAGATGCCTGGTCCCGTCCGGACATCCCGCTGCACGCCCTGGCCATGCTGAAAATGGCCCGTGAAGGCATCGAGCCTGACCAGCAAGGCGTCACCGGCCCGATGAAGCAGATCGAAGAAATGCGCAACGCCGGCTTCCCGATCGCCTACGTCGGTGACGTGGTCGGTACCGGTTCGTCGCGTAAATCGGCCACCAACTCGGTGCTGTGGTTCTTCGGCGACGACGTTCCTTACGTGCCGAACAAGCGTGCAGGCGGCTTCTGCTTCGGCAGCAAGATCGCTCCGATCTTCTACAACACCATGGAAGATGCTGGCGCACTGCCAATCGAATTCGACGTCACCAACATGAACATGGGCGACGTGATCGACCTGTACCCGCATGCTGGCAAAGTCTGCAAGCACGGCACCGACGAAGTCCTGACCACCTTCGAAATGAAGACCCCGGTCTTGTTGGACGAAGTGCGCGCTGGCGGCCGTATTCCGCTGATCATCGGCCGTGGCCTGACCGAGAAGGCACGTGCCGAACTGGGCCTGCCACCGTCGGACCTGTTCAAGAAGCCGGAAGCACCTGCCGAAAGCACCAAGGGCTTTACCCTGGCGCAGAAGATGGTCGGCAAGGCGTGCGGCGTGACTGGCGTTCGTCCAGGCACCTACTGCGAACCGAAGATGACCACCGTGGGTTCCCAGGACACCACCGGTCCAATGACCCGTGACGAACTGAAAGACCTGGCGTGCCTGGGCTTCTCGACCGATCTGGTGATGCAGTCCTTCTGCCACACCGCGGCTTACCCTAAGCCGATCGACGTGACCACCCACCACACCCTGCCTGACTTCATCATGACCCGTGGCGGCGTATCCCTGCGTCCGGGCGACGGCATCATCCACAGCTGGCTGAACCGCATGCTGCTGCCGGATACCGTCGGCACCGGTGGTGACTCCCACACCCGCTTCCCGATGGGTATTTCGTTCCCGGCCGGTTCCGGCCTGGTAGCGTTCGCCGCAGCCACTGGCGTTATGCCATTGGACATGCCGGAATCGATCCTGGTGCGCTTCAAAGGCGAAATGCAACCGGGCGTCACCCTGCGTGACCTGGTTCACGCCATTCCTTACTACGCGATCCAGGCTGGCCTGCTGACCGTAGAGAAGAAAGGCAAGAAGAACGCCTTCTCCGGCCGCATCCTGGAAATCGAAGGCCTGGACAACCTGAGCATCGAACAGGCTTTCGAGCTGTCCGACGCCTCGGCCGAACGTTCGGCTGCCGGTTGCACCATCAAGCTGTCGAAAGAGTCGATCACCGAGTACCTGAGCTCCAACATCACCCTGCTGCGCTGGATGATCGGCGAAGGCTACGGCGACGCTCGTACCCTGGAACGTCGTGCTCAAGCGATGGAAGCCTGGATTGCCAACCCTGAGCTGATGGTTGCCGATGCTGACGCCGAATACGCTGAAATCATCGAAATCGACCTGAACGAGATCAAGGAGCCAGTACTCTGCGCGCCGAACGATCCGGACGACGCCCGTCTGCTGTCCAGCGTTGCTGGCGAGAAGATCGACGAAGTGTTCATCGGTTCGTGCATGACCAACATCGGTCACTTCCGCGCTGCCGGTAAACTGCTGGATCAGGTCAAGGGTCAGCTGCCAACCCGTCTGTGGCTGTCGCCGCCGACCAAGATGGACGCTCACCAACTGACCGAAGAAGGCTACTACGGCATCTACGGCAAGGCTGGCGCGCGCATGGAAATGCCGGGCTGCTCGCTGTGCATGGGTAACCAGGCACGCGTAGAGCCGAACTCGACAGTCGTGTCGACGTCGACCCGTAACTTCCCGAACCGTCTGGGCGACGGCGCGAACGTCTACCTGGCTTCGGCTGAGCTGGCGTCCGTGGCTTCGATCCTGGGTCGCCTGCCGACCGTCGAGGAGTACATGGAATACGCTGGCAAGATCGACAGCATGGCGGCCGATGTCTACCGCTACCTGTCCTTCGACCAGATTGCCGAGTTCCGTGAAGCTGCTGCGAACGCCAACATCCCGGTCGTTCAAGCCTAAGCTGACAACGCAATAGAAAACGCCGCCCCTCTTGCAAGGGGCGGCGTTTTTTTATGCCTGGCTTTCTTTTACTGCGTCAGTGCCAACCCGACCGCACCGTCGACACTCCGGCCACTGAGGACCACCCCCAGGCGCTCCACCTCGGGTAACGCCAGCAACGCCGCTTTCGCGCGATGCTTGAGACGGGCCAGCACCAGTTGCTTGCCTTCGGCATGCACCCGCACAAAAAACTCCTGCAGGGCCTCGATGCTGGTGCCATCCAGATTGGGCGACTCCTCCAGACTGAGAATCACCGTATGAATCGGCATTTCCGAATGCCGGACCAAATGCAAGGCGCCACCGAGAATCCGCTCGACGTTGGCGAAAAACAGCGCCTCTCCCGGCCGCACAATCATCACCCCTGGCACCGCGCTGGCCGAGGGATGACGCTCCAGGTCGACGAAATCATGGCCGTCACCGGCACGCCCGAGCACCTGGATGTCCGCCACCGACAGTTGCTTGAGCATCAACAACACACTGATCGCCACCGAGACCAGCAAGCCATCCAGCACCCCCAGCGTCAGCACCGCCACCACGGCACAAACCACCAGCACACGGTCACGTTGCCAGACGAAGTAGCGCCCCAGGGGTTTCAGGCTCAGGCCACGACCCAGCGCATGCATGACGATGGCCGCCAGTACCGGCTCCGGGGTCAGGGCAATATAGGGCAGCACGGTCAGGACAATGACCAGCACCACCAACGCCGCCACACCGCCAGCCAGCCGCGAATTGGCGCCGGCGGCCTCGTTGGCGGAGGTTGCGGAATACCCCGCTCCCACGGGCATGCCGTGAAACAGCCCGGACATCAGGTTGGAGGCGCCCAGCGCCAGCAGGTCCCGATTGGAGGACACCCGGTCACCGTGCTTGAGGGCAAATGAGCTGATTGAACCGTAGGATTCCGCATACAGAATCATCACCATCGCAAAGCCCAGCTCCCCCAGGCGCAACCAGTCGGTAAAAGGCAACACCGGCAGACTCGGCAACTCCAGGCTCAGGTCGATGACGCCGATCAGCTTGATCCCATAGCTGGGCAAATTCAGCCACTGGCCGGCCGCGATGCCGATCATCACCACCAACAACCCGCCCGGCACCCTGGGAAACCGCGCGAATACCGCCAACAGCAACAGCGCCACACCGGCCACACCGGCTGCGGCCCAGTTCCACTGAGGCAACTGCCCCAGTAACTGCGGCAGAAAACGCACCAGATTGCCATCACTCAGGTGCACCCCCACCACACTGGCGAGTTGCTTGAGGATAATGGTCAGCGCCAGGCCAAAGGAGAACCCACGCAGCACCGGCTTGGCGATGAACGACGTCACGCGGCCCAGCTTGAACAGCCCGGCCAGCACAAACAGCACCCCGGTCACCAGGACCAAGGCGATTGCCAGGCTCGAACGCAGCTGCGGGTCACCGTTGGCCAGCGTAGAAGTGGCGGCCGCCAGCACTGCCGCTGACGAGGAAGTTGCCGCGACAATGGCAAACCGGCTGGTGCCGAACACGCCATAGCACAGCAAACCGGCGAACAGGGCGATCACCCCGGCCTGGGGCGCCAGCGCGGCGATGCTCGAATAGGCCACCGCCTCGGGCAGCAGCAGGCCGGCGATCGACAACCCGGCCAGTACATCCAGCCAGCGTTTGCGACCTTTGGCGGGGGTTTGTTTGGATGCAATTAGCGGATCAGTCGGCAATCAGGTCTCTCCAGAGCAGTGTTTCCAGGCCGACCCGATGATCGATGACGGCACAAAACCGACCTACGTCCACGGGGTTTTGCCAGCGCAAGCCTACCTGCCTGGAGCGCAACCGGTACTGAGCAACATCAATTGGACCTTGAACAACGCAGTGTAGCGGCCGCGTCATGCTGTCCCACCCAGAAATACCGCGCCGAACACCTTCGTAGCGAGGGAGCTTGGGATGCGCAGCAGCCCCAAAGCCGCTCCAGGGCACCACCTGTTCCATCTCGGCGAGGAAGCATTCGCGGCGGGTTTGCTTGCGCTGCCGGCGTGCTCGAAGTCGGAAAAGCTCATCTGGCTCATGGGCAGCGCGGTCAGGTGGTGAGCGCGTAGTTCATCACGTTTGGGGGACTTATTCGGAGAGTCCTTACAGACTGAACCGAATTTTTATTGAATTACCCTCCCTGAGTAACGAATTGTTGATGCTTTTTAACATCAGTTTATTGCTGTCAATGCCGTTATGGAGGCTGCCTTGCTCTTTGAAACGGTGATGCTATCGTGACATCGATACGGCAGTTTCGATCAGGAACGTCAACCCTCCATGTGCCTGGCACGGGCAGTCGAGCGCGACGGCGAAAGGAATTGCAGCCAGGCAGGAGAAGACAGGATGACGCGTTACCTGAAGGAACTGCTGATCTTTCTGTATGTATTAAAAAGCTATGATTACTATCTCGAACGCCTATTGTCGCTAGGCATGAGCGCTCCGGCGCTTGTGTATATAGGCTTATTCGGGGTTCTGCTGATTGCGTTACTTTTGACTGCGTATATACGCCAGTCATTGGTTCGCTACCTATTTGCGTTGTTGTTCTTTACGTCCGCCGTCTTTTTTGACGTCTATACTCGCGTGACTGCCGACTATTTGAGCTACAGCGCGTTTATATCGATGGTTTATTCGGGCGGCTTTATCCAGGAAGCCCTCTACCAGTACCACTCGACCATCCTGAGCGCACTTGCCAGCGGGCTGTTACTGCTGGTGGGAATCGCCCTCAAGCCGAAACGATCTTTACCACTGCCCGGGGCCGCACTTGTCGCAGCGCCAGTGCTTGGTGTCGTGCTGCTGTCAGGCATTCTCTTCCTGCGTAGCGGTGAAGGTGCCCGGGGGTTGCCGATCATGTATACGCCGTTGGCCTATTTGAGTCTGTTCGCCTACGAGACTGCCCATAATACCGTGGGCCCTCGTCAGGCGGTCAGCCTGAGGCGCAATACCGAACCGGTCAGCCACGATATCGTTCTGATCATCGATGAAAGCATTACCGGCAACTACCTGGACCTCAATACCGAGCATGGAGTACGCAGCAACCTCATGCAGTCGCACCCAGGCGTGGATATCTATAACTACGGCTATGCCGCCTCCATCGCCAATTGCAGCGCCGACACCAACATCACCTTGCGTTACGGCGGCACGCGCAGCGATTACCTGCGCATCAACTCGACCCTGCCTTCAATCTGGCAGTACGCGAAAAAGGCCGGGCTGGAGACGATCTACATCGATGCCCAGCGCACCGGTGGCAAATTGCAAAACCTGATGACCGAGACCGAGAAGCAGGACATCGACCGGTTCGTCCAGTTTGACACTGTCCGTGTACGCGACCGAGACATGGCGGCGGCGCAGCAATTGATCGAGCATCTCAATGATGGCAAGCCACAATTGATCGTCATCAATAAAATCGGCGCGCACTTCCCTGTAAATGACAAGTATCCTGACGACTTCATGGTCTACCGGCCGGCGCTGCCGCGTGGAAAGTACGACGATGTGGCCGATACCGGCAGCCGCGACGGCTTCAGCGGGCAGTTGGATGACTGGGCGCTGTACCGCAATGCCTACAAGAACACCTTGCGGTGGAATGTCGGTGAATTCTTTTCACGGGTCTTGGCCAAGGCAGACCTGAGCAATGCCGTGATGATCTACACCTCAGACCATGGCCAGGATCTGCATGAGCGCGGTAACCCGGGTTTGAACACTCACTGCGGGGGCGATCCGGTACCAGAGGAGGGGCTGGTGCCTCTGGTCGTCATCCAGGGGACCGGCCTCAAGACCCTCGACTGGCCGGCAGTGCTTGGGGCCAACAAAGACCGATCCAGTCAGTACAACATCTTCCCGACCTTGCTGCAGTTGATGGGATATGACGTGGCGGGCATCAAACCGGTATATGGCATTCCCCTCAGCCAGCCGACCCAGGATGACTTCACCTTCAACACGCGCTTCAACGCGCGCCTGGGCGAGAAGCCGCATTTCAAGCATATCGACCTCAGCGACGTGGTGACACCGATCGATTCCATCGCTCAGCCGGTGGTGCAGCAGTCCAAATGAGGGGCGTATGCCGGGCGAGTACTTGAGTCATGTTCGGCGGGTCGATGCACACGGGGCAGTTGGAAGGAATAAACAATCGAATCAAGGTCATCAAGCGGATGGCGTACGGTTACCGGGATAGCGAGTTCTTTTTCATGAAGATCAAGAGCGTCTTTCCCGGTAATCCGCGATGAACCAAAAAAAAGCCGCTGACGGTGTCGTCAGCGGCCATTCTTTCACTCAGGGTCGGGTTCGATACCGGCCTGGCCGGTCGAACCACCCGGCACTCAGGCTGCCAGCGAGTAAATCAACGCCGAAATGGCCACCAGGCCTACCGCCGTCACGAAGACGTTGGAGGCCTGGCCACGATAACGCGCCATGGCCGGAACCTTGCGGATCGCGTACATCGGCATCAGGAACAGAATCGCCGCGATGACCGGGCCACCCAGGGTTTCGATCATGCCCAGGATGCTCGGGTTCAGCGTGGCGACGATCCAGCACACCACCAGCATGAACGCAGCGGTCATGCGGTCCAGCGCCTTGGCACCCGGACGCTTGCCACTTTTCACGATCAAGCCTTTCAAGCCTTCGCTGGCACCGATGTAGTGGCCCAGGAACGACTTGGAAATGGCCACGAACGCAATCAACGGCGCGGCGAACGCGATGGTCGGGTTACTGAAGTGGTTGGCCAGGTACGACAGGATCGACAGGTTCTGCGCCTTGGCCTCGGCCAACTGCGCCGGCGACAGGGTCAGCACGCAGCTGAAGACGAAGAACAGCACCATCACCACCATCAGCAGGTGGGCACGGGACAGGATCTGCGAGCTGCGCTCTTCGGCGTTAGCACCGTAACGACGCTTCTGGTCTACCGCGAAGGCCGAGATGATCGGCGAGTGGTTGAACGAGAACACCATCACCGGAATCGCCAGCCACAGCGTGTGCAGCAGCGCCGACGGCTCGGGCAGCGTGGTCGCGGTGGCCAGGATGCCGCCGTTCCAGTGCGGAATCAGGAACACCGCCAGGAACAGCAAGGCCACGATGAACGGGTAGACCATCAGGCTCATGGCCTTGACGATCACCTGCTCGCCACAGCGCACCACCGCCAGCAGGCCGAGGATCAGCACGAACGACAGAACCGCCCGGGGTGGCGGCATGATGTGCAACTGGTGCTCAAGGAAGCTGCCCACGGTGTTGGTCAAGGCAACGCTGTAGATCAGCAGGATCGGAAAAATGGCGAAGAAATACAGCAAGGTGATCAGGGCGCCGGCCTTTATCCCGAAATGCTCCTCGACCACCTCGGTGATGTCCGCCCCTTCACGACCGGACAAGACGAAGCGGGTCAGGCCGCGGTGCGCGTAGTACGTCATCGGGAACGCCAGCAACGCCAGGATCAACAGCGGCCAGAAACCGCCAAGACCTGCGTTGATCGGCAAAAACAAGGTTCCCGCACCAATCGCCGTGCCAAACAGGCCCAGCATCCAGGTGGTGTCATGGCGATTCCAGCTAGTGAGGCTTGCTGGTGCCGCCGCTTCATAGCGTTCATCAACGCTATTGGCCTGATCATTCATCCGGTCGGATCTCCGCATTCCGGTCACTTGCCACTCGGTCAGGACGAGTCAGAAAAAGCTGACAGGCAGCGCCCCGGCCGAAACAGGGGCGCGATTGTCCGGGATTAATGAGCAGAAGCAAAGACTTAGCTGAGGAGCGGTGATGCGTATCAGCGCTTTTTTTCGCTGACGCGCGCCCATCAATGGCCTGAAGGTGCTGCCAGTCGCCGCCCCCATTGCCAAACGCCGGCCAATCGGCAATCTTTGAGCATCTTGCGAATTCGTGACGTGCCCTTTTCGACACCCTCAGGAGCTGAGCATGCCTGCCACCGTTCTGGTACTGGTTGAAACCATCAACGACTATCTGCCGATTCTCGAACACCAGGGCTTTCATCTCATCCTCGCCCCCACCCCCGACGAACGTGCCCAGGCCATCAGCAGCCACGGCGGGCACATCGACGCCGTACTCACTCGCGGGCCACTGGGCCTGCACGCCGAAGAAATCGCCGCCCTGCCCAACCTGAAGATCATCTGTGTGATCGGTGCCGGCTACGAGCATGTCGACCTGCAGGCAGCCAGCAACCGGGGCATCACTGTCACCAATGGCGCCGGGGTGAACGCCTCCTCGGTCGCCGACCACGCCATGGCCCTGTTGCTGGCCCTGGTGCGCGACATCCCGCGGGCCGATGCCGCGGTGCGGCGCGGCGAATGGCCGAAAATCATGCGCCCGTCCCTGGCAGGCAAACGCCTGGGCATTCTGGGGCTGGGAGCCGTGGGCATGGCCATCGCCAAACGTGCGGCCAACGGCTTCGACATGAGTGTGAGCTACCACAATCGCCAGGTACGCGGCGACGTGCCCTATGACTTCTGCACCACCCCCACGGAACTGGCGCGCGCCTCGGACTTTCTGCTCGTCTGCACCCCGGGCGGCCTGGGCACCGAGTACCTGATCAACAAACAGACGCTGGACGCACTGGGCCCCCATGGCTTTATCGTCAACATTGCCCGGGCCAGCGTGGTCGTCACCGCCGACCTGATCAGCGCGCTGGAACAACGCCGGATTGCCGGCGCCGCCCTCGACGTCTTCGACGCCGAACCCCAGGTACCGGATGCCCTGAAAACACTCGCCAACGTTATCCTCACCCCCCATGTCGCCGGCCTGTCGCCCGAAGCCACCCAGGCCACCGTGGAACTGGTGGGGCAGAACCTGCTGGCGTTTTTCTCCAATCGCCCGGTGCTGACGCCGGTGGCGTTGCCGGTTGCGGTACACCATGCCGCGCGTTGAACCCAAGGTTCAAACACCTGTATCAAACACACTGATTGACCGGCAACACGCTCACCTATAAAGGACCGCCGAGGTTGTGGGGGCCGGGTGTGCGCATTAGATTAGCCAATAGTCTCTGGCCTCCAGAATAAGCAGAAGGGATAAGCATGGCGCTGAATGACCAGTCCACCCGTATTCGCTCCGGCGAAGAACTCGATGCCAGCCTGATCGACCCGTACCTCAAGGCGCATATTCCAGGCCTGAGCGGTCTGCCACGGATCAGTCAGTTTCCCGGTGGCGCTTCGAACCTGACGTACTTGCTCGAGTACCCCGGCCAGGAGTTCGTGCTGCGCCGGCCGCCGTTTGGTCACAAGGCCAAGTCCGCCCACGACATGGGCCGTGAGTTCCGCATTCTCAACCAGCTCAAGGACGGTTTCCCCTACTGCCCCAAGGCCTACGTGCACTGCACCGACGAGTCAGTGATCGGCGCCGAGTTCTATGTGATGGAGCGGGTCAAGGGGATCATCCTGCGCTCCGAGCTACCGGCAGAACTGGGCCTGGACGCGACCAACACCCGGGCACTGTGCAAGAGCTTCATCGACAAACTGGTTGAACTGCACCGTGTCGACTACACGGCCTGCGGCCTGGCCGACCTGGGCAAGCCTGAAGGCTATGTCGCCCGGCAGATCAAGGGCTGGAGCGACCGTTATGAAAAAGCCCTGACCCCGGACGCGCCACAATGGCAAGCGGTCAAGGCCTGGCTCAACGACAAAATGCCCGCCGACCACCCGACGTCGAGCATCGTCCACAACGACTACCGCTTCGACAATGTGATCCTGGATCCGGACAACCCGATGCAGATCATCGGCGTGCTGGACTGGGAACTGACCACCCTGGGCGATCCGTTGATGGACCTGGGCAACACCCTCGCCTACTGGATCGAAGCCGCGGACCCGGCACCGGTGCAACTGATGCGCCGCCAGCCCAGCCATGCGCCGGGCATGCTGACCCGTCGTGAGTTCGTCGACTACTACGCCGAACGTTCGGGCATTCGGATCGACAACTTCGACTTCTACTACACCTACGGGCTGTTCCGCCTGGCCGGTATCGTGCAGCAGATCTACTACCGCTTCTTCCATGGCCAGACCCAGGACAAACGCTTCGCACAGTTCATTCACATGAACAAACTGCTGGAGCAGATGAGCCTGCAGGTCATTTCGAAATCCAGCCTCTGATCACGGTTCCTATTGCCCCCCAGCGGCCCACAACAAGGAAAAACCATGTCCAAGACTCAGTTGTTCGACCTCGACGGCAAAATCGCTTTCGTCTCCGGCGCCAGCCGTGGCATCGGTGAGGCCATCGCCAAACTGCTGGCCCAGCAAGGTGCCCACGTGATCGTCTCGAGCCGCAAGCTCGACGGCTGCCAGCACGTGGCCGACGCGATCATCAAGGACGGCGGCAAAGCCACCGCCATCGCGTGCCACATCGGTGAAATGGAGCAGATCAGCCAGGTCTTCGCCGGTATTCGCGAACAGTTCGGGCGCCTGGATATCCTGGTCAATAACGCCGCGACCAACCCGCAGTTCTGCAATGTGCTGGACACCGACCTCGGCGCCTTCCAGAAAACCGTGGACGTGAACATTCGCGGCTACTTCTTCATGTCGGTGGAAGCCGGCAAGCTGATGCGCGAGAACGGTGGCGGCAGCATCATCAACGTGGCGTCGATCAACGGCGTCTCTCCGGGGATCTTCCAGGGCATCTACTCGGTGACCAAGGCCGCCGTGATCAACATGACCAAGGTCTTCGCCAAGGAATGCGCGCAGTTCGGCATCCGCTGCAACGCCCTGCTGCCTGGCCTGACCGACACCAAGTTCGCCTCGGCCCTGGTCAAGAACGACGCGATCCTCAACACCGCACTGCAGCAGATCCCCCTCAAGCGCGTGGCCGCGCCCAGCGAAATGGCCGGCGCCGTGCTGTACCTGGCCAGCGATGCGTCCAGCTACACCACCGGGATCTCGCTGAATGTGGACGGTGGCTTCCTGTCCTGATCCAAACCGTTTTCTGTGGGCTCTGCCTACATTGCCCTGTAGGAGCGAGCGTCGCTCGCGAGGGTTGCCAACGATAACGCGTGCTGCCTGATACCCCACGTCGCGCTCACGGTCATCGCGAGCAAGCTCGCTCCTACATGGGCGCCGCCTGCATTGCCCGGTGAAGGTTGAGACGGTATCTACAAGGATTGCGGCCCGCTGACCAACCGCAGCGCCAGCGCCTTGGCCTGGCTCGCCACGTCGGTGACGGCGGTACTTTCCCACCACATGCCCCGCAAGGGCGGGCCCATGGCGAACAACCGCCGGGGGGCCTGCCCTTGGGCGTCGAGCACGGCACCGTCCGCCTGCGCGGCAATCCCCAAGGCCAACGGCCCAGGCTGAACCAGGCCACGGGCCAACAACTGCTGCGGCAAGGCCCGGGCGACCCGGCGCCAGTCGTACTCGATACCGCTGGAGTTGATCAGGGCATCGCCACCGACCAGGGTCGTCCCCGCCTCCCCGCGACGGCGAATACGGATATTGACACGGCCATCGGTCGAGGGCGCCAGGCCCTTGAATGAGGCCGCCTGGATCCGCAACCGCCCCTCGGCATGCAATCGGGCCACCAACTCGGCACTCAAGGGCGGCGAACGGTGATGGTGACTTTCCCACCAGGGGCGCACATGGCGCACGAACTGACGGCGCTGCACATCCGTGGCCTGACTCCAGAGCCGTCCGATATGAGCCCTGACGGTGTCCAGCGGTGCCTGCCAGTCGATCCCTTCGACTGCCGCCGCGCGGCATTGGCGACGCAGTTCATGCATCAGTTGCCGTGGGCTGCCAATGCCGGGGTCCAGCGCCAGAAAATCCACCCACGCCGGTGGCTGACGCCGCACATGGGGCAGCAGGCCGTGGCGGGAGAACACGTCGATCGGCCCGCGATGCCCGGCCTGCTCCAGCGACACCACGGCATCGACCATGGTCAGGCCGGAGCCGATGATCATTACCCTGGCGAGCGGATCGAGTTGCGCCATCGCCGCCACGTCCCAAGGATCCAGCGCCGCCGCATTCAGGCCGCTGGATTCGGTCTGCGGGGTCCTGGCCGCCGGGAACATGCCGGTGGCCAGAACCGCCACCGCGCCCCGCAACCGGGTGCCGTCATTCAATGTCAGCAGCGCCCCCTGCTCGTCGATCTGCAGGTCGACCCCTTCGGCGCGCACATGCTCGACACTCGCCCCCTGAGCCGCCCCCTGCACTCGCGCCTCAGCCAGGCGTTGCTGCGCATACAGGCCGAACAGGCCCCGGGGCGGGAACAGTTCGGCAACCGGCACCGTCTGCTCGCTCGATTGTGGCCAGCCGCCGCCGGCAATGAAGGCCGTCAACCATTGCGTCAAGTCGTCGGCATTGTCCGGATCGACGCTCATGCGCGCGGCATTGCCATTGAGCGTGTGCCCCAGTTCGACCGCGCTATAGGCCTCACCGCGCCCCAGTTCGGCGCGTGGTTCGACCACCAGTACCTGGCGCTGGCCGGGCAACCGCATCAACTGGGCGGCGAGCAACGCCCCGCTCAAGCCACCGCCGACGATCAGGATGTCGGCACTGCGAACCGCCTGCTGTGCTTGCCCGAGGGGAACTTCACTCATGGGTCTTCGGCGCCTTATAGAGAGTAAATTATTTTAAAATCATGGCTTTATAAAAACTTTGTAGAAAATGGATTAACCAGGATTCGTTCAGATCACCACGTTACGCACGAACCTCACGGCTACATCACCGTCATTGCGATAGGCGTGGGTGCGGTTACTGGCGAAACTGACGAAATCGCCGGTTGCCAGCCTGCGCTCTTCATCGCCCAGCACCAGGGTCAGGCAGCCTTCGAACACATACACCTGCTCGCTCCAGCCGTCGGCATCGGCGTCCGATAGGTACAGCTCGCCCGGTTCCAGGCGCCACTCCCAGAGCTCCACTTCACGGCACGCAGCGGCCTTGGCCAGCAACACGGCCTTGCTGCCGGGGATAACGCCCGCCCATGCCACTTCATTGATGCGGCTCGGATCCCGGGCATCGGGGGCGGAAATCAAGTCACTGAAGGCCACGTCCAGCGCTTCGGCCACCCGGTCGAGGGTGGTCAGGCTGACGTTTTTCTCACCCGCCTCGATGGCCACCAGCATCCGCCGGCTGACCCCGGACTTTTCCGCCAGTGCGGTCTGGCTCAGTTCGGCGGCATGGCGCAGACGCCGGACATTCTGGCTGACGTGTTGCAGGACGGAAGCCCGTTGGCCGTTTTCTTTGTGCACTATATTGCTCACTTGAGGGTGTTGCGCAGTATACTGCCCAACTTCTGGCGCATTGTGCGTCCCACTCAGGTAGCGCGCAAGGCCATGACGTCAGCGAACTCTTCCACACCCACTTCCAGCTTGTTTCGGCTGAGCAAGGCCGAATGTGTACTGGTGCTGATCACCATGATCTGGGAGGGCACCTTCCTGCTGGTGCAGCACGCCATGACCGTCAGCGGCCCGATGTTCTTCGTCGGCCTGCGCTTTGCCGCCGCCGCCGGCATCGTCGCCCTGTTCTCCTGGCGCAACCTGGGCCAGTTGACCTGGTTCGAGTTCAAGGCCGGCGCCTTCATCGGCGTGGCGATCATGCTGGGCTATGGCCTGCAGACCTACGGCTTGCAAACCATCCTGAGCAGCCAGTCGGCGTTTATCACCGCGTTGTACGTACCGTTCGTGCCGTTGTTGCAATGGCTGGTACTCGGGCGCCGTCCGGGCTTGATGCCGAGCATTGGCATCATGTTGGCCTTCGCCGGGCTGATGCTGCTCTCGGGCCCCGCGGGGGCCACGTTGAACTTCAGTGCCGGTGAGATCGCCACCCTGATCAGTGCGGTAGCGATCGCCGCGGAAATCATCCTGATCAGCAGCTACGCCGGCAGGGTCGATGTGCGACGGGTCACGGTGGTGCAACTGGCCGTCACCTCGGTGCTGGCGTTCCTGATGATTGCACCGACCCGGGAAGCGCTTCCGTCGTTTTCCTGGCTCCTGCTGGCCAGCGCCCTGGGCCTGGGTGCCGCCAGTGCCGCAATTCAGGTGGCGATGAACTGGGCGCAGAAAAGTGTATCCCCCACCCGTGCGACGCTGATCTATGCCGGCGAGCCGGTCTGGGCCGGGATTGCCGGGCGCCTGGCGGGTGAGCGGTTGCCGGGGCTGGCGCTGTTCGGCGCGGCATTGATTGTCGCGGCGGTGATCGTCAGTGAGCTGAAAACCAAAGGTAAGGCTGTCGTGCCTGAAGCAGAGCGGGAACAGGACCCACAAGATCGAGGCGTGAACGCTGCGTCGCCTGAACAATAGCCATCGCGAGCAGACTCGCTTGTATGGTTGAGGGAAAGCCCTCAACCATAGAATCTCCCACAGGGTCCGGAGGCAGGCACGCGATCACGACACAACAGATGCCCAGCGTGGGGAGAACCGGGCGGCGCGGCGCTTGCTCGCGATAGCGTCCGACCGGTCGATCAAGCACTTCAAAACAATGTGAATCAGGCTTTTTCTGCCTACCTTGTAGGATCCTGCCACAGCTTGGCAGTTGGTGATCCGGGACGCGGCACGTATGATCCTTCACAAACTTCCGCAGATTAGAAGCCTATGTCCCTGATAGTTCTACTGCTTCTGCCATTTATTGGCAGCTGTCTGGCGGCATTGCTGCCACACAACGCACGTAATGCTGAATCGATTCTCTCCGGATTGATCGCCTTGGTCGGCACCCTCCAGGTGGCCTTGTTGTACCCGCAGATCGCCGACGGCGGTGTGATACGCGAAGAATACTTCTGGCTGCCCAGCCTGGGTTTGAACTTCGTCCTGCGCCTGGACGGTTTCGCCTGGCTGTTCTCCCTGCTGGTGCTGGGCATCGGTACCCTGGTATCGCTCTATGCGCGTTACTACATGTCGCCGGAAGACCCGGTGCCACGCTTTTTTGCCTTTTTCCTGGCATTCATGGGTGCCATGCTCGGGCTGGTGATCTCCGGCAACCTGATTCAAATGGTGTTTTTCTGGGAGCTGACCAGCCTCTTTTCGTTCCTGCTGATCGGCTACTGGCACCACCGCGCCGATGCCCGTCGGGGCGCCTACATGGCCCTGATGGTAACCGGTGCCGGCGGTTTGTGCCTGCTGGCGGGAGTCATGCTCCTCGGCCATGTCGTCGGCAGCTATGACCTGGACAAGGTCCTGGCCGCCGGCGATCTGATTCGTGCCCATGCGCTGTACCCCATCCTGCTTCCCCTGATCCTGATCGGCGCCTTGAGCAAAAGCGCCCAGTTCCCCTTCCACTTCTGGCTCCCCCACGCCATGGCCGCACCGACACCGGTCTCGGCCTATCTGCACTCGGCCACCATGGTCAAGGCCGGGGTGTTTCTCCTGGCTCGCCTGTGGCCATCCCTGTCCGGCAGCGAAGAATGGTTCTACATCGTCAGCGGGGCCGGGGCCTGTACGTTGCTGCTGGGCGCCTACTGCGCGATGTTCCAGAACGACCTCAAGGGCCTGCTGGCCTATTCGACCATCAGCCACCTGGGCCTGATCACCCTGCTACTGGGCCTGAACAGCCCGCTGGCAGCGGTCGCGGCGGTGTTCCACATCCTCAACCACGCGACCTTCAAGGCGTCGTTGTTCATGGCCGCCGGAATCATCGACCACGAAAGTGGCACCCGCGACATCCGCAAGCTCAATGGCCTGATCCGCCTGATCCCGTTCACCGCCACCCTGGCGATGGTAGCCAGTGCCTCGATGGCCGGCGTGCCGCTGCTCAACGGTTTCCTGTCCAAGGAGATGTTCTTCGCCGAAACCGTGTTCATCAATGCGACCGCCTGGATCGAGACCAGCCTGCCGATCATCGCCACCATCGCCGGCACCTTCAGCGTCGCCTACTCCCTGCGCTTCACCGTGGACGTGTTCTTCGGCCCGACGGCCACCGACCTGCCCCACACGCCTCACGAACCGCCGCGCTGGATGCGTGCGCCGGTCGAGTTGCTGGTCTTTACCTGCCTGGTGGTGGGGATCTTCCCGGCCCAGGTGGTCGGCCCGCTGCTTGCCGCCGCCGCCCTGCCGGTGGTCGGCGGGACGCTGCCCGAGTACAGCCTGGCGATCTGGCACGGCTTGAACGCGCCGATGATCATGAGCCTGATCGCCATGTCCTGCGGCATCGTGTTGTACCTGCTGCTGCGCAATCAATTCAAGCACGGGCGCTTCAAGTACCCGCCGCTGATTGGCCGGCTCAATGGCAAGCGCCTGTTCGAACGTAGCCTGGTGATCATGATGCGCCTGGCGCGCCGACTGGAGCGGCAGATCAGCACCAAGCGCCTGCAGACCCAGCTGTTCCTGCTGGTACTGGCAGCCGTGCTGGCCGGCCTGATTCCCATGCTGTACAGCGGCATCAGCTGGGGCGATCGGCCGAAAATCCCGGGCTCGATCGTCTTCGTCACCCTGTGGCTGCTGGCAATCGCCTGCGCCCTGGGCGCCGCCTGGCAAGCCAAGTATCACCGACTCGCCGCCCTGACCATGGTCAGCGTCTGCGGCCTGATGACCTGCGTCACCTTCGTCTGGTTCTCGGCGCCGGACCTGGCCTTGACCCAATTGGTGGTCGAGGTGGTGACCACGGTACTTATCCTGTTGGGTCTGCGCTGGTTGCCGCGCCGGATCGAAGACGTCTCGCCGCTGCCTGGTAGCGTGTCGAAGGCCCGGGTTCGTCGCCTGCGCGACCTGCTGCTGTCGATTGCGGTGGGCGTGGGCATGGCCCTGCTTTCCTATGCCATGCTGACCCGCCAGACGCCCAACGACATCTCCTCGTTCTACCTCAGCCGCGCCTTGCCCGAAGGCGGCGGCAGCAACGTGGTGAACGTGATGCTGGTGGACTTCAGGGGCTTTGACACCCTCGGCGAAATCACTGTACTGGCGGCGGTGGCACTGGCGGTCTTCGCCCTGCTGCGACGCTTCCGCCCACCCAAGGAAAGCATGCAACTGCCGGCGCAACAGCGCCTGCTGGCACCGGACGTGGTCACCGACCTGGTCAACCCGCGCCAGGCCAGCGATACCGCCCTGGGCTTCATGATGGTGCCGGCGGTGCTGGTACGCCTGTTGCTGCCGATTGCCCTGGTGGTGTCGTTCTACCTGTTCATGCGCGGGCACAACCTGCCCGGAGGCGGCTTCGTCGCGGGGCTGGTGATGTCGGTGGCGTTCATCCTGCAATACATGGTGGCCGGCACCCAGTGGGTCGAGGCGCAGATGAGCCTGCGACCGGTGCGCTGGATGGGCACCGGGCTACTGTTCGCCACCGTCACCGGCCTGGGGGCAATGGCGGCGGGCTATCCGTTCCTGACCACCCACACCTGGCATTTCTCGCTGCCGCTGCTGGGCGACATTCATATCGCCAGCGCGTTGTTCTTCGACATCGGCGTATACGCCGTCGTCGTCGGTTCGACCCTGCTGATCCTGACCGCCCTGGCGCACCAGTCGGTGCGGGGGCACAAGCCCGGCGCTCAAGCCAAACCTATTGCCAAGCCAGGAGCGGCCTGATGGAAGAAGTCATCGCAATTGCCATCGGCGTACTGGCGGCCTCCGGGGTCTGGCTGGTCCTGCGCCCTCGAACCTTCCAGGTGGTGATGGGCCTGTGCCTGCTGTCCTACGGGGTCAACCTGTTCATCTTCAGCATGGGCAGCCTGTTCATTGGCAAGGAGCCGATCATCAAGGACGGCGTGCCCCAGGACTTGTTGAACTACACCGACCCGCTGCCCCAGGCGCTGGTGCTCACGGCGATCGTCATCAGCTTCGCCATGACCGCGCTGTTCCTGGTGGTGTTGCTGGCGTCACGGGGCCTGACCGGCACCGACCATGTCGATGGCCGGGAGCCTAAAGAATGAACGGGATGCAACATCTGATCGCCGCGCCCATTCTGCTGCCGCTGCTGACCGCCGCGCTGATGCTGCTGCTGGGCGAAAAACATCGCCCGCTCAAGGCTCGGCTCAACCTGTTCTCCAGCCTGATCGGCCTGGGCATTTCGGTGATGCTGCTCCTGTGGACCCAGCAACAGGGCGAGCCCGGCTCCATCGGCGTGTACCTGCCGGCCAACTGGCAAGTGCCGTTCGGCATCGTGCTGGTGGTCGATCGCCTGTCGGCGCTGATGCTGGTCCTGACCGGGATCATCGGCGTCAGCGCCCTGCTGTTCGCCATGGCCCGCTGGGACGGTGCCGGCGCCAGCTTCCATGCGCTGTTCCAGATCCAGTTGATGGGCCTCTACGGGGCCTTCCTGACGGCCGACCTGTTCAACCTGTTCGTGTTCTTCGAAGTGCTGCTGGCCGCCTCCTATGGCTTGATGCTCCACGGTTCTGGCCGGGCGCGGGTGTCATCGGGGCTGCACTACATCTCGATCAACCTGCTGGCCTCGTCACTGTTCCTGATTGGAGCGGCATTGATCTACGGCGTCACCGGCACCCTGAACATGGCCGACCTGGCACAGAAGATCCCGCTGATCCCGGAAGCCGATCGCGGCTTGCTGCACGCCGGCGCGGGCATTCTGGCAGTGGCGTTCCTGGTCAAGGCCGGGATGTGGCCACTGAACTTCTGGCTGGTACCGGCCTATTCCGCGGCCAGCGCCCCGGTGGCGGCCATGTTCGCGATCATGACCAAGGTCGGCGTCTATACCCTGCTGCGCCTGTGGACGTTGCTGTTCTCGGGGCAGGCCGGCGCATCGGCGTATTTTGGCGGCGACTGGCTGGTGTACGGCGGCATGGCGACCATCGTCTGCGCCGCGCTGGCGATCCTTTCCGCGCAGCGCCTGGAACGCATGGCCAGCCTGAGCATCCTGGTGTCGGCGGGGATCCTGCTGTCAGCCATCGGCTTCGGCCAACCCAACCTGGTGGCGGCGGCGCTGTTCTATCTGGTCAGTTCCACACTGGCCCTGAGCGCCCTGTTCCTGCTGGCCGAACTGATCGAGCGCTCACGCACCGCTGTCGAAGTCCCGCTGGACGATGAAATCGAAGCCTTGCCGCGCCCACTGGAGTCCAGCCAGCCGACCAAGGGCATCAACCTCGACGACGACCAGCAAGCCGTGGTCGGCCAGGTGATTCCCTGGACCATGGCCTTCCTTGGCTTGAGCTTCATCGCTTGCGCCCTGCTGATCATCGGCATGCCGCCGCTCTCCGGGTTCATTGGCAAGCTCAGCCTGCTCAGCGCCCTGCTCAACCCGCTGGGTCTCGGCGCGTCTGCCGGACACCCGGTATCGACCGCGGCCTGGAGCCTGCTGGCCCTGCTGATTCTGTCCGGGCTGGCCTCGCTGATCGCCTTTGCGCGCCTGGGCATCCAGCGCTTCTGGACCCCGGAAGAACGCCCGTCACCGGTCCTGCGCCGGCTGGAATGCGTGCCGATCTTCGCCCTGCTGGCGTTGAGCATTGCGCTGACTTTCAAGGCCGAACCGCTGATGCGTTTCACCCAAGCGGCAGCCGACACGTTGAATGACCCGCAGCAATACGTGATGGCGGTCCTCGGCACCCGCGCTGTTCCAGGCCCCGCAACCTCTGCGACGCTCCAGGAGGTACAACCATGAAGCGCCTGTTTCCTGCCCCCTGGTTGTCGCTGGCACTGTGGCTGCTGTGGCTGGTGCTGAACCTGTCCGTCAGCCCCGGCAACCTGTTGCTCGGCGCGTTGCTGGGGTTCTGCGCGCCGCTGATGATGCGCAAGCTGCGTCCGCTGCCGATCCGTATCCGCCGCCCCGGGGCGATCCTGCGCCTGTTCCTGTTGGTGGGCCGTGACGTGCTGGCGTCCAACCTGGCCGTGGCCTGGGGCGTCCTGAACGCCGGCCGGCGGGCGCCGCGCTCGGCGTTCATCAAGGTACCGCTGGACTTGCGCGATGCCAACGGCCTGGCGGCGCTGTCGATGATCACCACAGTGGTGCCCGGCACGGTCTGGTCGGAACTGGCGCTGGATCGCAGCATTCTGCTGCTGCATGTGTTCGATCTGGATGACGAAGCGCACTTCATCCAGCACTTCAAGGCGACTTACGAGCGCCCCTTGATGGAGATTTTCGAATGAGTGCCCTGCTCTCGAACGCGATTGTCTTCAGCCTGTTCCTGTTCTCGCTGGCGATGGTGCTGACCCTGGTCCGCCTGTTCAAGGGTCCGTCGGCCCAGGACCGGGTACTGGCCCTGGACTACCTGTACGTCATTGCCATGCTGATGATGCTGGTGCTGGGTATCCGCTACGCCAGCGATACTTATTTCGAAGCAGCGCTGCTGATCGCGCTGTTCGGCTTCGTCGGCTCGTTTGCCCTGGCGAAATTCCTGCTGCGTGGCGAGGTGATCGAATGAACGGGATGGACCAACTGCCGCTGTGGGTCGAGATTCTGGTGGCCGTTCTGCTGCTGGCCAGCAGCCTGTGCACCTTGATCGGCGCCATCGGCCTGGTGCGGCTCAAGGATTACTTCCAGCGCATGCACCCACCGGCGCTGGCCTCGACACTGGGTGCCTGGTGCGTGGCGCTGGCGTCGATCCTGTACTTCTCGGTACTCACATCCCGCCCGGTGCTGCACGCCTGGCTGATTCCGGTGCTGCTGGCGATCACCATGCCGGTGACCACCCTGCTACTGGCCCGGGCGGCGTTGTTCCGCAAGCGGATGGCCGGGGATGATGTACCCGCCGAGGTCAGTAGCCGACGTAATGAAAGCGGAAGCTGAGGCGCTCTGGTCGAGGTCCGGGGCCTGAGTTCGGCGCGTTCGCCGATTCAGGCCCAGGCGACGGCCAACAGCCCTGCCCCCAGCACCACGCACAAGGGTGAGTAAGCCCAGGTGTCGAGGCGCGCAAACTTCGACTCGGCGTGCTCCTTGAAAAAACCCATCGACTCCGAATCGCCGATGGCCCGGGCGAACATCAGCAAGGCAATCGCGCTGATCAGCCACTGCAGCGACCAGTGCTCGATCGCCGGGACAAACAGGCCGACCCGCAGGCTCACCATCAAGGCAATCAGCAGTAGTCCGGCCGCCACCACCAGGGTGACCAGGGCGGAAGGCTTGAACGCTGGCCGTGGCCCCTGATCCCCTTGCACCAGCGGCACGACGGCATCGCTGGCCCATTGGCCGCCGAGCGCCCAATACACATGGATCAGGCTGATCAACACCAAGGCGGCGGCGATCCACTGGGCTAGCACAAACGTCATGATCGAGATTCCTGAATTCAGTGACAGAGAAACAGACTAGACCAGTGCTTTTGTCAGCGTATTGCGTTTTATCAATGCAAGGCAGGATCAACGGGCTGTACGCCCTATTCAGCGATAAACGGCCATCCCCACGCGCGGAAATGGCCGGCGACCGTCTTCGCTACAGGCCGGCGGCAACCTTGTCGGCCACGTCGCTGGGCAACCAGGCCTTCCAGACCTGCGGATGATCCTTCATGAAGGCTTCGGCGGCCTGGCGCGGCGTGCTGTGCTGCTCGCTCATCCGCGCCAGGGCCTGGTTCAACGGCTCGATGGGAAAGTCGACCTTGCTGAAGAACGCCACCAACTGGGGGTACTGCTTCTGGAATGGCGTGGAGACGCCGATCGACAGCTTCGAGGGCAACGAGCGCGTCGGTTGCGGATCGGGATGAGTGGCATCGGTCAGGGTTTTCCAGGCCTGCGCATCAAACGGCGGCTCCTCCAGTTGAACCAGCTTGAAGCGTCCAAGCAGCGGCGTTGGCGACCAGTAGTAAAACAGCACAGGTTTGCCGCGACGAATCGATGAGCTGATTTCCGCGTCCAGCGCAGCGCCTGAGCCGCTGCGGAAATTCACATAGCTGTCGGTCAGGCCGTAGGCCTTGAGCTTCTGCTGGTTGACCACTTCCGAAGTCCAGCCAATCGGGCTATTGAGAAAGCGCCCCTTGCCCGGGGTTTCCGGATCGCGGAAGACGTCCTTGTAACGGGGCAGGTCCGACACACTGCGCAGGTCCGGCGCCATGGGCTTGATGCCCCGGGCAGGATCGCCCTTGATCACGTACTCAGGCACCCACCAGCCTTCGGTGGCGCCCTTGACCGTGTCGCCCAGGCTCACCACCTTGCCTTCGGCCTCGGCCTTGACCCACACCGGACTGCGCCCGGCCCACTCCTCACCGATGACCTGAATGTCATTGTTGGCCAGCGCGGTTTCCAGGGTGATGGTGGTGCCCGGCAAGGTATCCGTCGGCAGGCCGTAGCCCTTCTCGACGATGATGCGCAAGATGTCGGTGATCAGGCTGCCGCTTTCCCAGTTCAGGTCAGCAAAGTGGATCGGCGTCTGGGCCGCCATTGCGGCAGGGGGTGATGCCAGCAAACCGACGGCTGTCAAAGCACCCGCCAGCAACAAGCGAAATCCTTTCATGCCTTGCACCTCGTACTGTTCAGCAATAGCAGGACGGAACGGTCATGCGCGCGCAAGCGGCAAACCTCGGGTCACTCGGTCCATAGACTGTAGTAGAGGTTCCTGCATTTGAAGGGACAAGGTTCAGTGTTCGCCAGCCTCCTGCAAGCGCTGCAACTCTCTGCGCACCATGCTGGCGTACTCCGCCGGGCGCATCTGGTAAATCTGCGAAGCCACCCAACTCAGCCAGGCGCCCTGCCGGACGACCTTCTGGGCAAACAAGTGCTGTGCCTCGGCACGCGCGCTGAACAGGTTCTGTTCATGAAAATCGGCGCGGGACAGGCTCATTACTCACTGGCCTTGAACGTCACGAGTTCGCCTTTACGCCATTTGGCCACCTTACCGGTCACCGCCTTCAGGGTTTTGGTCAGGCCTTCCTGCAGTTGCTCATGAGCGGCGAATACCGTCAGCACGTTGTGACCTTCCTTGAACACGATGGCGTGGCCTTCTGTCGTGGTCACGAACGCGTAATCACCCAGGCCGTAGACCGTCAGTTTGATCTCGCGAAACCGGATTTCAAACTTGCCGCCTTCACGACTGGGTAATACGGATGCGCGAAAATGATCGCCAACCTTGAGTTCAAGACGCGGCTTGTCGTCCACGACCATGACCGACCCGGTATCGATCTCGGCGACGTAAATACCTTCAGGCGTTTGTTCGGTGATGTAGACGAAAGGTGATTGAAACTGCTTAACCAGCTTTGCACGCAGGTCACCCAATACAAACAACGCATGCATATCGAGATTACTTACTGCCAAGGAAACTTCCCCACATCTGAAAATGACACTGCCCGAAAAAAGGACAGCAAAAAAATGGCCCTAGCGAAAATAGTGCAACAAGGGTCCTGGCTGAAGCCGTGAAGTCCGCAGAAAAGCGCTTCATTGCAAGGCAAGAGCAGACTACTGGATCGCCGCGCCCACCGTCTTGTCTGTCGGTCGTCAGAGGCTGAGGGAAAAATCCCTTCTAGCAACCAGAGGCTACTGGACTATCAACTTTAGGGAGAAAACCCTTTGAAAAAAGCATTTTTCCGACATATCACCCGAACAAAATTGCTTTAGATGAGCAACAACCTCCAACCAGTGGGGGCAATTCTAGAGCAGCGAAGCGCTGCTAGACTACCCAAAGCGACGTACAACCGCTTGCAAACCCGAGAAAAGGAATTCTTATGAGCACGCATTCCCCTTCATCCGCGAACGCCAAAAACCGCACTTATAACCTGCACGCCGTACACTCCATGACCTGCGCAGAAGAGAGCGCCCGGTTTGAACAGCACATACACCTTCGTTATCAAGTGGTTCTCGCAGGGAATAGTTTCTTCCATATCACAGAAACTGCAACTGGTCGTGTAAGAGGTTTCCGCATCAATCATAACGAAGCCTGCACCCTTGCGCGCAACCTCGAGGTCAGTCACTGAGACCCGAACCCTGCGTGACAGGCGCAGTCATTTCGTCACACCGATGACATAACTGCGCCGCCGCCCCGCAACAACTGCCATACTGCCCGACCATTGAAACCCAGCCCCTTCAGCGGACTGCGTTGCACACAACACAATAATGAACAAGGGAAGGCGCACGTGACGGAATTTGATATCGGCGAATTTTTTATCCGCGGCGAAGCCAGAGAAGTCGACGGAGAGTTCCAGGCGGTCATTGTGATGCGCGCCAAACCGCCACTGACCACTGTGACCTGCCACCAGGTCGAAAAAGACCGCTGGTTCAAAACCTCCAACGGCGCGGCAGTGGCGGCCATGGAGTCGGCCAAGGCACTGAAACTTGCCGTCGATCAAGGCGCATTGAAGGCCTGATCAACCCGCCGTGACATCAAGCACTGTGATCCAACCTTCAATGCACGCGATCGCTGCCCCTGGCCCCCAGCTGTGCCAGCCAGGCCGCCTGGCACTCCTGCGCATCGCTACGACTGGAAAATGCCGTGCCCCGTTGCTCACCATTGAGCAGGACTACCCAGCACACGCGCTGCCCCATCGCCCGTAATCCGGCAGGGACACCACTGCCGATCATTACCGCGACATCGACCTTGCATTGCATGAGAGCACCTCGACCACTTCATTAGCTGCCTAACAATGTAGGTAGATTAATGAATATCCGGAGCGGGAAATAGCCAAGTGCCTGCACTATTGACTTGCTCAAACGGTAACAATCACCGGTTGCTTTGAAGAATGCGCTGACCGTTCGAGCACACAAACGCAAAGATCGCAGCTTGCAACAACGTTAAGGGAGTGCCCCCATAAACGTTGTGCAGGCTGCGATCTTTCAAGGACGCCCGTGGTCCGGGCTGTCACACAGAATCAGGCCTGACGCTGGTGCTTGTCGATCTGCTCGTGACGCTCTTGAGCTTCGATGCAGTACTTGGTGGTCGGGCTGATCAGCAGGCGCTTGAGGCCAATAGGCTCGCCGCTGTCATCGCACCAGCCGAAGGTGTCGTCGCCGATGCGCTCCAGCGCGCGTTCCAGCTGAGGCAGCATGCGCTGATCACGATCAATGGCGTTCACCAGCCAGGTACGCTCTTCTTCGACCGACGCCGCATCAGCCGGGTCGGCCGGGGTGTCCAGGCTTTCAATGGCGATTCGGTTCTGTTCGATGCGCTCGTGGGTTTCCACTTTCATGGCTTGCAGCAGCTCAGTGAAATAAGCCTGTTGCTCGGCATTCATGTAGTCATCCGCCGGCATGGCCAGCAACTTTTCCTTTGTCATTGATTTCTCTATAAAAAATACGTGCATTAAGGCGAATCAGGGAGCGTTCCGGTCGACCTGCAAGGTCTCGGAAAGGCGCCATACATTCCAAGCGCCACCCGGCACTCAATTTACGAGGGGCGGCAGTCTAAGGCCGACTTGAAGCCTCAGCAACTGAAAAGACAGGGAATTTGTCTGACAACGCCCTTAAATTGCTCTCTGGCAAGCTTTGGGCCGTTATCGGAGTGCGTTTATAGCAAGAAATTCAATCCAGCGGCTGTATATAGAAGACAAACGGCTGATGGCCACCGCCGATGTCGTCCGGCAAGTCCATCCTGGCAGTATTCAAGATCATGGGTTTAGCGCTAGATTCAAGCAGCAGGACCCGCGCCTGTTCACCGCCCATCACTCAAGGAGTTGTACATGAAGCTGATCGGAATGCTCGACTCACCTTACGTAAGACGTGTTGCCATCAGCCTGCAAGCACTGGACATCCCGTTCGAGCATGCCTCGATTTCGGTATTCCGCGGCTTCGAGGCGTTCCAGCAGATCAACCCGGTGGTCAAGGCACCCACCCTGGTGCTGGATAACGGCGACGTGCTGATGGATTCGACCTTGATCATCGACTACCTGGAAGCCTTGAGCGGTCCGCAAAAAAGCCTGATGCCTGCCCGACTCGACCTGCGCCTGCGCTCGCTACGCGTGATCGGCCTGGCCCTGGCGGCGTGCGAGAAGTCGGTGCAGATCTATTACGAACGCAATCTGCGGCCCGCCGAGAAACAGCACGCGCCCTGGCTTGAACGGGTGAGCGGACAATTGCAGGCGGCGTATGCGGCGCTGGAGCAGGAACTGGATACACAACCGCTGAACATGGACGGCACCCTGGAGCAGGACGGCATCACCCTCGCCGTCGCCTGGAGCTTCACCCAGCTTGTGGTGCCGGACCAGATCGATGCGACGCAGTTTCCGAAGATCCGAGCATTCAGCGCCTACGCCGAACAACTGCCGGCATTCATCAACGCACCGATGACCTGAGGCGCCTTCCTGATCGCTATCACCCACAACATTCCCCCGTGGCGAGCGAGCTTGCTCGCGCTGGGTTGCGCAGCAAACCCAAAAAGGTCGCCGGTTTTTTCTGAAACACCCCAACCGCCTGGCCAGGGCCGCGTCGCGCTGGAACACCAGCCCGGCCCAACGGGAGCAAGCTCCCTCGCCATCGGGACATCGTTCATTCATCGGCGTCCCCGACGAGCGCATGGGGGAAGTGGCCATGCCACTGAACGCGGCGGGCAAGGTGACCAAGCAGGTGTTGCGCGAGTGGGCTATGCCGGGCTGACACCGGGCCACACCCCGAACCTCACACCAAGCCCAGCGCCACCCGCTGCACCAGCCCGTCGGCATGGCAGATCACCCGGTTGCGGCCGGTGGTCTTGGCGGCGTACAGCGCCAGGTCCGCATCGTTGAGCCATTGCGTGGCATCGGCGTGCGTCGGGTTGAACGCCGCCAGACCGATGCTCAGGCTGACTTCAAGGGCCGGGTTCTGCTCGTAGCCCAGCCCGGAAAAACGATCACGCAACGCGTCCATCGCCTGAACGGCATGTGCCAGGGGGACATCGGGCAGGATCACGCAGAACTCGTCACCGCCATAACGTCCGGCCACGTCACTGGCACGCAGGTTCTGCTTGAGGATCTTGCTCAGTTGCCGCAGGACGATATCGCCGGCCACATGGCCGTAGGTGTCATTGATGGCCTTGAAGTGGTCGATGTCGATCAGCGCGATGGCACCGCCGCGCTGCTGACGCTGGCACCGCTGGAATTCGACTTCCAGGGCATCTTTCCAGGCGCCGTGGTTCAGCAGCCCGGTGAGGCTGTCGGTGCGGCTCAGGGCCAACAGTTCGCGCTTGCTCTTGCCCAGGGCGAAGGTCTGTCGAAAGCAGATCCAGCCCAGCGCCAACGGGTACAAGGTCAGCAACGGCAAGCAGGCGTACATCTGCAACTGGCTGGTCTGGGGAATCACCACGGGAACAAACAGCAGCCAGCCAACCCCCATACCCAACACCTGGGCCCCGATGCCCGCCAGCAGAAAGCGCACGCCACCGATTGCCACATTGTTCATGGCCATCATCGACAGCGTCACCGCGCTGGGTAACGGATTGAAGTGCATGGCCACGACCCAGAAGCCACCGGTCAACGAGTCGATCAGCAAGTTGCGGTGTTCGGCGCGATAGGGCAATGGCGAACGACGCGCCCATTGGTACGCCAGGTGCGGCCATAGCACGCCATTGAACAGCATCAGCAACAACAACCACGCAGGCGGCTCCAGTGGCAGGACCGCCGGTGCCACGCACAACAGCCCCAACGCAAGGCCCAGGGTGCGTGATGTGTAGAGCCTCCTGGCCAATGAAAGTCCCTTTCCTCCAATTGGTTGCATAGGGGCCAAAGCTCCTCATTTGCGGCTGATCGCCACTGCAGACGGCAAAAAAATCCAGACGGGAATGCCTGGAGTCTAACAGGGAGACGGCAAATCGCCATCACCACCCAGCGGCCAGAAAAACAGCTCTGGAACGCCCGGTGTCGAAAAATTGACTATAAATGAGAGGGACTTCCGTCGACGTCTGAGCGTGCATCACACACCCCTACAAGAGAGGAGGCCCATGCAGACCTATCAAGTGCTGATCATCGGTAGCGGTTTCGGCGGCCAGTGTGCAGCCATCAACCTGCTCAAGGCGGACATCACGGATTTTCGCCTACTGGAACGTCGTGATTTTTTTGGCGGCACCTGGTGCCAGAATACCTACCCCGGTGCCGCCGTCGACGTGCCCTCCCCGCTGTACTCATTGTCGTTCGCTTCCTGGCGCTGGACGCAAATGTTCGCCGAACAGCCAGAGTTGCATCGTTACACCCAGTACGTTGTCGACCACTACCAGTTACGCGACAGGGTCGAACTGCAGGCCGATGTGGATCGGGTCCAATGGGACGAAACGGCCCGTCAGTGGCAGGTGCATACCCGGGAAAAAGGCACGTTCGGCGCACAGTTCCTGATCAACGCATCCGGGCCATTGAGCCAGCCGGTGATTCCGCCGTTCGAGGGTCTGCAGCGCTTTGCGGGCAAGAGCTTTCACAGCAATGCCTGGGATCATGCCTACGACTATCGCCACAAACGGGTCGCCATCGTCGGCAGCGGCGCCAGCGCGGCGCAGATCATTCCCACCCTCGCGCCGGACGTCGAACACTTGCACGTGTTCCAGCGCACGCCCCATTGGGTACTGCCCCGCGCCGACCGCAGCTTCGGTCGTTTCCAGCGCTGGCTGCTGGGCTTCAAGCCGGCCTACAAGATGCTGCGCTGGATGATTTACTGGCAATTCGAAACCCGGGTGATTGCCTTCAAGTACTCAAGGACCGCGCTGCGCCTGGTGCAGCAGCAGGCACTCAAGCACCTTAAGCGACAGGTGCCGGACGCCGGATTGCGACGCCAACTCACCCCGGACTACACCATCGGCTGCAAGCGGGTGATTCTGTCCAGCACCCTGTACCCGGCGTTGTGCCGCCCCAACGTGACCCTGCACGGGCGCGAACAAGGCATCGGCGCACTGGATGAACGCGGCATCCTTACCCAGGATGGACAGCACATCGACCTGGACCTGATCGTCTGGGCCACGGGCTACGATGCCACCGACGGGGTTATTTCCTACCCTGTGCTCGGCAGGAACGGCACGTTATTGAGTGCGTTCTGGGCCCAGTACCCGCGAGCCTACCTGGGCACCAGCCTGCCGGACTTCCCCAACCTGTTTATCGTCACCGGACCCAACACCGGCATTGGCCATACCTCGGCGCTGTTCATCATCGAATCGCAGATGAACTACATCCTCGACTGCATTCGTACCCTCAAGGATCAGGGGCTGCGCAGCATTGAAGTGCGCAAGGAAGCCGAAAACGCCTATACCCAAATGATTCACCGTGAAATGCAACGCACTGTGTGGCAGTCCGGTGGTTGCCACAGTTGGTATCAAAGCAAGAGCGGTCATGTGATCGCCATGTTTCCCGGCTTCAGCTTCAGCTATCACCAACTGACGCGACGACTGAAAACCGCGGACCACATTCTGTCCTGACCTGTTTTGGGGAGCGCGCGATGTTTGTTGTATGGATTGTTCTCGGGTTGTTGGTCATCTGGACCTGGCGCACCTGGCCGCGTATCGGCCACGTGCTGTACGACGCCAGCATGGCGCTGGAGGCGCGGTTGTATGGCCTGCAGAAAGTCGCGGTACCGATTGCCGAGATGGAGATGGTCACCTACCAGGGCGGACCGGAGACGCCTGAACGAACCATCCTGATGCTGCACGGGTACAGCGCCGACAAAACCATCTGGCTGCGCTTCGCCCGGCACTTTACCGACGATTGCCGGGTGATCATTCCCGACCAGGCTGGCCACGGCGAAACCGGGTTCAAGGCCGGCGGTGGCTATGACATCCCGACCCAGGCCGAACGGATGATCCAGTTGATCGATGCCTGCGGGATCGGCAAGGTCCACGTGATCGGCAACTCCATGGGTGGCTACGTCGCCGCCTGGCTGGCCGCCGTCCACCCGGGGCGAGTCGCGTCGCTGATGCTGATCGACCCGGCCGGCCTCAGCTCACCCGAGCCCAGCGACATGGAGCGATTGCTGGCCCAGGGCAGCAACCCGTTCCTGATTCATTCGCGGGCCGATTTCAATCAGTTCTACGCCATGACCATGGCCTCCCCGCCTTGGGTGCCGGGGGTGGTGCGGGCGGCGCTGGCCGAGCGTTATCAAGCCCGGCGCGACGAACTGGCGGAGATTTTCGAGGATTTTCACACCAGCCAGCCCGTCGGCGCCAGGCTGCACGATATCCAGGCCCCTGCCCTGTTGCTGTGGGGTCGCGAAGACCGCCTGATTCACGTCAGCAGCGCGCAAATCTGGGCCAAGGGCATTCCCGGAATGCGCGTGGAAATCTGGGACGGCGTCGGCCATATGCCAATGGTGGAACAGTCGGCGAGAACCGCGGCGTTATATCGCCAGTTCCTGGAGAGGCCAAGATGAAGGGGGCCAGTCCCTATGGCGAGACAAGTGGGCCTGACGCGCCATAGCAGTCGAAGAACGACTGACCTGCCCTGGCTTCCACCTCCTCCTGTAGCGGACAGTGCCTTGTGTAGCGGTTCTGGCGGGTGAACCAGGCGCAGCACTGAACGCAGCAGTCGTTTGCAGAATGAAGTTCGGAAGAAACTTCGTTTGTCAGTCATGCCGGCGCCGAACAGAATCGGCCTACTCCACTGTCACTGCGCCGGGATTCGAGTTTATGAGCAACCAGAACGTCGTCAGCCCTGACCTGATCCGCCAACGCTTCTCGCGGGCGATGTCGGACATGTACCGCGAAGAAGTGCCGCTGTACGGCGCCTTGATGGAACTGGTGGCCAGCACCAACGCCCAGGTGCTGGCCAGCGACCCGGCGATGGCCTCGCAGTTGCGCGCTACCGGCGAAATCGAGCGCCTGGATCTGGAGCGCCACGGCGCGATTCGCGTCGGCACCGCCGAGGAACTGGCGACGCTGTGCCGCCTGTTCGCGGTGATGGGCATGGAACCGGTCGGCTACTACGACCTGACACCCGCCGGCGTGCCGGTGCACTCCACGGCCTTTCGCGCCGTGCATGAAGCGTCCCTGCAGGTCAGCCCGTTCCGCGTGTTCACCTCGCTGCTGCGCCTGGAACTGATCGACAACCCCGAGCTGCGCGCCTTTGCCGAATCGGTGCTGGCCCGGCGTTCGATTTTCACCGCCAGGGCCTTGGAACTGATCGCCCACGCCGAACACAACGGCGGCCTTGATGAACAGCAGGCCGAGGTTTTTGTCGAGCAGGCGCTGGAGACGTTTCGCTGGCACCACAGCGCCACCGTCACCGCCGCGCAGTACCGACAATTGAGCGCCCAGCACCGGCTGATCGCCGACGTGGTGGCCTTCAAGGGCCCGCACATCAATCACTTGACCCCGCGCACCCTGGACATCGACATCGTGCAGGCCAGCATGCCCGGCCACGGCATCACCCCCAAGGCAGTGATCGAGGGACCGCCGCGCCGCCAGTGCCCGATCCTCCTGCGCCAGACCAGCTTCAAGGCGCTGGACGAAGCCATTGCGTTCACCGACCAACAGCAGGCCACCGGCAGCCACAGCGCCCGCTTCGGCGAAATCGAGCAGCGTGGCGCTGCGTTGACTCCTCAAGGGCGGGCGCTCTACGACCGCTTGCTCAACGCTGCCCGCGATGAGCTCGAGGACTTCCCCAGCGAAGCCAACGCAGCGCGCTACGACAGCCTGATGACGCAACATTTCCAGGAATTCCCGGACGCCTACACTGACATGCGCGAGCAAGGCCTGGCCTACTTCCGCTATTTCGTCAGCGACAAGGGCCTGGCCGTCGAGCGCGATACACTCAAGGGCATGTCCCTGGCCGGGTTGCTCAAAGCCGGTTATGTGCGCGCGGAACCGCTGGTGTACGAGGACTTCCTGCCGGTCAGCGCCGCGGGGATTTTCCAGTCGAACCTGGGCGATGCCGCACAGACCCGCTACGACGCGCATTCGAACCGGCAAGCGTTTGAAGCCGCGCTGGGCCGTTCAACCATTGATGAGCTGGCGTTGTATGCGCAAACGCAGCAGCGTTCGATTGACGAATGTGGCCGTGTGCTGAATCTGCAAGGGTTGGTGTGCTGAGCAGGAAGGAGGCAGTGCGGGACCGTGCGTACTCAGAAACGATGTACAACTGAAGGTTGTTTGTCGAACGGTCTGGAAGACGTTCGCCCAGTGCTATGGCCTGGCAATCCTTGCACTGGTAAAGAGCCCTGACACTGGGCGAACCGGGGCGATTTTAATACATTGGATCCGATCTGTCCGGTGAGAAATTCTGAATAAATCTGGACACAATATTTCAACGGCAAAAACGAAAAAAAGCGAAACCCGCCGTTTCAGGTTGCGCCCCGTATCAGGGCGCACCAGCGTCGAGTGTCGCTTTTCAGGTGTCGCGTTGAAGCTTAGCGCTGGGTCGTGACTTTCAGCACGTCGGTGTAGACCACTACCACACTCTGGCCGACCTTGAGGTCTTTGAGCTTGGCCTGGACTTCCGGTTTTTCGACCTTGATGGTCTTGGTCAGGCCCGCTGGATTCTGCAGCGTCACTTCGTTTTTCTTCACGTCGATCGCGGTGATTTTCAGCTCGACCTTGATCTGACGATAGGCTTCGCCGCCCGGGTTCGGGTTGTTCTCGGAGGCGCGCATTTCCCCGACGCGCTCAACGGTGCCCGGCAGGCCCTTGTCGATGTCGGTGTCGAGCGAAGCGGCGACCGAACGGATGACGTCGATCTGCACCTTGTCACCGGCCTTGAGGTTGCCCAGGTCCTTGGCCTTTTCGGTCATCTGGATCATGACCGGCTGGCCCTCGGCGCCCTTGAGTACCACCTGGCGGTTGGCCGCATCGACGGAAATAACCTCGGTCATCACCTGGTTCGCTTCAACCACGGCCGACAATGGGATATCGGCGGCGTAGGCACTGAGGCTACCGGCAGACAGCAGCGTTGCAAGCGTAATGGCTTTGGTCAGTGTGTGAAGCTTCATAGCGGTACGTTCCCTGAGAGAGTAAAGAGTGCAAGCAAAGGCTTTCAACAGCAGTCTGAAGCCTGCGCGCCGAGTGAGCATAGACATAGATCAGCGGTTTTACTAAAACTTTGCCGCGCACCGCTCAGGGCTGCGATCCGCCTCTCAATAGCCGGTCATTTCCAGGTACCCCACCCCCGTATCACTGCCACTGACCTGCACCGGCCCTTCCCAATAGGCAATACGCAAATCCATCCAGGCCTTGGGGTTGAGCGCCGCGACCGTGATGTCCAGCCCCTGGCCCGGCACCTTGACTGACCAGCGTGTCGGCAGGCTACGCCCTGCCACCTCAGAACTCGTCAACGGCGTGAGGTTAATCTCATCCCGGGACAATGTACGGGTGCTGCCGTCCGGATTGATCCAAGTGCCGGTGACGTAGGGAGCGCCAACCTGCTGGCGAATCCGGAACAGCATCAACTGCGCACCACTGTCCAGGTGCAGGGAGAACCAGTCCCAGCCGCTCTGCCCGACCATCAATGGCTGGCTGCTCCACTCCCGGTCCAGCCAGGCCGGGCCGCTGACCTGATAGGTCGTGCCATCGATCTCCAGGTTGCCGCTGGCCGCAAAGAACGGCTGGCTGTAGTAATACGACGCCTGGCCCTGCTCGGACTTGCGACTGAAACCCTGCTCCCCGTGCAACACCACTGGCCGGCTGGAGGTCAGGCGCAGTTGATAGCTGAAGCCTTTACCGCTGGCCTGCAAGCGCATGTCGGCCAACGGGTTATCGCTGCCTGTCTGCGAGCTCAGGCGCCAGTCGTCGATCCAGGCGGCAAACGGTGGCTGTTGCACCCCGGCCTGCCCCACGCCACCCCGGGCATAACGCTCGGCGGCGTGGTGCACGGTCGCCGACGTCACCGCCGCGTGGCCCAGCCAGATCACCTGGCTGGCCCATCCGGGCTGCTCCGAGCCGGCTTGCAAGGCATTGCGAAACAGCGTCCATTGCACACCGAATGCCCGGCCCTGCGGGTCCTTGAGGTTGGCGGTGAGGTACCACCACTCCACACGAAATCCATCGTGGGCCGCGTGATCGGCCGGAAACCCGAAGACCCGGCCCGGCGTCACCTGCTGGAACGCGGCGGCGTCAACACCCAGCCCGGCGAACCCCTCCTGGCGCTCGGGGGCATCGTCGCACCCGGCCAAGACCAGCAACACCACCGCGAGCAACCTGTCAGTCCTCATGGCCAAAGCACCTGAGCAAGTCCGCCGGTTGCGTGCGGTAAAGCGTGAAGAGCGGCCAGGCCGAGGCCAGCAAGGTGGCCAACAGCGCCAGCCCCATCAACTGCGCCAATTGCCACGGGAAGACCCGCAGCGGCAGGCGCCAGCCGAACGCCTGCACGTTGATCACCGTGTCCAGGCACCAGGCCAGGGCAATGCCCAACGGCAGCGCCAACACCAGGGTGAGCAATGCCAGCAGCCAGGTTTGTCCGAGGTTGAGCAGCATCAATTGCCGGCGGGTCACCCCCAGCGCCCACAACGGCGCCAGTTGCCCGAGACGGCTCTGGCTTTGCGTCAGCAAGCTGATGAACAACGCCACCCCGGCCACCCCCAGGGTCAGGCTGTTGAGGGCGGCCGTCGCCGCAAAGGTGCGCTCGAACACCTGCTCCGACCAGCCCTTGAGCCGGGCCTGATCGACGATGCGACTGTCGTCCAGGGCAAAGCGCGCTTGCAGCGCCGTGAGCAAAGCCGGAATCCGGCCCGGCTCGATGCGCAGGTTGAAACGACTCGGCGTCAGCTGTGGCCAGAAGTGCAACAGGTGTCGGTCGTTGACCAGCAGATGCCCTTTGGGATTGCCATAGTCGGCATAAATACCGATCAGCTGCGGCGCCCAGGCGCCTTGCGGTGTGGGGATGCTCAATCGGTCGCCCAACTGAAGCTTGAGTCGGCGCGCCAGTTGCTCGCTGATCATCACCGTGTCGTGGCTCGCCAACTGCTCCCAGGGGGTATCGCCCTGGGCTGCGAGCAACGGCCAGTGCTGGCGATAGGTCCCGTGATCGATCACCCCATGAAGGTCCGCCGGCCAGCCCTGCAAGGTCACCGCGACCTGCCAGCTGGGCAGCACCGCAGCGAGATTCTGCTGCATCAGCCACGGCTGCAGTTCGCGGGCCTGCGCTGGATTGCGGGGGGTGATGTACAGCTCGGCGATCAACCGTTGCTCCAACCAGTCGCTGAAGGTCTGGCGAAAGCCGGCGGTCATGCTGCCCGCCCCGATATTGGCGGCCAGCGCCAGCAGCAGGGCCATCAAGGCCAGGCTCAGGGCCGGCAACTGCTGACGGCAATCGGCAACAAACCATTGGCCGAGCACCGAATGGCTGCGACCCAAGGCCAGACTCAGCGCCCAATCGAGCAGTACCGGCAAACTCAACGCGGCCCCCAGCATCAAGGCCGCCATCAGCACAAAACCACTGGTCAGGCTGTCCCCCCACGCCCACGCGAGCACGCCGATCAGCGCCATGACAACGGCCACCCATCCTTGGCGCCGCAGCCAGCGCCCATAGGCCTGATGCCAGGCATGCGGGGCCGCCAGCGCCAGCAACGGCAGGCGTGCGGCACGCAACAAGCTGTTGACGCCGGCCAGCCCGGCGCCCAACAAGCTCAGGCCGATGCCGCTCAACCACCACCCGGGGCTGAGGCTCAACTGCCCCGCCACTTCGGCGCCGTACAATCCCCGCAGGCTGGCAGCGACGTCCGGTAGCAGGACACTGGCCAGTAAGTAGCCGCTGACCACCCCGACCAGCCCGCCGAGCAGGGCCAACCCGCCCAGTTCAAGGCTCAGGCCCAGGATCAGCATCCGTGCGCTGACCCCGCAGGCGCGCAGGGTTCTGAACAGGCCGCGGCGCTGCTCCAGTGCCAGGCCAATCGCCGCGTGGACAATGAACAAACCGACAACGAATGACAGGAATCCCAGGGCGTCGAGGTTCAGGTGAAAGCTCTCGGTGAGCCGCGCCAGGGTGTGCTCTTCACCGCCGGGTTGCAGTTGCAACTGACCGGCCAGGTCGGCGGGCAGCCGAGGGTGGGTGGCGACGAACGCCTTCGGCACCAGCAAGCGTGACAGCTGCTGCGCCAGACCCAGCACCTGCTGGGCAACACCGATGTCCATCAACAGCACACCGGGCGCCATGTCGGCTTGGGCATGCATCGGCGGCAAACTGGCCCCCGTCGTGGTCTGCGCTCGATCACCCTCACGCAATCCCAGCGCCTGCAGGGTTTGCGGAGCAATCCAGGTGCGGCCCGGCGGGCTGACGAACTCGGCCATCCGTGCCAGGTCCAGGGGCTGTCCGGCCAAGACCGTGCCCGTCGGCAGTGACAGGGGCTCGATGCCCATCAGTTGCAGGCGCTGCGCTTCCTGCCCCTTGAGCATCACCCGCCCCTGCACCACCGGCGACACCGGCCAGCCGGCCAGGCGCAGCTCGACAAACAGGGCTTGGGCGAAGGGCGCGCCATTGGGAGCGCTGAAGCTGGGCTGGGGTTCGCCGCCGATCAATTGACTGGCACGGGCGTAGCTGTCCCGTGCCTGACTGTTCAACGCCTGGACCCCAGTCAGCAAACCGGTGGCCAGCCACAGCCCAGTCAGCACACTGAAGAACTGCACCGGATGCTGACGCCAATGGCTGAGCAGCGCGCGCAGGGTCTGGGTTAAAACACTCATCGCGGCGCGCCGGCATCGACCAGCCGTCCATGCTGCAACAGCACCTTGCGCGCCAGGCGTGCGGCGACCCTGGGGCTATGGGTGACCATCAACAAACTGGTGGGACTGTCCTCAAGCAGTTCCAGCAACAGGTCCAGCACCTGCTCGCTGGTGTGTTCATCGAGACTGCCGGTGGGCTCATCGGCCAACAGCAACCGTGGCCGCGACGCCAGTGCCCGCCCTAGCGCCACCCGTTGCTGCTGGCCACCGGACAACTGTTCCGGATAGCGCCCCAGTACATCCCCAAGCCCCAGGCGTTCCACCAGTTGCCCGTGCCAGGCCGGGTCATGGCGCCCGGCCAGTCGCGCCTGAAACGCCAGATTGTCCTCGACCCGCAAACTGCCGATCAGGTTGAACTGCTGGAACACCAGGCCGATCTCCGTACGCCGCCAGCGCGCCCGTTGGCCTTCACTCATGCGTTCCAGGCGCTGTTCGCCCAAGCGGATGCTGCCCTGGTCGACCTTGTCCAGCCCGGCAATCAGGTGCAGCAAGGTGCTTTTGCCACTGCCCGACTCGCCCATCAGCGCCAGGCTGCTGCCGGGCGCCAACTGCAAGTCGACACCCTGCAACACCGCCAGCGGGCCTTGCGCGGTGGCGTAGCGTTTGAAGACGCCTTGAACCTCGAGCATGGGCAGCGCTCGCTACACAGACAGTGAATCCAAGCATAGCGGACAGCCTTGCACGCCCTGCATGGTTTTTGTCGTTTGACGATTATCGAGGTCTCTGGCCTGGCGTTTAGGCTCCAGGCTGGTCTAGCCATAATGATAAAAACGGAGACTCCATGCCTCGATTCACCCTGTCCCATCGCGGCCTGCTGGCCGCCCTGATCACCGCCTGCCTGGCACAATCGGTCGCCGCCGCCCAAGCCCCCGTCGCCGCCAGCCCCTTGACCGCTGCCAGCAATGCGGCGGTGCTCAAGCAACTGCCCTTCAGTGACCGCACCGACTACGAGTCGGTCAACCGTGGCCTGATCGCCCCTTTCACGGACCCGATCAAGACCGCCGACGGCAAGGTGATCTGGAACATGCAGAGCTACGCCTTCCTCGACAAGGACCAGGCCCCCGACACCGTCAACCCGAGCCTGTGGCGCCTGGCCCAGCTCAGCGCCCACGCCGGTTTGTTCGAAGTCAGCCCCCGGCTCTATCAGGTGCGCGGCCTGGACCTGGCCAACATGACCATCATCGAGGGTGACGACGGGCTGATCATCATCGACCCGCTGACCATGGCTGAAACCGCCAAGGCGGCGCTGGACCTGTACTACCGCAACCGTCCGCACAAACCGGTGGTGGCGGTGATCTACAGCCATACCCACGTCGACCACTTCGGCGGCGTGCGCGGGGTGATCGACGAGGCCGACGTCAAGGCCGGCAAGGTCAAGGTGTTCGCGCCGGCAGGCTTCATGGAACACGTCATGAGCGAGAACGTGTACGCCGGCAACGCCATGAGCCGCCGCGCCCAGTTCCAGTTCGGCAGCCTGTTGCCACGGGGCGACAAGGGCCAGGTGGACGCCGGCATGGGCAAGAACACGCCATCGGGCGGCACCATCACCCTGATCCCGCCGACCGACCTGATCAGCCAGGAACTGGATACCCGCACCATCGCCGGCATCGAGGTGCAGTTCCAGCTGACCCCGGGCACCGAAGCACCGTCGGAGATGAACCTGTACCTGCCGCAGCTGCGGGCCTTGTGCATGGCGGAAAACGCCACGCAGATGATGCACAACATCCTCACTCCGCGCGGCGCCCCGGTGCGCGATGCCAAGGCCTGGTCGCAATACCTGGACAGCAGCCTGACGCGTTACGGCGACAAGTCCGACGTACTTTTTGCCCAGCACAACTGGCCGACCTGGGGTGGCGAGCGCATCCGTACCTTCCTCGCCGATCAGCGTGACATGTATGCCTTCCTCAACGACCGCACCCTGCACCTGTTGAACCAGGGCCTGACGCCGATGGAGATCGCGCAGAACATGCAGAAACTCCCGGGGGAGCTGGAGAACAAGTGGTACACCCGCAGCTACTACGGCTCGTTGAGCCACAACTCGCGGGCGGTGTATCAGCGCTACATGGGCTTCTATGACGGCAACCCGTCGAACCTCAACCCGCTGCCGCCGGTGGAAACCGCCAAGCATTATGTCGAGGCCATCGGCGGTGGCGCGGCCGTGATTGGCAAAATGCGCGAGGCCATGACCAAGGGCGATTACCGCTGGGCCACGCAACTGGGCAACCAGTTGATGTTCGCCGAGCCGGACAACAGTGAAGGCCGCGAAACCCAGGCCCAGGCGCTGGAGCAACTGGGTTACCAGAGCGAGAACGCCACCTGGCGCAACATGTACCTGACCGCCGCCATGGAACTGCGCAACGGTGTGCCACCGATTGCCGGCAGTTCGGTGTCGGCGGACATGGTGCGGGCGCTGACCCCTGACATGTTCTTCGACTTCCTGGCCATTCGCCTGAACAGCGAAAAAGCCGTCGGCCATGACCTGACGTTGAACTGGACCTTCGACGACCCGAACCAGGCCTACAACCTGACCTTGCGCAACGGCGTACTGACCCACCGCAGCGGCAGCAATCCCCAGGCCGACGCGAGCATCAGCATGAACAAGGCAACGCTTGAACAGATCGCCCTCAAGCAACTGGACTTCCCGACAGCCATCCAGAAAGGCCTGGTCAAGTTGAAGGGCGACGGCAAGAAACTGGGCCAGCTGCTGGGCAGCCTGGACACCTTCAGCCCGCAGTTCAATGTCGTCACACCCTGATCATCGAGGGTAAAAAAGCCGCCAGGCCGGGTTCGGTCTGGCGGCGTTCTAGTAGCAATCACAGACGCTCAAGCACCCACTTTTGCACGGCCGCTGTATCAGCAATGTCCCCTTCAAAGATAAAGGGTGGATCGTAACTTTGATTATTCCCTCGCGCCCGGTCTCGCCATACTTTTAACGGCAACCAGAACTGGCCGCCACTGGGCAGTGTTTGAGCGCCTATATCAATGTAAAGCGTATCCGCGCTCGTGGGTAACCCCAGATGGACGACCCCTGGGATGGCGAGAACAACGTCTGCGAAATCCAGGCAGGCACTCGCGCAAAAAGAGTCGGTCACCAGCGCCAACTGGCCTTTGAAGCCATGAGCCTTTGATCCTTCAAAACGCTCTTGATTGATTGAAGAACTGCTCGGTTGCCGCAGCCAATCTTTCTTCTCGCGAAGTGCGAATTCCATCGAATGGGTTAAACCGGAAACAAATTTATAAGCCTCACTGTTTTTCCCATAATCACCTTCCATGGAGCCCAGAACATGACTGAGTGTGGAGTAGGCAAAGGGAGAAACACGCCACATCGCATACGCACGAGACTGTTTGTCCACGCTATTGACCACTTGCGAACCTAACAGCGCAGACAGTATCTCTACACCCACCAGACTGTTACCCCCGCGATTACCACGCGTATCGAGCACCACCAAACTGGCGTCACCGAGGTGATTGATGGCATCGAGCATTTTTTTGAGGGCCGCATTATCCGCAGCAGATGGCGTGAAGTTCGATACGTGTATCCAATAGCGCCCGCCTCCCAGATCTTGCAGAGCCTGTGGTGGTTGAGGCTGGAGCAGGAAAGACTCCAGTTCCCCGCGGTCCTGTTGCCACAGCAGGGTGAAGTCCTGTCGCACCCCATCCGGGAGCACCACTGAGCAGCTTTTTGGCAAGACTCTGCCCAGTACGGGATAGCGGGCATCATCCACCGTCAACTGCGTAGCCAGGTGCAACCATGTCGACGCCAGACCCAGCCTGCGATCAATGTAGGGTGACAGGTCATTTTCCAGTGTCTCGCGGACCGGTTTGTCATCACAGGCCACCACTTCGGAGCCAACGGGTGGTAAAGGCACTGGCCAGTTTCTGGAAGTATTCTTTACAACAAAACGCTGTCCTTGCATGCCCAAAACGAAACCTGCCCAGGAAGACTTACCCTGATCAGACGGGCTCAACCCTACGTGGCCATCCTGGAAACCGGCAATGTAAAAGTTGAGGACAGCCAGTGAGTCCTTCCTTGACTTGACCTGTTTTGACAACTGACTGGCTTTTAAATAGCCCTGTTCAACCCAGCCGGTAAAATCCTTATTGTCACGGTCCAAGGCACCTGGGTGAGCGGTGACTATCAGCTGATGAATCGCATAAAGATCATTGCTCGTCAGATCCTGCCAATGTTTTGTGTGGGTTTCTTCAGCCAGAGCGAAAGACGGCACAAAGAACACCGAGCACAGGATTAACCTTATGTTTGTGGAGAAACATGAGCCGGTGGTAACCGTCATAGCGGGAAAATCATAAGCCAATCCTTAGCTAATTGATGGCCTGTCCAACAGGGGAGTGACGGCGGCGCATCATAGTTTCGCCCCAAGACGAAGACAACCCAGAGGGCATCGCGGGCAAACCTCCCCTCCTACAGACCACTCAGTACGTGTAAGAGGGGTCCGCCCACCCCTTTCCCGCGATCAACGATCACGCAGCCTGATGGTGAAACCGGATTCAAACCGCCTCCACCACCGGCATCTGCCAGCGCTGCTCGATCACCTGCCGCTCGGGGCCGTACAGGCGCAGGATCAGGGTGAACGCACCGTGTTGCGGTGCGGGCAACCAGTTGCTGCCTCCATCGGTGGGCGCTGAACTCTGCACGACCAAGGTCAGCCCGCCGTCGGCATCCGCCTTCAACCGGTCGCGGCTGCTCAGGCAGTAACGGTCGATGGGGTTGTCGACCAGTTGGCGGTCCGGCAAGTCGTACAGCGTCAGCGACCAGAACTCGCTGGCCGGTGGCAATTGCCCGGGTGCGAAGCGCAGGCGGTAGCCGCGTCCCCCTACCAAGGGTTGGCCCTGGCTGTCCTGTCTGGCGCCGGTGTAGAACGCCTCCTCGACGCTGTTGCCGTAGATGCCCATGGCTGCGCCCAATGCACGGTTGAGGTAGTTGCCCTGCAACACCTCCCGCGTCCCGAACAGGCCCAGGGTGGTGCGGACCTTGGCCCCGGCGGCCTGCATCTGCGCTTGAGCCTCCTGGATACCGGCGATCAACGCCTGGCGCTGTTCGGCGGACAAGGCCGCCAGGTCGAACGCCTGCCCCGGCACGATACCGATCCGCGCAAACCGCTCACGCAACGCTTGCTCACTCGGTTGGACCGGACACAGCGTGAGGATCTGGTTCAACTGATTGATGAACCCAGGCCCCAGCCCGGTCTTGCTGTCCCACGCCTGCCACGCGATGGTGGGTGCCGCTGCGGGTGCCGGGGTGCCCACGTACTCGTGCAACGAGCGCAGGCGATACTGCTGCTGCAAGGCACGCACTGCCGGCATGTCCTCGGCGTTCTTCAGCGCGGTGCGACCCAGCACCATGACGATCTCGGTTTCACTGCGCAGCACGGTCTTGATCCCCACCGGGGTTGCGCCCGTCCAGCCAGGCCCGGCGATCAGGTAGTCCCCCGCCTCGCGCCCGGTGCTCAGCACCCCGACATAGGCAAAGTTGTGGGTGTATTGATCCAGCAACTGGTGCACGTAGTAACGGTCCTCGGCCACCGCCGGCACGCTCAAGACCTGGGGTTCACTGCGCAGGTCCAGCCAGGCCCAGGAGTACGGCGTGTCATTGTTGGGCGTGACAATTTCGCGGTTCTTCGGTGTGTACAGGTTGCTGTAGTGGCGAAAGCGGTTGAAGCCGCCGACGTACTCGGCAGCACCGGGGTCGAGCACCTGCTTTTCCAGGGTCTGGTAGTGCATCAGCATCGGATAGGCGTAGATCCACGCGTCCCGGGTGATGGCCTGGATATCCTCGGGAGAAGTTGGGTTGACCTGGCTGGCAGCCAGCAACCAACCCGGGCATGCCAGTGCGGCACCGGCCACACTCATGCCGGCGAGCAGACGACGACGGCTAAAAGGAGCATTCATGGTTCAGCCCTCGCCCTTGATGGCTTCGATGGTCGGTAACGGGTAGCGGCCATCCAGTGCCCGCTGTTGCGGCAGGTACAACCGCAACATCAGGTTGAACGGCCCTTGCGGCGTCGGCAGCCAGTTGCTCTGGGCGCTCTGCGTCGGAGTCGGGTGCGCCAGGGTCAGGGTCAGGCCTCCATCGGCGTCGTATCGCAGGTCGGGGCTGCGATCACCCAGGGAGTAACGCGCCAGCGGGTTGGCCACCAGCAATTGGCTCTTGCCGTCGTACAGGGTCAGGGACCAGAAGGCGTCCACCGGTGGCAACTGCCCGGCGGCGAAATGCAGGCGATAGGTTTTATTGCCATCGAGCAACTGGCCCTGGGCGTCATGCAGTGCCATTGGGTACAACGCTTCGGCAGGATCGTTGGCGTAGATGTAGCGCCAGGCCACGGCCGCGCGGGTCAGGTCATCGTCACCGAACTTGCCGACATTGGACGGCGAGCGGAACCAGCCTTGCTGCTCCACGGACAGCTTGCTGGAGGCAACTCGCACCTGTTCGCGGCCGGCTTCGGCGCCTTCGGCCACCGCGTCCCTGAGGTCTTGCGGCGGCGCGAATCCGACGCCTGGCTGGAGGCCGATTTCGGCATAGCGCGCCAGTTTCTGCTGCTCGACCGGAGTCCACTGGTGCAGCGCGGCGAGGTGGTTGAAGCGCTCGAACAACGCCACCGCTGGCCCCTGCTTGCTGTCCTGATAGGCCGGCAACTGCAGGGTGGGCAGCGCCGCGGGTGCCGGGGTTCCCAGCACCCTGGACAGGGGCTGCAAGGCGTAGCCCTTGAGCACGTGCGCTGCCTGCGCGAGATCGTCGGCGCCCTTGACCTCGGTGCGCCCGATCAGGAACACCAGGCGGCTCGGCGAGCGAATGACCCCGTTGAAACCGGCCGGTACCTCACCCTGCCAGTCCGGGCCGGCGATCAGGTAGCGCCCGGCCTTGCTGCCGGTCGCGCGGGTGCCGATGTAGTCGAGGTTATCGGTGCGCAGGTCCACCAACTGGAAGTTGTAGTAACGCCCCTCGACCTCAGGGACTTGCAGCACCTGCGGCTCGCCACGCAGGTCGAGCAAGGCGCGGGAGTAGAAGGTGTCGTTGTTCGGCGACACCACTTTGTCGTCCTGCGGCCCCAGCAAGCGTGGCTCGCTGTACAACACATTGAACGGCAGCCTGGCGGCGATGGCGCTGAGCACTTTATTGTGCTCGCCGGTGGCGAAGGCAAACACATAGGCTTCCTGGGCCAGGGCCCGGGCCTGCTGTTGATCGAGGCTGGTGGCCTGTACGGCGCTCGCGCCGAGCCCCAAGGCTAATGCGGTTATCCAGTGGCGCATGGCAATGTCTCCTGACAGCAATGAAAGCGGCGCCCAGTGCCCGCTTTGTAGGAGCGAGCTAGCTCGCGATGGGCGTTAACGATGACGCGTGTTTTCTGAATAAACGCGTCGCTCTTGAGTTCATCGCGAGCAAGCTCGCTCCTACAAGGGGCGGCAGTGGGCACCATGCAAGGGACGGCTTACTTGGCCCAGCGCCGCAGGTCCGACGGGGTGTAGTCGTCGGTCTTGGCGGCGAAGCCGACACGCATCGGCTCGACCTCTTCGTTGGCCAGGCCACCGGCGTAGTAGCGCCCGGCGATCAGGTCATAGGAGGTTTCCAGCACGTTGTAGGTGAAGCCGTGGTCGTAGTGCTGGATTGCATGCAGTTCACCGCTGCGCCACAGTTCGCCGCGGCTGTCGTACTGGTCCGCTTGCGCGATCTGCCAGCTGTCCTCGTCCACATAGAAGCGGCGTTTGGCATAGATGTGCCGGGCGTTGGGCTTGAGCGTCGCCTCCACCACCCAGACCCGGTGCTTCTCGTAACGGGCCAGGTCCTGGTTGACATGGTTGGGCTTGATCACCGCGTCGTACTTGAGCTCGTGGCTGCCGATCTTGTAGCTGTTGTAGGGGATGTACAGCTCTTGTTTGCCCACCAGCTTCCAGTCGAAACGGTCCGGCGCACCGTTGTAGCCGTCGATGTTGTCGGCGGTGATCAGGCCGTTGCTGTAACGGGCGCTGTTGTCGTAGGCGATCATCGGCGCACGACGCACCCGACGCTGCCCCGGCAAGTACTGCCAGGCCGAACGCGGCTCGGCCACCTGGTCGATCGGCTCGTGCACCAGCACCGCTTCACCGGACAGGCGCGCCGGCTCCAGCACACGGCTCTTGAACATGAACAGGGTGTTGGAAGCCGGTTCAAGACCGCTGATGGTGTCGGCGAAGTTGATCAACGACTGGTTGCGCACGTAGCTGGTGGCACCGTTTTCACGGACCAGCGCCGAGCTGCTGATGCGCTCGTAGCTGCCGCCGCGATAGCGGGTCATGTGGTTCCACATCACCTCGAGACCTTCAGTGGGCAGCGGGAACGGAATGCCGTGAACATAGTCATGCAGCCCGTTGCCGCCGTCGGCCATGCTGGTCTTGGCGACGTTTTCACGACTCTGATCGAGCACCGTTTTAGGCAGGTTGGCGCTGCGGTGGGTCGGGTAGATGTTCATCTTGTAGGTGTCGGGAAAGCGCTTGAACAACGCAACCTGCCCGGGGCTGAGGAACTTCTGGTACTGCGCCACGTTCTGCGCGGTGATGGTGAACAGCGGCTTTTCATTGGCATAGGGGTCGCTGTAACCGCCCTTGCTGTCGACCTTGCCGGCGGAACTGGTCAGGCCGCCGGTCCAGGCCGGGATGCTGCCGTCGGCATTGGCCGCGATTTCCGAGCCCATGGGCGTCAGGGTCTTGCCTAGGGCGGCTGAATCGGTACCTTTGGCGTGCGCCAGGCTCGCCGCGCAGGCCAGGGCCAGCACACAAATTTGCATACGCATCACTGATACTCCTTAGAAGTCGACCTTGAAGCTGACCGAGGCAAAATCGCGATCGTCCAGGGTGCTGTAGTCGTTGGAACCGAAGAAGGCGTTGTAGGCCAGTTCCACGCTGTAATCGTTGAGGTAGTTGGTGGTCAGGCTCAGGCCCAGTGCCTGCTGGCCTTCCTGGAACGGCCCTTGCGGGTCATAGGAATAACCCGACACGTCATGGCGCCAGTTGACCGCCGGGATCAGGTTGACCCCCGGCAAAACGTCGCTGTACTCGAGGCTGGCGCGCAGTCGATAACCCCAGGACCAGTCGGTGGCAAAACCATCGTCCGTGCAGTACTGGTTGGTAACGCCCGAGGCCACGGTGTTACACGGCATGCCGTTTTTCGGACTGCTGCGACCGAAGGCGGCGTTACGCCCCAGGCGTTCGTCGCCCAAGTCCTCGATGTGCACCACGCCGAGCTCACCGAACAGGCTCAAGCGCGTGGCGCCGAGGATGTTGTCGTAGGCCTGGGTCGCCGACCCGGTCATCTGCCAGACCCCCTTGCGCACCCAACCATCAAACCGGTCGCCCTGGGTAGTGCTGAAGCCCGCCGGCAGGTCGACCCAGGAACTGCCGCCCGGCCCGGAAATCACCGCCACGTTGATGTCCGGTGCGTTGATCGCCAGCGGCATGTTCGGCCGGTAGCTGATTTCACCCGCCAGGGAAATTCCCGAGTTGGGCTCGACGCCATTGAGGCTGAAGCCGTACAGGCGAATGTCTTCCGGGAACGCGGCGGCGTAGCTCGGATTCTGCACGCCGCCTGGGAAGGTCCCGGGCTGGGTGACATCCCGCGCATTCAGGGTGAAGTACGGCAGGCGCGAGTGGTAGTTGATGAAGTAAATCGCCGCTTCCGCGTCGTTCAGCGCCGGGATCATGTTGCGCAGGGCAAAGCCGAACTGACCATTGTCGGACGGCGATTCATTGCCCCGGGAGGTGGCGTACAAACCGGCATTCTGCATTTGCTGGTCGGTCTGCACCTGGCTCAGGTACAGCGGCCCGCAGCCCTTCTGGATCGCATCGCTGCTGGCGAAGAAGGTGCCGCAACCGTCGAGCACGCTCTCGCGCCAGTTGTATTGATAAAAGCCTTCCAGGTTCAGGCTGTCGGTCAGGCCGAGGCTGAAGGACAGCATCTCCACCGGCAACTGGCCTTCCTTGATTTCCACGCCGGGGCGGTTGAATGCCGAGATGTCCAGCGGGTTGATCACGTTGATGCCGTTCTGGATCAGCAGTGCCTCACCCCAGGACAACACCTGGTTGCCGACCTTGACGTTCAGCGGCCGGTCGGCGACCACGAAGTCTTTCCAGACATAGGTGTCCAGGGCCTTGAAGCCCTTGAACTTGGACAGGTCGTCCCAGCCCGAGTCATCGAAATCCTTGAACCGGCCGTCACCGGTTTCGTAGGCATGGTCGTACCAGTACTTGAAGCGGACAAAGGCCCCCTGCCCCTGACCGTCGAGGCTGAAGTCCGTCAGGCCCTTGAAGTTCTGCGAGATCGGGTCGCCGCGCTCGAAATTCAGCCGGTTGTCGTCGGCGCTGACGCTGCTGCCGTTGGCCTGCTTGCCTTGCGCCTGCAGGGCGTTGGCGCGGGTCATCATGCTCTTTTCCGGGTTCTGGGTGGACCAACTGCTGCCCAGGGTCAGGGTGGTCTTGGTCGACAGGCTCCAGTCTTCATTGAGGTCCAGCGTGGTCGCTTGGGAGGGCGCGACCATGACGGCCAGTATCGCCAGTGCGAGAGGATGCGGTCGGGTGTGGCCAGGCCGTTTGCGTCGCGGACGGACGCAGGCGTTGGCCGAGCATGTTCTTATCATTATTAGGCTCCGGTCAGATTTACTCAGCCCGGTCAAAATGCCCAACAATCAAACAATAGGCGCAAGCGCGGCGCGACAAAAAATGATCATCCGGGTTTCACGCCAGATCGCCGCACGCCTGGAAATGGCCCAGACGAAACTGCTTGGGGGTGATCCCGAACTGCTTGCGGAAGGCGCGGATAAAGTTGCTGGGCTGGCGATACCCCAAGCGTTCGGCGATCCGTTCGATCGGCTGGTCGCCCGCCGTCAGCCAGTGCCGTGCCAGCTCCAGGCTGTCGCTGCGGGTTTCGCTGGGGGCCGCCACCTGCCAATGGCGCAGCATGCTCTGGTGCAGGAACGGATTGGCGCTGAGTAGCGGCAAATCCAGGGCGTGCAGCGGCAGGATCAGGCACGGGTGCTCGCCTGCTTCGACACGCACCCCCTGCCCGCCGAGCCAGTCTCCGGCGGCTTGTCCGGGCGCCAGCCGAACATGACAGAACAGCTCGCCCGGCGCTGCGCCGACCCGCCGGGAGATATTGCGCACCAGGCTGAGCGTGGCCGCGTCCAGGCCAAAAAAATGCGGCAGCGCCTGGGCCGGGCGCAGGTGCAGGCGAGCCTCGCCGTCCACCTCTTCGAGTTCGGCCAGCACGTGATTGGTGACCCGTGGCAGGTAGTCGGTAAAGCAGCCCAGGCTGACCCGCAGGGTCGCGGCCGAATCCAGCAGAATGTTCATGCCTTGCAGGCAACTGGTGGCCATGCCGTTGACCAGCTCGCAGCCAAAGTGGCGCCCGACACCGGCGATTTCACATTCACGCCACAGCTGTTCCACCAAGCGTGCCGGGATGTGCTGCTGTTGATCATCGAGCCACGACAGACTGATGCCGGCACGCTGCAACAGCTCCTCCTCACACAGGCCGACCTGCCGGGCATGACTGAGAATAGTGCGGGTGAAGGCACTGGAAGCGAAGGTTTGATCGGACATGAGCGACCGCTGAAGGTAAACGAGGGTTGTACTTATGCCAGCCCCTGTGCTATCGATCAAATGCATTAAAAGCATCTAATGAATGCAGGATACGCATAATGGATCTTCGTCAGCTTCGCCACCTGGTTGCCCTGGCCGACTACCGCAGTTTTGTGCGGGCTGCCGAGGCGATCAATCTCAGCCAACCGGCCTTCAGCCGCAGTATCCAGACCCTGGAGCGCGACCTCGATTGCGCGCTGGTGGAACGCAGCAGTCGCGAGTTCCGCCTGACGGGCCAGGGACAACTGGTGCTGCAGCATGCAAGGCGGTTGTTGGCCGGTAGCCAGGCCCTGCACAACGAACTGATGCAATTCAACGGCCTGACCGGTGGTGAACTGCATTTCGGCTGCGGCCCCTACCCGGCGCAATTGCTGGTACCTGAAGCGCTGGCCGAATTCATCAGCGCCCACCCGGCGATCCGCACCCGCTTCGACCAGGGCGACTGGGAGCAACTGGCGGTCTGGCTCAAGGAGCAACAGATCGAGTTCCTGGTGGCCGACGCGCGCTACTTCACGGGCGACCCGCAGTATCAGGTGCAACTGCTGAGCCCCCGACGTGGGCGGTTTTTCTGCCGGGCCGGACACCCGTTGACCCGCGCCGGGAACCTGCCATTGCGCGCCTTGCTCGACTACCCGGTGGTGGGCACGCGCATTCCGCCGATGATCCGCAAGATCCTCGCCGACGTGATGGGCGAAGCCGACTTCGAGACTCGCGTGGAATGCGCCCAGTTCGATGCGATCCGCCGCGTGGTGATGCGCTCCGACGCCGTCGGCATTGCCACCATGGAGGCCTTGAGCGAACTGGCCAGAAAGGGCGAGATCAGCTTGCTGACCTTCACCGACATCCCCAGGGATGACCCGGGCCTGCAGTTGCATTACGGCGTGGTCAGCCGCGCCGGCCATTCACTGACGCCGGCGGCACAGGCGATGGTGCAAGCCATTGTCACGGTGGATCGACGGTTGCTGGCGATGGAAGCCCTGTAGCGGGCACCGGCGTGCTGGCCCACTCCCCCCGCAGATTTGACTATGCTTGCCTCACACCCACCGGTGACGAGGGATTTATGGACGATCCAGTCGACAACAAGCCACCCAGTTTCTGGCAGATGCTGCACAGCGTCCTGGCGGCGGCCTTCGGCGTGCAGAGCGGCAAAAACCGCGCCCGCGACTTCACCCACGGCAAGCCGAGTCATTTCGTGGTGCTGGGAATTGTGTTCACCGCCGTCTTTGCGTTGACGCTGTTCGGCATCGTGAAACTGGTGGTGCATCTGGCCGGAATTTGATCGGCGTCTCAGTGCATCAGGGTTTGCAGGCTGAACGGGTAGCGATAGCTCAACGGACGATGCCTGGCCGACAGGCTGCGAAAGTTCACCCCGTAGTCCTGGGTCTCTTGCTGCGCCAGCATGCGCCTGGCCTGTGCCCGGTCAATCAGCTGCAACAACGGAACCTGTCGGTCACGACCGCCATATTGGTCGACCGGGACGCCCTGTTCATAGTCATGCAGTTGCACCAGCGCCCAGCCACCGAGGCTGAAGTGTCCGCCCAGCAACACGCTCAGGCGTCGGTCCAGCAGGGCCTGCAAGGCGGCCGGTGAAGTATTGACCGCACTGAACAGCGCGCCCTCGCCCGGTATGCCACCGGACTCTTCGTAAGCCTGCATCGCGCCGAACGCCATCTCGTCGTTGGCGGACCAGATCAGCGACACATTGGGGTAGCGTTTGAAGAGCAATGTCGCCTGTTCATAGGCCCGTTCACGACTCCAGGCACCGGACACCAACTGGTGCAGCACGACCTCGGGATGCTCGCGCAACGCACGCCTCATGCCTTTCTCGCGCAACTGTGCGGCGGGGGTGATTTTCAACCCGGAAAATGCCAGCAGCTCGAGCTTCTGGCCGGGGGCGGCAGCAGGATGCAAGCGGATCAACTCCTTGAGCATCAGGTAGCCACCCTCCTCGTCATTGGTGACCAGGCTACCGAGCCACTCTGGGTACTTTTCCCGAGGATCGCCCAGCAGCGCCAGTTGGTCGTCGGTCAGGCTGTTATTGACGATAAACAGCTTCACCCCGCTGCCCCGGGACAGGCGCAGGATCTCCGGTGCCACGTACTGCTCGTTGACGAACACCAGATAGTCCGGACGCCGCGGCCCCAACAAGGCGTCGCGTGCCTGCTTGATCGTGGTTTCGGCCTCGCGCTCGGAATATTGCACCTCAAGGTCAATGCCCAGGTCCCGGGCGGCGGCCTCCATGAACCGGGTATAGCTGACCCAGAACACTTCGCTGGAGTTACCGGGATTGAGGAATAGCACCGACTCGGCTTGCGCACCGGGTCCGTAGACCGCGCAAACCGTCAGCACCACCCCATAAAGAAACTTGAACATTGAACATCCGGGCCCCGGTCACCAGCCGCGCATTATAGCCAGCGAAATACTGGCAAATCGCGATTAATTAGCGTTTTGTCCGACAATCGTCGGATCAGGGCCCGGTTTGACGGACTTATTGATGGCTGACCCAGTACACCGCAGTGCCCACTACCAGGAGGATCAGGAACAGGATTGCCCATGCGTCGACGCTGCTGTCGCTCTTCTGTGCTTTGGTCGGGTTGCTCATTGCATCGCCTCTTGTCGGTTTTATCGGTGATTGCATAAAGACTCGATCACAGTTAAGTCGATGATTGCCCGCACGACAACTTGGGGGTCGTATAGCAATCAGTCTCATTAGTCGATTTGGTTCTTTATATATACTAAAACATCACTTTTGCGCATAAACGCAAACTGATATCTTGCCCCGGCTCCGTGGGGAGTGCGCGGCCGTGCGCGCAGAACTGCCAAGGCGTTTTCACAATCAAGCAAGCGAGAAACGCAGCGGATTGCGAAGTAGCCCAAGCCTGAGAACAGGACTTATATGTACGTATACGACGAGTACGATCAGCGGATCATCGAGGACCGCGTCAAGCAGTTCCGTGATCAGACCCGACGCTATCTGGCAGGCGAGCTGAGCGAAGAAGAATTCCGCCCCCTGCGCCTGCAAAATGGCCTTTATATCCAGCGCTTCGCCCCGATGCTGCGGGTTGCCGTGCCTTACGGCCAACTGACTTCGCGCCAGACGCGAATGATGGCCAGGATCGCTCGCGACTACGACAAGGGCTACGCCCACATCAGTACCCGGCAGAACGTGCAGTTCAACTGGCCGGCACTGGAAGACATCCCGGACATCCTGGCTGAGCTGGCCACCGTGCAGATGCACGCCATCCAGACCAGCGGCAACTGCCTGCGCAACGTCACCACCGACCAGTTCGCCGGTGTCGCCGCCGACGAGTTGATCGACCCGCGCCCCTGGTGCGAGATCGTGCGCCAGTGGACCACGTTCCACCCGGAATTCGCCTACCTGCCGCGCAAGTTCAAGATCGCAATCAACGGTTCGACCTCCGACCGCGCCGCGATTGAAGTCCATGACATCGGCCTTGAGCCGGTACACAACGCCGCTGGCGAACTGGGCTTTCGCGTGTTGGTCGGTGGCGGTCTGGGCCGTACCCCGGTGGTCGGCGCGTTCATCAATGAATTCCTGCCGTGGCAAGACCTGTTGAGCTACCTCGATGCCATCCTGCGGGTGTACAACCGCTATGGCCGTCGCGACAACAAGTACAAGGCACGGATCAAGATCCTGGTCAAGGCCCTGACGCCCGAGGTTTTCGCCCAGAAAGTCGACGCGGAAATGGAACACCTGCGCGGTGGCCAGACCACCTTGACCGAAGCCGAAGTGCATCGCGTCGCCAAACACTTTGTCGACCCGGACTACAAGGCCCTGAGCAATCAGACCGCCGAGCTTGCCGAGCTCGACCAGCAGCATCCGGGCTTCGCTCGCTGGCGCACCCGCAACACCCTGGCCCACAAGAAGCCGGGCTATGTGGCCGTGACCCTGTCGCTCAAGCCGACCGGCGTTGCTCCAGGCGACCTGACCGACAAGCAGCTCGACGGCGTTGCCGACCTGGCCGACCGCTACAGCTTCGGCCAACTGCGCACCTCCCACGAGCAGAACATCATTCTGGCTGACGTTGAGCAGGGCCAACTGTTCACCCTGTGGGGCGAGTTGCGCGAGCAAGGCTTTGCCACCCCGAACATCGGCCTGTTGACCGACATCATCTGCTGCCCCGGTGGTGACTTCTGCTCCCTGGCCAACGCCAAGTCGATTCCTATCGCCGAAGCCATCCAGCGCCGTTTCGACGACCTGGACTACCTGTTCGACATCGGTGAACTGGACCTGAACATTTCCGGTTGCATGAACGCCTGCGGTCACCACCACGTCGGCCACATCGGCATCCTGGGCGTGGACAAGAAAGGTGAAGAGTTCTACCAGGTGTCCCTGGGTGGCAGCGCCAGCCGCGACGCCAGCCTGGGCAAGATCCTCGGCCCGTCGTTCGCCCAGGACGACATGCCGGACGTGATCTCGAAGCTGATCGACGTGTACGTGGAACAACGTACCGAAGACGAACGCTTCATCGACACCTATCAACGTATCGGCATCGACCTCTTCAAGGAACGCGTCTATGCAGCGAATCATTAAGAACAACGAGGTCATCGACGAAACCTGGCACTTGCTGCCCAAGGACGCGACCCTCGACGGCATCTCCAACTGCGACGACCTGATCGTGCCGCTGGCCCTGTGGCGTGAACATGCTCACGCCCTCAAGGCCCGCGATGGTGGCCTGGGTGTGTGGCTGGATGCCGAAGAAGAAGCCGAGGAAATCGGTGACGACGTCGATCAGTTCCAGGTGATTGCCTTGAACTTCCCGGCGTTCACCGACGGGCGCAACTACTCCAACGCGCGCCTGTTGCGTGACCGCTATGGCTTCAAGGGTGAGTTGCGGGCGATCGGCGATGTGCTGCGCGACCAGCTGTTCTACCTGCGTCGCTGCGGTTTCGACGCTTACGCGTTGCGCGCCGACAAGGACCCGTATGAAGCCCTGGAAAGCCTCAAGGACTTCTCGGTGACCTACCAGGCCGCCACCGACGAGCCGCTGCCGCTGTTCCGTCGCCGTTAACGGGCCAAGGCCTTGAACCCCACCCGGGGTTCAAGGCTTGCTGCCCTCATCAGTCCCCCAGCAGATCCTCACTCAGCCCGGCATGTTCATGCCGATCGCCTGTATTCATTCCAGTTGCAGTATGAGCTTTATCCGTCAGGACAAGCGGCATTCCCAATGTCTCTCGAGGGTGACCGTGCTTACCTGAAAAAGGCCTTGAGCATTGCCTGCCTGGCAGCGCTCAAGGCCTCGTTGATGGGTGTCGATGCAACGGCAGGCGATAGCGGTCGCTGATCGACCGCAAGGGATCACCAGAAGCGTTGTTGCGTCAAACGACTCCACCAGGTCAGCAGCAAGCGATCAACCGAACCGCTGGCCGCCAGGCCGACACGCTCCTGCAGGGTCTTGCGCTCGGCATAGTGCAGGTGGAACAGCTCTGCACCCTTGGCCCGCTCGGCGAGGTATTCGTCGCTGGTTTTCAGTTCATCGACCAGTTGTTTATCCAGTGCTGCAATCCCCAGCCAGACTTCACCGGTCGCCACTTCGTCGATAGCCAGTTGCGGGCGATAGCGGGCAACGAAGTTCTTGAACAGCGCGTGGGTGACGTCCAGGTCTTCCTGGAACTTCTCCCGGCCCTTCTCGGTGTTTTCGCCAAACACGGTCAGGGTGCGCTTGTACTCACCAGCGGTCAGCACTTCAAAGTCGATGTCGTGCTTTTTCAGCAGGCGGTTGACGTTGGGCAACTGTGCCACCACCCCGATCGAACCCAGGATGGCAAAGGGGGCGCTGATGATCTTCTCGCCGATGCACGCCATCATGTAGCCGCCACTGGCCGCGACCTTGTCGATGCACACGGTCAACGGCACGCCGGCCTGGCGAATACGCGCCAGCTGCGAGGAGGCCAGGCCGTAGCTGTGCACCATGCCGCCGCCACTCTCAAGGCGCAGCACCACTTCATCCTTGGGCGTGGCCAGGGACAGCAGCGCAGTGATTTCGTGGCGCAGGCTCTCGGTGGCCGAGGCCTTGATATCGCCGTCGAAATCCAGCACGAACACCCGGGGTTTGGCTTCGGGCTTTTTCTTGTGTTTTTTCTCAGCCTTGGCCTCGGACTTGCGCAAGGCCTTGAGCTGGTCCTTGTCGAGCAGTGTCTGTTCCAGACGCTCGCGCAGGCCCTTGTAGAAATCATTGAGCTTGCTGACCTGCAACTGGCCCGCGGACTTGCGCCGACCTTTGCTGCGCAGCGAAGCAAAGCTGACCAGCACCACCAGGATGGCAACGACCAGGGTTACGGTTTTAGCCAGAAAACTTGCGTACTCGGACAAAAACTCCACATTGACTCCTTAACGACTGTGCCCCGCTCAACACGCGGGCGCGGATGTTTGCAGCATACCCATGCGACTGCGTTGCGACCAGTCGTGAAACCTTCTGTTACTGGCCTCCAACGAGCATTTCAAACAAGCGTATGTTTTTTCATTGACAGCTCACCGGCATCCTCATAACCTCGCAAAACCTTCAACGTACCGGGATGACGCGGACGTGGGCAGCATCTACCTGATTCGACATGGCCAAGCCTCCTTCGGTGCAGACGACTACGACGTGCTGTCGTCGACCGGTGTGCGCCAGGCGGAAATCCTCGGCAGCCACCTGGCCGAACTGGGTTTGAGCTTCGACCGCTGCCTGTCGGGCGACCTGCGTCGCCAGCAACACACCGCCAACAGCGCCCTGGCGCAATTTGGCGCGGTCGGGCTGCCGGTACCGCCTCTGGAAATCGACTCGGCCTTCAATGAATTCGATGCCGATGCCGTCATCCGCGCCCTGTTGCCGGACCTGCTGCCCGAAGAACCCGAAGCGCTGCACATTTTGCGTAACGCGGCGCAGAATCGGGGTGAATTCCAGCGAATCTTCGCCCTGATCATCGAGCGCTGGCTGGCCGGCACCTACGACCCTCCGGGCCTGGAAAGCTGGCTCGGATTCGTCGAGCGGGTCCAGGCCGGCTTGCAGCGTATTCTCGAACAGGCCGACAACACCCAGAAAATCGCCGTGTTCACGTCCGGCGGCACCATTACCGCCCTGCTCCACCTGATCACTCAAATGCCGGCCAGGCAGGCCTTCGAGCTGAACTGGCAAATCGTCAACACCTCGCTCAACCACCTGAAGTTCCGTGGTCGCGAGGTGGCACTGGCTTCCTTCAACAGTCATGCACACCTGCAACTGCTGAAGGCCCCGGACCTCATCACCTTTCGTTGAGTCCGGATTACTGTGACCCTTGCTGTAACACACCTAAAAGGATCGAACCATGACCTCCGTAGCTGACGCCGTACAAGCAATGAAAGCCAAGTTCAACCCAGCCGCTGCTGCCGGCCTGGACCTGGTTTTCGGTTTCCGTATCGACGAAGACAAGAACTTCTCGCTGGTCGTCAAGGACAGCACTTGCGAACTGCAAGAAGGCGTGAACCCGGACGCTCAAGTGACCCTGGTCATGGACGGCGAAACCCTGGAAGGCATCGTCAGCGGTGAAACCGATGGCATGCAAGCGTTCATGGGCGGCAAACTGCGCGCTGAAGGCGACATGATGCTGGCCATGAAACTGTCCGAGCTGTTCCCGGCCTGAGACAGCGGCTTCCCCACGGGGAGCCCTGCCTTGCCCCACACGAATCCCGCCCTTGTTGGCGGGATTCGTCGTTTCTGTCCCCGGAGCAGCCTTTGCTGGCGCCTTGCTCTACACTGCCGGGCTCTCCCCATCAGCGACCCGCCATGGACATCGACCTCGCCCGTACCTTCCTGGAAATCGTTCGTTGCGGCAGCCTCGCCGCCGCCGCGGACAAACTGCACGTGACCCAGACCGCGATCACCGCGCGGGTGCAAAAGCTTGAAAGCCAGTTGGCCAGTACCTTGTTCGTGCGTAACCGTGCCGGTGCCCGTCTGACAGCCGATGGCGAGGCCTTCGTGGTGTATGCCAATCAACTGGTGCAGACCTGGGAAGCCGCCCGCCGTGACCTGCCGCTGCCGGACGGTTACCGCAATGTGCTGCACATCGGTGGCGAGGTCAGCCTGTGCAACCCGTTGATGCTCAACTGGGCCCGTGAGATCCGTGAACATATTCCGGCCTATGCCTTGCGCACGGAAATCCGCGACGGCGACAACCTGCTCAGGCAACTGGAAATGGGCGTACTGGACGCAGCGCTGGTGTTCCAGCCCGAATATTGGCCACGGCTGCAAGTCGAACAACTCTTGGAAGAGAAGTTGATTCAGGTGCGACTGCCGTCGCGGCCCGAACCCTACGTGTACATCGACTGGGGCCAGGATTTTCGCCGCCAGCACGACGCGGCGCTACCAGACAAGGCCAGGGCCGCACTGAGCTTCAACCTCGGCCCACTGGCGTTGCAGTATCTCCTGCAAAACGGTGGTACCGGGTACTTCCGCACCCGGGTGGTTCAGTCCTACCTCGACAGCGGCGTGCTGGAATGCGTGCCCAAGGCCCCCGAATTCAGCTACCCGACCTACCTGGTGTACTCCCGTGATCGCGATTCGGCCGCGTTGCAGCAGGCGTTCGACCTGCTACGCGGGCTGGTCAAGAGCGACAGTGACTGGTCCCAGCGCTGGGACCCGCTGACCTGAACCCGCGGCGTACGCGATCAGGGCGCCTTGAACCCCTCGGCATAACACACCGGTGAACTGGCATCGGCACGCCGGTCCAGTTCCTCTTCAAGCCACTGGGCCAGCACCTGCGCATTATTCTGCGTCTCGTCGCGCGCGCCATAAATCAACGTCAGCGTGCCGTTTTCGGCGATTTCCAAGAGCTTCCACCAATGACCGGGCCGGGCCGCCAGTTCCTGACGATACCTCGCCCGGAAGGCTGCAAAATCCAGCTCACCGGCCTTGAATGCCCGCCGCAATGCCGTGGAGGGCGCCACCTCACGCAACCATTCATTCAGCGGCAACTGCTGCTTGCGGCAATTGCGTGGCCACAGTCGGTCGACCAGCACCCGGTAGCCGTCGCTCTCACTGGCCGGCGCATAAGCTCGCTTGCACTCGATCATGGACTTGCCTCCTGCTCGGGATGCTGAAGGGGCCACGCCGGAGTCTCCCCCAGCCCATTCAGCGGCTTGATGAACCCCCATCACAAACATCCATTGGCCGGATAATTTGGCCACGACTAATCTTCTATCAATAACAAGGATAAAAGGTGACCGCAGTGAGGCAAACCACGCAGGCGTTTCGTACCCGTTACCGGGCGGATGTTCATCGGTTCTACAACCCGTGGCTGCACGCAGGTTTCGTCCTGGTGTTCGGAATCACGGCGATCAGCCTGTTCTGGAGCACGGTCCATCAGGTGCAACCGCTTGAGTGGTTGGCGGTACCGTTGACCCTGCTGTTTTTCAACTTCGCGGTCTACGGGGTCCACCGGCACCTGGGGCATCACAAGAAGGCCTTTGCGCGGCTGTTCTATGCCCGCCATGCCGGCGATCATCACAGCTTTTTCGCGCCAGGCCACATGACCTACGACACCGCGCGCGACTGGCGGGTGATCCTGTTCCCCGCCTGGCTGATCGTGCTGCACAGCCTGGTGATCACCCTGCCCGCCTGGTGGCTGCTCAAACAGCTCAATGGTAACGTGGCGGGCCTGTTCGCAGGCTGTATGATCCTTGGCTACCTGACCTACGAAGTGTTCCACGCTTGCGAGCATCTGCCACCTGGCAACCCTGTCACCCGCCTGCCATGGATTCGCCAGATGCGCCGCCTGCATGAACTGCATCACCGTCGCGAGCTGATGCAGGCCCGCAATTTCAATATCGTTTTTCCGCTGATGGACTACCTGTTCGGCACACTGTATTGGGAAGCCGAACCGGACCACGCCCACCATCACTCCACGAGCCGCCCCATGACCTGCATGCAACACCATATCGACATCGAACGCGACCCCGTCGACGTGCTCGCCTATGCCAGCAGCCCGACCCTCTGGCCGCAATGGCACCCCTCGTCGTTGAAGGTCGAGGGCCCGCAAGGGCCACTGCACGCGGGTGCGCTTTTTGAAGAGGACATTCACGCCGGCGGTCGCGCCGGGCATTTGAGCTGGGAGGTCAACGAGTACCTGCCGGGACGTCGCTGGTGCGCCCGCGCCCAGGGCGATCATGGCCTGGAATTGCTGCTCACCTATGAATGCATCAGCGAAGGCGCTGGCACTCGCTTCGTCCGGACCCTGGAATACCGCTTCAGTGGCCTACTGATGCGCCTGGCCAATCAGTTGCTGCTCAAACGGCGCATCGAACACGAGTCCGCCGCGTCGATGCTGGCCTTGCGTGACCAGGCGCAACTGAGCATCCCCACCCGGACCGGAGCAGTCGCCTGATGAGTCGTGTACCCCGTGGAGTCAGCGTTAGCGGGTTTCTCATCGTCCTTCTGGTGCTGGTCGGCCTGTTCCTGCTGCTGGCACCGACCCAGGTGCAACCGGTGGCCTGGAAACCGCAGCCCGCGCCTTCCCTGCAATCTGGGGCATTTGCCGAGAACCGGATACTCAAGGGCGTGGAGCACATCGGCGCGGCGAACATCAACGGCCCCGAAGCCCTGCTGCTGGAGGACGACTACCTGATCACCGGCCTGCACGACGGCCGCGTGATCCGCACCAGCCTGGACGGCAAGGCACTCACGGTGTTGACCGACACCGGTGGCCGACCGCTGGGCCTGGCCCGTCACCCGGATGGCCGGTTGATCATTGCCGACGGGATCAAGGGACTGTTGGCCCTCGACTCGCTGGGCCAGTTGATTCCCCTGAGCACCGAAGCCGGTGGCGTGCGGTTCGGCTTCACCGACGATGTCACGATCGACAAGACCGGGCACTACGCCTACTTCAGCGACGCGTCCAGCCGGTGGGGTTATGGCCATGATGGCGAGGCGATCATCGAGCACGGTGGCGACGGGCGCCTGTTGCGCTACGACTTTCAGACAGGCAAGACCGAGCTGCTGCTGGACCGTCTGGAGTTCGCCAATGGCGTCGCGCTCGGGCCCGATGACGCCTTCGTGTTGGTCAACGAGACCGGTGCCTACCGCATCACCCGCTATTGGCTCAGCGGCCCCAAGGCCGGCTCGCACGAGGTATTTGTCGACAACCTGCCAGGCTTGCCGGACAACCTCAGTTTCAATGGTCATGAGCGTTTCTGGGTGGCGCTGTACGCGCCGCGAAATGCTCTGCTGGACAGCACGGCGGAGTACCCCTTCGTGCGCAAGATGATCGTGCGGGCACTCAAGGTGCTGCCCAAACCCGTGGAGCGGCGTGCGCTGGCACTGGGTGTGGACCTGGACGGCAACATCATTGCCAATCTGCAGGACGCCAGCAGCGGTAATTACGCCCCCATCACCACTGTTCGCGAGTACGGCCAATGGTTGTATTTCGGCTCGCTGAAGTCCAGCCACATGGTGCGCCTGCCCCTGGCCAAGGCCCTGCAACCGTCTGATTAGATGCAACACGGGGGGGCCGTTTGCGCCCCCCGTGCTCGGGTCACGTTCTGGCAGAACCGTTCAGGTTTTGGGATATTTCGTCTTTGATCGAAAGGCGTTTTTCCTTGAGCTTCCTCACGTCGTCATCGCCCTGGGCCGAGGCCTCCGCCTTCAGTACCAGATCGTCGATAACCGAGTATTTATCCAGCAACGCATTCAAATGTGGATCATTGGCGCGCTTTTGCTGAACGACTTCCCTGCTGCAGCTCAAGTCCTGATACAGGTCATGTTTCACCGGCATGGAACACCTCCGTTGGATGATCGATGGCGAACACCATGATACGCGCTCGCCAGTTGTCAGAATGGCCTTGCCCGACGGTGGCTGTCGACCGTCAATCAGACCAGCGGTAACCGATGATCCGATTGGTGGTGATCGGCCCTGTGCCCTGGGAGCCGTCGTCAACCGGCCAGCACACTGCGGATCATGGTCATCAGCGCATCTGGACTGTAGGGTTTGCTCAGCAAATGGGTGTCCGGGCTGAGCTGATGGTTGTTGGAGATGATGTCCCGAGTGTGCCCCGAAGTGAATAGCACCGCCACCGCAGGCGTCTGGACCTTGGCCCAGGCGGCCAGGTCCGAGCTCTTGATCAACCCGGGCATGACCACATCGGTGAAAATCAGGTCAACCTCCACACCGTCCAGCAACATCTGCATCGCGCCGTCGCCATTGGCGGCCACCAGCACCTGATAGCCCGACTGTTGTAAAAATTCGACTGTCGCACCGCGCACTTCTTCGTTGTCCTCTACCACCAGAATAGTCTCGTGACCGCCTCTGTGCTGGACACTGCGCATTGGCGACTCGTGGCTCTGCGCGCGCGCGCTGCGGGGGAAATACAGATGCACCTGCGTGCCCTGCCCCACCTCGCTGGTCATATCGATATGGCCCCCGCTCTGCTTGACGAAACCGAACACCATGCTCAACCCCAGGCCCGTACCCTGGCCATCGGCCTTGGTGGTGAAAAACGGCTCGAACGCCTGTTTCAGCGTCGCCGCATCCATCCCGTCGCCAGTGTCGACCACCGACAGGCGCACGTAGTCCCCGGTGCTGATGCCCTTGCCCGCGCAAAACCGCTGATCGAGCTCCACGTTCTTGCCACTGATGGCAATGGTGCCCTCGCCATGCATCGCATCACGGGCATTGAGCGCCAGGTTCAACAAGGCGTTTTCCAACTGATTGCGGTCGACATAAATGCACCAGGACTCGTCCGGCAATTGCACATCGATCTGTATGGTTTCTCCCAGCGCCCGCTGCAGTACTTCGCCCAGGCCTTCGTAAATTTGCCGCAGGCTATAGACCGCCGGCGACAACGGTTGCCGACGGGCGAAGGCAAGCAATTGTGACGACAGCATCGCGCCGCGCTCCACCGCCGCAATCGCGGCACTCACCCGGTGCTGCACGTTCTCGTTGTCCGGTTCGTGGCGTGCCAACAGGTGCAGATTGCCGGCGATGACCTGCAACAGATTATTGAAGTCATGGGCCACCCCTCCGGTCAGTCCACCAATGGCCTCAAGCTTCTGTGACTGGCGCAACTGTTCTTCAGCGGCCAGCCGCCCTTCGACTTCATCGGCGACACGCTGCTCCAGATTGCGAGTGAACTTGAGCAAGGACTCTTCGGCGATTTTCCGCTCGTGGATGTCGATCAGCACACCGGGAAAGCGAAAGGGCTGGCCTTGTTCGTTGAACTCACAGCAGCCACTGGCCAACACCCATCCATAGCTACCATCAGGCCGCCGGATGCGGTACTCGGCATTGAACGGGCCACCGTTTTTCAAGGCCTGCTCGACCTGTTGACTGAGCTGGATCAGATCATCGGGATGGATTTTCTCGCTCGCGGCCTCGGGAGACAGGAACGCCAGCGATTGATCGGCGGGATAGGAAAACGTCCGGGCAAATCGCTCGTCCCCGGACAGCAGATCGGCCTTGATGTCCCAGACAAAGGAGCCCAGCAGGGCCCCGGCGTTGAGCGCCAGGCGCACTCGTTCGTTATCGGCGCGGTAGGCCGTTTCGGTTTGCTCGCGCAGCCGCTCGGACGCCATGTGGGCCGTGGTCTCCACGACCACCGCCAGCACCCCGGCCGGCACCCCGTCGTCATCGGCCACCGGGCTGTAATAGAGGTCCATGAACACCGCTTCGGGCTGGCCGTTGCGCAACAGTTCCAGCTCTTTATTGCGAAAGGACAGCGTGCCACCGGCCAGGCAGGTGTCGAGCACCTGGCGATTGAACTCGGCGACTTCAGGCCAGCCGAGCTCAACCGGAGAACCGAGCAGGTACGGATGCCGGCCACCGGCAAACACCGAATAGGCGTCGTTGTAGATCATGTAGCCGGGCTTGCCCCAGAGCAGCACCAAGGGAACGGGCGAGGCCAGCAGCAACTGCACCGAACTGCGCAGGCTCGTCGACCAGGTATCGACGCTGCCCAGTTCCGTGAGGGTCCAGTCGAACGCACGAATACGCCTGGCCATTTCACCGTTCCAGCCACTGCACCCATGACTTTGCATCAGAAACGGCATCGGCTGACTCTGTGCGCACGGCGCAAAAATGAAACAACAGATCGACGCAGGACGGCCCCCCGCTCATTGGCCCGGGGCGCGACCGACATTGATGGTTCAATTGAGGGTAGCTCATTGGGGAGATCGGCAACGGACAGCCGACAGGTTTACACCTCGATCAGGTGCAGGTGTTCGTCGTCCCGGCAAGACGGGTGACTGTCGTCGTCCAGCGCCACGGCGTATAGCGAGGCCCGCGGGCTCGTTGTGCAACCTGGCGTTCGGCTTACTGATAGCCTTGGATCTATGGCGCACAGGTCCTGCTAATAGCTCGGGAATCCCCCTGACACTAACAATCATCGAGCGCGGTTCGTCCTCTTGTATGATGGCGCGCTTATGCAACGGACCGCGGATTCAAACGTGCCGATAACCACCTCAAGCTCTGCAGCCTGACACCTTCAAGGCGCACTTCGCTTTCCCCTGCCTTAACAGCACGACGACTGCCTGAAGCGCACGCGGGCACCTGCCCTGGTGTTCGCCTGCCCGGGTCAGTCGTCGTTCAGGAGCTTTTCATGGATATGCTTTACCGGACTTTCCACGAAGGAGAGTCCGCCCCGCGCCTGGCACTCAACCTGCTGACCCTGGGCCTGCTATTGGCCAGCGCCGCGCCTGCGGCCCGGGCCGCCGGTACCGAACTGCCAGCGGTCAACGTGACGGGCGAAGACGGTTCCGGCTACCGGGTCGACAGCGCCTCGGTCGCGGGCATCGAGGCGGCCCCCTTGCTCGATACCCCGGCGTCGATTGCGGTGTTCAACGAAGCCTTGATCAAGGATCAACAGGCCCGCCTGCTCAGCGAGGTGCTGAGGAACGACGCCTCGGTGGGGGAAAGCTATGCGCCGGTCGGTTACTACGAGAACTTCATGGTGCGCGGCTTCTCGTTGAACTCGGCCAGCAGCTACAGGATCAACGGCCGCACCATTACCGGCGAGCAGAATGTCGGCCTGGAAAACAAGCAACAGGTGGAATTGCTCAAGGGCCTTTCCGGCCTGCAGAGCGGCGCTTCCGAGCCCGGTGGGCTGATCAACTACGTGACCAAGCGCCCGACCGACGTACGCTCGGTGACGGTCTCCACCGATGACCGCGGCAGCGGTTACCTGGCCACCGACGTCGGCGGCTGGTTCGGCAGCGAGCAACAGTTCGGACTGCGGGCCAACCTGGCCCATGAAGACATCCACTCCTATGTCGAACACACCAACGGGCAACGCGACTTCGCCTCCCTGGCCTTCGACTGGAACATCAGCGACGCCGCGCTGTTGCAACTGGACCTGGAGTACCAGACCAGGGAGCAGCGCTCGGCACCGGGTTATCAATTGCTCGGTGGCACAAGCCTGCCGCACGACGCCTCGCCGAAACAGCTGCTGGCCCACCAGAGCGGTTCAAAACCGGTGACCACGGACGCGCTGAACCTCAACGGCAATTTCGAGTACCGCTTCAGCGACACCTGGACAGGCAACCTCAGCGCCTCGCGCAGCCAGGTAGTGATCGATGACTACAGTTCGTTTGCCTGGGGTTGCTACGGCGCGGCCAGTTGCGCCGGCGTGGCCGTGCCCAACTACTTCAGCCCGCAAGGCGACTACGACCTCTACGACTTCCACAGCCCGGACGATACCCGGCGCAACGATGAGGTGCAGGCAGCGCTCAGCGGACGCTTCGATACCGGCGGCCTGGGCCACGAACTCACCCTGGGCTCCAGCGCGTTCCGCCGTGTGGTGGATAAGCGCGACCCCATCAACCAGATGATCGGCAGCGCCAACATCGACAGCGAACCGGAGGATTTTGCCCCTTACCAGGGGCCGCTCAACGACAGTCAGCGACGCCTGGACAGTCGCCAGTACGGGCTGTTTTTCAATGACCGGATCAGCTTCAACGAGCACTGGCAGACCGTGCTCGGCGGGCGCGAAGTGCGCCTGGATGAAGAGGCCTTCGATAATCTGGGCAACACCACCCGGCACACCCGGCGCTATGAATTCCTGCCCCAGGCCGCACTGATCTACAAGCCCGTACACAACCTGGCGTTGTACACCCGCTACAGCAAGGGCCTGTCCCTGGGCGGCGAAGCGCCGTGGTTTGCCAACAATGCCTTTGAAACCCTCGCACCCACCGTTTCACGGCAAATCGAGGCCGGGATCAAGTACGACTGGCAGCGCATCAGCCTGGCCGCGGCGCTGTTCCAGATCCGCCAGGCCTACCAGTATTCCCGGCCCAATGACGATGGTTCGTTCACTTTCACCCAACAGGGCGAACAGAAGAACACCGGCCTCGAACTCTCGGCCAATGGCTGGGCCAGCGACCGCCTGCAAGTGACCGCCAGTGTCGCGGCGATCCGCTCCCGGGTCAGCGGCAGCGATACACCCGCCTATGAAGGTCACCAGACGATCAACGTGCCAACACTGCGCGCCAGCCTCTACGGTGACTACGCCCTGCCCTGGGTCGACGGCCTGGCCCTGCTTGGCGGGCTGCAGTACAGCGCTGGCAAGTACGCCGACCCGCAAGGCCAGGCAGAAGCCGACGCCTACGCGATCTTCAACATCGGCAGCCGCTACAGCACCCGCATCGACGGCTATGACACCGTGTTCCGCCTGACCGTCGATAACCTGTTCGACCAGCGCTACTGGCGTGACGCAGGGGAATACATGGGCGACAACTACCTGTTCCAGGGCGCGCCACTGACCGCCCGCCTGAGTGCCTCGATCAACTTCTGACCCCGGCACGGGCGACGTCAATGCCCGCGAATGTAGTGCTCCAGCTGCCTGATCAGATCGGCCTGTTCAACGATGGCTTCTTTAACCAGATCACCAATCGACAACAGGCCGATCAAGCGGTCACCCTCCACCACCGGCAGATGGCGCAAGTGACTGTCGGTCATGACCGCCATGCAGCGCTCGATGCTCTGCTGACTGTCGGCCGTGACCACCGGTGAACTCATGATGGTCCTGACCGGCGTACCCACCGAAGAGCGTCCCTGCAAGACCACCTTGCGTGCATAGTCGCGCTCACTGACCACGCCCACCACCACCCCGTCCTCGATGACCGGCAGTGCTCCCACATTCTTCTCGGCCATCATCTTCAGGGCTTCCAGCACCATTTCATCCGGCGCGATGCTGTGTACCTGCCGGTTTTGCACGACCTTCAACTTGAGCAACTGAGCGGCTGTTTTCATACGAGTCTCCACTGGCGTTGGCAGGCACCGGACCTCAGGGGATGAGGCTCGGTGCCGTGGATGAATGATCAATCGAATGCCGCGTCGTCAGGCCACCCCGACCTCCACCACGCCGGCGTTGAGCCGTACCGGCCAGACCCGCAGGCGTTGTTGCGGGTACTCCAGGCAGCGTCCGTCCTCCAGGCGGAAATGCTGCTTGTAGATCGGCGACGCTACCACCAGCTCACCCTTGATGCAGCCCACCAACCCACGGCCAACGACATTCGCGCCCGATTGCGGGTCATGGTTGTCGATGGCGTAGAGGGTCCGCCCCTCGGCGGCCGGCAGGTAGAACACGGCCACCTGGGCGCCGTCGAGCCAGACGACGACGCCCGAGTTGTTCACCAGGTCCTGCTGGGCACACACCCTTTGCCAGGCCTGGGCGTTGTCCTGGGTCGAAAAACAAGTACTGCGCTGGGTTGTGGACTGGCTCATCGGACAAGCTCCTCGGTGACAGGGATAAGGTTGAGTTCGGCCGCCATGATCGGGCGCCGCTGCCCGCGTTCCTGGACAAAATGAATGTCCGGATCGGGACGCTGATCGTTGACGAAGGTCCGGAAGCGCTTGAGCTTTTCCGGGTCCTTGAGGGCGTTGGCCCATTCGCATTCATAGCGGTCGACCACCAACTGCATCTGCGATTCGAGCTCCGCACCCAGTCCCAGGCTATCGTTGATGATCACGTCCTTGAGGTAGTCCAGGCCGCCTTCCAGGCTTTCACGCCAGACCGAGGTTCGCTGCAGTTTGTCGGCGGTACGGATGTAGAACATCAGGAAGCGGTCGATGTAACGGATCAGCGTGGCATCGTCGAGGTCGGTGGCGAACAGTTCGGCGTGGCGCGGGCGCATGCCACCGTTACCGCACACATACAGGTTCCAGCCCTTCTCGGTAGCGATCACGCCCACATCCTTGCTCTGGGCTTCGGCGCATTCGCGGGTGCAACCGGACACCGCGAACTTGAGCTTGTGGGGCGAGCGCAAGCCCTTGTAGCGGTCTTCGAGGGCCAGGGCCATGTGCACGCTGTCCTGCACGCCATAACGGCACCAGGTACTGCCGACACAGGACTTCACCGTGCGGGTCGATTTGCCGTAGGCGTGCCCGGTTTCGAAACCGGCCTCGATCAGCTCGGCCCAGATCTGCGGCAACTCATGCAACTGGGCGCCGAACAGGTCGATGCGCTGGCCACCGGTGATCTTGGTGTAGAGGTCGTATTTCTTCGCCACCTGGCCGATCACGATCAGCTTGTCGGCGGTGATCTCGCCACCGGGAATGCGCGGCACCACCGAATAAGTGCCGTTCTTCTGCATGTTGGCCATGAAGGTGTCGTTGGTGTCCTGCAACGGCACCAGCGAGGCGTCCATGATCGGCTGGTTCCAGCACGACGCGAGGATCGAGCCGACTGCCGGCTTGCACACATCGCAACCGGTGTGGCCTCGGCCATGCCTGGCCAGCAGTTCTTCGAAGCTGATCACCCCTTCTACCCGTACCAGCGCGTAGAGCTCCTGACGGGTATAGGCAAAGTGCTCGCACAGGCTCTTGTCGACGCTGACACCCCGCGCGACCAACTCATGCTCGAAGACGTGCTTGAGCAAACCGGCACAGCCGCCACAGCCGGTGCAGGCCTTGGTCTGCGCCTTGAGCACACCGAGGTCCGAGCATCCACCGTCGATGGCCGAGCAGATGGCGCCCTTGGTGACGTTATGGCACGAGCAGACCGTGGCCGACTCAGGCAACGCCGCCGGGCCCAGGGTCGGCGCCCCCGTGGACGACGGCAGGATCAGGCTGGCCGGTTCGGACGGCAAGGCAATGCCGTTCTGCATGTATTGCAACAGGGTGTCGTAATAGCTGTTGTCACCGACCAGCACCGCACCCAGCACCTGCTTGCCGGTGGCGTCCACCACCAGGCGCCGGTAGCTGGCCGTCGCCTCGTCGATGAACTGGTAGCTGCGCGCGCCCGGCGTATGGGCGTGCGCATCGCCGATGGAGCCGACATCGACGCCCAGCAACTTGAGCTTGGTCGACATGTCCGCGCCCAGGAACGGCTCGGCGGCCTCGTGGCACAGGCGGGCCGCGACGCTGCGTGCCATCTGGTAGCCCGGTGCGACCAGGCCGAACAGACTGCCGTTCCAGGAGGCGCACTCGCCGATGGCATAAATATTCTCGTCGCGGCTCAAGCACTGGTCATCAATCACCACGCCACCGCGCGGCCCGACCTCCAACCCGCATTGGCGGGCCAGCGCATCCTGGGCCCGGATACCGGCCGAGAACACGATCAGGTCGGTTTCGAGGAACTCGTCGTTGGCAAAGTTCATCCGGTAGCGGTAGTGCTCGCCCGGGCTGATCGACTGCGTACCGCGCGATACGTGCACACCGACACCCAGCCGCTCGATTTGCGCCTTGAGCGCAAGGCCGCCCAGTTCGTCCAGTTGCACCGGCATCAGGCGCGGGGCGAACTCCACCACATGGGCTTCCAGGCCCAGGCTCTTCAGGGCGTTGGCCGCTTCCAGGCCGAGCAGGCCACCGCCGACCACCACACCGCGGCGGGCGTTGGCGGCGGCGGCGCGGATGGCGTCGAGGTCTTCGAGGGTGCGGTACACCAGGCGCGAATCGCCCTCGGCGCCTTCGACAGGCGGCACGAAGGGGTACGAACCGGTGGCCAGGATCAAGGTGTCGTAAGCAACGCTCCCTTGCGCGGTCATCACTTGGCGCCGCTCGCGGTCGATCGCAAGGACTGGCACCCCCAGATGCAAGGTCACTCCCGGCGTCTGGTAAAGAGACGCCTCGGACAGCGCCAGCGACTCGGCATCGCGACCGGTGAAGTATTCGGAAAGGTGCACGCGGTCGTAGGCCCGCATCGGTTCTTCACTGAAGACGTGCAGCCGGTAGCGCTCAAGGGCACCCCGCTCGATCAGCTGTTCGACACAATGATGTCCGACCATGCCATTGCCAATCACGATCAGCGTTTGCAGCTTGTTCAACTCGGCAACCTTGGCGTTCATAAGTAGCACCTGGGCAAAATCAATCACGGATCAAAAAGCAAAAAAAAACGCCTGGAACCTTGCGGTTCCAGGCGTCTTTGCCTGTTCTTTTGCGGTGTTTGATCCAACCTCTGTGCCGGACCCACCGATAGCGCCCACGACCGCAAGGGCCGACCGATCGTCGTTGACCGGCTGGGCGGGCCACTGGACTGCATCATCCGTGGCTGTTGATCGAGGCTATGCAGTGAATGTGCCAGACAAGCTCAGGCGATGATGACAAAGCTCTGTTCAGGGTATTTGCCTGGCCTCAGGTCTTGAGTCCAGCCCCTGCCAATACCCCGTGTTTGCCTTGGCTTAGTGCAATGCTCAAGGATTCGGCTTTATAAGGGTGCACAGACGCACCACCTGCCCGCAAAAGGGTGAATAGGGCCAGGGACACCGCAGTGCCCTACCCTATGCAGCTCATACCTGAGAACCGGCACGCAGGATGGAAGGCTCCTCGCCGCGATACAGCGCCTCGACCTTGTCGGCGCGCCACTGCAGCACCGCGCGCTGGTTGATCGAGCCCTTGTCGGTGATTTCACCGCGGTCGATGGAGGCCGGCTCGTCCAGCAGCGTGATCCACTCCAGGCGGCTGGCATTGCCGATGGCGTCGCGGTTGAGCCGTTGCAGCCATTCGGCGAACCACTGGCGCACCGGTGCGCTGGCCAGGACCTCGGCATCGCTGGCGTCCGGGCCCAAGCCGGACAGGCGTCGGCATTCGAACAGCCGGGGAAAGACCAGGGCCCCCAGGCATTCGCGGTCCGGCGCGGCTACCACCAGGTCCTGGACATAGGGCGAACCTTCAAGCACCGCGCGATTGCGCATCGGGCCGACGCTGACGAAGACCCCGGAGCTGAGCTTGAAGTCTTCGGCGATGCGCCCGTCGAACATCAGCCCCAGTTGCGGATCACAGGCGTCGGCCAGTTTCAGCGCATCGCCGGAACAGTAGTAGCCCTGCTCGTCGAACACCTCGGCGGTCTGCTGCGGCGCACGCCAGTAGCCGGGCATGATGTGCGGCCCGCGAAAGCGTCCTTCCAGCTTGCCGTCCACCGGCACCAGCCGCACCTCACAACCGGGGGCCGGCAGGCCGACATAACCGGCCATGGACAGTGGCCCGGTGGTGAAGGTGCAGGACGGTGATGCCTCGGTCATGCCAAGCCCGGCCATCATGCGAATACGCTCGCCACAGTGCTGCTCGGCGACCCGGTCCAGGCGATCCCAGATCCGCTGGGACAAACCGGCGGCGGCAAAAAAGAACAGTTTCATGCGCGCGAAGAAACGCTCGCGCAACTCGCCGTCCTGCTCCAGGGCACTGACCAGTTCTTCCCAGCCCTTGGGCACGGTCAGGTAGGCGGTGGGCGAGATTTCCTTGAGGTTGCGCAGTGTCTCGGCAAACCCCTGGGCCGTGGGCTTGCCGTCGTCCAGGTAAAAGGTGCCACCGTTGTACAGCACAATGCCGACGTTGTGGCTGCCACCAAAGGTGTGGTTCCACGGCAGCCAGTCCACCAGCACCGGAGGCTCTTCGCCGAACACCGGAAAGGTCTGCAACAGCATCTGCTGGTTGGCGCAGAGCATGCGCTGGGTGGTGACCACCGCCTTGGGCAGCTTGGTGGAGCCGGAGGTAAACAGGAACTTGGCGATGCTGTCCGGGCCGGTGGCGGCAAACGCCGCTTCGGCTTCGCTGCCACCGGGTTGTTGCAGCAGACTGACAAAGGATGTCTGCCGCCGCCCCGCCACTTCGCCGCGAACGGTAATCAGCGGCGTCTCACTGGGCAATACCGCGTCGATCGCCCGCTGGTAGGCGGCGGCATCGCTGACGAACACCAGCCCGGGCTGCAGCAGATCGCAGACATGCCGCAACTTGGCGAAGTCCTGGGACAGCAGCGAATAGGCCGGCGAAATCGGGCTATAGGGAATACCGGCATACATGGCGCCCAGCGCAATCTGCAGGTGCTCGATGTCATTGCCCGACAACAGCGCCAAGGGGCGCTCGGCTGACAGGCCGTAGCCCAGCAGGCTTTGGGCAATGGCGCGGACGCTGGCGAGCATCTCGGCGTAGCTGACCCGACGCCAGTCGCCGCCGGCCTGGCGCGCCGCGATAAAAGTCTGTTGCGGGCGCACTTGCGCCCAATGCAGCAGACGGTCCAGCAGGCGCCCGGGCAATTCGGCCAAGGGTTCCAGGGAACGCATGTGCAGGACGCCCTGCTCTTCGCTGACCTCGACCGCCGGATGGCCGATGGACACCTGGCGATAACGCGGGGCGCGGGCCTCGGCCTGGGGTGGCGATCTGAATTCGGAACTCACGTGCTTGTCCTCCATCAAGGCACGTCTCCGGTCCGCTGCACAGCAGTTCGACCAGGTGCGTGGCAGCCGGTGGCTGCAGCCTTGTTATTGTTATGTCTGGCTGGCACGCGGGTGACGAGCGTTCGTCACCCGACGGTGCGACGGATGCTCAGATCGGGTAGTGCCGTGCACCGTTCTGCAAGGTGACCCAACGCAACTGGGTGAACTGCTCAATGGCCGCCTTGCCGCCAAAACTGCCGTAGCCACTGGACTTCACCCCGCCGAATGGCATGTGCGCCTCGTCGTGCACGGTCGGGCCGTTGATATGGCAGATGCCTGACTCGACCCGTTGGGCCAGGGCCAGGGCGCGGCTGGTGTCGCGACTGAAGATCGCCGCCGACAAGCCGAACTCGGAATCGTTGGCCAGGCGCAGCAGTTCTTCATCGCCCTCGGCACGTAGCACTACGGCTACCGGGCCGAAGGACTCTTCGTGATACAGGCGCATGTCAGCGGTGACGCCGTCGAGCAGGGTCGGTTGCAGAATGCTGCCTTCCAACTGGCCGCCCGTGACCAGGGTGGCGCCCTTGTCGAGGGCATCGTCGATCAACCCCTTGATGCGCTCGCCGGCGCTGGCGTCCACCAGGGAACCGAGGACTGAATCCCCGGCATCCGGGTTGCCTGCCGGCAAGGTGGCGATCTTCGCCGCCAGCCGGGCGACAAAGGCATCGGCCACCTGGGTGTCGACGATCAGGCGCTCGGTGGACATGCAGATCTGCCCCTGGTTGAAGTAGGCGCCAAAGGCGGCGGCTTGCACCGCGGCCTCCAGGTCGGCGTCGTCCAGCACCAGGAACGGCGCCTTGCCGCCCAGCTCCAGCAAGGCCGGCTTGAGATGCCGCGCCGACAGTTCACCGACGATGCGCCCGACATGGGTCGAGCCGGTGAAGTTGACCCGACGTACCGCAGGGTTGGCGATCAGCCGCTCGACTATGGCCGCGGCATCCGCGGGCGCGTTGCTGATGACGTTGACCACGCCATCGCCCAGGCCCGCATCCTGCAATACCTGGCCGATCAGCCGATGCACCGCCGGGCTCAGTTCCGAGGCCTTGAGTACCACGGTGTTGCCACAGGCCAACGGCATGGCGATGGCACGGGTGGCGAGGATCACCGGGGCATTCCACGGCGCAATACCCAGCACCACGCCGCAGGGCTGACGCAGGGCCATGGCGAAACTGCCGGGGACATCGGACGCAATCACCTCGCCGTTGATCTGGGTGGTCAGGGAGGCGGCTTCGCGCAACAGGTTGGCCGCCAGGTGCACGTTGAAGCCGTACCAGTTGGCCATGGCGCCGGTCTCGCCGGCCGCCGCGATGAACTCCGCACTGCGGGCCTGCAGCTGTTCGGCCGCACGCAGCAGCCGGGTGCGTCGTTCATTGGGGGCCAAGGCTGCCCAGGCCGGAAACGCCGCCTTGGCCGCGGCCACGGCGGCATCGGCATCTTCCAGGGTGGCGGCGGCCACCCGCGACACGACTTCACCGGTCACCGGATTACGCCGGTCGAAGGTTCGACCGTCACGGGCGGGGCACGACTGGCCGCCGATCAGCAGGGGCACGTCCAGCATGGGAATTCCTCTTTATTGTCTTTGTCGGGAATACGTTGGAGGGGAGCACCGGGGCCAGGCGCTGGCGGGCGTTCGATCACCCGGCCAGCCTGCCCTCCGTGCACCGCCGGGGGTCAGCGTTTGTACGTCTGCAAACCAGGCTTGATGCTCTTGTCGTCGAGGAACTGCTTCATGCCCTGTTCGCGACCGCCTTCGGTGTCCAGCAGGCGCGACTGGTCGAGCTTGGCGTAGAGGTAATCCTCGTTCTGCTCCCAGGTCAGTTCGCGGCAACGTTTGAAACCATGCTTGGCCGCTCGCAGCACCACCGGGTTTTTCTCCAGCAGGTTGCGCGCCAGCTCGATAGTCACTTCGCGCAGTTGCGCCAGGGGCACGCTCTCGTTGACCAGGCCCATCTCGGCGGCCTTCTGCCCGCCAAAGGTCTTGCCGGTCATGATGTAGTACAGCGACTGGCGATGACCCACGGTGTCGGCCATGGCTTTGCTCACCAGGTTGCCCGGCGGGATGCCCCAGTTGATTTCCGACAGGCCGAAGGTCGCCTCGTCGGCGCAGATCGCCAGGTCACAGGCCACCAGCGGGCTGAAACCGCCACCGAAGCACCAGCCGTTGACCATGGCGATGGTCGGCTTGGCGTACATGCGCAGCAGTTTCCATTGCCACTGAGAGGCTTCGCGACGGATTTTTTCCTGAAGGATTTCCGGACCGGCATCCACTTCGCGGAAGTATTCCTTGAGGTCCATGCCCGCGGTCCAGGCATCGCCGGCACCGGTGAGCACCAGCACGCCAGCGGCCGGATCCTGCTCCAGGGTTTCCAGAACGTCGATCATCTCGCGGTTCAGGGTCGGGCTCATGGCGTTGCGTTTTTCCGGGCGGTTGAGGATGACCCAGGCGATGCCTTCGTCGATTTCCACCTTGACCGTTGTCCAGCGACCTTCGTAGTTGCTCATGGCGATGCTCTCTCTTGTTCTGGGTTTGAAGATGAGCAAAAACTAAACCGACGAATTAGTTATGTCAATTAACTATTAACAATTTTAACAAAGCATTTTCAACCCATGAGCCGAGCCAGGAACCCGGATATATGACAATGCTCATGGCTATCCCCGGCCAAACTCGGCAAACTAGATAGTCTTCTTAACCGCCAGCCCGAGGATTGACCCTGTCATGGCCAAGTCTTCCACGATTGCCGCTGCCCCCCAGGCTCCGGACGCCACCACCGAAACCCAGGCGCCGCTGGACGCCGCCCTGGACGACCTGATCGGCTACGCCATGCGCCGGGCACAGTTGAAACTGTTCCAGAACCTGATTGGCCGGCTCTCGGCCTACGACCTGCGGCCGGCACAGTTTTCGGCCCTGGCGATCATCGAACAGCACCCGGGGCTGATGCAGGCTGACCTGGCCAAGGCGCTGGCCATCGAGCCGCCGCAAGTGGTGCCACTGCTCAACAAGCTGGAAGAACGGGCGTTGGCGGTGCGGGTGCGGTGCAAGCCGGACAAGCGCTCCTACGGGATCTTTCTCAGCAAGACCGGCGAGGCCCTGCTCAAGGAGTTGAAACAGATCGCCGCCCAGAGCGACCAGGAATCCACGTCGGCCCTCGACAGCCAGGAACGGGACGAACTGCTCAGGCTACTGCGAAAGGTCTACCAGGCATAACCCAAAACGCCGGCACGCTCCCCCACCGCGAGGAACGGCCGGCGGCAGCCCTGGGCAGGGCTCCCTTACCAGATCGGCACGCTGTACAGCACCTGGAAGCGGGTCTGGTTTTCATCGCGGAACGCCGCGCCAGAGGGGAAGTCATTGCGATAGATCGACTTGCGCGCCAACAGCCCGAGGTTTTTCAGCGGACCACTCTGGATCACATACCCCAGCTCCATCTGGAACTCACGCTCCTTGCGGTCGTCGGCATTCAGGGCCGCCAGTTCGATATGGTCACCGCGCACATAGCGCAGCCGGCTCTTGAGGCCAGGCACCCCGGCGGCGGCAAAGTCATAGTCGTAGATCGCCTGCCAGGTCCGCTCCTTGGCGTTGAGAAAGTCCGAACTCATGGTCAACTCGCTCATGCCCATCAACTCGGTGCCCGACACATAGGGCGTCGCTGTGTCACCACTGGCGTGCATGTAGCCCAGGCTCACCCGATGGCCGCCCAGGCGATAGCCAAACAGCGCTGAAAGGTTGCGGTTGTCGACTTTGCCGGCCTTGGCACTGCCGTCTTCATCACTGAAGAAGCTGCGCAGGTCGCTGGTCAGTACGCCCTCGCCCACGGGCAGATTGTGCAGCAGGGCCAAGGTGTTCTGCTGGTACAACTCGGCCACCTCGGCGTGATAGGCGCGCAGGCTGAGGTCCTCGTTCACCTGGTAATCGCCGCCGACATAAGCCATGTGCGAAGTGGTGGCCGCGCCGTTGAAACGCCGGTTGGGCGAAGCAATGCTCATCGCCTGGTAGTTGGTGGAATCACGCTTGTTGATGCGATCGATGTAGCCAGTGTTGAGGGTCAGCCCATCGATATCCCTGGAACTGAGGGTGGTGCCGCGAAACGTCTGCGGCAACAACCGCGATGGGCTGGCAAAGGCGAACGGCAGGAAGATCGAGACATCGCCGGTCTTCACCGTGGTCTGGGCAACGCGAAACTTGCCGGTCATGGCCAGGCGCGAATACTCGTCCGCCGCACGCTTGTCGCTGCTGGACACCGGCAGCAACTCGGTGCCACTGCGATGAGGCGCGGAGTCCAGCTTGACCCCCAGCAATCCCCGGGCGTCCAGGCCGAAGCCGACGGCCCCAGGGGTGTACCCCGACTCCACATTCATGATGAACCCCTGGGCCCATTCCCGGGCCGCGGTTTTCGCCCCGTCGTCCTTGTACTCCCGGTCCAGGTAGTAATTGCGCAGGGTCAGGGTGCCGTGACTGTCGTCCACGAAGCCTTCGGCCAGCGCCGGACTGGCAATCACGCTCAAGCCCAACACGGCCAGGCAGCGTGCGTGAACAGGTAAGGCGGGGGTCGCCGCAAGGGCATCCCGAGGGGGATTTTGCATGTTCGATGTCCACTCTTTGTTGTTGTTTTTTTAAGCGCGAGACCCGGGTTGTCCCGGGAGTCTGCGGCCAGAGAATGGAAACAGCCGAGGGCTGGCGTCAATCCGCAGTGACCGATAATCGAACATTAATATTGTTATCTATTTTAAAGACAAGCTTGTCTCCGCATGCCATCCAGTTGATTTAAAAGTAATTTATCTACTTTTTCAGGCAATACTCTGGGTCGTTCATTTTTTAGTTATATTTGTTAATCTTAATTCCAGCCCACCATCGCCTGATGCGGGCCTGCTTGCTTCACCTGTCAGCCCCAACAAAAACAATAATGAGGTTCGCCATGGACACCCCATCACGTCGCACGACGTTGACCATTGCCCTGTGTTTTATCGTTGCACTGATCGAAGGCTTCGACCTGCAAGCCGCCGGCACTGCCGCCGCGGGCCTGCGCCAGACCTTTGCCCTGGACCCGAAAATGATGGGCTGGGTGTTCAGTGCCGGCATCATCGGCCTGCTGCCCGGCGCGTTCTTCGGTGGCTGGATCGCCGATCGCATCGGCCGCAAGAAAATCCTGATCGGTGCCGTGCTGCTGTTCGGCGTGTTCTCCCTCAGCACTGCCTACGTCGGTAGCTTCTCCAGCCTGCTGCTGGCGCGCTTCATGACCGGCCTGGGCCTGGGCGCCGCCCTGCCCAACCTGATCGCCCTGTGTGCCGAGGCGGTGGGCGAGCAACGCCGCGGCACCGCCATCAGCATCATGTATGCCGGCGTGCCGCTGGGTGGCGCCCTGGCAGCGGTGGTTGCCATGCTGTTCACCGATCACTGGCAGGCGACCTTCATCATCGGCGGCCTCGCGCCCTTGCTGGTGGTGCCACTGATGATCCTGCTGCTGCCCGAGTCCAGCGCCTTTCGCTTGCAACAAGGCAACGCCCGCGTGGCGCACACCTCCACCGGCCGGGCCCTGTTCGGCGAAGGCCGGGCCCGCGTCACGCTGGCCTTGTGGCTGAGCTACTTTTTCACCTTGACGGTGATGTACATGCTGCTCAACTGGCTGCCGTCGCTGCTGCTGGAACAAGGTTTCACCAAACCCCAGGCCGGCCTGGTGCAGATGCTGTTCAACATCGGCGGCGCCCTCGGCTCGCTGCTCGGCGGGCTGCTGCTGGATCGCTGCAACAGCATCAAGGTGGTGCTGTTTATCTATGCCGGATTGCTGGCGGCGCTGACCGGGGTCGGCCTGTCGGTGGGCATCGTGCCCATGGGCATCGCCGGGTTTGCCGCGGGGCTGTTTGTGATGGCTGCGCAACTGGTGCTGTACGCCCTCGCACCGCCGTCCTACCCGACCCTGGTGCGTGCCACCGGGGTCGGCGCAGCCGTGGCCATCGGTCGCCTGGGCTCAGTGGCCGGGCCCTTGGCCGCGGGGCAGATCCTGGCGGCCGGTGCCGGCACTGCCGGGGTACTGCTGGCAACCTCACCGGGGCTGGTGATCGCAGCATTGACCATCATCAGCGTCATTGCCCGTGCGGCACCGCTGACCGAGCCCGGACTGACGACGGCCAAGTCTTGAGCCTGTCTGTACCTCGGCCCTGAAGCGCCGCCCTGCCTGCACAGAGATCGCGCGCCCAGTCGCGCGATACCTTACGGCGCTGAAGGGCGACGCTACCTGAACGACGAAGCTTGTTGCGCTCCCCCCTCAAGCAGATTGACTCGGAAGAACGGCGACGGCTGAGTACTCACCGGCCAGGCAACCTTTACTTGATCAAACGGGTGTCCAGACCAAAGCGCTCCTGAGTGACAAGCTTGAATTGATCCTCGGCCAAGTCGCAGCTGACCAGGAGATTCCACGAATGACGAGTCACTGCAGAAGGGATGAGCACGAAGGGATGCCGGGCCAGCAACTCATCAGCAAACTGTTGCTGATTGGGCGAGGGTTGAGACGGGATGAGCCAGTTCGGGTTCGGCACGTCCTGAGGTTGAACAACCTTGATGAGTCCCGGATCCAGCACTTCGAAGCGCGTCAGCACATGAGGCACCCTGTCGAGGGCATCAAAGCCCAGGTGGGTCGCGACCTCCAGGATGGCTGTGGACGGGTCGGCCGAAGCGTAGATAACCCGGCGGCCGGGAGGATTCCATCGACCACCGGATCGTTGCGCACCAATGCCACTGTCCCACGTATCTTTGTAGACTTCGCGGTCAAGGCGCCATGCGTGCCACCTCCCGTCCCAGGGCAAAGGATTCATTGGTAGACCCCGTGTTCAATCCGGGCCAGGTAGTCCTCTACCACCTGGAAACCCAACGAGTTGTCGATGAGCTCCAGCGGGACATGGCCGTCGAGGTACTTGCAAGGTTTCTTCAGCCAGTCCTCGGCCAACTGCTGACTGCCAAACACGGTGGTGGCGTGCTCCAGGGTCTGCGCGTACTGGAAGGCGACAGTACTCTGCTGCTGATTCAGCCGTACCGGCTTGGTTTCTTTCGCCAAGCGCTGGACCGTTCTGATGGACTTCCCTGTGATGCGCTGAACCAGCCCCTGCTCCATGTACAGATCCGAAGTGGAAAGCATGTCCCTGACGTCGCTCAGGTTAAAACCTTCCTGCGTGTACCGGATGATCAACATGCGCGTATCACCCTTGCGGCCATGTAACAGCACCTCGGTAGGCTTTCTGGCGACCTTCGTTGCCCCCGTCATGGCTGCCTTTGCCCTGGATTTGACGGTCGGCTTGTCGACTTGATTTGCTACGGACATACCGATTACCTCCATGCGACATTTGACGTAAGGATAGCGCCAAATGTCGTATTTGGGGGAGTTCGGTTTGTCCGATTTGGCGTGTACCACTCCTGGAACAGCTCTGTCATCACCACGCCCGGGCAAATTGCCCCAGGAAACGAGACTCGCCTCTAGTGACCCACCCTTTGGAACACAGGATGTGTTTTCTTCCCGAAGGGGGGACTTTTTCGTTTCTGCGTCGCTTTTGCATTTCTGTGCGACAGATCCCACTTCAGGGACTCCCGTACCGCTCCCTCCCGGTGTTAGTTTTGAAATGTTTTGTTTCATCGATCAGACACTTCTCACTCACTGCCTGCAAAGGAATGCCCCCAGCAATGGATTTTTCACTCAAGCACCTGGCCGCGACCACCCTGATGCTCGCCAGCCTGTCGTCGTTCACCACGTCAGCGCACGCCAACATCACCCCGCAACAGAGCGCGGCCATCCTCAAGACCTTCAATGACGTATCGGTAACGGATTTCAGGCAGTTCCTGGAACGCCTGGCCAAGAGCGACCTGGCCAAAACCGACGACCTCGGCCCGGCAATCAGTGCCTTCCAGGGCAACAAGACCCTTTCCCCCGAACAACAGAACGAGATCCATCGCCTGCTGGGCCTCTATGCACGGGTGAAGTACGGCACGGCTGCCACCCAGACCCTGCGCGAACTGGTGGCAATCCCGACCGTGCGCGTGGACGGCGTTGCCCAGCACGAGAATCCCGAGTTCATCAAGATCGCCGACAAGCTCAAGGGCCTCGCCCAAGCCTTCGACCTGAACTTTCGCAACGTCGACAACCGCGTCTATGAAATATCCCTTGAAGGCAGCGGCAATGAAGTCGTGGGCATTCACGCCCATGCCGATGTGGTGCCCGTGACCCCGGAGAACTGGGTCCTGAAAGACGGCACCCGACTCGATCCGTTCAAGGTCACCCTGGTCGGCGACCGCCTGTATGGCCGGGGCACCGAGGATGACAAGAACGGCATCGTGGTGACGCTCTACGCCATGAAAATCATCAAGGAAGAGAAGCTGCCGCTGGCTCGGAACTTCAAGCTGCTGGTCGACACCACCGAGGAAACCACCGGCGACGCCATCCCCTATTACTTCGAACGCAACCCGACACCCAACTACAACCTGGCGCTGGATGGCGGCTACCCGGTGGTGATTGCCGAGAAAGGCTACGGCACCGTCATGGCAAGCTTTGCCCGACGTACCGCAGAGGGTAAAGGCGCCGAAATCACCTCGATGACGGGCGGCCTGGCAACCAACCAGATTCCGTCGACGTCGGTCGCCACCCTGGTGACTGACAAGCCCGCCGAACTGGCCGCCAGCCTGCAGCAGGCCGGTACTGATTATGCCCAGCGCAATGGCGGCAACTTCGAGGTAAGCGCCAAGGTCGTCGGCAAGGACGTCAAACTCACGGTCACCGGCGTTTCCGCCCACTCCTCCGAGCCCGAGTCAGGCGTCAACCCGGTGGCCAGGATGCTGGACTTCATCAACAGCCTCGACGGCAAGGTCGCGCTCAAGCACAACCACATTACCGACGCCGCCCGTTATGCCGCCGACAACTGGGGGCTGGACTACCTGGGCGGGAAATTGGGGGTCGGTTTTTCCGATGCCTTCATGGGGCCGCTGACCACGTCCCTGACCTATGTCGGAATGGATGACAACGCCTTCCAGCTCGCGGTCAACCTGCGCGTGCCGAAAGGCAAGTCCCCAGAAGCGCTCAAGGCCGAAATCGCCGAAAAGCTTGGCGCCTGGAGCAAGAAGACCCACATCGCACCGGCCTTCGACTACTCGATCGCCGAGCCGATGTACCGCAACCCCAAGGGTGAATGGGTCAAGGCCCTGCTTACCGTGGCCAGCGAAAACCTTGGCATGGAACACACGTTTGGCACCTCTGCCGGCGCCACCTCGGTCCATGAGTTGCCCAACGGCGTGCAGTTCGGCTTGGCCATGCCTGACGTCAAATACACCGGCCACAACGACAACGAGTTCAAGACCGTCGAACAGTTCATGCTCGACCTGCAGATCGTGACCGAGATGATGGGCCGCATCGGGCAGTTGCCGACACTCTGATCCACCTTCGGACCCGCTGTTGTGGCGGGTCCATCTCTTTGATCGATTTGCTCTCGTCTAATACCTGGAGAACGGTGATAACTGAAATTTGCAGGCTGATGCCTACAAATCGCGCACAAACAAAAACGCCACTCTATTGAGTGGCGTTTTTGTATATTTGGAGCGGGAAACGAGACTCGAACTCGCGACCCCGACCTTGGCAAGGTCGTGCTCTACCAACTGAGCTATTCCCGCGTCTTGGTGTGGCGTATTCTATAGAAAATAGATTACGCGTCAACCCCTTGATTCAAAAAACTTTTATTTCTTTTCCACATCGGTTTTCAGATGCGGCCAGGCGGCGCTCAGGTACTGCACCATGGACCACAAGGTCAGGCCTGCCGATACCATCAGCAAGACATAGCCCACCAGTACCCAGAAACTGAAGTCCGACGGGTTGGCCAACAGGATCACCAGCGCCAGCATTTGCGCGGCGGTTTTCCATTTGCCCAGGTTCGACACGGCGACTTGTGCCCGTGCTCCCAGCTCGGCCATCCACTCCCTCAGGGCGGAGATGACGATTTCGCGGCCAATGATGACGGCTGCGGGGAGTGTCAGCCACAGGTTGGCATGTTCCTGTACCAGCAACACCAGGGCCACGGCGACCATCAGCTTGTCTGCCACCGGGTCGAGAAACGCCCCGAACGGTGTGCTCTGCTCCAGCCGACGGGCCAGATAACCGTCCAGCCAGTCGGTCGCGGCAGCAAATGCGAAGACTGAACTCGAGGCGATGTAGCTCCAGTGATACGGCAAATAGAACAGCAGAATGAAGATCGGGATAAGCAGGACGCGCAGAACGGTGATCAGATTAGGGATATTCATCGGCACAACTGGCTACGAGGTGAGTTGGCATTCTACTCGCTGTGCAGGTTTGCATAAATCAACTCTGCAAGCTTTTTACTGATCCCAGGTGCTTTAGCGATCTCGTCGATGCTTGCACGAGACAGCTCCTGCAATCCACCAAAATGTTTCAACAGGTCCCGGCGCCGGGTCGGCCCTACTCCCGCGATCCCTTCCAGCGTTGAGGTACGGCGGGTTTTCCCGCGTCGCGCCCGGTGCCCGGTGATCGCAAAGCGGTGGGCTTCGTCGCGGATCTGCTGGATAAGATGCAACGCCGGCGAATCCCCGCGCAAGGTAAATTCGTGGGCGGCGTCATTCAGGTAGAGCGTTTCGAATCCGGCCTTGCGGGTGGCGCCCTTGGCCACGCCCAGCAGAATCAGGTCGGGAACGGCCAGTTCATTGAGCACATCGCGGGCCATCGACAACTGGCCCTTGCCGCCGTCCACCAGCAAAATGTCCGGCAACTTGCCCTCGCCGTCCTTGAGTTTGCTGAAGCGTCGGGTCAGCGCCTGGTGCATCGCCGCGTAATCGTCCCCTGGCGTGACGCCTTCGATATTGTAGCGACGGTAGTCGGACTTCAACGGCCCTTCCGGGCCGAACACCACGCAGGAAGCCACTGTTGCTTCACCGCTGGAGTGACTGATGTCATAGCACTCCAGCCGCTGGGGCGGTTCATCGAGGTCGAGCACTTGTGCCAGGGCCTCGAACCGTTCGGCCACATGCTGACGATTGGCCAAGCGCGCGCCCAGGGCCTGCTCGGCATTGGTCACCGCCAACTGCTGCCAGCGCGCCCGGGTACCGCGTACCCTGTGGCTGATGGTCAATTCGCGACCGCGCAGCCCATGAATGGCCTCGATCAGGGTCGGGAAGTCGTCATGGACCACGTTGACGATCAGCTCGCTCGGCAAGTCCCGCTCGGGACTGCTGATGTAATACTGTCCAAGAAACGCCGCCATGACCTCGGCCACGTCTTCTTCAATACCCACCTGCGGGAAAAAGTTCTTGCTGCCCAGTACCCGGCCACCACGCACACTGATCAGGTGCACGCAGGCGCCTCCCGGGTTGGTGAACGCCGCCACCACGTCGACGTCACCCGTGCCACCTTCCATGCTCTGCTGGTCCTGCACCCGGCGCAGCAAGGCGATCTGGTCACGCAGTTCGGCCGCCCGTTCGAAGTCCAGGGTACTGGCCGCCTGCTCCATCCCCGCCGACAGTTCGTCCGCGAGCGCGTTGCTGCGGCCCTCGAGGAACATCACCGAGTGCCGCACATCCTCGGCATAGGCTTCGGGCGTCACCAGGCCGACACAGGGTGCCTTGCAGCGCTTGATCTGATACTGCAAGCAAGGCCGCGTACGGTTCTTGTAGTAGCTGTCTTCACACTGGCGAACGAAGAAGGTCTTTTGCAGCAGGCTGAGGCTTTCACGAATGGCCCCCGCGCTGGGGTAAGGCCCGAAATACTTGCCCTTGGCCTTTTTCGCCCCGCGATGAATGCTCAGGCGCGCAAATGCGCCGTCCGACAGGAAGACATAGGGGTAGGACTTGTCGTCCCGCAGCAGGATGTTATAGGGCGGCCGCCATTCCTTGATCAGCGTCTGCTCGAGCAGCAGCGCTTCGGTTTCATTGGCGGTGATGGTGGTTTCGACCTGGGCGATACGACCAACCAGCGCGGCGGTCTTGGGCGCCAGGCCAGTCTTGCGGAAGTAACTCGCCAGGCGCTTCTTCAGGTTCTTGGCTTTGCCCACGTAAAGCAGGCGCGCATCGCTGTCGAATATGCGATACACACCCGGGCGCCCACTGCAGGTCGAGAGAAAGGCGCTGGGATCAAACGGCTCGGTCATTGTCAGAGGCTGGCGTCGACCATGCCGTGACGCACCGCCAACAGTGTCAGCTCAACATCACTGCTGATCGAAAGCTTTTCGAAAATGCGATAGCGATAGGTATTCACGGTCTTGGGTGACAGGCAAAGTTTGTCGGAAATGATCTGGACCTTCTGGCAGCCGACAATCATCAGGGCGATCTGGATTTCCCGCTCCGACAGCGCATCGAAGGGCGAATCATTGCTGGGCTGGAACGACTTGATGGCCAGTTGCTGGGCAATCTGCGGGCTGATGTAGCGCTGGCCGGCGAATACCAGGCGAATCGCCTGCACCATTTCATTGAGGCCGGCGCCCTTGGTCAGGTAACCCGCCGCGCCGGCTTGCAACAGCCGCGTAGGAAAAGGGTCTTCCTCGCACACGGTCACTGCCACGACCTTGATGTCCGGATGGCTGCGCAACAGCTTGCGGGTGGCTTCAAGGCCACCGATGCCAGGCATCTTGACGTCCATCAGGACCACATCGGGTTTCAGCTCACGCGCCTTGAGCAGGGATTCCTCCCCCGACTCTGCTTGGCCGACTACTTGCAGGCCATCGATGTCAGCCAGCATTCGTGTAATACCTGTACGAACGAGATCATGGTCATCGACTACTAGCACCCTAATCAAGCAGACACCCCGCGATATGTTCTTATTGATTGCCGAACACCTTAGCAAAAAGGATCCGCCAGACCTAGCAGCAAGCTGTTATTTAAACAGTTTCAATACATCTTGGAAGGCTTGAGTTAAGGGCCTTGCAGACATTTCAGCGCAGGCATCGGCGCTCCATCCTCAGGAAGCAGGCATCCCGCCCGACTTGCTGCAGTCCCAGGCGCAAGTAAAGCGCCTGCGCCGGGTTGTCCTCGAACACCGTCAGGCGCAGCGCTGGACGTGACTCCTGGCAAGCCCTGGAAAAAACCTGACCCAGCGCCCAGGTACCGATGCCCTGCCCGCGCGATGCCTCGACAACGTGCAACTCGCGGACGTACAGCGCCTTCGAATCGCGACTCAGGCTGGCAAACCCCAGCACCGCTGAATCCTGGCAAATCAGCCAGTTTTCCCGGCCGGTCCAGGCGACATCGAAGGCCTCATCGAGCCAAAGCAGGTCATGACGGATGTAATAGGCAAGCATGGACCGCCGCGTCAGGTCTCTCGCAAAAGGCAAATGCTGCGCCGTGGCCAACCGCAGCGCCAGCCCCCTTGCCGCCGGCTCAGGCACTGTGCACCGGAACCACCGCCCCGCTCCACAGACCCGCCGTTCGGCGCGCAATCACCAATGACTCGCCGACACCCGGGTCCGCCGCAAGCAGCGAACCGTCCGCCGCCCAGATAGCACTGCGCCCCGCCGACTCCCAGCCACCGGTTGCACCGCCGTGATTGGCCATCAGCACCACCATCGAATGCTCGCCCGCATAGCCCTGGAGCTGTGCGGCATCGGCCCCATAGCCGCCCGGGGTGATCAACACCCCGGCGGCATAAATGTTCGCACCGTTGTTCGCCGCCTCGGCGGCATGACTGGCATGGGAAAAATCGGCACAGACCGCCAGCGCGACCCGATCGTCAGCCATGGTCAGCAGCGAGCCACCCGAGCCCGGCGCAAACGCCACCTCTTCGCCGGGGTGCAAATGCTGCTTGCTGTAGACCCCCAGGGAGCCATCGGCCGCCAGCACCAGCGCACCGATCAGTACCGGCCCATCGACCGACAACCGGATCGGCATGCCCACCACCGCCGTCACCCCCACTTCCCGCGCCAGATCGCGCAGCGGTTGCAACACCGTGGAGTGCGGGGCGATCGCCAGTTCCGCCGCCAGCCCGCGCTCATAGCCGGTCAGTGACAGTTCGGGAAACACCAGCAGTTGCACGCCGTGCTCGGCAGCGGCCTGGATCAAGTGTTGATGCCGCGCAATATTGGCCTGGAGATCTCCGGCCATGGAGATCGATTGAGCCGCGGCGATAGTCAGCGTTGTCATCCCTGCTTTCCCTGGAAAAGTGTCACGTGGCAAACCCCGAGTCTGTCACAAAGCGTTGCGCGACTTAAGCCATAGCGACAGGACGTTGGATCGATAGTAATTTCTGATTGAATCTGCGTGCCCGCCTCAAGTAAGCTCGGCGCATTCATCGGAGACAGATCATGTTGCATTCCCCTTCACAGCTTCATCTCGCCAGCGCCCAGCGCTCGGTTGCGGCTGCCCGGGTGAATCACGTCTGTGCGCCGGCAAGCTTTTATTTTGGGTATTGGTTTAGCCACTGGCGCGCCTGATACCCACACGGCGGCCACTACTCAAGGGGTCGCCTGCCAGAGAGTTCTCAACCCCCGGTCGGCCTCCCGACCGGGGGTTTTGTTTTTTAGCGCCACACCTTTTTAGCGACATCACTGACTTCAAGGAATTACGACATGAACTACGCCACTTATTACCGTTACGACAGTTTTTCCGCCTGGCGATTTACCAGCCTCCGATCGGGACAGCCTGCCGCCTCCGATCGGTCACCCACCGGTGGCAAGCACACACGCCAGGCCAATCCGGCCAATTGTCGAACACCCCAGTAGGGCCGAGCGCGCGGGACAGAACCCGCCGCCAGCCCAGGAAGCCCGAACATGAACGCATCCCTCTCTGCTCTGCCGCTGTCCACCCTGAGCCCTGCCAATGAAACGCTGACCCAGCGCCTGCCCAGCTCATTGCAACTCAAACAGCAATTGCCACTGAACAATGCCCTGACGGCGCAAGTCGCCGCCCACCGCCAAGCGGTCCGCGCCATTTTGCAAGGTGAAGACAGCCGTCTGCTGGTCGTCGTCGGCCCCTGCTCCATCCACGATCCGCAATCAGCCCTGGAATACGCTGAAAAGCTCGCCCGACTCGCCACCGACGTCAGCGGTGAAATGCTCATCGTGATGCGCGCCTACGTCGAAAAACCCCGCACCACGGTCGGCTGGAAAGGCCTGGCCTACGACCCCCGCCTGGACGGCAGTGACGACATGGTCGGTGGCCTGACGCTCTCGCGCGAGTTGATGCGTGAAATGCTGCGCCTGGGCTTGCCCATCGCCACTGAACTGCTGCAACCCATGGCCGCCAGCTACTTCGACGACCTGCTCAGCTGGGTCGCCATCGGCGCACGCACCACCGAATCGCAGATCCATCGGGAAATGGCCAGCGGCCTGGGCATCCCGGTCGGCTTCAAGAATGGTACCGACGGCGGCGTTGGCGTGGCCACCGATGCCATGCGCTCGGCCGCTCATCCGCACCGGCACTTCGGCGTCGACAGCCAGGGGCACCCGGCAATCATTCAGACCCAGGGCAACCCCGACACTCACCTGGTACTGCGCGGCGGCCACCGCGGCCCCAACTACGACCGCCAGAATGTCGCGCACCTGCAGGCGGACCTGCAGACGCTGAAAATGGCCTCGCGCATCATGGTCGATTGCAGCCACGCCAACAGTGGCAAGGACCCTTTGCGCCAACCGGTGGTATTCAATGACGTGCTTGAGCAACGCCTGAACGGCAATCGCGCACTGATCGGCATGATGATCGAAGGCCACCTGTTCGAAGGCTGCCAGCCCTTGAGCCCGTCGCTGCGCTACGGCGTGTCGGTGACGGACGGCTGCCTGGGCTGGGACGCGACCGAGCAGTTGCTGCGCAGTGCCAGCCTGAGGCTGCGTGAATCCGGCCACCCGGCGAGCGCCTGAAGCGACCTCGCTCGACTGCCGTTGCGCCGACCATTGCGTAACGGCGGACGCTGCGAGCAGTGCCTTCACTCCTGATTTTTCCTTGTAGTTAAATTCCGCTTTCAACAACGGATAGCGGCTTTTTCGTACATCGATCCGCTACTCACCTGCATTAGAGTGAGGCCGTGAACATCCCTCCCGAACTTACGGAATAGAGGCACGCGTATGCAACGGAATGCAGACACGCAATACCCCATCATGCTGGTCCACGGTCTCTTCGGATTCAACCGCATCGGCAAACTCGAAATGTTCCACGGTATCCGGCAGGCGCTCAGGAACGCTGGCGCCCACGTGTACATCCCCTACCTCTCGGCCACTCACAGCAATGAAGTCCGTGGCCAGCAATTGCTGGCCCAGATCGAGCGGGTGCTGACAGGCACCGGTGCAAGCAAGGTCAACCTGATCGGCCATAGCCAGGGCGCACTGGCGGCACGCTATGCAGCAGCCACCGTGCCGCAGCAGGTCGCCTCGGTGACCTCGGTCAGCGGGCCGAACCACGGCTCGGAACTGGCCGACTGCCTGCGCAAGGCCTTGACCCCGGGACGCTTGCCCGAACAGATTGCCGTGGCCGCCTCGACCTTGTTTGTCGAGTTCCTGCGTTTTGCCAGTGGCCAACCGAACATCCCGCAGAACGCCCTGACCGCGCTCAACGCGCTGACCACTGAAGGGGTTGCCGCCTTCAATGCCAAATACCCGCAGGGTCTGCCAGATACCTGGGGCGGCCAGGGGGATGAGCAGGTCAATGGTGTTCGCTACTATTCCTGGAGCGGCATACTGCAGGGCAATCTGCTAGCTGAAGGGATCAATGCCCTTGATCCGCTGCACGTCTTCTGTCGCGGCTTTTCCGGTTTCTTCACCCGCGAGGCGCAGCAGAACGATGGCATGGTCGGACGCTACAGTTCGCACCTGGGCACGGTCCTGCGCTCCGACCATCCCATGGACCACATGGACAGCATCAACCAGACGGCAGGTCTGGTGCGCACTGGCGTCGACCCGGTGGGGTTGTACGTGGAGCACGCCGAACGCCTGAAACGCATCGGCCTCTGAGGGGATCGAGCGTTGGTTTTCGACCGACGGCAAGGCGACACCGAATCAATCACCAGATTGACAAGAAATAGACCACTGAATCCGGTAGGCTCAGCACTTTATTGAACATAGATTGGAGATTTCCCCATGGCCAAAGCCACTGCCCGTCACATCCTGGTTGCCAGCGAAGCCAAGTGCAACGAACTCAAGGCGCAGATCGAAGCCGGCGCTGATTTCGCTGAAGTTGCCAAAACCAACTCCACTTGCCCTTCCAGCCGCCAGGGCGGTGACCTGGGTTCGTTCGGTCCAGGCCAGATGGTCAAGGAATTCGACACCGTGGTCTTCAGCGCACCGGTCAACACCGTACAGGGCCCGGTCAAGACCCAGTTCGGCTACCACCTGCTGGAAGTGACCAGCCGTCAGGACTGATCACCTGCGAATGCGTTAAACAACGGCCCGCCTTTTGGTGGGCCGTTGCGCATGTAACGAATGAGATTGGCTGGCGAGTCACGCACAGCTAGCGTACAAATTGAACCACCGATCACCCGGCGCTCAAGGCTGACAATGCGACTGGCTTTCCCCTCATTGATTTTCACGGTTCTGGCCTTGCTCTTGAGTGCTGGCGTCGTGAACGCGGCGCCTCAACACGCCTTGACCGTCTACGGCGAACCGGCCAGGTACCCCGCCAACTTCAGTCATTTCGCCTACGCCAACCCGCAGGCGCCCAAGGGTGGCAGCATGCGGCGCTCGGCCATCGAAATCGGGCGTTTCGACCACGTCTTGCCGTACATCGACAAAGGCATTGGCGTGTCCCAGCTCGACGGGATGATTTATTCGCCCCTGGCTCAGCGCTCACTGGATGAGCCCTACACCGTGTACGGGCTGGTCGCGGAAAAGATGGAGCGCGCCGACGATGGCTTGTGGTTGCGCTTCTACCTGAACCCCAAGGCGCGCTTCGCCGATGGCACGCCCATTACCGCCGAGGATGTGCGCTACACCTTCGACCTGCTGATGACCCAGGGCAGCCTGCGCTACCGCACACAATTCGCCGACGTCAAAGGCGTCGAAGTCGAATCGCCGCGCACCCTGCGCTTCGATTTCAAGAACAACGAAAACCGCACCTTGCCGCTGGACATCGCCACCTTGCCGGTGTTTCCCGAGCACTGGTGGAAAACCCGCGACTTCGCCAACGGCGGCGGCTACGAAGCCCCGCTGGGCAGCGGCCCGTACCGCGTGAGCAAGATTGACTCCGGGCGCAGCATTACCTTCGAACGCAACGCCGACTGGTGGGGCAAGGACCTGCCCGTCAGCCGTGGCCTGTACAATTTCGACCACTTCAGCATCGAGTACTTCGGCGACACTGACGTCGCCCGCCAGGTCCTGCGCGGGGGCGCCTATGACTACAACCGCGAGTTCTCCGCCACCGGCTACTCCATCGGCTATGACAGCCCGGCGTTGAGCGACGGCCGCCTGCAAAAAGCCCACCTCGCCAGGCAGGCGCCGCAACCGTCCCAGGGCTTTGTGTTCAACCTGCAAAATCCCCTGTTCAAGGACCGCCGCGTGCGCCAGGCATTGGCAATGCTCTGGGACTTCGAGTGGAGCAACCGGCAGATGATGCGCGACCTGTACATCCGCCAGCAGAGCTTTTTTTCCAACACTGAGCTGGCCGCCAGGCAGTTGCCGGATGCCGGTGAGCGGGCGATTCTCGAACCCCTGCGCGGGCAGATTCCCGATGAAGTCTTCACCCAGGTGTTCGAAGCACCGAAGACCGATGGCAGCGGCCTGATCCGCGACAAGCAACTGCAGGCCCTGGCCCTGCTCGAACAGGCTGGCTGGAAAGCCGAAGGCGACCAATTGGTCAACGCCGAAGGCGAGCCGCTGGCCTTTACCTTTCTGATCAGCCAGAACGGCATGGACCGCTTGCTGCTGCCCTACAAGCGCACCCTGGCGCAAATCGGCATCAGCCTGAACATCCGCCTGATCGACTCGTCGCAATACGTCAATCGCCTGATGAGTCGCGACTACGACATGATCGTCACCGGTTTCCCGGTCACCACCTCCCCCGGGGGCGAACTGTTCAACTATTTCGGTTCGGCGGCGGCCACCGACCCAGGCTCCAACAATTACATGGCACTGAAGAACCCCGCTGTCGACACCTTGATCAGCGGCCTGGTCAAGGCCACCACCCAGGTCGACATGCTGCACCATGCCCGCGCCCTGGACCGGGTATTGCAATGGAACTACTACTGGATTCCCAACTACTACCCGCCCGGCACCTCGACGGTCTGGTGGAACCGTTTTGGCATGCCGGCGGTACAGGCGAGCAATGACGACGCCATCGAAAGCTGGTGGGAAGTGAGCCGGACCCCGCTGACCAATGAGCAGATGGCCGCCGAACGCATCAGGCGTAGTCAACCCGGAGGGCCCCATTGATGCTGGCTTACATCATTCGCCGCTTGCTGCTGATCATTCCCACCCTGGTGATCATCCTGCTGGTCAATTTCGTGATCGTGCAGGCCGCGCCCGGAGGCCCGGTCGAGCAGGCCATCGCCCACTTGCAAGGGATCGGCGGTGCCGGCCCCGGTGCTACCGGCGACGCCGTGAGCCATGGCTCACGGGCCAGCCGAGGCCTGGACCCGCAACTGATCAAGGACATCGAGAAACAGTACGGTTTCGACAAGCCCGCCGTGGAGCGCCTGTGGCTGATGCTCAAGAGCTATGCCCGCCTGGACTTTGGCAAAAGCTTCTTTCGCGGCGCCACGGTGACCGACCTGATCCTGGAAAAGATGCCGGTGACCATTTCCCTGGGACTGTGGGCGACCCTGATCACCTACCTGGTGTCGATCCCCCTGGGCATCCGCAAGGCGGTGCATCACGGCAGCCACTTTGATGTCTGGACCAGCACCGCGATCATCATCGGCTATGCGATGCCGGCCTTTCTGTTTGCCATGTTCCTGATCGTGGTGTTTGCCGGCGGCACCTCGCTGAACTGGTTCCCGGTGCGCGGCCTGGTGTCGGAGAACTTCGACCAGTTGTCGACACTGGGCAAAATCACCGACTACTTCTGGCACCTGGTGCTGCCCGTGACCGCGCTGGTGGTGGGCGGTTTCGCCACCCTGACCATCCTGACCAAAAACTCGTTTCTCAATGAAATCACCCGCCAGTACGTGGTGACCGCTCGCGCCAAGGGCCTGAGCGAGCGCCGGGTGCTCTATGGCCACGTGTTTCGCAATGCCATGCTACTGGTGGTGTCGGGCATTCCCCAGGCCTTCATCAGCGTGTTCTTCGCAGGCTCCTTGTTGATCGAGGTGATCTTCTCCCTCGACGGCCTGGGGCGCATGAGCTACGAAGCGGCCGTATCCCGGGACTACCCGGTGGTATTCGGCTCGCTGTTCATCTTCACCCTCTTCGGCTTGCTGATAAAACTCATCGGCGACCTGTGCTACACCCTGGTCGACCCGCGCATCGACTTCGCCGCGAGGAACGCCTGATGCTCAAGCTCTCGCCCCTGGCGCGCCGTCGTTTCGAGCGCTTCAAGAAGAACCGTCGTGGCTGGTGGTCGCTGTGGCTGTTCATCGGCCTGTTCCTGCTGACCCTCGGCGGCGAGTTGATTGCCAACGACAAACCGCTGGTGCTCAGTTATCAGGACACGTTGTACTTCCCGGCGTTCAAGCGCTACACCGAGCAGGAGTTCGGCGGGCAACTGCCGTTCCAGGCCGACTACCGCAGTGACTACGTGCAGAAACTGATCAAACAGGACGGCGGCTGGATGCTGTTCCCGCTGGTCCCGTTCAGTGACGACACACCGAACTACGACCTCAACCAACCGGCGCCGAGCCCACCCTCGACCGTCAACTGGCTGGGGACCGATGACCAGGCGCGCGACGTGCTGGCGCGGGTGATCTTCGGGGCGCGGGTGTCGATCCTGTTCGCCCTGGCCCTGACCTTCATCAGCGCGCTAATCGGTGTCGCCGCCGGTGCCTTGCAGGGTTACTACGGCGGCTGGGTCGACCTGCTTGGCCAGCGCTTGCTGGAGGTGTGGTCGGGGTTGCCGGTGCTGTACCTGCTGATCATCCTGTCGGGCTTCGTCGAGCCGAACTTCTGGTGGCTGCTGGGGATCATGGCGCTGTTTTCCTGGCTGGCGCTGGTGGACGTGGTGCGCGCCGAGTTCCTGCGCGGGCGCAACCTGGAATACGTCAAGGCCGCACGCGCCCTGGGCCTGACGGATCGCAAAGTGATCGTGCGGCACATCCTGCCGAACGCCATGAACGCCACCCTGAGCTACCTGCCGTTCATTCTCACCGGCGCCATCTCGACCCTCACCGCCCTCGACTTCCTCGGCTTCGGCATGCCCGCCGGCAGTGCGTCGCTGGGCGAGTTGATCGGCCAAGGCAAACAGAACCTGCAAGCACCGTGGCTGGGGCTGACGGCGTTTTTCACCCTGGCGTTGATTCTTTCGTTACTGGTGTTCATCGGCGAAGCATTGCGCGATGCGTTTGATCCGCGATCTTGATCCACGATCTTGATCCGCGATCTTGATCCACCATTTTTCAGCGGACTGTTGATATGAGCGACAACCTGATCGAAATCCGTGACCTCAACGTGGCCTTCAGTGGTCAGGCGGCGGTGCGCAACCTGTGCCTGGACATCCGTCCCGGCGAGTGCCTGGCGCTGGTGGGCGAGTCCGGCTCGGGCAAATCGGTGACCGCCCACTCGATCCTGCAACTGCTGCCCGAGTGCGGCACCGAGTCGTCCGGCAGTATTCGCTACCGAGGCCAGGAATTGATGGGCGCCGACAGTGGCACCCTGCGCTCGCTGCGGGGCGATCGCATCGCGATGATCTTCCAGGAGCCGATGACTTCCCTCAATCCGCTGCACAGCATCGAAAAGCAGATCGGCGAGACCCTGCTGGTGCACAAGGGACTGGGGGGCAAAGCGGCACAAAAACGCATTCTCGAACTGCTGGACCTGGTGGGCATCCAGAAACCCGAAGAACGCCTCAAGGCCTACCCGCACCAACTCTCTGGCGGCCAGCGACAACGGGTGATGATCGCCATGGCCCTGGCTTGCGAGCCCGAGCTGCTGATCGCCGACGAGCCGACCACCGCGCTGGACGTGACCGTGCAACGCAAGATTCTGCTGCTGCTCAAGTCGCTGCAACAACGCCTGGGCATGTCGTTGCTGTTGATCAGTCACGACCTGAACCTGGTGCGCAGCATCGCGCAGCGAGTGTGCGTGATGCGCGCCGGCGAGATCGTCGAACAGGCCGATTGCGAGCGTCTGTTCAATGCACCGCAGCACCCCTACAGCTGCGTGCTGCTGAATGCGGAACCCGAAGGTGAAGCCTTGCCACGGGACGAACGCGAAGCGGTGCTGGAGGTCGACGACCTGAGCGTACGCTTCCCGCTGGGCGGTGGCCTGTTCAAACGCAAGACCTGGTTGCACGCCGTGGATGGCATCAGCCTGAGCATTCAACGGGGCAAGACCCTGGGCATCGTCGGCGAGTCCGGTTCGGGCAAATCCACACTGGGCCAGGCGATCCTGCGCCTGCTGGACTCCGAGGGCAGCATTCGCTTTCAGGGCGAGGCCCTGGACCGTCTGAACCAGAAGCAGCTTCGGCCGTGGCGCAAAAAAATGCAGGTGGTGTTCCAGGATCCGTTTGGCAGCCTCAGCCCGCGCATGTCCGTGGCGCAGATCATCAGCGAAGGACTGGAAGTCCACAGCCAGTCCACCGCCGCCGAATGCGAGGCCCAGGTGATCCAGGCCCTCGAGGAAGTGGGCCTGGACCCGCAAAGCCGTCACCGCTACCCCCACGAATTCTCCGGCGGCCAGCGCCAACGCATCGCCATTGCCCGGGCGCTGGTGTTGAAACCGGCGCTGATCCTGCTCGACGAGCCCACCTCGGCCCTGGACCGCACGGTGCAAAAGCAGGTGGTCGCCCTGCTCCGCCAACTCCAGGAAAAACACGGCCTGACCTACCTGTTCATCAGTCATGACCTGTCGGTGGTGCGCGCCCTGGCCCACGACATGATCGTGATCAAGGACGGCAAAGTCGTAGAGCGCGGCGCCAGCCATGAGGTGTTCGATGCGCCCCGACACCCCTATACCAAAGAGCTGTTGGCGGCCGCCCACCCAGGCTGGGCATAATCGCGCCAGACCCCATCATGGCCTTCGCGCGCATGGACGATACACAGTCAGGAAATGAAACCATGAACACCACCGACAGCCTCAAGGACTACCAGCGTGTACGCCTGCTGGCGATCCGCTCGTTGTTCGAAATCATCGAGCAGTCCAGCGAAGGCACGGTCATCGTCGACGGTGATGCGAACATCGTCTGGATGAACGAGCGCTATGCCCGGCGCTTCGGCCTGGAGTCGGCCGCGGTGGCCATCGGCAAACCCTGTGAAAGCGTGATCCCCGGCAGCCTGTTGCGTGAAGTGGTACGCACTGGCCGCCCGATCTTGCTGGACATGCAGGACACGTCCAAGGAGCCGCTGGTGGTGATGCGCCTGCCGATTCACGACGATGCCGGGGCGGTGATCGGCGCCATCGGCTTTGCCCTGTTCGATGAGTTGCGCAGCCTGTCGCCGATGCTCAAGCGCTATCTGAGCATGCAGCAAGAGCTGGCCTCCACCCGTTCGTTGCTGCGTGCTCGCCAGGCCAAGTACACCTTCGCCCACTTCATCGGCACCAGCGCCGCCAGCCTGGAAGTCAAGCGCCGCGCCCGCCGCAGCGCCAGCACCGAGTCACCGGTATTGCTGCTGGGCGAAACCGGCACCGGCAAGGAATTGCTGGCCCAGGCCATTCACAGCGCCTCGCCACGGGCCCACAAAGCCTTTGTCAGCATCAACAGCGCGGCCATTCCCGAGGCCCTGCTGGAGGCCGAGTTTTTCGGCACCGCCCCCGGTGCCTTCACGGGTGCCGACCGCAAGGGCCGCTCCGGCAAATTGCAGATCGCCCAGGGCGGTACCCTGTTTCTCGACGAAATCGGCGACATGCCACTGCCACTGCAAAGCAAACTGCTGCGGGTATTGCAGGAGAAGGAATTCGAACCGGTGGGCTCCAACGAAATGATCCAGAGCGATGTGCGGGTCATCGCCGCGACCTCCACCGACCTTGAGGCGGCGATCAAGCGCGGTGAGTTCCGCGCCGACCTGTATTACCGCCTCAATGTCCTGCCGATTCAGGTACCGCCACTGCGCGAGCGTCTCGACGACCTGCCGGCCCTGAGCGAAGCCATTCTCGAAGAACTGCGCAGCCAGCATGAACTCGACCAGCAGGCCTTGGCGCTACTGGGGCAACACGCCTGGCCAGGCAATATTCGCGAACTGCGCAACGTGCTGGAACGGGCGGCGCTGCTCAGCGATGACCTGATCCTGGATGCCGACGAAATCCGCGCCGCAATCGGTGGCCTGGTTCCCGTGCCACGCACTGCCCTGGCGGCGACTGCGCCACTTGCCCATGAAACCTTCAGCGCCGCCCGCGAGCGGTTTGACCGCCAATTGATTGAAAGCACGCTGGCGCAATGCGGCGGTAAGGTGACCGACGCGGCGGCACGCCTGGGGCTGGGACGTTCGACGCTGTACAAGAAAATGCTGGCATTGGGGGTTGCCGAGTCTCAATAACGAGACTTGAGTCTATAAAACGGGACTGCTTGTTTCAGCGCCCCGCGCTCATCGCGGGCGGCCCACTCCACGCCCTCCCCCAAGCAAAATCAATGAAGCTCCGGTCGCAGAGGGCTGGCCTGCACCAAGGGTTCGAACACCCCACCTGTCTCGGATCAGAGACAAAAATAAATAAAACATCTCCAATCAGGTTTATTTCCCTTACAAATCAACAGCTTAAAAACATGGCACAAAACCCGCTATAGCGCCTTTCACACCTGCTACACCCAAAAAAAATAACAATCCCAGGAGACACACCATGAGTGTGATCATTGCCTTGGCAGCCCTCGCGCTGCTGATGCTCGCTGCTTACCGTGGCTACAGCGTTATCCTCTTCGCTCCGATTGCCGCCCTTGGCGCGGTACTGCTCACCGACCCTTCCGCCGTTGCGCCTGCCTTCACCGGGGTGTTCATGGAGAAAATGGTCGGTTTCATCAAACTGTATTTCCCGGTGTTCCTGCTCGGCGCGGTGTTCGGCAAGTTGATCGAGCTGTCGGGTTTCTCGCGCTCGATCGTGGCGGCGGCCATTCGCCTGCTCGGCACCCGCCAGGCCATGCTGGTGATTGTGCTGGTCTGCGCCCTGCTCACCTACGGCGGCGTCTCCCTGTTTGTGGTGGTGTTCGCGGTGTATCCGTTTGCCGCGGAGATGTTCCGCCAGAGCAACATCCCGAAGCGGCTGATCCCGGCGACCATCGCCCTCGGCGCCTTTTCGTTCACCATGGATGCCTTGCCTGGCACCCCGCAAATCCAGAACATCATCCCCAGTACCTTCTTCAACACCACCGCCTGGGCCGCGCCCTGGCTGGGTGTGATCGGCACGATTTTCGTGTTCTGCGCCGGCATGCTGTTCCTCCAGCGCCAGCGCAACAAGGCCCAGCGCAACGGTGAAGGCTATGGCTCCGACCTGCGCAACGAGCCGGAAACCGCCGAAGACCTCAAGCTGCCCAACCCCTGGCTCGCCCTGTCACCGCTGCTGGCGGTGGGCCTCATGAACCTGCTGTTCACCCACTGGATTCCCCAGTGGTACGGCAAGACCCATAGCCTGAGCCTGCCGGGCATGGCCGCGCCGGTGACCACCGAAATCGCCAAGCTCACCGCCATCTGGGCCGTGCAGGCAGCGTTGCTGGTGGGCATCCTGATGGTCCTGGCGTTCGGCTTTCAGGCAATCCGCGGCAAACTGGCCGAAGGCAGCAGAAGCGCGGTCAGCGGCTCCTTGCTGGCGGCGATGAACACCGCCTCGGAGTACGGCTTCGGCGCGGTCATCGCCTCCCTGCCAGGCTTCCTGGTACTGGCCGACTGGCTCAAAAGCATTCCCAACCCACTGGTCAACGAAGCAATCACCGTGACCTTGTTGGCCGGCATCACCGGCTCCGCCTCGGGCGGCATGAGCATCGCGCTGGCCGCCATGGCCAATGACTTCATCGCCGCGGCCCATGCCGCAAACATTCCGCTGGAAGTGCTGCACCGGGTGGCCTCCATGGCCAGCGGCGGCATGGACACCCTGCCGCACAATGGCGCGGTGATCACCCTGCTGGCGGTGACCGGCCTGACCCACCGCCAGGCTTACAAAGACATTTTCTGTATTACGCTGATCAAGACGCTGGCGGTCTTCGTCGTCATCGCTACTTTCTATGCCACCGGCATTGTGTGAGGCACTCATGACAACTCTTTCGGGCAAAACCGCACTGGTCACCGGCTCCACCAGCGGCATCGGGCTGGGCATTGCGCTGAGTCTGGCCAAGGCTGGCGCCAACCTGATCCTCAACGGCTTCGGCGATGCCTCAGGGGTGATCGCCGAGGTCGGCCAGTTCGGCGGCAAGGTTGGCCATCACCCCGCCGACGTCAGCGACCCGGCGCAAATCGCCGAGATGATCGCCTACGCCGAACGGGAATTCGGCGGCGTCGACATTCTGGTGAACAACGCCGGCATCCAGCACGTGTCCACCGTGGAAGACTTCCCCGTGGAGCGCTGGGATTCGATCATCGCGATCAACCTGTCGTCGGTGTTCCACAGCACCCGCCTGAGCCTGCCGGGCATGCGCGCCAAGGGCTGGGGGCGGATCGTCAACATCGCCTCGGTGCACGGCCAGGTGGGTTCGGTGGGCAAGGCCGCTTACGTCGCCGCCAAGCATGGGGTGATTGGCCTGACCAAAGTGGTGGGCCTGGAAACCGCTACCAGCAATGTCACCTGCAATGCCATCTGCCCGGGCTGGGTATTGACTCCGTTGGTCCAGAAGCAGATCGACGACCGCGCCGCCACCGGCATCGACCCACAGCAGGCGCAGCGTGACCTGCTGGCCGAGAAGCAGCCATCCCTGGCGTTCGTCACCCCACCGCAGTTGGGAGAACTGGTGTTGTTCCTGTGCAGCGAAGCCGGCAGCCAGGTGCGCGGCGCGGCATGGAACATCGATGGCGGGTGGTTGGCGCAGTAAAATATAACCCGTGACGATCGTTTCCACGCTCGCCGTCCGCTGAGGCACTCCAACGCGGGAGCGTGGGAACGATCCGGGAAAGCAACGCATGTGCAGTCATAAGAACAAGAGGCCAATCATGTCCGACATACTCTGGCAACCCAGCGCCGAACGTATCGGCAAGACCCGCATGGATGCCTTCCGGCGCTTCTGCAATCAGCAGTACCGCCTGGCCCTCGCCGACTACCCGGCCCTGCACCAGTGGAGCATCGACCGGCGTGCAGACTTCTGGCAGGCCATTGTCGACTTCTTCGCGATCACCTTCCGCCAGGCGCCCAGCGCGGTGTTGCGTGAAGGTGCGCAGATGCCCGATGCCCAATGGTTTCCCGACGCAACGCTAAACTTTGCCGAACACCTGCTGCGTCGTCGCGACAGCGCCGTGGCGGTGATCGCCCTCGGCGAAGATGGCCAGCGCGAACAACTGAGTTATGCCGACCTCGCTCAGCATGTGGCCGGTCTGCAAAAAAACCTGCAGGCAGCCGGTGTCGGCCTCGGTGACCGGGTGGCGGCGTGCATGCCCAACACCTGGCAGACCCTGGTCGGCATGCTGGCCACCACCAGCCTGGGCGCGATCTGGTCCTGTTCGTCGCCGGACTTCGGCACCCACGGCGTGGTCGACCGTTTCGGCCAGATCGAGCCGAAAGTACTGATCACCTGCGCCGGCTACCGCTATGCCGGCAAGACCATCGACCAGACGCTCAAGGTCAACGAAATCCTTGAGCGCCTGCCGTCGCTGCAGCATCTGATCATCGTGCCGTACGCCCGGCCAGAGGCACGCATCGGAGACTACAAGACCCAGGCCCGGGTAGCGCTGTGGGACGGTTTTTATCAGGCCGGTGGCGAGCCCGAGTTCGTCGCGGTGCCCTTCGCCCATCCGCTGTACATCCTCTACTCCAGCGGCACCACCGGCGTGCCGAAATGCATCGTCCACAGTGCCGGCGGCGTGTTGCTGCAACACGTCAAGGAACACGGCCTGCACGTTGACCTGGGCCCTGACGACCGGCTGTTCTACTACACCACCTGTGGCTGGATGATGTGGAACTGGCTGGTCTCGGCCCTGGCGGTCGGCAGCAGCATCGTGCTGTACGACGGCTCGCCCTTCCACCCGCAACCACAACGCCTGATCGACCTGATCGACGAGGAATCCATCAGCGTTTTCGGCACCAGCCCCAAGTTCCTGGCCACCCTGGAAAGCAACGACATCCAGCCGCGCCTGAGTCACCGCCTTGGCAGTCTCAAGGCGGTACTCTGCACAGGTTCGGCGCTGTCGCCGCAGAGCTTTGACTACGTGTATCGCGAGATCAAAAGCGACCTGTGCCTGTCATCCATGTCCGGCGGCACGGACATCGTGTCCTGCTTCGTGGCCGGCAACCCGGTATTGCCAGTGCGCCGGGGCGAAATGCAGGGCAAGGGCCTGGGCATGGCCATCGAGGTCTGGAACGACGCCGGCCAGCGGGTCATCGGCGAGAAAGGCGAACTGGTCTGCACTCGACACTTCCCGGCGATGCCCATCGGCTTTTGGCATGACCCGCAGCAGGAAAGGCTGCGTGCGTCCTATTTCAGCCAGTTCCCCGGTGTCTGGGCCCAGGGCGACTACGCCGAAGAGCTTGCCCACGGTGGCTGGTTGATCCACGGTCGTTCCGACGCGGTGCTCAACCCGGGCGGGGTGCGGATCGGCACCGCGGAAATCTACCGGCAAGTGGAAAAGGTCCACCAGGTGCTCGATTGCGTCGCCATCGGCCAGCAATGGCAGGACGACGTGCGCGTGGTGCTGTTCGTGCGCCTGCGTGACGGCGTGGAGCTGGACGAAGCACTGGAGCAGCAGATTCGTCAGGTCATCCGCGCCAACACCACGCCTCGCCATGTGCCGGCGAAAATCCTCAGGGTCGACGATATTCCGCGCACCATCAGTGGCAAGGTGGTCGAGTTGGCGGTGAAAAACGTCGTGCACGGGCAGCCGGTGAAAAACACCGACGCGCTGGCCAACCCCGAAGCCCTGGAGCAGTTTCGTGATCGCCCGGAATTGCGGGTGTGACGCTGCCAACATGACGACTGCAGTCTTTCAGATAAACCCGGTGACTGGTTTTGGGGCTGCTATGCAGCCCCGGGCGAGCAAGCAAGCTCGCCCGGGGCCTGTGTTTGCCAGCCCTGACTCAGGCGCTTCTGCGGTGCCTGTAACGAAATCCTCTCACCCATGGGACTTTTCAGCCGTTCCGGCGTCTACTTCTTCACCACGCAATAACCGACTCGACGCAGGAGCCCTTGATGAACCGACCCCCTACCGGCGACGCCCAGGCCCTGATTGCCCGACTCGACTGGTCACAAAGCCCGCTAGGGGCTGCCAGCCATTGGCCGCAGAGCCTGCGCACCGCGGTGGATATCGTGATTCACTCGCCCATGCCCATGCTGTTGCTCTGGGGACCTGAGCTGTCACAGATCTACAACGACGGATTCGCCCTGTTGGCCGGCAACAAGCATCCGCAGGCATTCGGACAACCCACGCACCTGACGTGGCCCGAGCTCGAGGATTTCACCACGCCCATCTACAGTGCCGTGCTGCAGGGCCAGGTACGCGCCTACAGCGAGCAGCGCTTCAGCCTGCAACGCGATGACCATGAAGCAGACTTCTGGCTGGACCTGACCTACAGCCCGATTCGCGACGAGCGCGGGCAGGTCGCCGGGATCCTCGTCACCGCCATCGAAACCAACGAGCGGCGACGCATCGCCCTGGAGCTCAAGCAGCGCTCGGAAGCCAGCCTCAAGGCCCAGCAGGACACCGAGCAGCGCCTGCAACTGGCCCTGGCCGCCACCGATGCGGTGGGTACCTGGGACTGGGACATTGGCGACGACCGTTTCATTGCCGACGCCCACTTTGCCCAACTGCATGGTGTCGATCCGACCCAGGCCGGCCAGTTGCCCATTACCGAATACCTGCACGGCGTGCACCCCGAAGACCGGGCCATGATCACCCGCAGCATCAAGCACTGCATCACCCACGGCACCGAGTACGCCGAGGAATACCGGCTGTTGCAGGCCGATGGCGAGGTGCGCTGGGTGTTTGCCCGGGGGCGTTGCTACAAGGATCACCATGGCCGCCCGCTGCGCTTTCTCGGTGCCGCACTGGACCTGACCGAGCGCAAGCGCACCGAACAGGCGCTGCGCCAAAGCCAGACCGAGCTGCAACTGATCATCAATGCCATGCCGGTACTGATCGGCTACGTCGACCACGAACAGCGCTTTCGCCTGAACAACAGTGCGTACCTGGACTGGTACGGCATGACCCCGCAGGAGCTGTACGGCAAGACCATCCTCGAGATCCTCGGCGACGATATCTATGCCACCCGGGTCGAGCACATCGACGCCGCGCTGGCCGGCAAAGCCTGCAGTTTCGAGGCCTACTCACCGCACCGCGACGGCCGCCCCCGTTACTCGCTGATGAAATACCTGCCGCGCTTCGGTCCCGACGGCGCGGTCAACGGTTTCTACATTTTCGTGATCGACGAAACCGAGCGCAGACAGACCGAGGAGGCCCTGCGCAACCTCAATGAAACCCTCGAGGAACGGGTCGACAAGCGCACCAAGGCCCTGGCCGAACTCAACCAGCGCCTGCAAAGCGAAATGTTCGAGCGCGAGCGAGCCGAAGACGCATTGCGTCATGCCCAGAAAATGGAAGCCGTCGGCCAGCTCACGGGCGGCATCGCCCACGACTTCAACAACATGCTCACCGGGATCATCGGCAGTCTCGACCTGATGCAGCGCTACATCGCCGACGGCCGCATCGACGAGATCGGACGGTTTGCCGATGCCGCCGTCTCATCGGCCAATCGCGCGGCGGCCCTGACCCACCGGCTGCTGGCGTTCTCCCGCCGGCAATCGCTGGACCGCCAGCCACTGAACCCCAACACTCTGGTGCATTCGCTCGAAGAGTTGATCCACCGGACCAAGGGCGAGCACATCGAACTGACATTCGACCTGGCCCCCGAGGTCTGGCCCGTCAACACCGATGTCGGGCAACTGGAAAACGCCCTGCTCAACCTGGTGATCAACGCCCGTGACGCCATGCCGGGGGGCGGAAAATTGCTGATCGAAACCGCCAACAGTTACCTGGACGGCAGCGATATCAGCACCCTCGAGCCGGTCAAGGCCGGCGACTATGTGATGCTGGGGGTGCGGGACAATGGGTCGGGCATGTCCTCACGGGTGCTGGCCAAGGCCTTCGACCCTTTCTTCACCACCAAGCCCATTGGCCAGGGCACCGGGCTGGGGCTGTCGATGATTTATGGGTTTGCCCAGCAATCGGGCGGCCACGTGACCCTCAGCAGCGAGCAGGGCCAGGGCACCACCGTGCGCCTGTATTTGCCCCGCCTGCACAACGCGCCCCAACAGGCCGCAGCCGAGGCCCAGAACCTGAGCGGCACTTTCGCCGCGGCGGGGGAATCAGTGGTGCTGGTCGAAGACGACCCGGCCGTGCGCATGCTGGTGCTCAATGTGCTGAATGAACTGGGCTACACCACCCACGAAGCCCAGGACGGCAAGACCGCCCTGCCGCTGCTGGAGTCGAACCTGCGCATCGACTTGCTGGTGACCGATGTCGGACTGCCTGGCATGAACGGTCGACAGTTGGCGGAAATCGCTCGCCAGTATCGTCCCGGCCTCAAAGTGCTGTTCATGACCGGCTACGCGGAAAAAGCCGGCGAACGCCAGGGCTTTCTCGATGAGGGCATGGACCTGCTGGCCAAACCCTTTTCCATCGAACAGTTGGCGGGCAAGATTCGCCACATGCTCCGCCATCCACACGGATATCAGGCATAATCGCGCCCCGCCGACACCACCGTTCCAAGGTACTTGCCCCATGAAAGCTCAAGCCCGCCATATTCTGGTGAAAACCTCGGAAGAGGCCGAACAGCTCAAACAACGCATCGCCAAGGGCGAGGCCTTTGATGTGCTGGCCAAGAAGTACTCCACCTGCCCGTCCGGCAAGCGCGGCGGCGACCTGGGTGAAGTGCGGCCCGGGCAAATGGTCGGGGTGATCGACGCGGTGATTTTCAAGAAGCCGCTGCGGGTGGTGCACGGGCCGATCAAGAGCAAGTTCGGCTACCACCTGGTGCAGGTGTTTTACCGCGACTGACCGTTCCACCTCCCCGCATTGACCCTGTTCAGTCCCTGGGGATCAGCGCCCCCGGCGCCTGAATCACCCGGCTCGCCAGCTGGTGTCCGGCCTCTGCCGCCTGCGCCGCAGTGCCACCACCAAGCCGACAGGCCAGGTACGCGGCGCTGAACGAATCCCCGGCAGCGGTGGTATCCACCACCCGCTCGACACGCTGTGCCGGCACTTCGAACCGCTCACCGGCACAATCAATCAGACACGGCTCGGCGCCGCGCTTGAGTACCACTTCCGGCGTACCGATCTGCTGGTAGGCGGCAAACACCGCTTCACTGCCGGAGAAATGAAACAGCGCCTGCTCGTCGTCCAGCGTCAACAGCGCCAGATCCACGTAGGGCAGTACCTGACGGTACGCCGTCCGGGCCTGCTCCACGGCGCTCCACAAACGGGGCCGGTAGTTGTTGTCGAAGACAATGCGTGCTCCCCGCCGACGCGCCTCGGCCAGGGTTTCGATGAGCCTTTTGCGCCCCTCCTCGCCCAACACCGCCAGGGTGATGCCACTGAAATACAACACGTCGTACTCCGGCAATGCCGCCAGAATCGGCACCGCCGCCGGCGTGGTAAAGCAGTCGCGCACGGCGGCTTCGTTGCGCCAGTAGAGAAAGCGCCGCTCGCCCGCTGCATCGGTCTGGATACAGTACAAACCGGGCAAGCGCCCCGGTAGCCGCTGGACCATGCCAAGGCCGATGCCTTCTTCCGACCAGGCCTGGCACATGGCATCGCTGAAACTGTCATCGCCCAGCGCGGTGACGTAGTCCACCGTGGCTCGATCACCCAACGCGCGCGACAGGTACACCGCCGTGTTCAAGGTGTCGCCGCCAAAGCTTTGTTGCAGTCTGCCGTCGGCACGCTGCTGCAATTCGATCATGCATTCGCCGATCAGGGCGATGTACGGGCCCTTCGGACCCAATGGGTTCAGGGTGTTCATGGGGATGAGTTCTCCGGTGATGAGCGGGTATCTGTCAGGGCCTCATCGCGGGCAAGCAGCGCGCCGCCCGCGAAAGCCGCACCTCGATCCGGCGCCTTAGAAGCAGGTTTCCATGCTTTCGATGACATTCAACTGCTCATCCACCAGCAACCCGGTGCGCCACTTGTCGAAGGTCAGGCACGGGTGTGACGTACCGAAGGAAATGATGTCGCCCACCCGCAACTCGACACCCGGCGCGACGTTCATGAACGCGTGCTGGTCCATCACCGCCGTGACCTTGCAGGCACCGACATCATCGCCCACCGCCGGCACCACGCCCGCCCGATACCGCAGCAATGGCACCGGCAGGCCAGCGTCATAGGCCACATCGCGCTTGCCCAGGGCAATCACCGCAAAGCCCGGCTCCGGTAACGATTGCACATGGGCCCAGACTTCCAGCGCCGGACGCAGGCCTTCGTGCAAGTCACTGCGACGGTCCAGCACGCAGCACTGCGCCTCTTTATATATGCCATGGTCGTGGGCCACATAACTGCCGGGGCGCAGTACGCTGAGGAAGCGTCCACCGGCATTCTGCGCCTCGAAGGACTCGGCGATCAGGTCGTACCAGGCCGAACCCGACGCGGTGATGATCGGCGTGTCAATGGCGAACGCGCCACTGTCCTGCAACTGTACCGCCAGGCGCACCAAGGAAGCGGCGAACTCACGGATGCCACTGACCGCATGATCACCGTGGATCACCCCTTCGTACCCTTCGATACCGGTCAGTGCCAGGCCCGGTTGAGCCTTGATGGCCTCGGCCAGCGCCAGCACCTCGGCTTCGCTGCGGCAACCGCAACGGCCACCGACCACGCCGTACTCGATCATCACGTTCAAGCGCCGGCCGCTTGCGGCGAAGAAGGCCCCGAGGTCAGCCACGTTGTCCGGGTGATCGACCATGCAATGGAACTCGAACGCGGGGTCGGCCAGCAATCCGGCGATCAACGCCATGTTCGGCGCGCCCACCAACTGGTTGGCCATCAACACCCGACGTACGCCATGGGCATAGGCAGCCTGGGTCTGCACGGCCGTGGCCAGGGTAATCCCCCAGGCGCCCGCGTCCAGCTGACGGCGGAACAGCGCCGGGGTCATGCTGGTCTTGCCATGGGGCGCCAGTTGCGCACCGCTGTTGCTGACGAACGCCTGCATCCAGCGAATGTTGTGCTCCAGCGCATCGCGGTGCAGCACCAGCGCCGGTAGGCTGACGTCACGCACCAGATGAGCTCCGGGCTGGGCCGCACCCTTTTCCACGACAGCAATATTCAAGGTACCAGGCATGTAATCACTCCTCACAGGCAGCCGCGCGCGGCGCCACTATTCGTTGATGCGACGGGCCAGGTTGTTCGCGCTGTCGATCAGCACCCGGCGATAGTCGTGGTAATTGTTCTTGGCGTCGACCCGTGGGGCGACGATGCACAGGGTTGCAATGGCCACCCCGCCCGGGTCTTTGACCGGGGCGGCGAAGCAATGGGTAAAGGTGTCGGCGACGCTGTCGAAAGAGAAGAAACCTTCGGCGCCGGCCTGACGGATCTCGGCGAGAAAACGCTCCAGCGGCAGGCGTTCGCCATCGGGCAGGATGAAGTCGTCCTCGTCGATCAGGTCGATGATTTGCTGGTCGCTCAAGTGCGCCAGCAACAGGCGCCCGGACGCCGTCCACGGGATCGGTGCGTTCTCGCCGATGTCCGAAGAGATACGAAAGTGCCGCTCACCCTCTTTCATCAATGCCACGGTGTATTTACGCCCGTTGAGCAGGCACATCTGCGCGGTCTCCCGGGTCTGGCGGACGATCTCCTGCAAGGCCTGGTCGGCCTCGCGGGTGAGGTCGAAATGGCGCAAGTGCGCCTGCCCGAGGAAGTACAACTGACGGCCCAGGTAGACATGACCCTCCTTGCCCACCGGCTCGAGAATCCGTCGCTCCAGCAATGCGGCAACCAGCTCGTAGACCGTGGATTTCGGGCTGCCGATACCACTGGCGATATCGTTGGGGCGCAGTGGCTGGCCGATTTCCTTGAGGAAATCGAGGATGTCGAATGCCCGGTCCAGGCCGCGAGCCCGACGCTTGATGGTGTCTTCGGTCATGTCAGTGAGTTCCCGCCTTCAGGCCTTTTTCTTATAGGCAACGCAGTCGATCTCGACCTTGCAGTCGACCATCATGCTCGCTTGCACGCAGGCGCGGGCCGGGGCGTGCTCGGGGCTGAAGTACTCGGAGAACACCTTGTTGAAACTCCAGAAGTCCCGCGGGTCTTCCAGCCACACGCCCGTGCGCACCACGTCTTCAAGACCGTAACCGGCTTCTTCGAGGATGGCGATCAGGTTGCGGATAGTCTGGTGGGTCTGCTCGACGATGCCACCGACAATGATTTCGCCATTCACCGCCGGCACCTGGCCGGACACATGCAGCCAGCCATCGGCTTCAACGGCACGGGCGAAAGGACGGGGCTGACCACCACCGGCGGTGCTGCCGGTGCCGTAACGAGTAATGCTCATGGGTATCTCCTGCTCGAAAAGAATCAAATCGGGCGTTGCGCAGTGGTTTCGCCAAGCGTGGCACCGTCGCCACCTGACGACATATTCCGCTATAGCGGAATACTGTATGCAATAGCGGAACAGACGACGGAAGTGTGCCACAGCCCAACGGGAAAATCCCAGCGCAATCGTTCTGTCGGTACATCAACGGCACGTGCGAAAGTTGCGACTGTTTATCACGAGCGAGAACGAAATCGGCGCTGGGCGGTTGATCGACTAAAAGAGCGCTGGGCCGTTCATCAATGCGCGGAGGTTTTCTGAGCGTACACGAGGAATAAACCACCCCGGGGTTCGTCGTACGGTCACTGAAATCATTCAGTCGCCACCACGAGCACCCCATCATGAAAACTGCCTTGCTTGCCCTGGCCCTGGTCTCCCTGAGCACCGCGGCTGCCGCCAACACCGTCGCCAGCGGCACCCCGCCGATCATGGAGGACTACAGTTTCTCGACCCGCCTGGATATCGCCGAAGTCATCTCGACGTCCGACTACAACTACTGCGGCATCGGCCCGCGAGAATTGACCTATCTGGATCACCAAGGTGTGTTGCGCACATTGCGCTATCAGGCCTTTGGCGATGGCTGCATCGACCAGAGTTGAACCTGCGACCCGCCCCAGGTCATCACCGACTCACCAGGTGCCTAGTCAGGCTGATCGATGTGTCGATACTCGGCATCCAGGTCGCAGGCCAGGGCCTTGGCGCGCCCGAGCCGAATGGGGCCGCGTTCGATGTCGACCAACAGGCTCGGGCAGTCGAACACGGGCAGCGCCGGCCAGTGCCTGAGGCGTCCGTCGGTCAACAGCAATAGCCGCTGCTGCTCGGCCCCGAAGCGTTTCTGACGTTGCGCCAACCACTGCGCGGCCTGTTCCAGCGCGGCCAGCAACGGCGTGCCGCCACCGGCACCCAGCGTCTGGAGCCAGTCGCGCAAACTGCCCGAGGCCTTCAGGCCTTGTACCTGCCACTTCGGCGCGCTGCCACTGGCCGTCAACAAGGCCAACCGCGCACGCTGGCGGTAAGCGTCGTCGAACAACTGCGCCAACAGGCCTTTGGCATCGCTCAGCGCCTGATGGCGGCGAGTGGAGGCCGAGGCATCGACGATCACCAGCCACACCTCATGGGGGGCACGGCTGCGCAGATGAAACAGCAGATCCTGGTAGTGACGCGGCCGACCGTTAAGCAGCGTCCCCGGCCAGTTCACCGCACCACAGCATGCTGCCCGACGCTGCCCCTGCCGGCCGTTTTTCAATCGCCCTGCCCGGGGTCTGGCATTCGCCCCCGCGTCAGATCGAGGGCGAATGCCTAAGGCTTTTTTGGCCAGCTCGGCACTTCACGACGAGCACCGGTGGGCAATGCCTGGGCGGGCATTTCACCCCACTGCCCCTGACCTTCACCAGGATTGGGCAATGGCGCGGTGGCGGTGTCTGGCGAGTGATGCTGACTCGGGGCAGACGGCGGCGTATCGCGACGCCGATGACGCAGGGCAAACTCGGCGACCGCGTCGATGTCGACCTCGCTGATGGTCGCCGCCCCCCGCCACGCAGCATGGGCCCGCGCCGCGCGCAGCCACACCAGGTCCGCGCGCAAGCCATCGACCCCGGCGGCGAAACAACGCTCGGTGATCTGCGCCAGCGCGTGGTCGTCGAGCGGGATCGTTGCCAGCGCCATGCGCGCCTGCTGGCAGCGTTCACGCAGTGCCTGCTGCGGGCTTTCCCACTGAGCGCAAAAGCCCTGGGGATCACTGTCAAAATCCAGTCGACGACGAATGATCTGTCCGCGTTCAAGGGGCGCGGTGTGACCGCTGAGGGCAACGTTCAGGCCGAATCGATCAAGCAATTGCGGACGCAGCTCGCCTTCTTCCGGGTTCATGGTGCCGATCAGCACGAAGCGCGCCGAATGCCGATGGGAAATGCTGTCACGCTCGATCAGGTTGGTGCCGCTGGCCGCCACGTCGAGCAACAAGTCCACCAGATGGTCGGGCAGCAAATTCACTTCGTCGACGTACAACACGCCGCCGTCGGCCTTGGCCAATACGCCAGGGGAAAACTGTGCCCGGCCCTCGCCCAGCGCCGCGTCCAGGTCCAGGGTGCCGACCAGGCGTTCCTCGGTCGCGCCCAACGGCAAGGTGACGAACTGCCCACTGGCCAGCAGATCCGCCAAGCCACGCGCCAGGGTGGACTTGGCCATGCCTCGCGGCCCTTCGATCAGCACACCGCCGATCTTCGGGTCGATGGCGGTCAGGCACAGCGCCAGTTTCAGGGCATCGGCGCCGACCACGGCGGACAGCGGGAAATGGGGGATGTCGGTCATGTCGGGTTTTCTCTTCATGGTCGGTAATGCCACAGGTGTGCGCGGGCGTGGGCGTGGGCGCTGCCGCTAGCCGTCTTCCTCGATATCCAGCAGCAGATTCTCCAGCGCTTCGCGGTACTCGCCCGGTTCCTGCCACATCCCGCGCTGCTGGGCTTCCAGCAGGCGCTCGGTCATGTCGCGCAGGGCGTGGGGATTATGCTGGCGGACGAACTCGCGGGTCGAGGGATCGAGCAAATAGGCGTCGGCCAGCAAGGCATACTGATGGTCGTCGATCAGCTGTGTGGTGGCGTCGAAGGCGAACAGATTGTCCACCGTGGCCGCCAGTTCAAACGCACCTTTGTAGCCGTGGCGCTTGACCCCTTCGATCCATTTCGGGTTGGCGGCACGGGAACGGATGACCCGGTTCAGCTCTTCCTTCAGCGTGCGGATCTTCGGCAGATCCGGCTGGCTGTGATCGCCGTGATAACTCGCCGCCGCTGCACCGCTCAGGCTTTCCACGGCGGCAAGCATGCCACCCTGGAACTGGTAGTAATCGTTGGAATCGAGCAGGTCATGCTCGCGGTTGTCCTGGTTCTGCAATACCGCCTGGACCTGGCTCAAACGCTGAGCAAACTGCTGGCGGGCAGCCGTGCCTTCATCGGCACCTCCATAGGCGTAGCCACCCCAGTTCAGGTAGACCTCGGCCAGATCATCGCGGCTTTGCCACAAGCGCCCGTCGATGGCGCCCTGCACGCCTGCGCCATACGCCCCGGGCTTGGCGCCGAAGATGCGCCAACCGGCCTGCCGCGCAGCATCCGCTGCCGCCAGCCCCGATGCCATCAAGGCTTCACGCTCGGCGCGCACCTTGGCTGCCAGCGGATTCATGTCGTCGGGCTCATCCAGCGCGGCCACCGCTTGCACGGCGGCGTCGAACAGCCGGATCAGGTTGGCGAAGGCATCGCGGAAGAACCCGGACACCCGCAAGGTCACGTCGACCCGTGGCCGGTCCAGCAGGCTCAGGGGCAGTATTTCGAAATCGTCGACCCGCTGGCTGCCCGTGGCCCACACCGGGCGTACGCCCATCAGCGCCATCGCCTGGGCGATATCATCGCCCCCGGTGCGCATGGTCGCCGTGCCCCAGACTGACAGCCCCAACTGGCGCAAATGATCGCCGTGGTCCTGCAGGTGCCGCTCGAGAATCAGGCTGGCGGACTGAAAACCGATACGCCAGGCGGTGGTGGTCGGCAGGTTGCGCACGTCCACCGAGTAAAAGTTGCGACCGGTGGGCAGTACGTCCAAGCGCCCGCGACTCGGGGCACCGCTGGGGCCGGCCGGGACAAACCGCCCCGCCAGGGCATCCAGCAAACCGCGCATTTCCGCCGGGCCGCAGGCATCCAGACGCGGCGCGACCACCTGGCACAGGCTGTCGATGATTGCAGCGACCTCCGTCCATCCGGGTTTATCCAACGACAGCACGTCAGCCCCCAGGGCCTGTTCGATCAACTGCGCAGCGAACCACTCGAGGCGTTCGCGCGTATCGCCCGCGGTGCGCCACACCTCGTCGCTCAGGCTCAGCAAGGCAGCCGGCCGTGGACCGGTCCACGGATCGGACAACTCGCAATCGAGTGGGTCAAAACCCAGGGCGAAGGCCTTGGCCAGGGCGCGCAACAGACTCGACTGCGCCCCCCGCCCGTCGCCGCGCGGAATGCGCAGCAAGGCCAACAAGGTGTCGATCCGCAGACGCCCGCCCGGCGACTCGCCGAACACATGCAGGCCATCGCGAATCTGCGACTCTTTCAGGTCGCACAAATAGGTGTCCAGGCGCGGTAACCAGATTGCGGCATCCGCCTCGCTGTCGAGTCGCTCGTCCAGTTGCAGTTCGCGGTCGATATGGGTTTCACGCACCAGCTTGAGGATGTCCCGTTGCAGTTCCCGCGCGCGACGCGGGTCGAGCAGCTGGGCTTCGTAATACTCGTCGGCCAACAGTTCCAGATTGCGCAGCGGGCCGTAGGTTTCGGCACGGGTCAGGGGCGGCATCAAGTGATCGATGATCACCGCCTGGGTACGGCGCTTGGCCTGGGCACCTTCGCCCGGGTCGTTGACGATGAACGGGTAGATATTCGGCAGCGGCCCCAGCAATGCATCCGGCCAGCAGCTTTCGGACAACCCCACCCCCTTGCCCGGCAGCCATTCCAGGTTGCCGTGCTTGCCCACATGGATCAGGGCATGGGCGCCGTAGGCCTTGCGCAACCAGAAATAGAACGCCAGGTAGCCATGGGGGGGCACCAGGTCCGGGTCGTGATAGACCGCGCTCGGGTCAACCTGATAACCGCGCGCCGGTTGAATGCCGACAAAGGTCAGGCCAAAGCGCAGGCCGGCCACCATCATGCGCCCACCGCGGAACATCGGATCGCTTTGCGGCGGGCCCCAGCGTTCCAGCACGGCGTTGCGATTGGCCTCGGGCAAGGCGTTGAACATCGCGTGGTAGTCATCCAGCGCCAGGCTTTGCTGGCAGGGGCGCAGGTCGATCGCTTCCAGGTCATTGCTGACGCCGCCAAGCAGCTGCTGGATCAACTCAGTGCCGCTGTGCGGTAAGTCGGCAGGCAGCGGGTAGCCTTCGGCGTGCAGCGCCCGCAAGATGTTCAGTGCTGCCGCCGGGGTGTCCAGCCCTACCCCGTTGCCGATCCGTCCATCGCGGGTCGGGTAGTTGGCGAGGATCAGCGCAATGTGTTTGTGCCCATTGGCCACCCGTCCCAGCTCGACCCAGCGCCGCGCCAGCTCGGCGACGAAATCCATGCGCTCGGGCTGCGCGCGGTAGCAGACCACGTCCGACTGGCTGCGCTCGCTGCGCCAGGCCAGGTCCTTGAAACTGATGGGGCGGCTGATGATCCGCCCGTCGAGTTCCGGCAAGGCGATGTGCATGGCCAGGTCCCGGGGGCCCAGGCCTTGCTCGCTGTCCCGCCAGCCCGGCTCGTTGTCCTGGGCGCAGATGGCCTGGATCACCGGGATGTTGCGACGAAACGGCCGCAGGTGCGGCGCTTCAGGACTGGATTGGGCGAACCCGGTGGTGTTGAGGATCACCGCGGCCTGCACCTCGTCCAGCCAGTCTTCGACCACTGTCAGGCAGCCGGGCTCTTTCAGGCTGGCCAGCGCGATCGGCAGCGGGTTGAGCCCCGCCACCTGCAAGCGCTGGCAGAACACATCGATGAAGGCAGTGTTGGCGGCCTGCAAATGTGAACGGTAGAACAGCACCGCCGCCACCGGCTGACCGGCCTGCCAGTCGGCTTGCCAATCGCCCAGGGTGGCGGTGCTCTTGTGCGGATGGTAGAGCGCGGTGCGCGGCAGAACCTGCGGTTCGGCCCACGGGTAATCACGGCCCAGCCAGCGACTGGCCAGGCAACGATAGAGGTCCAAGGCGTTGTCTTTGCCGCCCTGGCGCAGGAAGTGCCAAAGCCGCTCGCGGTCGGCCACCGGTACGCTGCTCAGGTCGCTGAGTTCCGGATCGGGACGGTCGTCGCCCGGCACCAGAATCAGCTGCACGCCCCGCTGCGACAGTTCCACCAGCCGTTGAATGCCATAGCGCCAATAGGCGATACCGCCGTGCAACGAGAGCAGAATCACCTTGGCGTGGCACAGCACCTGGTCGACATACAGGTCGACCGAGGCATGATTCTGCACCTGCATCGGGTTGGCCAGGCGCAGGCTCGGGTAGTCCTCGGGCAGCTGCTGCGCCGCTTCGGCCAGCAGTGCCAGGCTGGAATCACCGCTGCACAGGATCACCAGCTCGGCCGGGGTCTGGCCCAGGTCGGCAATGTTGTCATCGGCGACGAAACCGCCAGGCTGGGTCCTGAGCAGGTGCATGGGTTAAACGCTGAGCGCGGCGCGCAGTTGCGCTTCGAGCAAGGCCGCGTCCAGCGCCTGGCCGATCAGCACCAGGCGCGTCGTGCGCGCTTCATCGGCGCCCCACTGGCGGTCGAAGTGCTTGTCGAAACGGGTGCCCACGCCCTGGATCAGCAATCGCATCGGCTTGTTCGGGATCGCTGCGAAACCCTTGACCCGCAAGATGCCGTGCTGGACCACCAGTTGGGTCAAGGCATCCAGCAGCAGGCTTTCGTCGGCTTGCGGCAGTTCGATGGAGATTGAATCGAAGGCGTCGTGATCGTGGTCGTCGTGGTCATCACCGTCGTGATGGTGATCGTGATGGCTGTGGCGGCTGTCGATGTGTTCTTCGGAGCCTGCACCCAGGCCGATCAGCACGTCCAGCGGCAGGCGACCGCTGCTGGCCTCGATGATCTTCACCGCTGGCGGCAGCTCTTCGGCGACTTCCAGGCGCACGCGGGCCAGGTCGGCGGGTTTGATCAGGTCGGCCTTGTTGAGGATCACCAGGTCGGCGCTGGCCAGTTGGTCGGCGAACAGCTCGTGCAGCGGCGATTCGTGGTCCAGGTTCGGATCCAGTTTGCGCTGAGCGTCGACCTGATCCGGGAAGGCGGCGAAGGTGCCGGCGGCCACGGCCGGGCTGTCGACCACGGTGATCACGGCGTCCACCGTGCAGGCGCTGCGGATTTCCGGCCACTGGAAGGCTTGGACCAGCGGCTTTGGCAGGGCCAGGCCCGAGGTTTCGATGAGAATGTGGTCGAGGTCGCCGCGACGGGCCACCAACTCGCGCATCACCGGGAAGAACTCTTCCTGGACGGTGCAGCACAGGCAGCCGTTGGCCAGTTCATACACGCGACCGTTGGCCTCTTCCTCGGTGCAGCCGATGGCGCACTGCTTGAGGATTTCCCCGTCGATGCCCAGTTCACCAAACTCGTTGACGATCACCGCGATGCGCCGACCCTGAGCGTTATCGAGCATGTGCCGCAGCAAGGTGGTTTTGCCCGAGCCGAGGAAACCGGTAACGATGGTGACGGGGAGTTTGGCCAGTGTTTTCATCGGATGCCCTTTGGCTTTGGTGGCGGGCATACGGGACGAGAACCGGCAACGCAGACGCGCGCGGGAAGAGTTCGCCACCGGATCACCCCGCCCGGTTGTAGTGAGAATCTGTGTCGAGGCAGGTCTCCTGGCTGACGGTGGGCCGGTCTTTCGACTGGCGGCTTCTGCGCCTTCCCGCCGCTTGGGATCAAGCGTGCAGTGGCCTGGCAGAAACAGCACCGTTCACAGTTGCGGGGGCAGCCGCGGCATTGACCGCGTTCCCTTCTTAGCTTCGACGCATGCGCCGAAGAACCTCGAAAGCGCAAGGCTACGCATGGTGCGGGGGCGGGTCAATGTTCACAGGTTGATTGCGATCCACTGTGGCGAGGAAGCAAGCTCCCTCGCCACAGGGTTCGGCCGCGCTTGAGAACGCTTGCCAATTGACGCGAATCCCTCGCCCATGCTCTCCTACACGCCTTGTTACGGGTGCCCTTCACAGGGTGAAACGGGAAACCGGTGAATCATGTGCTTTACTCCAAGCCATGTCAGTCCGGTGCTGCCCCCGCAACGGTAAGCGAGCGAAGCATCAGATCCACTGTGCCAAAGCGGCATGGGAAGGTGATGCTTGCCGGTATGGCGATTGCCAACCCCTCGTGAGCCCGGAGACCGGCCCGCAACACATAGAAAACAAACCCGCGGTGGGCGGGCGCTGTTGTAGCCTCTGCGTGCCCGGCTCGCGGGGTTTTCATGCGCTCGATTCACCCCTGACTGACCAGAGGGAAGCGCCATGTCGATCATCAGCAGCACTCGCCACGCCACCGCCAGCACCACAACCACCCTGAGCCAACGCCTCGTTGTCGCTGTCAGCGCCTCGATCCTGGGCGCGTGCCTGGTGTACTTCGCCGGCTTCTCGCACATCGAAGCGGTGCACAACGCGGCCCACGATACCCGTCACAGCGCCGCCTTCCCGTGCCATTGAGACCTGCCGACATGATCAAGCGAATCGCGCAAACCGCGGGCTTCACCGGGCTGCTGGCCGCCCTGCTACTCACCCTGCTGCAAAGCTTCTGGGTCGCGCCACTGATTCTTCAGGCCGAAACCTTCGAAAGTGCTCCGGCAACCGAAGTGCATGAACACGCCGAAGGCGCCGTGGCCGCTCACACTCACGATGCCGAGGCCTGGGCCCCGGAAGACGGCTGGCAGCGCGTGCTGTCGACCACCGGCGGTAATCTGGTAGTAGCCGTTGGTTTCGCCCTGATGCTGGCCGGCCTCTACACCTTGCGCGCGCCCCGCCGCACCGCCCAAGGCCTGCTCTGGGGCCTGGCCGGCTATGCGACGTTCGTCCTCGCCCCGACACTCGGCCTACCACCCGAGTTGCCGGGCACCGCCGCTGCCGATCTGGCGCAACGGCAAATCTGGTGGATTGGCACCGCTGCCTCGACGGCCGCAGGCATCGCCCTGATCGCGTTTGGCAAAAACTGGCTGCTGAAAGTTCTCGGTGCCGCGATTCTGGCTGTGCCCCATGTCATTGGAGCCCCACAACCTGAAGTACACTCGATGCTGGCGCCTGAAGCATTGGAGACCCAATTCAAAATCGCTTCGCAGTTGACCAACATGGCCTTCTGGCTGGCCCTTGGCCTGATCAGTGCCTGGTTGTTCCGCCGCAAAAGCGAAGGTCAATACGACGCATGAGTGAAAACCGCGCAGCGCCGACCCTGGTGGTTGGCCTGGGCTGCCAGCGTGGCTGCCCGGCGAGTACGCTGCGCGCATTGCTCGACCAGGCACTGGAGGCTCATCACATCCAGTTGCAGGCGATCAAGGCCCTGGCCAGCATCGACCTGAAGCGAGATGAGCCGGGCCTGATCGAGTTGGCCGCGCAGCTGGGATTGCCGATGACATACTTCAGCAGCGAACAGTTGGCCGGCTACCACCCGCAACTGAGCCACCACTCGGAAATCGCCTTTGAGCGCACCGGTTGTTATGGCGTGGCCGAAAGTGCCGCGCTGGCCCTGGCCGAACACTTGGCCCAGGCCCCGGCCAGACTGCTGATCTGCCGACAGAAATACGCCCAGGCGACCTTTGCATTGGCCTGCGCTGCGTAAAACCCCCGATAATCACCCCTTCGATCATGAGCAAACTTCATCTGAAGCCTGCCTTGACCCCTTTTTCTCAGGAGCCGGCCATGACCGTCTACTTCATTGGCGCAGGTCCCGGCGACCCGGAACTGATCACCGTCAAGGGCCAGCGGCTGATCCGCAGTTGCCCGGTGATCATCTATGCCGGCTCACTGGTGCCCGAAGCCGTACTGCAAGGCCATCAGGCGCACCGGGTGGTCAACAGCGCCGAGTTGCACCTGGAGCAGATCATCGAACTGATCAAGACTGCCCATGCCCAGGGCCAGGATGTGGCCCGCGTGCATTCCGGCGACCCCAGCCTGTATGGAGCGATCGGCGAGCAGATCCGTTACCTGCGCGAGCTGCAGATTCCGTTCGAGATCATCCCCGGCGTCACCGCCACCGCGGCCTGTGCAGCGCTGCTGGGAGCCGAACTGACACTGCCGGACATCTCGCAGAGCGTGATCCTGACGCGCTACGCCGACAAGACGGCCATGCCGGCAGGCGAAGAGTTCAGCAGCCTGGCCCGGCATGGCGCGACCATGGCGATACATCTGGGGGTCAACCACCTGGAAAAAATCGTCGCCGAACTGCTGCCCCACTACGGTGCGGACTGTCCGATCGCGGTGGTTCACCGGGCCAGTTGGCCGGATCAGGATTGGGTGACAGGGACGCTGACGGATATCGCCGGCAAGGTGAACGCCAAGGGGTTTCGGCGTACGGCGCTGATTCTGGTGGGTCGGGTGCTGGGCAGTGACGCGTTCAGTGAGTCGTCGTTGTATCGCGCCGGGCATGCGCATCTCTACCGCCCTTAACCGATACACCGCGTCCAAAAAGCGGACGCGGAGCGTGGGAACGATCAATCACCCTCGCCACAGGTCACCGGTCATCCATAAAAAAACGGCGCTCACGGGGCGCCGTTTTTCAATCTCGCAGCGAACACCTTAGTAGTAGGCGTTTTCTTTCTGCGTGTGGTCGGTCACGTCGCGTACACCCTTGAGTTCCGGGATACGCTCGAGCAGCGTGCGCTCGATGCCTTCCTTCAAGGTCACGTCGGCCTGGCCGCAGCCCTGGCAGCCGCCACCGAACTTCAGCACGGCGATGCCGTCTTCCACGACATCGATCAGGCTGACCTGACCGCCGTGGCTGGCCAGCCCCGGGTTGATTTCGGTTTGCAGGTAGTAGTTGATGCGCTCGTTGACCGGGCTGTCGGCGTTGACCATCGGTACTTTGGCGTTTGGCGCCTTGATGGTCAGTTGGCCGCCCATGCGGTCCGTGGCGTAGTCGACCACGGCGTCGTCCAGGAAGGCTTCGCTGAAGTGATCGATGTACGCGGTGAAGCTCTTGAGCCCCAGCGCGGTGTCTTCAGGTTTTTCTTCGCCCGGCTTGCAGTACGCAATGCAGGTTTCGGCGTATTGAGTGCCAGGCTGGGTGATAAAGACCCGAATGCCGATCCCCGGGGTGTTCTGCTTGGAGAGCAGATCAGCCAGATAATCGTGGGCGGCGTCGGTAATGGTAATGGCGGTCATGGAAATTCCTCGCAGGCTTGGGCGCAGTTTACGCCAATCATCGTGCCGGACAAAGTCCTAGTATTTCTGTCGGGAAAGAAGCGCTGCCTTCCTGCGAAAGCAAGCGCCCCCGGGTTCCCCTGATCAAAGGCCGGTCAGAGGTTTTCGAAGCGGTTCATGTCCAGCACGCCCTCTTCCACCGGGTCGGTTTCGTGGATGTAGCGGCTCAAGTCATGGAAATACACCCAGAACAGCGGGTGACTGCGACGAATCCCCCAGCGCCCGACGATTCTCTCGAAGCGCTGGGTATCCTTGGCGTATTCCATATCTTCGACGAACTCCGGTACTTCCCGGGCCGGAATGTTGAACATGAAGTTGGGGTAGCTGCTGAGTACCCCGGGATAGAGGGTCAGCGTGTCCAGCCCCGGCTGATAGCGCAGCGCTTCGCCGACCATGAATGCAACGTTGCTGTGGGCGCGGTTGCGCAGCAGGCTGTAGACCTCGCGCTTGCCGCTGGCGGTTTCAATGCGCAGCATGGTCGCCTCCGGTAGCAGATCGATGACCTTGAGGCCAGCTGCCGGGCGCGATGTCAGGCGGCTCAACGCCTGCTCGGCACGCTGCAGGGCCGGGTCGATGTTGGGCCGTGAGCAGTAGGCACCGTTGCAGCGGTTGATCGGGTCGGGTCGAGCGTTCAGGTCGCCATAGCGGGCCAGCAATTGATTGGCAAAGTCGCGCTTAGGGTCCTTGTCATCGAGCTTCAAGGCCGTCGGCGTGTCGTCGTCGATGCTTTCGTAATCCAGCCACATCTTGACCTTGCCACTGTTCTGGTACCAGTCGTCCAGGTAACCGTCGCGCGAATCAGCCGGCATCAGGCGCAGGAAGTTCTGCTCGGCGCCATTGCGGATCAGGTCGAAATACAGTCGGGTCTGCGCCTGATGGGAGACATTGCCGAACACATCGAAATTCACCGCCAACTGGTAATAGGTGCGTTCCAGCAGGGGGAAATCGAACAGCCACATCGTTTGCGGCACGTCGCCGATCAGGCCCTTGGTCACCGAGGCGCTGTCGAAATGGCGGAAGATGCTCAGCAAGGCGTTGTCATTGCCCGCCCACAAGCTCGACCAGCTGGGCGCAGGTGAATCGGCGTAGTTGTCGCGGCGCAGGGCTTCGTACTCGTTGCGTTTGTCGCGGTAGGCGTGCCACAGGCTCAGCACGCTGCCCACGTCGTCGTTCTGACCGGGCATGGCCAGCAATGGCGTGGCTTGCGCCTGATAGTTCGGATCGACGATGTACAGATCATGCTCGGGGGCCTGGAACAAGGCCCAGAATTGATCGCGGATCACATCGGTTGCGATCTGTCCGCGGCACACCGGCCCGCGAATAAAGGTGCGCACAAAGTACTCGGCGTTATCGAGCATAAACTGATAACGCGCTTGCGCCGGGATCGCCTGGAACGTCTGGAACGGATTGGCACGGCGCTCCGGCCCGTAACCGGGCAAGGCGTCGACCTGCCAGTTGCCGCTATAGAACAGGCTCTTGATCCGAGCCATTCTCGCCGGGCTCAGTGGGTAGGTGATGTGGGTCTTGTGCACGATCACCCCTTGCACCGGCCACAGGCGGTAATACACCTGGGTACCCGGATCGTCGTTGGGGCGGCGGCTGTTGATCAGGTCGATGGGCTGGCCGGTCGGCGTACGCGAACGTACCCACTGGAAGAAATGCCCCTGCTCGCCCTCCTTGAAATACAGGTGCGCGAGGAACAGGTGCTCGAACAGCCAGCGCGCCACCAGGCTTTCGCGGGCACCCGGGGCGTTGAGCAAGTTTTCCCATTGCACGATCTGCAAGGCTTCCCGCGTGCTGGGCGCCAGCCCTTGTTCATCGATGGGCGCACCCGAGGCCAGCCAGCGTTGCAGGGTCTGGTACTGCTGGCTGGTCAAGCCGGTCACGGCCAGGGGCATGCCCTCTTTCGGGTACTCTTTGGCATAGCCGTCGAATTCGCCGGTCTGCGAACACAGGTTGGCCCGGTTCAGGCCCAGAACGATGTCTTCCGGCAGCTTGGCGTTGGGCTGCAAGGGGGTCTGGTGCCCCAGTTCCAGCATGCGCGCCATCAGCCCGGCCTGACTGCCCTGGGCATCGAGTACCGAATAGAAGTCCTTGCGCTGCCAGGCGGCCTTGCCAAACGCGTCATAGTACAGGCGGGTCGGGTCCGACGCCTTGCTGCGATCACCGGCGTAGACCGGCGTCTTGCTCGCCCCCCGTGCCGCGCCCTCGCCACTGCCCAGATTGAGCTGACAGGCGGCGTCGTAGCAGGCATGGCACGCCACGCATTTTTCCGTGAAGATCGGCTGGATATCGCGGGTATAGGAGATCGCCGGCACCGCTCCCTGTGCTGTGGCGCCCGTGCTGATAAACAGCACAACGAGGCTGATGAATACGCGATACGACATGTCCCTGGTCCCGATCATGAAAAAACGCCGCGATTCTACCGGTCTAACCCCGGCACCAACATGAGCGATATTCATGCAAATCCTGGCCATGCTCTAAAAGCGCACAGGTTTGCTATGATTCCGCCCCTTCGTAATGGCCTTACCAGGTAGTCCTATGTCCGATCGCAGTGCTCGCCTTCACGCCCTCAAGCAAGCCCTCAAAGAGCGCATCCTGATTCTCGATGGCGGCATGGGCACCATGATCCAGAGCTTCAAGCTCGAGGAGCAGGACTACCGTGGCAAGCGCTTTGCCGACTGGCCAAGCGACGTCAAGGGCAACAATGACTTGCTGGTACTGAGTCGCCCGGATGTGATCGGAGCGATCGAGAAGCAATACCTGGATGCCGGCGCCGACATTCTGGAAACCAACACCTTCAACGCCACCCAGGTATCCCAGGCCGACTACGGCATGCAGGGCCTGGCGTATGAGCTGAACGTAGAAGGCGCGCGCCTGGCACGCAAGGTCGCCGACGCCAAGACCCTGGAAACCCCGGATAAACCGCGCTTCGTGGCCGGTGTCCTGGGCCCGACCAGCCGTACCTGCTCGCTGTCGCCGGATGTGAACAACCCCGGCTACCGCAACGTGACCTTCGACGAACTGGTGGAGAACTACACCGAGGCCACCAAAGGCCTGATCGAAGGCGGCGCCGACCTGATCCTGATCGAAACCATTTTCGACACCCTGAACGCCAAGGCCGCGATCTTCGCCGTCCAGGGCGTTTTCGAGGATGTCGGTTTCGAACTGCCGATCATGATCTCCGGGACCATCACCGATGCGTCCGGCCGCACCCTGTCCGGCCAGACCACCGAAGCCTTCTGGAACTCCATCGCCCACGCCAAGCCGATTTCCGTCGGCCTGAACTGCGCCCTCGGTGCCCGTGAGTTGCGCCCGTACCTGGAAGAGCTGTCGAACAAGGCCAGCACCTATGTGTCGGCACACCCCAACGCCGGCCTGCCAAACGAATTCGGCGAGTACGATGAACTGCCGGCCGAAACCGCCAAGGTCATCGAAGAGTTCGCCCAGAGCGGCTTCCTCAATATCGTCGGCGGCTGCTGCGGCACCACCCCGGGGCACATCGAAGCCATCGCCAAGGCCGTCGCCGGCTACACGCCACGGCAGATTCCGGACATCCCCAAGGCCTGCCGCCTGTCGGGCCTGGAGCCGTTCACCATCGATCGCAACTCGTTGTTCGTCAACGTCGGCGAGCGGACCAACATCACCGGCTCCGCCAAGTTCGCCCGGCTGATCCGTGAAGACAACTATACCGAGGCCCTGGAAGTCGCCCTGCAGCAGGTTGAAGCCGGCGCCCAGGTGATCGACATCAACATGGACGAGGGCATGCTCGATTCGAAGAAGGCCATGGTGACCTTCCTCAATCTGATTGCCGGCGAACCGGACATCTCCCGCGTACCGATCATGATCGACTCCTCCAAGTGGGAAGTGATCGAAGCCGGCCTGAAGTGCATCCAGGGCAAGGGCATCGTCAACTCCATCAGCATGAAGGAAGGCGTCGAGCAGTTCATTCATCACGCCAGGTTGTGCAAGCGCTACGGCGCCGCCGTGGTGGTGATGGCCTTCGACGAAGCCGGCCAGGCCGACACCGAAGCGCGCAAGAAAGAAATCTGCAAACGCTCCTACGACATTCTGGTCAACGACGTGGACTTCCCGCCGGAAGACATCATCTTCGACCCGAACATCTTCGCCGTGGCCACCGGCATCGAAGAACACAACAACTATGCCGTGGACTTCATCAACGCCTGTGCCTACATCCGCGACGAACTGCCGTATGCCCTGACCTCGGGCGGCGTGTCCAACGTGTCGTTCTCGTTCCGGGGCAACAACCCGGTGCGGGAAGCGATCCACTCGGTGTTCCTGCTGCACGCGATCCGCGCCGGCCTGACCATGGGTATCGTCAACGCCGGCCAGTTGGAGATCTACGACCAGATCCCGGTGCAACTGCGTGACGCCGTGGAAGACGTGGTGCTCAACCGCACCCCGGCAGGCACCGACGCCCTCCTCGCCATTGCCGACCAGTACAAGGGCGATGGCAGCGTCAAGGAAGCCGAGACCGAAGAGTGGCGCAACTGGGACGTCAACAAGCGCCTGGAACACGCCCTGGTCAAAGGCATCACCACCCACATCGTCGAAGACACCGAAGAATCCCGGCAGTCGTTCGCCCGCCCGATCGAAGTGATCGAAGGCCCGCTGATGTCCGGCATGAACATCGTCGGCGACCTGTTCGGCGCCGGTAAGATGTTCCTGCCCCAAGTGGTGAAGTCCGCCCGTGTCATGAAGCAAGCCGTGGCCCACCTGATCCCGTTCATCGAGCTGGAAAAAGGCGACAAGCCCGAAGCCAAGGGCAAGATCCTCATGGCCACGGTAAAAGGCGACGTGCATGACATCGGCAAGAACATCGTCGGCGTGGTGCTGGGTTGTAACGGCTACGACATCGTCGACCTGGGCGTGATGGTGCCTGCGGAAAAAATCCTCCAGGTGGCCAAGGAGCAGAAGTGCGACATCATCGGCCTGTCCGGCCTGATCACCCCGTCGCTGGATGAGATGGTCCACGTGGCGCGCGAAATGCAGCGCCAGGACTTCCACTTGCCGCTGATGATCGGTGGTGCGACCACCTCCAAGGCACATACGGCGGTGAAGATCGAACCCAAGTACAGCAACGACGCCGTGGTCTACGTCACCGACGCCTCCCGCGCCGTGGGCGTTGCCACGCAGTTGCTGTCCAAGGAGCTGAAGGCCGGCTTCGTCGAGAAAACCCGCGAGGAATACGTCGAGGTCCGCGAGCGCACCGCCAACCGCAGCGCCCGTACCGAGCGCCTGAGCTACCCGGCCGCGATTGCCAAGAAGCCGCAATTCGACTGGAGCAGCTACGAGCCGGTGAAACCGACCTTCACCGGCGCCAAGGTGCTGGATAACATCGACCTGAAGGTGCTGGCTGAGTACATCGACTGGACACCGTTCTTCATTTCCTGGGACCTGGCCGGCAAATTCCCGCGCATCCTGCAGGATGAAGTGGTGGGTGAAGCCGCTACCGCGCTGTACGCCGACGCCCAGGAGATGCTCGCCAAACTGATCGACGAGAAACTGATCAGCGCCCGTGCGGTGTTCGGCTTCTGGCCGGCCAACCAGGTGCACGACGACGACCTGGAAGTCTACGGCGACGACGGCAAGCCGCTGGCGCGCCTGCATCACCTGCGCCAGCAGATCATCAAGACCGACGGCAAGCCGAACTTCTCCCTGGCCGACTTCGTCGCCCCGAAAGACAGCGGCGTCACCGATTACGTCGGCGGCTTCATCACCACCGCCGGCATCGGCGCCGAAGAAGTGGCCAAGGCCTATCAGGACGCTGGCGACGACTACAACTCGATCATGGTCAAGGCCTTGGCCGACCGCCTGGCCGAAGCCTGCGCCGAGTGGCTGCACCAGCAGGTACGTAAAGACTACTGGGGTTACGCCAAGGACGAAGCGCTGGACAACGAAGCCTTGATCAAGGAGCAGTACAGCGGCATCCGCCCTGCCCCCGGCTACCCGGCCTGCCCGGATCACACCGAGAAAGGCACGCTGTTCAAGTTGCTCGATCCCGAGGCTGCTGAACTCAAGGCAGGCCGCAGCGGCGTGTTCCTCACCGAGCATTACGCGATGTTCCCGGCTGCCGCCGTCAGCGGCTGGTACTTCGCCCACCCGCAGGCGCAGTACTTTGCCGTGGGCAAGATCGACAAGGACCAGGTGCAGAGCTACACCGCCCGTAAAGGCCAGGAATTGAGCGTGAGTGAACGCTGGCTGGCACCGAACCTGGGTTACGACAACTGACAGCCCTATGAGCCGGGCACTGCTTGCAGCGCCCGGATGACGGATATTCCCGGGCCGCGGTCGAACTTTTGACGACAGCACTCTCTCTAACCGATTAGACAACCGTCGAATCGGCGCACACAGCACGGCTTGAACACTCAGCGAGCTGATAGGGAAGTCTGAAATCAAACATGACTCATGAGGTCCACAGCATGCGATTAATCCTGTCCACCCTTGCCCTGGGTATTCTGTTCACACAAGGCGCCATGGCCTCTGGAGATGGCGACGCTGCCATCGGTGGCGGATTGGGCGGCGCGCTGGGTAACGTTGTTGGCCAACAAATTGGCGGCAGCACCGGAGCGGCGATTGGCGCCGGTGTCGGCGGGGCCGCAGGCAGCGCCGTCGCCGCCCCCAAAGGCAACCGGAACGAAGCCGCGATCGGCGGCGGAATCGGTGCGGCAGGCGGTTCGGTGATCGGCAATTCGCTGGGTGGCTCGACCGGCTCCACCATCGGTGCCGGGCTGGGTGGCGCCGCCGGTGGCGCGGTGGGCAACAACCTGGCGGACGATGACGATCATCACTCCGGCGGCAAAAGCTATAACGGCAAGCACAAACACAAACACAAGAACAAGTACAAGCACGACTGAGTGACCCTCACCGCTTGTGCCCTGAAGCCCGCCCTGCGCGTAATGCTATTCAGTTAAGAAAATGAGACCGCACGTGTAGGAGCGAGCGCGCTCGCGATGAACTCAAGAACCACGCGTTTATTCAGAAATCCGCGTAATCGTTGACGTCCATCGCGAGCCCGCTCGCTCCTACAAAGGTCGGCGCTCGCTTAGCTGAACATCATTACGCCCTGCGCGGGCTTTTTGCTGCCCTGGCGAAAGTGCCGGGATGAGCCGACACATCAAGGTGCCCTGCCAGCCGGTAAATCCATATTTTTGATACTTATTAACTTTGCAGAACGTCCGAGCGGGTTCTAAATGGGTGTCGAGAGGGGCTGGCTGCAAGCACTTCACAGCGCTTGCACATGGGTTGACTCGGCAGGTAGCAATCGACGCTTGCCTGCGGTGGTGCCAACCCTCTCACCCCAAGTGAAACTCCTTTTGTTCCGCGTTCCCGCTTGGGAACGCGGTTCTTTTTATGTCCGCTCCCCCCATCCCGACGCCCCCCATTACCGACCAGCCTGGCGCATTTGCCATGGGCTGCACCTCGATCATCGACAATTGAGAATTATTGATTCGCGTCTGCACGCGCCTGAGCACCAGTATGCGGGGATATTCCATCACTCCGGAGCTACAGGATGTTACTGCTAACCAGGCGAATCGGTGAGTCCATTATTATCGGCGACGACATCAAGATCACCGTGTTGAGCCCGAGCAATATGCGCACGGGCGCCAGGATCGGAATCGATGCGCCAAAGGACGTAAAAGTGCATCGGGAAGAAGTCTATTTGCGCGACCAGAAACGCAAAGCGACTGCCACGCCGGACACCTGATCAACCCGCATCATGGCAGCCCGCTCAGCGATTTCGAATCCTGGCGTGCATCACGCCATGCATGACCAACCCCACCAGCAGCCCCCAGAACGCTCCGCCAAGGCCCAGCAGCGTGACGTTGGCCGACGTGGCCAGGAAGGTAACCAGCGCGGTTTCCCGCCCTCGTACATCCGTCACGGCGGTCGCCAGGCTGCCGCCAATCGCGCCCAGCAAGGCGAGGCCGGCCAGGGTGGTGATGAATGTGGCGGGCAGCACCACGAACAAGGTGGCCAAGGTGGTACCGAACACGCCGACGAGCACATAGAACACGCCACAGGCGAGCCCGGCGATGTAGCGCTTGCCGGGTTCTTCGTGGGACTCAGGTCCCGTGCAAATGGCGGCGGTGATCGCCGCCACATTGAACGCATGGGAACCGAAGGGTGCCATCAGCAGCGAGCCCAGCCCCGTCACGGTGATAATCGGATTGGCGCTGGTTGTGAAACCGTCATTGCGCAGGACCAGCATGCCGGGCATGTACTGCCCGGTCAGGGTGATCACAAACAAGGGCAAGGCGACGCTGAGCAGCGTATTGAATGAGAACTCGGGTGTCGTCCAGACCGGCGTGGCCAGGCTGAGCTCGACACTGTCGAAACTGACCTGTCCCAGGCCGAGTAACAGCGCAACACCGATCACCAGGACGCCGACAATACTGTAGCGGGCAGTGAACCGGCGGATAAGCGCATAGCTGAAAATCAGTACCCCAACCAACAGCGGGTCAACACTCGCGCCACCGAACGCTCCCATGCCGAATCGCAACAGGATGCCCGCCAGCAGGCCGGCGGCAATCCCCGGCGGGATCATCTTCACCACGCGCTCGAAATAGCCCGACATCCCCAGTATCACGAAGCCGATGGCTGACAACACATAAGCGCCAATGACTTCGGCATAGGGCGTATTAGGCAGTACCGTGATCAGGAAAGCCGCGCCCGGCGTCGACCAGGCAGTGATGATCGGTTCCCGGTAGCGGTAGCTCAACCAGGCCCCCGTCAGGCCAACCCCTACGGACACCGACCAGATCCACGAAGCGGTTTGTTCGGGGCTCAGCCCGGCCGCCTTTGCCCCCTGAAACACGAGAATGAAAGTGCCGCCGTAGTTGACGATGACGGACACCAGCGCCGCCACCACCGGATGGAACAGATCGGTTGATTTGAGGGGTATGGCCGTCGCCGTGCTTTTCATCCGTGAAGTACCTTCCTGAGTGCGCATGCTCGGGCTGGGATCCGGTCAGGATCTGCGCCAGACGCCCGGCCCAGAACCTGCGCGGTTAACAATGAAGCCAGTATGGGTACAAAATGGACTGGTTGAAATATCCACTTTCCACAGTTAACTTAGACCACTTGTTTCGGCGGATACGGATGTCCTTCTTATGAAAAAACGCGCCACGGCTTACCCGATCTGGAACGCCTTTCTCCCCTCCACTGACAGCCCACTGTCCCTGCGCGAACAACTGGTGCGTTTCTTCCGCAAAGGCGTGACCCATAACACCCTCAAGCCCGGCATTCGGCTGCCCGCGTCCCGCACGCTGGCACAGGAGCTGGGAGTTTCGCGGATGACCGTGACCGGCGTTTATGAACAGCTGCTGGCCGAGGGGTTCTTCGAAGCGCGCCAAGGGGCCGGGACCTACGTGGCCAGCCGGATCGGGATCAGGCCCCCAGCGCCCTCCACGCCTGCACGACCGGTTCTGGCTGGCTCCCTGCGCTCGTGCCAGCTGGTAGGGCTCGACTCCATGTCACTGGCCCATCCCGCCTGGCCGCTGACGCCTGGCCTCCCGGCACTGGATGCCTTCCCCTATGCGCTTTGGGGCAGGCTTGAAGGGCGGTTCTGGCGGGGACGGCTGGCCTGCGGCGCCTCCTATGGCGATCCCCAAGGCCTGCTATCCTTGCGCGAGGCCCTGGCAGAGTACCTGGGCGTCGCCCGCGGCATCACCTGTCGCCCCGACAACATCATCGTCGCCCCCGGTGCTCAAGCGGCCGTCCTGATTGCCGCGCTCGCACTCACGGACAGAGGTGATCGCGCCTGGGTCGAAAGCCCGGGATACGATGCCACTTACCGCAGCCTGGTATTGGCCGGACTGAACACCGTTGGCGTGCCGGTCGATGCCGAAGGCCTGGAAGTGCAGGCCGGGCGCCGACTCGCACCCGACGCCAGGCTGGCACTGGTGTCACCCTCACACCAATACCCGACCGGTGTCACCATGAGTCTGGCCAGGCGCATGGCCCTTCTGCAATGGGCTGACGAGGCGAATGCCGTGATCCTCGAAGATGATTACGACAGTGAATTTCGTTATGAATGTGCCCCCACCACGGCGCTCAAGGCACTGGATGGCGACAATGGTCGAGTCATCTACGTCGGTACGCTTAGCAAGTTGCTCATGCCCGGCCTACGCCTGGGTTTCCTGGTCGCGCCCGATCATCTGGTGGATGTGTTGCAACGCGTACGCAATGGCAGTGGCCACCGCGTACCGAAGTCAGTGCAAGCCACCGCTGCCGACTTTATCGGCAATGGCCATTTAGGCCCCCATATCCGCCGCGCCAAGTCGCTCTACACAGAGCGCCGTGCGGCCCTACTGTCAGCTATCGCGAGCGAAGCCGACGGACTGCTTTCGGTCTCGACCGCCGCCACCGGGTTGCATCTTCTCGCCAACCTGCCGCAGGGTTGTGACGATCAAGCACTGACCGCCGCCGCCCGGGCACGAGAGATTGGTGCCGGCCCATTGTCGGGATTGTTCGTGGCGCCCTACACCAAAGTCCGCCATGGCCTGTTGATGGGCTTTGGCAACACACCGGCAACGTCCATGCGCGGCGCCGTCCAGACACTGTGCGCGCTGATTGAAGCGCAAATGCGCACGTGATATCCGCCAGGAGACAGAGCCGTTGATTCAGGCTGTTTGTCGACACGGCAGTGAAAGTCTCAGTGCAGCATCGGGGGGCTGAAGACCGGATGTTAAACGTGTCAGGAAAAAGCGTCGATTGTCCGCGACCGAATCGCCGCGGACTCTCCCCCCCCTTTCACTCACTGCCTGTACGCGACCACCTATCGCCCATGGTGCCCGCCGCACTGGCGACTATCAGTGACACCGCACACGCAAGCAACGCAAGCGCTGCGAAAGCACCCATCACATGCAAGTAAGGCAGTGCGTGATTCCAGGCTCGAGCCACGCCCAGGAAAGAGGCGAATAGCCAGCCGCTCATCGACAGCGCGCCCAAGACCGCAAGCCGAGTGCGCCCGGAGGCGTGCAACAAGACAAAGGCACCCTTTTGCAGGAGCGGGAAACCGATTCGATGCAGCAGTGTGCCGTTCAGGGTAAGCAGCACGACAACGGTCACTTTGGCCCAGAGTTTCTGATTGAGCAGATACGCATCGCCCTCGGTGACATACCCTTGGAGCACCAGCAGCAGACCACTTCCCCAAAGCGCCCACAGTGCCAGGGTAACAATCTTCTGGGTGTCTTCGATGTACTGACGCTGCGTGAGATCCAGCGCTTCCTTGCGCCAGCTCCAAAGCTTGTGATCGGCCTGCAATACCCGACCCAGGGCAATGCACGTGGCGAGCAGGTGACCGTATACGAGTAGCATTTTCAGCATTGCCTTGACCTTATTGTTATGTGGGCAATGCTCTCCTTGCGACCCTTGATTATGAAACTTAATGATACATATTTACATTTGTACCCGCAAATTTCAAAACGGATCGTATTGTCGAGGGGTCATGCTGCAAAAGCGAAAGCTTGACCAGGCAGCCACACACGACATCCCGGTGACCGTCAGATCAAATCCGGGTCTTCTATCGCATGACCATGTTTGGATTGCGCTGGTCTGCCGTTCTAGGTGACCAGCTGGAAGGAGAGCTCCCCTCGCCAACTGCGTCAGGGACGAGCTGATTGGGCGGCAGCCAGCGAGGATCGCAATTTGCCACTAGCCCGTTTGACGAGTGTGTCTCGTCTGTAAAAAAATCAAACCACTACCAGCCTGTTAATGGACGCTCATCGACACCACTGCGATTCACAGGGCACCCCATCGTGGTCTCCGTCCATTTCCATTCCCGGGCAGTTCTGCAAAAAGCTCGTGGCCTCCGCACAAGAGGTCATCTGTGAACAGCGCTTGCGGCCATCACATTTGACGGGAACCGAAATCGAAATGAGCTTTGGCGCAGTCACCGCTTGGGAGGCGGCCTGTTGACTGGATAGCCTGGCCTGCGTCCATGACTGTACTTCAGGGGAAAACTTCCAGGCCAACAACCCCATAACCAGCACTAAGAAAATCAGTTTCATTTGATTCATCCGTGATGAGGGACTGACTGCATACTTACGCTGCCCGCCTTCCAACGCAACCCCTTCCGGATAGGTCATTGCAGGTCAAGATAGTGACCACACCCAAGGAAATTAAAAAAAGTCCCGCTATTACAAATACTGTTATAGCCATGCTTCACCTGCACTGACTAATAAAACCCCATCCGAATGAAATAAACGTTCTACTTAACGTAGTTCCTGCATCTTCGGCAGCGAAGGATTATCGACTTGCTCCTGACAACATTCGCCATTACGCATCCGGGGACTGGTCTACGCTGAATACACTCAGTGTGCTGCCCCGATCGAGGGATGAGCCACGCAAAGGTTCTGTCGGTTTTGAATACGCAAAGCCCTAAAACCAAGCTGACGTGGCAGTGGGCATGACAACCGTAGAATGCCGTAGGATGTCGCCAAAATGAATGTCCTCGAATTCGTGATCGAGATGATTACCAAGTTTTCCGACTTGGTAAACGCGCTTGACCGGCTTGCGCCTTACAAACCCGAAGGCCATTGGATGCATCGGCATCGGAGAGCGATCAAGATCGTGTCCAACATTGCTGCAACTCTGCTCCTGATCATTCTAGGGTTGTTTATTTTCTCTCTTGTGAGCGATGGAGCAAAGGCAGGCTGATCTGGCACGGCGAGGGATTTGCAGGAAACATCATGAGGCTGACGAAACCGCCTCACAAAGTGTAGATACGTGAAAACATGGCACGGACCTTTCGGAATGAACACCTGGCCGTGCAGAAACGAGACCTGGAGGACATGCACTCCAGGCCATCAGCGACATTGACGCGATCAGTTACTTCGGCTGAGCTGCACATTCTGGCTCGTGCATTCGGTGGTGCTGACAGTACCCATGAAAGCATTCATCTTCACGGCGCACTTTTCAATGTTCAAGCCGTTACGTCCATCACTCGAGATGTTGGTGACATATGGGCCTGCGGTTGTGCAGCCGGCCAAGGCAGCGAGCAGGCCCAGGGTAATGATAGTGGATTTCATAGGAGTCCTTTCTAACAGCGGCCTGAGCCAATTAGTTTGCCGAAACCGGTATTTGGGTCGGTGAAATTGTGCTTGCTTGTAGCCCCTCAAAGTCGATCGTACTGCCAAGCACTCACATTCAGCGGAATTGCGACGTATCTTAAAACTGATTATCCAGCGCCAAATCCAATATTGAGGCTTAGCCAAAAGCGTAGACCAACCCGAGTGAACCACCACCCCCACTGTCGCATCCGGTCACGGGGGGCGGCGTCAGCTCAGGCCGAGAAAAGCTTAACATCGTGTCCGGATTAGTTGGCCATTACAACAAAGCCCAGCACTCAGCCGGGCTTTACGTTTGACTGATTGTCATATGCACTCAGCTAACGCTTATACAAGCTAGCTATTCTGGTTAAAATCTCATTTGAAATATACTCACATATTCTGCGTTAGTTCTTTCGAACCCATTCCAACCTCGATCCTGAAACGCCCTTACCAGCTCATCACCGATGGCGCGGGGAACGACTACCCAGACTAGACCCGTTGCCCCATTTGGCCTTTTATCCATTTTCATGACATCTAGCGCGATTCCATCCATGAATCGATTCTCATCTCCTTCACGAAATATACCGAAGGCTTTAATTTCGACCCATTGATTTGTGCTTGTCACCAAATCGCAATATGTTTGGGTCTGCGGAAATTTAACTTCCCGCTCTGTTGACTCAGTCGGAGTCTTCGTAATATTGAGGTAGTACCACAGCTCCGCTTGAAGCCATCCTTCCCACCCGCCCTTGCTCAAACTCAAAGCAGCGGCATGTTCTGTGTTTACTACAGCAAGCAAATCATTCAAATCCATTGGCTTTCCCTTCCCTAAACAATAAAAACGGCGTCTATATTTCAAATAGGAATAAGACGTGGACACCCTGAAATTCAAAGCAGTGACAACAGTAGAATTCTGAGCCAAGTCAAACGCGATGAGCCTGCCTGCTGGCGAGTCCATCGAATAAAAATTCGGCCGACAAACGGATTTTCAGTAGAAAAAAGGGACCAAGGTAAGTCACAGCAACACGCATGCAATTTCTCATTGCTAGTCCCTTAGATAATGGCCATCCGTTCTGTTTTAACCGTAGCTCACTATTAAAAGCCCTGCAAGTGCGCCTCGTAGAGTCAATATCGCGTTCGCGTCTCCCCTTGCATCACCAGCGGTACAGCATGCACTTCGACAGATCGAAGCAAGAACCTCTATCTAATCTGAAGTTACCGACTGCCTAGAACGATTCGGCAGGCGGGTAGATCTCTCTTCTGCATCGCGATGCAGTAAGGAAACGTTGTAATCGTAGGTCGATATCAACGGCACTGGCTCATCATTCCGAGACATATCAAGCCATCGCCTTGTGCGTTCGACGTCAAAGAATTCGTTCTTGAACTTCATCTTCGCAACAAGGTTTGCCGAAACCCTGAAGTGTCCACAACCAGCTGAGCATTTGACCTCTGACCAGCCTCCAAGCGCGTGAACAGTCCTGGCGGCAGCCTGACAGATTAAGCACTTCATATTCGATCTCCATATCAGTGACCTATCAACTGTAGTCGATCGCCGGCCAAGGACATCCCTATGCCCACAGAAAACAAGCCTCCCCTGAAGCAATAGCGCGCTGGGCACGTCAACCAAGTGGTCCGGATCAGCGTGAAAAAACGCACTGGGTCACGTTCATGAAACGGCAAAAGAGCTCGCCCCACCAGCCACCTCAGGAAGGGGGCTGAATGGTCAGCAACTGGTGAGGCGAGCGCATCAACAGTAGCTCACCCACAGAGCTTGCCTCACCCCCTTCATCAGATTTCTACAACCCCACCTTCTGCCGCCGCACGCGGTATGGAGCATCAACGCCCAACCCGGGCAGAGGTATTCAATGAGGCGAGATCTGATAAAGATCAGCGAGTTTCAGCGTCGACGCTGGGGCGAAAACGGAACCCCCCAATGCCCCCAGGCCATCCGCAACCATATCCGTAATGGAATAGTGCCTGGCGAGCAGATCGGGAAACTCTGGTACGTAGATTGGACTGCCTTTAACCGGTCATGCGGTAACGATCTGGTGGCAATGGTATTGAAAGGAGCAGCGTGATGGTCCCAAGGCCGCGCAATACTGCGAACAAGAACCTGCCGCAGAATCTGTACTTCAATGCGCGGCGCTCGACCTATCAACCAAATTACCACCAAGCCGCCATGGCTCGATCCCGGATCACTTGATAGGTCGGAACCTCACAAAGGTCATACCGAACAGCCAGCCACCGATCATAGTCAGGTAGAGGGATTTGTATCCGGGGACTGTGTAGGCCAGTAAATAGTTGGGCGATGTGCTGGAGCGAGTCGCCTTTCTGCCAGTGATCCCACATCAGTTTTTTCTGGCTTTCGGTGTAATAGATCCGAGGTCTCTGCTTCATCTGCAACACTCCTTCTGCTTACACAGAATTTAGTTGTGTTGCATCGACCGGTTGAATCCACAGCCAAAAGCGGCCCGTCAGATGCGCCTACAAACCAGGACCGATTCACCTGGGTCGATTGCTGCCTTTGTCGCTCCCCGAATTCGCTCAATGCAACCGAGGTGGAGGCTCGCCGAGGGCTTGGCGCTGATACTCGTGAACAGCAGCGAATAGCGCTTCCGCTTCGAGGCGCAGCTTCTCCACTTCTCGCGCAGGCTGCGTCTCTTGCGCTTCGTGGTACCGGCGTAACGCCTGCACCGCCCGCTCCATCAGCGGTTCGCCTGCCTTCATCTTGTCGCCCAGGCTCTGGTCTTCCCCGCTATTTCTATCCTTGTTCATCAAAACCACCGATTCCGATTACTTTGCCAGCGGAGTATAGGCGTCCTTACGCGACTACCCGGTATCCTCCTGATGCAGAACTGCATTACTAATTTTACAGGCTGAGTTCGACCCAAAACGGACAGTCGCATGTATCCATGTAAGCCAGGCCGACTCACCTTGCTGAATGAGTTGCTTAACAAGTATCGATGGGGGGAGACCTTTCGTCGGCCCAGCTCCGTGAAGCGTCAATAGACTACGCTGGTCGACTACACTGGGCTTGAACTCAACATATAAGTGCAACGCTCACTCCTGAATGCATTTCGCACGGTGCCTTTCGGCTTTAGCGTTTTCAATGATTAAAGCGCTAAGTTCCCGAAAAACTGTCAATACCTAGTTAAACGAGGTGGCATTATGCTTCGCAAACGAATGGTTCTCACTGGCCTGTTTTTGGCACCGTTCCTTGTAGTTCACGCGAGTGATGAAGTTGCAAAAAGTATAACTGAGGGCAGTGTCGAGAGCCGTGTTGATGTGCTTTCCTCCATTCAGCCAGGCTTAGGGGTGGTAATGCATGAGTACGGTTATCGGTTTGCCAATATATACTGGGCGGCGAATGGCGGTAATTGGGGGCTGGCTCAGTACCAGCTAAAGGAATTGCGTGAGTCGCAAGAAGTGGCGGAGATTACCAGGCCACAAAGGGCTGGCATGTTGAAGGCTTTTGAGAGTACTTATCTTCTACCGCTTGGCCAGGCCATTTCAAATAAGAACACGAAGACTTTCAATGAAAAATTTTCAGAAACTGAGATCGCGTGTAATGCATGCCATACAGCACTCGGATATGGCTTTATTAAGTTCAAAGTGCCCAAGACATCAAAAGAGGATTTTTTAGACTTTACGCTCAAGACAGATCCTAAGTTATGAAGAGTTTCATATATGGCTTCCTGTGACACGACGTTAGCTATATCTTCTTTTTGGCCGACTCCTGTCGCTCGCCGGCTAAAGCTGGCGCAGTGTGAATGACTGCAATCGGCCAGTCACGAGAGACAGCAATCGCCAGTCCGGATCCGACGGGCTACGCTTGTTGACAAGTCGCCGCCCCCCTAGCCTACCACCATCTCTCAATACGGATCCTGGGGACGCCTGGCTTGCGAGGCGCAACTACGTGGTACGTAGCAGCCATGATTTATAATGCACCCGTACTGAAAGTACGTTTTTTCTGCGCGACCCTCTCCTCATAATGGGGAGAACCACGTTCTCTTGAGCTTATCGAAAATCCAAGCCAAAAGCTTGCGGTCAACAACTTAAGCGCACACATCGTATCCCTGTGCGTTTTTCAAGTTAGGCGGCGCCATCATAGGTGCGGATGTTTTGTCGCAATGCTGCCAAGAAGGAGAAAGCATTCTCCACTCGCTCACCCTCGAATCCTTGGTAATAATTTTTCGCGGTCAACACCGTGCCGGCTCCCCGTTTATTATCTGGGTGAAGGCAGTAAGGAATCGATAGAAAACCACTGTCGAATGCACTGAGAATTGCTTCGGACAAGTCGGCATCACGAGTCAACGTTCCTTCAATCAGCCGCCTCGAGGCGTCTAGAATGCGGGCATGCTCATGCGCGTCAAACGGGACATCCGGCAAGACACCATCCGTGTGCAGGCAATAACTGGCGTATTCCAATGCAGCGATGTTCTCCTCAACCCGAGGAATACGACGTGACTCCACCGGAGTCTTGATGATCACACGCTGCACGCCCGTAGAGCGAATCATGCCCAGCGCATCGCCAGTGATTCGACAAAACCCGCCCAGGGTTCGTGGGAAAAAACCCATAAACACGTACCCGACGAAGTGATAGCTGCCCGGTGCGAAGTATTCGCTGGCAAGTTGTTGCAAAGCCGTCACCGCGGCACGGTCCTGCACGGGCGAGGTGCCTTGGGCGTAGGAGAACGACAACGTCTTGATCCCGTGAGAGCGCAAAAACAGTCCTTCTAAAATATTGAGTGCAACCAGAATGACCGGGTCGCACATCTGCCCCATCATGCAGCCGGCGAAGCTCTCGATATGACTGTGGTCCAGCCCTCTGGAAAGCACCTGGCAGGCTTTTTCCCAGTGGCCGAAAGCCTCACGCAGCGGCGTACGGCTGTACGGCAAGCAATAGGAAATTGGCCCACCCTCGGTGGTGGCCGAGCCGATTTCGACCATGCGCTTGAAAATGTGCAGTGGATCGGGCGAGCCATGGCGAATCTGCACCGGCAGGAGGTAGCGGGCATGAATCTGTTCCAGCATCGCACGGGTTTTCGCCGCCGGATGATTCACAATCGGATAGCCATTTAGCATGGACGCACTATCAATCGCCCGTTGCGCCGCGTCGAGATCATTCACCCGGGTGAACGCATCAAGGGTGATGGTGCATACCGTGTTCGCGCGACTGGCCGCTGTGGCCTCCAGCCCTGCCTGCATCAGGACGGGGTCACTGAAGCCCATTCGCGGCTGGAGTACCGGACCGTGTACGTCAAACCGTTCAAGCACGTGGGTGTTGAAGTCGATCATTTCGGCATACCTTTTCCTGTCCCTGCTTTATCTGGATCAGAGTACGCGCTCATCGCGCGACCCGCTTTTCCAGGTAATGGGTTGGATACAACTGTGCGGAAACGAGCTCCTGAAAGGCATCAAAACTGTTTGCCACGCTGTCATCGAACACCTCGTCAAAACCCGCTGCCCGAAGCGTATCGCTGTGCCGGGCGATGGTCAGGGCGTCGTTTTCAGTGCAGATTTTTCCGCCGATATAGAGCCCTTTGATGTGATTCGTCTCGTTGCGAATGCGCTGGGCGAGTTCGGCGCCCTCGATGTAGCCGTGGCCATTGACAGTACTGATCACAACTATTGCGCAGCCATTGCGGTTAAGCCGCGCAATAACATCATCCATTGGCGTGTTGGGCCCCAGGTTTTCGACCTTATAGCCAAGGTCATTGAGCAGGAACTCCATGAACACTAGGTTCCAGCTATGGGAGTCTGATGGTACAGTGCTGAGAAGAGCGGTTTTGTTGAATGTCATCGTTAAAATCCCTTTTAAGTTTCTGTTCTGCTTGCGTAATACGGAAGTGCCTTCTGGAAATTGCGGAAGTTCGTTGTTACCGCGTTGATATAGCCCCAGTAATCGGCGTAATTAGTGGGAAAAGGTTTCGAGCCTTCGATCCTGTCCCGCTCGCGCGCGGTGATGTAGTTCGGCCATTCCTTGGATCTTGGGCGCCGATGGTGAAAGTCGTGGCACGGTGTATCGCCGACCATCACAAACACGCGGATGAACAAGTGGTAGCCCAGCATTTTGATCAGCCATAAGCAGATATAGGCAATGCGTCGAACAGCACCCGCAGCCTCCGGTATGCGCAACTCCTCACCAATAAATACACCGGTCGTGCTTTCGCAAATGAAGTCGATACCGCGCCGTTCCAGTACGTCCACGTTGGGCCAGGTGTGCTCGGCAGCCAGGCGGAACGTCGTGCTGATGTGATAGCCGGCGAATACCGGCACGACCCACGCCATGATGAAAAGATCGAAATGCCCCATGGCTGCTGCCAGCAAACTGACCGTGGCCCAGAAGATCAGCGTCAGCGCTGCAACACGGCCGTTCGACGCGGTTGCAGTCGCCTTCAATCGGCTCCAGAAAGAGCGCAGGATCGCTAACGGTGATAGCGCCGTGGAGACCAATTTGGTCCACATCGTGGCAACGCTGTCGGACGGTTTTAATCCCACCACCCCTTGCAGGTAAGACAGAGTGTCGTCATCCTCTGTGAGCAGGGTTTTGGAACTGTGGTGCAGAGCGTGCTCTTGCTTGTAGGTATCGAACGGTTTGAGCATCAATACGCCAGAAATAATCCGGCCTACTGTCAAGTTCATCTCACGCTGTTCAAAAACCATGTCATGAGCACAGTTATGGCAGATCATAACCTGCATCTGCTTGATACCACCGGTCGCCACTACAAAGCCCAGCAGCCAGAAAGTCACACTGCCATGCAAGTAACCAATGCCGGCCAACAACACCCCGAATGCTATTAATCCCGTTGACACAAGGATATGGTGGATGGGTTTCAGAATTCGGACCTGGTTGAGATCCTCAGGCAGAGGCTTGGCTGTCAGCCAGCTCAAAAATGGTTGTATGAACCCTGGAAGGGCGCGCATCGAGTTACGTATCATCCATGTGTCCTCTGCGGGTTTGCTCCATGCAAAAAACTTTAACGTGACCTCTCGTTATTTCGAATAGAAATAGGTGGAGATCGATTTTCCATTTTTGAGTACTTCATCAACGTGAACTGGGATGATCTGAAAGTTTTTATCTTCGTCGCCAAGTCGAACAACGTGACCGAGGCGGGAAACTCGCTCAAGGTTTCGGCATCGACGGTGTCGCGCAAGATCGCCGCACTTGAGGATTCGCTCAGTACCGTGTTGTTCTTGAAAAAGACCAACGGCTATTTCCTGACGGAAGCTGGCAGGGCGCTGCTTCCACTGGCGTTAGAGACGGAGGAGCGCTTCAAACTCATTGAGCGGCAGATGTCGCAGCCAAGCAATCGGATGGCTGGGCAGGTGCGCATCGATTGCCCGGAGCTGATGGGCACGCACCTGATCATTCCTGGACTGGCGGATTTCCGTGATCAATACCCCGAGATCAGCTTCGACTTCATCAACACGGCGGTGTCTTCAAAACTCACGCAAAGCCATAGCGACATCATTATCCGATTGCGCAGACCCGAAAACGGCAACTTCACCATGCGCCGGGTCGGGACACTGATGCAGGGCCTTTTTTGTTCCGAAGGATATGCCGCCGCCAACAGACTGCCAGCGAAGCCTGACGACTTGAAGCACCATCACTTGATTGGTTGGACTGAGGAAATGTCTTATATGCCGCTCGCGCAATGGCTGAATGAGGTGAGCGGCGACCAGAAGCTCTGGATGCGCGTGTCCAATCTCAATGCCCAGCTCAAGGCGGTAGAAGCTGATCTTGGTATCGCCGCGCTACCGACCTATGTTGCACACCAGTCAGGCTTGCGTCAGGTCCTGGCCGATAGCCCCCTGCACAACTCCGATATCTGGCTTCTGCGCAATCAGGCTACGCAAGGCGTAGGCCGCGTCGATCAAGTGGTGGATTATCTGACGGAGCTATTCCACAGCAAAACGGCGGAGATGCAATAGCAACCTTTGCATGGAGGGTCATGGCACCAGGATCAGTGAGCCCTGGGTTTGCCTTTCCTGCACGATGCGGTGCGCCTCGGCAGCCATGGCGAGCGGTAAGCGCGTTATCTGGGGCCTACGAATCAAACCTTTGGACAAGGCCATCAGAACCTGTGCCGAGCTGGTGGTGAGTTCGGCGTTCTGACCGATGTAGTGCTTCAAGGACGGCCGCGTCACATGCAGCGAGCCCATTTGTCCAAGCCGCGATAGATTGAACCCCGTTACGTCGCCCGACGCATTGCCAAATAGCACCAGATGACCGCGCTGGCGCAAGCTCGCCAATGACAGCTCCACGGTAGCGCGCCCGACAGAGTCGAACACGGTATGAGCGCCCTTGCCGTCGGTCAATTCACGAATGAACGACAATGTTCCCGGAGCGTCGGAGTCAAGGGCAGCGAAGCAGCCAGCATCCAACGCTTGGCGTCTTTTAGCTTCGGTTGAAGCAAGACCGATGACGCGCACGCCCCTGGCGGCGAGCCAGCCCGTGGCAATGCTCCCCACGCCGCCGGCAGCAGCATGCCAGACGACCCAGTCGTCAGGCTCGAGCGGTACGCAGCGATAAGTCAGGTATTCGGCGGTCAGTCCCTTGAACATCAACGCAGCGGCGATTTCGCTCGGTACGTCATCGGGCAATCGAATCGCGCGCATGGCTGGAAGTACAGCGTGACTGGCGTAGCTGCCCGTCGAGCTGTCGATGAATGCCACCCGGTCGCCGGGGATGAAACCTCGCACTTGCGGTCCACATTCGACGACGCGCCCCGCGCCCTCCACGCCCAAGCTCCTTGGAAAGGGAGAACCATCCTCAAGCGCGCCAGAGCGCCGATGCAAATCAATAAAGTTGACGCCGGCCGCCTCGATAGCGACGGTGATTTCTCCGGGGCCGGCGGCACGCAATTCGTACTCCCGTAGCTCGAGGACGTCCGGCTTCCCAGGAACGGCGAAGACAACAGCATGGGCATGGGTCATGGAGACTCCTTACAGAGAACCGGTACGCAGGAAAATCCAGACCGCTACCGCGATCAGCATCAGTCCAAACATCGCGTTCTGGAACACCAGCAGTTTGGGCCGCGCCTGGATCAGTTTCTGCACGGTCGACCCCATCGATACCCAGATGACGTGCGAGAAGAAATTCAGCGAAATCAGCGCAGCGCTCAAGATCAGCACAACGCTGCTGCTTGTCTCGCCAGAGGGCGTGAAGGTGGAAAACATCACCAGCAACATCACTATTCCTTGCACATTGCCCAACTGCACAACGATGCCGTCTCGAAACTGCAAGTGTATGGCTTTGTCGCCGGGCGCTTTCAGCGGGCGACGCAGCAGCCGCACCCCAAGCCACAAGATGTAGAAGCTGCCTAGCACTTGCAGTACCCAAACCAGCCTCGGGCTGTTCATCAGCGTGTGATAAAGCCCTAACCCGACCAGCACCGCGAGCAAGAAATAAGTGATGTCTAGGCCGACGATAAACCGGAACGAACGACGTACACCGCTTTGTGCGCCGGAGGTCGCAACCATCAAGTTGCCAGGACCTGCACTCAGGGTCAGCGGTGCCATGGTTGACAGCCAAAGCAGCCAGTTGATGCTGAATATTTCTTGCACGCTTTTATCCTCAATCACGGCATGGACTGCACTCCCTCAAGTCTAATTCGCGGTCGCTTATAAGGTTATAGCGAAGAGCGCAAAGCGATATTCCATAAATGTGGGAAGCGTGACAGCGCTTTTTTGTGTCTGGGAGGATTGGTTTTGGCACTCCTGGACGGCTGCAGATGCAAAACGACTAGCCGCAAAAATGCGACGCCACATTACGCCTCGTTCATGGACGATTTGCTGCGCAGCTCGATGCTGCGCTTCCTGGAAGCCATGAGTCGCCCGGGCGATGCGCAGAAACTTGGACCGTCGCTGATACGGGAAATCTACTACCGGATCCTGACCGGCGAGCAGGGCGGCTCAATGCGTGCCGCGCTCAGTCGCCGGGGGCACTTCGGCAAGATCACCCGGGCGATACGCAAGATCCACAGCTGCTACCACGAACATCTGGACGTCGAAGCGCTCGGCCACGAAGCCAACATGAGTATCCCCAACTTTCACCTGCACTTTCGCAGCGTGACAGACTCCACGCCCATGCAGTACTTGAAACCGACACGCCTGCACCAGACGCGATTGTTTATGCTGCGCAACACCATGAGCGCTTTACGGTGGCTACCGACATCAAGGTCTACTTCTGCGATCCTCATCGTCCTTGGCAACGGGGATCGAATGAGAACACCAACGGGTTGTTAAGGCAGTACTTCCCGAAAGGGACTGACCTGGCGGAGCACTCGCAAGCCACGCTCAATGAAGTGACCAGGTAGCTAAATAGCCGCCCTCGGAAAACACTAAACTACGAAACACCTGCGGAACGATTTAGCCAATCTGTTGCATCGACCGGTTGAATCCACAGTCGATTTCTGACTGTCGTCACCGGCGGCTTTAGATGAAAGCGGTCATTTCAAAACAGCCCTCCTAGCGCTGCTGGCTCCCAGTTCATGATCACCAACTCGCCACTGACCTCGGCCTTGCCCTGTCGCTGGTTGCTCGTGGTGTAGCGGATATCCAGCGTCTCAAAGTGAAAACCTTCGAACACCCGGCGAATGTCCGGGTGGTCGTTGATGCTGACCATTACCCTACCCTTACAGCGACGCATGAAGTCGGCCATGCGTTCATAGGGTAATCCCCCCTGAAAAAAGTACTCGTCAGAAGTAGAGTTTTCTCCTAATCGGATCAAGGAAATTTTGCGTGAAGACATCCCGTTTTTCGGACAGCCAAATCATTGCCATCCTCAAGCAAGCCGAGGCTGGAAGCCCAGTGCCAGAGCTGTGCCGAGAGCACGGCATCAGTTCGGCCACCTTCTACAAGTGGCGCGCCAAGTTCGGCGGCATGGACGCGTCGCTGATGGCTCGACTGCGTGAGCTTGAGGAGGAGAACCGTCGCTTAAAGAAGATGTATGCCGAGGAGCGCCTCAAAGCCGAAATCATCCAGGAAGCGATGGCAAAAAAGTGGTGAAGCCATCTCGGCGACGAGAGATGGCGCAGCACGCTGTACGCTCAGGAAAAATCAGCATCAAGCTGGCGTGTATGGCCTTCGGGGTCAGCCACTGCTGCTATCGCTACCAACCGCGTCTGTCGACGGAAAATACCGAGATTGCCGATCACCTGATTCGGCTTACGCATAACCAGCGTAACTGGGGCTTTGGCTTGTGCTTCCTGTATCTGCGCAATGTGAAGGGCTATCGCTGGAACCACAAGCGGGTGTACCGGATTTACCGCGAACTGGAGCTGAACCTGCGGATTAAACTGCGCAAACGCATCGTGCGGGAAAAGCCCGAGCCACTGGCTGTTCCCAAAGCGATCAATCAGTGCTGGTCGATGGACTTCATGCACGATCAACTAGCCGACGGACGCAGCTTTCGGATTTTCAATTTGATTGATGACTTCAACCGCGAAGCCTTGAGCATGGAAATTGATCTGTCGCTACCGGCCGAGCGAGTGGTGCGCGCACTGGATCAGGTGATTGAGTGGCGGGGTAAACCACAAGCCATCCGCAGCGATAACGGCCCTGAGTACATCAGCACGAAGTTGACGCTGTGGGCCGAAAAACAGGGTGTCCGCCTGGAATACATTCAACCGGGTAATCCGCAGCAGAATGGCTATGTTGAGCGCTACAACCGCACCGTGCGCTATGACTGGCTGGGTCATTACCTGTTTGAATCAATCGCCGAAGTTCAGGAGTACGGCACAAACTGGATCTGGACATACAATCACGAGCGTCCGAACCCCAAACAGAAGTTGGCCCTGGTGGCCTGACCTCTACTTTTGGTGAGTACTAAAAATGGGGGGATTACCGCTTCGCGGCCGGCTTGAAGGATGCGCAGGGCGAAGAAGTGGGCAGCTACAAAGGCTACGTGCCGAACTTCTTTCCGGGTGACCACTACGGCGATTACCTGATCCTCAACATTGATCTGGAAACCGGCCAGATCAAGAACTGGAATAAGCCATCCGCCGGCGACATCGAAAAGATGCTCGCTCATGGCGAACACGACTGACCACCAGCCTCACCTCTGCCCATTCAACGAGTGGCTGCTGTTTTACGCAACCCCCACAGCATGAGAACAACAGCGACAATGATGGCGACTCCCACAGTTACAAACCCTGTCGTCACCAAGGCCTCCTGCCACGGTTCCCCCATGCGTCCACCACTCGCGATAGGCGACACAGACATCGTCCCGAGAACCGCAGCCAGTACCGTAAATGCCCAGTTTGAATAAGTGCCGTAAAGAGCCATCCAGTACGCAACTGCCTTTGTGCGTGGGACGAGGTGTATCTCCATCCAGGCTGCGCCAAACGCTAAGAGCAGGATTCCGTTCATTACCCCCTCGAGATGAGCAGCAAGCCCTAAACGAGGATTGCTGAACTGTTGCTCGAACAGGCCTGTGCAGAGACCTAGGAACACTAAGAACGTGCCATGCCAGAACAGTCTACGCCGAGCTTCGACCATTGCCATGGCGCCTCCCTTGATTGGTTGAAATCAGATGTTCAACACTCAACAACTTTAGATCACTCTCGACAAAACGCGGCTCTCCAACTCTGTGTGCCGCCTCCCCTTTCCCTCCGACACCACCCGCATGCACTCCCCTCCGCGCCCAACGGCAACCAGCGGAATGAATGAGTGCAGCCGAGTTTTGTTGGATCAATACCCGCCGCTCTGGAGGCGACCATGACTTACGAAGTGATTGTTGAAGGGTTTGTCCTCCAAGTGGAGGTGACCCATTGCGAGAACACACTGCCGTGCCCGGGTAGCTGGAACAGAGACTGGGATGCGCAGGGTTGTCGCGAGCTGGAGTTCAACGTGGTTTCGGGCATTTGCTACGACGAAGACGGCATCCGAATGGATGTTGATCCGTGGGCCCTTCCACTTCTGGCGAAACAGTACGGACAGCAGATCGAGACAGCGCTGTGGGTTGAAATCGACGCCAATCGACGCCGGGAACGGTGGGCAGCATGAGCGACGGAAACCACGAACTGGCCATCGGCATGCTCGACGGCTACATCGCCCGAATGATCGACCCCGAATGCAGCGCCATCGCCGTCAGGGCGTCAGCCAACACTGCACTCCTGATCTTCCGCACGCTGAACGTCATCAGCGCCAAGGAAGATGCTCACTACACCGAACGCTTACACCGCACATTTGAGTGCCGGCAAGGAAGAACCTCATGAGCACCGCACCGGTTAAATCACTGATCGACGAACAGATCGAAGACATCGAGCAGAAGCTGGCGATTATCGGCTTTGTCTCTGTCCCGGAAGAACTGGCCAGCCGTGAGTTTCCGGTGGCCCTTCTACCCAAGCGCCTGGCACCGACCATGAAGGACCGTCGGATTGCGGTGAGGGTTCGACCGTGACATCCCGACAACGCGCTCGCCGGCTGTTGATCTGGCGCGGCTCATTCCCCGCCCTCACCGTCTTCACTTTTCTGATGCTGCTCAGCGCTCTCGCTGACCGCATCACTCAATAACCAAACCCATTTTAAACGCTGCGCGCATCGCGGCGAGGAGCCCTTATGTCCACGAATATGCGGATCTGGGATCGGGTCGACAAGACCGACACCCGCTACACCAAGCCTGCCGAGGTTGGCGGCCAGAAGATCACCAGCCTCAGTGGCACCGCGATGATCATGAAAGCCACTGAGATCTTCGGACCAGTTGGTCTCGGGTTCGGCTGGAGTGTTCTGGAAGAGCGCTTCGACAAAGGCTTCGAGATGTTCAGTGGCGAAGGCGACAAGCGCTTTAGCCTTGGCCACGAACTGAACCACACCATGAAGATCAAGTTCTGGTTTGACCTGGATGGCAAGCGTGGTGAGTTGGAGCAGTACGGCTGCACGCGCTACCTCTACAAATCGATGTACGGCACCACAACCGACGGAGAGGCGCCGAAGAAGTCCCTGACCGACGCCATCAAAAAATCCCTGTCGATGCTTGGCTTCAGCGCTGACGTGTTCCTTGGAATGTTTGACGACGACGAGTACGTCAACCATTTGAAGGATGAACAGCGATTGGAGCGTGCGGAAGACAAACCCGCTGAAGAGCGGCGGCAGAAACAGGAACAACACGACTACTTCAACTCAGTGATCGAGACCATGCAAGGCGCGCAGTCCCTTCAGGAACTCAAGAAGCTCCATGACCATGCCGTGCGCCGGCTCACCATGCGCAAGGACGACACGGCGGTCAAACGCATCGCCAAAGAGTTCAAAAAGCTATCCCCTAAATACGACCAGGAGTCGGCGGCATGACCCAGCTCTACGCACTGACCGGCAAGCTTGCCGAACTGTCAGCCATGACCGATACCGATGACGAAGGTCTGAAGGAAGCGCTCCAGTACGCCATGGACGAGATCCAGGGCGAGTTCGAGGTGAAGGCCGACAACATCGTCATGCTGCGCCGCAACATCGAAGGCGACATTGACGCCATCGACAAAGAGGTTGGTCGTCTGAACGAACTCAAGCGGGTCAAGAAAAACAGCGTCAGCCAGATCAGCGACTACCTGCGTCGGAACATGGAAGCTGCCGACATCAAGTCGATCAAACGCCCACTGTTCACCATCACCCTGGCACTGGCCCCGGAAAAGGTGATCGTCGACAAGGAGGACGAGATCCCCGACGACTTCATGACGGTCAGTACAGCGATCACCCCCGAGAAGAAGGCCATCGCCGCACGGCTCAAAGAGATCCGCGAACATAACGCCGCCATCCGCAAACGTATGGATGCTGGCGAAGATGTCGAAGCAGACCTGATCCCCGAACCGCATTGGGCTCACCTGGAGCGCGGTGAAAGCTCAATCCGCATCAAATAGGTGGCAGCATGAACGCATCCAGACCCTTAACCCTTCAGCAGGAACAGGCCCGTATCGACGCCGCGCGTGAAGCATTCATAGCCCGCGGCAAATCAGTGAAAGTACTTGTGTCATTCGAGTTCAAGCCAGCGCCAGCTCGCAAAGACTGGATAGACCCTGAAACGGTCCTCAAGCGGCGCCGCACCTCCCCAACCCCGGCCGAGCGCAAGATCCTTCGGAAACTCGCGGAGGTCCTATGAGCAATCGCAAACCTCACAACATGCGAGTCCGGGTTGAACGATCCTGCCGGGCATTGCTGAGATCGAACCACCTCGCAGTGGTCAACATCGACCCCAGCGGCCAGCAATGGATGATCAACTGGAAGAACCGCAGGATTATCCGAAGCCGGCAGATCGTCGACGCGATATTTGACGTGCCTCACCGTTGGACGATCTACATCAGCGGCATGTGCATCGACCAGGCCGGCGGCGAGTACCTGAAATCGGTGGAGATTGCTCCAGAGGGGATGTACCTGGCCAGCCAGCTTGCCGACGCCATCGAGCATTACTACACAGAGGTGCGCGACAGCTGCAACCCGCAGCACCTGATCGCGTACGGCTGGATCGCCATCCCCAGCGCCGTATCGCTAGATGAGGAGCAGGCCGCCAAGGTGTTCGCCGCCGTGGGCGTCTGGAACCAGCAGATAGCAGCATGAGACGTGTTAGCAGCCAGCGGCGCCAGCGCCTTCGTCAGCCTCAATTCAACCTTCCCCCCAGCGGCCTATTGACCACCCCGGAGAAACAGCCATGTCCACCCCTACCAATACCACCGAGTTCCTCGACGAGCTGAACGGCGGCGCATTCGCCAGCCAGATTGGCTACGCCCTTTCCGAAGTAGCCGCCGGGGTCGTCGACCACGGCAAGGTCGGGAAGCTGGTCATCACCCTGGACTTCAGCCAGGTCGGCGAATCCAGCCAGGTGAAGATCAAGCACAAACTCGACTACAAGGTGCCCACCAAGCGCGGCACTCGCAGCGAGAACACCAGCCTGGACACACCAATGTATGTCGGTTCCGGCGGCAAGATCACGCTTTTCGCCGAGAGGCACGAGCAGATCTTCACCCGCGAACAAGCCCCAATTGTCCCGCGCACTTGAACCCCATCCAACATAGGTACTGACGCATGTCTCTCAGCAAAGAAGCAATCCAGCACATCACCGATACCGCGCTCGAGGCGACCGGCAAGAATCTGAGCACCCACACACCGACCGTTGTGCTGCCCGCAGGCTGCCAAGTGATCACACTGGAAAAATGGCAAGCCGGCCGCAGTCGTTTCCGGGGCATCTACTCCACCCACTCGCTGGCCGACTTCAGCGCGTATGTTGCTGATCGAGCGGTTCCTGATGCCAAGGGTTTTATCGATCAAGATGAAATGACCTGCACGCTGTTGTTCAACTTGGGCAACGATGCAGTGCCAGGCCACGCCGACGACCGCGCGATACTGAAACTAAAACCATCCGCGGGCTACAAGGCGGTCCAGGCGATCGGCAGCCGCGCCATGACACAGAAAGACCTTAGCGACTGGATCGAAGACTGGCACCAGTACCTGAGCGCCATGGATGAGGCAGGCGGCAGCATGAGCATCGCCAAGGCCATCGCCGCGGTTCGCACCATCACCATCAAGGCGGCGACCGAGTCCGATCACACCGTCAGCGAAACCAGCGCCAGCCGCAGTACGCTGGACCAGATCGAGGCCCGCAGCAAAGAAACGCTACCGAGCTCCCTGTTGTTCAACGTGATCCCCTTCGAAGGTCTGACCGAACAGTGGATCAACCTGCGGGTTTCGGTCATTACCAGCGGTGCCCAGCCAGTGCTGAAGCTGCGCTGGGTAGGAGAAGAGGTTCAGCGTGAAGATATCGCGCAGGAGTTCAAGACGGTTCTACAAGACAAGATCGGTAGCAACGCAGCTCTTTCACTGGGAGCTTTCGATCCAAAGTAATAATCAGGCGGCGATCATTCTAATTGCCGCCTGACCCACCCTTACCTAATGCGAAGCCAGCCGGAAAAGATGATCCGCCAAGGCGGGTAAGTCTGCGTAAATCAAATCATTGATGTCGCAGGTACTGGTGTCCTTCTTACCGGTTTCAAGGTTGGCTTTCATGACACTGAGGTGCCGCTTAAGGTTTTGATGCCGGGGCCATCCATCCCCAGCAACCTCAAGAACTGGATTGACCAGTTCGCGAAGTTCATTGCATTGCTTCAGCAACTCCGACTCGTCCTTGTCACTCCATTGGAAATGAATCTCCAGCGCCTTTTTATAAGCCTGGTGGTATGCCTTTAGCTCAGTGATTCCAGTCACGTCTATCTCCTGCCGGCCTCATGCCGGACCATCAAGCAATAGCCCACTTCAACGAATCACGCCAGCCGGCGAGGATCCCCTATGTCTCCCTACAAATTGTCCGGGATGACGGTCGTCAGCTTTTCCGGCGGTCGCACGAGCGCCTACATGCTGCGCCAGGTGCTGGACAACAACGATGACCTGAGCGACCTGGTCGTCACCTTCGCCAACACTGGCAAGGAGCATCCGGCCACGCTGGAGTTTGTCCAGGAATGCGCCGAGCGCTGGGCAGTGCCGATAATCTGGCTGGAGTACCGAGACGACGATGAAGGCTTTGCCGTGGTGGACTTCGACACCTGCAGTCGGAATGGCGAGCCCTTCGAGGCCCTTATCCGCAAGCGGAAGTACTTGCCCAACCCAGTGACCAGGTTCTGCACCATCGACCTGAAGATCCGCATCATCCACAAGTACCTGCGCAGCCAGAGCTTATCGAACGAAGAAAACCCCGTGGACATGATGACGGGTATCCGGGCCGATGAGCCGCGCCGAGTCGTAAAGATTCGGCACCGCAAAAGCACCAGCGAGAGCAAGTGGGCCACGATGGTGATGCCCCTGGCCGATGCCGGTGTCGGCGTACAGGACGTAACCGACTTCTGGGCGGCCCAACCGTTCGACCTGATGTTGCCTACGATCAACGGCCGCACACTGGAAGGCAACTGCGACCTCTGCTTCCTGAAGGGCGCCAAGCAGGTCTATTCAATCATCGCGAGCGACAGGCCCAAAGCTGAATGGTGGGCCCGCATGGAAAGCTCGGTGGTGTCCGGTGGCAAGTTCACCGGTGACGGCGCCCGGTTCCGCAGTGACCGGCCCAGCTACCAGCAGATGCTCGACTACTCAGATACCCAATTCGACATGTTCGCCGTCCACGACGAGGCCATTTCATGCTTTTGCGGGGATTAGCTGTGTTTTAGCGCCGCAATAATCCCAGTAATCATGCCCGCAGAACCAAAGAAGATGGGCACCCAAAAAGCAATAGCCTCCCTCTTTGCCTTCTGCTCCTCTCGGATCAGCCTTCTCGCCTCTACAAGTCCTTTTTGAGTTAGATACTTTGGCTGCGAGGGATCATCGTCGAAATCCACGGCTTCCCAGAGCGACTTATCACTTCGATCCGGAAGCGGGACATGCAATTCATCTGCTTTTCGCGAGAGATATTTGGTCAAAACCATCTGACGCCACTCAAAAATATTATCGGACTCTTCAACATAGTGTTGCCAGTCATCACCAGGCTCCCGAGGGAATTTCTTTTCAACTTCCCTTTCCGCTCGGCGAATTTTCTTCAACTCACGTTTGTGCTCCAACCAATCTAAAAGCTGCATCCGTACCACTCCTTTAAATTTTTCCGGACTATACCGGCGAGGTGCCACTGTGCCCATCACTTACGGCTCGGTCTGCTCAGGCATCGAGGCGGCAACGCTCGCATGGAAGCCTCTCGGCATGCGCGCCACCTGGTTCGCTGAGATTGAAGCCTTCCCAAGCGCGGTGCTTGCCCACCACTACCCGAACACGCCGAACCTCGGCGACATGACCAAACTCGGCGCCCAGGTGCTGGCCGGGAAGATCGCCGCGCCGGACGTTCTGGTTGGCGGAACTCCATGCCAGGCCTTCAGCGTCGCCGGTATGCGCGAAGGCCTCGCCGACCCGCGCGGCGCCCTCACCATCAAATACGTGGAGCTTGCAGATGCAACTGACTATGTTCGAGCCAGCCGCCGTGAGCCGCCCTGCGTCATCGTCTGGGAAAACGTCCCCGGTGTCCTCAGTGACAAAGGGAACGCCTTCGGATGCTTTCTTGGCGCGCTTGCTGGGGAAGACTGCGAACTGCAGCCTTCAGGGAAAAGGTGGCCGGACGCTGGTTGTGTGTATGGACCCAAAAGAACAATCGCGTGGCGGGTCCTGGACGCCCAATATTTCGGCCTGGCCCAACGACGCCGCCGTGTGTTCGTTGTCGCAAGTGCTCGAAACGGGTTCGATCCCGTCGAGGTACTTTTTGAGCGAGAAGGCGTGCGCCGGGATACTGCGCCGCGCCGAGGCGAGGGGCAAGACATTACCGGAACAGCTCCTTTCGGCCCTGCGCTCCAGTGCGGATGTGGGAATGTCTTCGGCGAAGAACTCGGACCGTTCGGCTGCATGAACTGCGAGGGTGACGAAGGCCCGGCGCTGATAATGTTCGGCGGGATACCTGCATTCGGCGGGCATAGCCTGGGCGGCTCGATCGAGAGATCAGCCACCCTCACCGCGAAAGACAGCCGGCTAGACATGGAAAGCGAAACGTTCTTTGTGCAGTCTGAAGTTATCGGTGCTCTCACCAGCCACGCCTACAGCGGCGGTGCAGGAGGTCGACCGGACGGCGCAGCGGCTGGTCACTTCCTTGCTGTGGCTCCCTCACTCCGGGCCCAGGCGCAGAGCAGTCATCGCGCAGACTCGGAAGCATTCATCGTGGCCGGCACGCTGAACGCCAATGGCAAGGCTGCCGGCAGCGCTACTCAGCAAGACGCAGAGTCAGGCCTTCTGGTGGTGCATGGCACGCAAGACCCAGGTGTCAGCGACAGGCTTGCCTTTGCCCTAGGTCGAAACAACGGTGCGGAAAACGCAGTGCTGGCCTTTTCCTGCAAGGATCACGGCGCGGATGCCGGGTCATTGGCGCCGACACTACGGGCCATGAACCACTCCGGAAGCCATGCAAATGCCGGGGGCCAGGTCGCCGTGTGCATCACGGGCGAAATCACTCACACGTTGAAGGCCGACGGCTTCGACGGAAGCGAGGATGGCACAGGACGTGGACAGCCAATTGTTGCCTGTCGCGAAATTGCCCAGACCCTGACCAGCAACTACGGAAAGCAGGTCGACAATACTGACTCAGCCCTGGGGCTCAACGTTGTGTCCGGAGCAAGCTCGGTTCGGCGCCTCATCCCCCGCGAGTGCGAACGCCTCCAAGGCATGTCCGACGACTACACGCTGATCCCTTGGCGCGGCAAACCTGCCGGCGAGTGCCCGGACGGACCGCGCTACAAGGCGATCGGGAACAGCAAAGCGGTCACCGTCGTTCGCTGGATAGGAATGCGGATTCTGCGGCAGTTGGACCCGGGTTAGTCGTCAGCCAGTCTGAACTGCAACTCGACCGGCGCACCTGGTGCTTTCGTTTCCCTGATCTGCACATGCCGAGCACCGCACTCGGCACAGATGAATGCTTGAGTTCCAACATCCTTGTCATAATGCATGTCGACTTCAGTGTCCTTACCGCATTTCTGGCAAACGAATTTGACGGTCATTGCAGTAACTCCGAATGAAGTGAGCGCTCATCCTGAGCCTCTATTTTCAACCCTTCAAGTACTTCCCCTATCAGCTGTAATCGACCATTCGTCGAGCCCATTCACCTCTCCTCCACCGCCCGGGCATGACCCGGCATAGGACGCCCCATGCCCACAGAAAACAGAATAATCCAGTCGGAGCACGTCATGAACGGCGATGAACTGATGCAGTTACTGACAAACACTGATAAGGCCATGGATGTACTCCAAGGCAATCTGGGCGATGCCCTAGCCCGAGAGGCAGCGTTGCGAACCGAAAGCTTCGTTCCTGGGCAAGCGAGGTGTGCGGAGTGCAAGTTCCAATTAAGCCGCTTCACCCTATACTTGGACGGCACGACTGGACCTGCCGACAACAACCCAGAACCGTGCCCAAACGGTTGCGGGCCTCTTTGGCCGGTCACCTGGAAGCAACGAGCAGATGAGTACGGTGCCCTGGGTGTGCGGCTCATCAAAGAGCGTGACGGCCTGCAGCGGCACCTGAACGCAGCGGATCAGCGGGTGGACACCGCTACCTCCCTGATCCGCCGATTGCTTGCCAACTTTGACACTGAGATCAGGTACCACGAAGACGTTGAGCCGAACGACCTTGAGCATGACCAGGTGCTCAATGATATGCGCGCCTTCATCGCCACTCAGCAGTAACTCCCTCCCCCTTCAAAGTCAGCCGCTGTAGCGGCAAGGACGAGGCCATGCCTGAAGACATCGCCGTGCCCCAACATAGCGTGCGACTGTTTCTGGTCTGCACCCAAAGCAGGCACCGCTCAACCTGCAGCTGCATCAGCGCCGGCATGTGCCAGCCTCGTCCTTTATCGATTTCGAATCGGGCAGGAGCCAGGTTGTGAAGCCAGGCCGAGCGGAATCGACGTTGCTCCGCGTGAAGAATGGCTGCGAGCGCTTCGGCGAGCGTTTCATCATGCCCTATTACGGTTCCGGCTCTGGCCTAACTGGCCGCTACCTGGAGCGTCCAATTGGTACCATCACAACACTGGATCGGTGGGCTTTGGTACGTGACGATGAGATGCGAATGCTCTCGGCAAATGAGGCGCTTGCAGCCATGTCGTTTCCCGCCAACACAAAGCGGCCGGACAACCATCGGCTGACTATGCACGTGGCAGGCAACGCCGTGCCGCCGCTGGCCGGGCAGAAGATCATCGAGGCAGTGATGGCGGCAGCTTAATCCTGGATCAGAACGCTCGCCTGCTGCGAATCAATAGTCGGGATCAATCCTGAGCCCTGTTGATGTGCGAGCCAGGCCCGAGTCAGCTTCACGTCGAATCGCCAGCCATGGGCTTCCATCCAAACAAGCGCTGTATGGGTAATTCGATAGTGTCCGCACTTCGCGCATGCTCTTTCCTGGTAATCATCACCAACATCGACGTGCGAAGCAGGCTCATCGCAAATTAGGCATTCCATATCTACCTCCATTGGCTGAACCCCCAACTATAGACGATTCCCACCCCTTCACCGCCCGGGCATGCCCCGGCATAGGACGCCTCATGCCCACAGAAAACACGCCTCCCCTGAAGCAACAGCGCGCTGGGCACTTCAACCAGGTGGTCCGGATCAGCGTGAAAAAAACGCACTGGAGCTCGCCCCACCAACCACCTCAGGAAGGGTGCTGATTGGACAGCAGCTGGTGAGGCGAACGCATCAACAGTAGCTCACCCGCAGAGCTTGCCTCACCCCCCTTCATCAGATTTCTACAACCCCCACCTTCTGCCGCCACGCGCGGTATGGAGCATCAACGCCCAACCCGGGCAGAGGTATTCAATGAAGCGAGAACTGATAAAGATCAGCGAGTTTCAGCGTCGACGCTGGGGCGAAAACGGAACCCCGCAATGCCCCCAAGCCATCCGCAACCACATCCGTAACGGAGTAGTGCCCGGCGAGCAGATTGGGAAATCTCTGGTACGTTGATTGGACTGCCTTCAACCGGTCAGGCGGAAATGATCTGGTGGCTATGGTATTGAAAGGAGCAGCGTGATGGTCCCAAGGCCGCGCAATACTGCGAACAAGAACCTACCGCAGAACCTGTACTTCGATGCGCGGCGCTCGACCTATCGCTACCGGCGGCCGACCGACGGGAAGTGGTTCCAGTTCGGTACCGACCGCATCAAAGCGATCGACGCAGCGAAGCAACTGAACCTGGAGTTTATGCGCGGTGCTGACCTAGTCGGCGCCGTGCTGTCAGCTTCATCGGAGTCATTCGCCACCTTCCTAGACAAGTACGAAGCCGACGTGCTGCCACCTCGCGAGTTGGCCAAGGGCACGCTCGGCCTGTACGCGGTGCATTTCAGGCGCTTCCGCAAGCAGTTCGAGGGAAAGGCGATCGACCAGATCACAATCCGCATGATCGCGGAAATGCTCGACGCACTGACCCCACGCACGGCGAACCAGTGCCGAGCTCTGTTGATCGACATCTTCAACCATGCCGCCGCCAAGGGCCTGTGCCCTGACAATCCCGCGGCAACCACGATCAACCGCATTGAGAAGAAACTGCGCAAGCGCCACACCGTCGAAGGCCTGAAGGCCATCAGGGAGAAAGCGCCAGCCTGGCTACAAAACGCGATTGACCTGGCCCTGATCACTGCTCAGCGTCGGACGGATATCCTCGACATGCGCTTCGACGGTGTCCGGGAGGGATACCTGTACGTGGTACAGAAAAAGACGGCCAAGGCCAGTGACGCGGCGTGGATTCGCTTTCGGGTCACCGCGGAGCTGCAGGCGGTCATCAGCCGATGTCGTGACGACACTGCTTCGCCGTACCTGGTGCATCGCAAGCCTGACCGCCTGAAACAGAAACAGGCGCAGACCAAGGATCACTGGACGAAGATTGAAGAGCGGTATTTGACGCGAGCGTTCAAGGACGCCAGAGAGACGGCGGAATGCTACAAGGGATGGAAGGAAGAGGAGATGCCAGGCTTCCACGAAGTGCGAGCGCTATCACTGCACCTGTACAAGAAAGCCGGAAAGGATGGGCAGAAAATCGCGGGGCATGCGAGCGAAGGCATGACCAAAAACTACCAGCGAGACCACGAGGAAATCGTCTGGTCCGAGGCAGTTCCGGACCTGAATATCAGCGAAATCACCGGTTAGTTTTGCGCCAGTTTTGCGCGGATTTTGCGCAACCCTGAAACGAGAAAGGGGACCAAGCCGCTAAGTGCTTGATCCCCTTACGAAATATGGTCGGGACGGAGTGATTCGAACACTCGACCCCTAGCACCCCATGCTAGTGCGCTACCGGACTGCGCTACGCCCCGACTAGGCGTGAATCTGTTCCTCTTCTCGAGGGACGCTCAAGAATATAACGCAAGCTTTTGAAAACTGGAAGTATTTAAAAGCAAGAATTTACTTCTTGAGTACCACCAGCACATCTTCGAGCTCGGAGATCATCTGGCGGATCATTTGTTTGTATTGGGTGGTGTCGTCTTTGGCTTCATCGCCGGACAAACGCAGGCGTGCGCCGCCGATGGTGAACCCCTGATCGTACAGCAACGCGCGGATCTGCCGGATCATCAGCACATCCTGGCGCTGATAATACCGACGGTTTCCGCGGCGCTTGACGGGGTTGAGTTGAGGAAACTCCTGCTCCCAGTAGCGCAGCACGTGCGGTTTTACCGCACATAGCTCGCTGACTTCACCAATGGTGAAGTAGCGTTTGCCCGGGATGACGGGAAGTTCGTCGTTATGACTTGGTTCCAGCATAAGCCTCAACTCGGGCCTTCAACTTCTGCCCTGGACGAAAGGTGACCACACGGCGAGCCGTGATCGGGATTTCTTCTCCCGTTTTCGGATTGCGGCCAGGCCGCTGGCGTTTGTCCCGAAGGTCGAAGTTGCCGAAACCGGACAACTTGACCTGTTCGTTGTCTTCAAGAGCGTGCCTGATTTCTTCGAAAAACAGTTCGACCAATTCCTTGGCTTCCCGCTTGTTCAGGCCCAGCTCTTCATACAGACGTTCCGCCATCTCAGCTTTCGTCAAAGCCCCCATACGTCACTTCCTTAACGTGGCGTTCAACCTTTGTTCGAGCGAGGTGAGGATGTTTTGCGTCGCGGTATTCACCTCATCGTCATTAAGAGTGCGCGATGGATGCTGCCAGGTCAAGCCAACTGCAAGGCTTTTTCTATCAGGATCAATGCCTTTACCCTGATAAACGTCAAAGAGCCTGAGGTCTGTCAGCCATTCGCCTGCATTTTCACGGATTACGTCCATGACAGCACTGGCTGCAACACCGGCATCGGCCAGCAATGCCAGGTCACGACGCACTTCAGGAAAGCGCGATAACTCATGGAATTTAGGCATTTTGCCCAAGGCCACTTCGCTCAAAACCAGCTCGAAGACGAAGACCGGACGGTCGAGACCGAGGGTTTTCGACAACTCAGGGTGAAGCGCGCCGACAAAACCGACTTCGCGACCATCGCGCTCGATGCGCGCGGTTTGACCCGGGTGCAACGCCGGGTGCTTGCCCGGAGCAAACGTGAACGAATCCAGCGCACCGGCAAAGCCCAACACCGCTTCCACGTCAGCCTTGACGTCGAAGAAATCGACGACATCGCGCCCCTGTGCCCAACCTTCCGGCAGACGACTGCCACATACCACGCCGGCAAGCATCGGTTCTTGCTTCAAGCCTTCCAGCTGACCAACGAAGCGCAGGCCGCTTTCGAACAGGCGCACGCGATCCTGTTGACGGTTCAGGTTGTGCTGCAGTGCCTTGACCAGACCTGGCCACAGGGACGAACGCATCGCCGCCATGTCATTGGAGATCGGGTTGGCCAGCAGCAGCGGTTCAACACCCGGATTGAACAGTTCGAACTGTTTCGGGTCGATGAAGCTGTACGTGATCGCTTCCTGGTAACCACGCGCCACCAGCAGGCGACGCAGCTCAGGCAGATCGCTGCGCGCTTCAGCCTTGGCTTGCGGCGCCAGGCGGGCTTGCGGGTAGCGAACCGGTAGACGGTTATAACCGTACAGGCGGGCCAGCTCTTCGATCAAGTCGACTTCCAGGCTGATATCGAAGCGATGGCTTGGCACTTCGACGCGCCACTGCCCTGCCCCGTCAGCAGAAATCTTCAGGCCCAACGCGCTGAGCAGACGCTCGACTTCGGCCGAATCCATTTCCATGCCCAGCATCTGGGTGATGCGCTGGGCACGCAGGGTAACCGGCGCCACGGACGGCAGGTGTTGCTCGCTGACGGTCTCGATGATCGGACCGGCTTCGCCACCAGTGATTTCCAGCAGCAGGCCAGTGGCGCGCTCCATGGCTTCACGGGCCAGTTGCCAGTCCACACCCCGCTCGTAGCGGTGCGAGGCGTCAGTGTGCAGGCCATAGGAACGTGCCTTGCCCGCCACTGCGATCTGGTCGAAGAACGCGCTTTCCAGGAACACATCGCGAGTGGTGGCGGACACGCCGCTGTGCTCGCCACCCATGACGCCGGCGATCGCCAGGGCACGGGTATGGTCAGCGATGACCAGGGTATCGGCACGCAGGCTGACTTCCTGACCGTCGAGCAGTACCAGCTTCTCGCCCTCTTCGGCCATGCGCACGCGGATGCCACCGTTGATCTCGGCAAGATCGAAGGCGTGCAGCGGTTGACCCAGCTCCAGCATCACGTAGTTGGTGATGTCGACGGCAGCATCGATGCTGCGCACGTCGGCACGACGCAGACGCTCGACCATCCACAGCGGCGTAGGCCTGGACAGGTCGACGTTACGGATCACCCGACCCAGGTAACGCGGGCAGGCAGCCGGGGCCAGCACTTCAACCGGACGCACTTCATCGTGCATGGCTGGAACACTAGCGACTACCGGACGAGTGACTTCGGCGGCATACAGCGCGCCGACTTCACGGGCCAGGCCGGCCAGGGACAGGCAGTCGCCGCGGTTCGGGGTCAAGTCGACCTCGATGCTGGCGTCTTCCAGGTCCAGGTAGACACGGAAATCCTCGCCCACCGGCGCATCGGCCGGCAGCTCCATCAGGCCATCGTTGCCTTCACCAACCTGCAACTCGGATTGCGAGCACAGCATGCCGTTGGACTCGACGCCCCGCAGCTTGGCTTTCTTGATTTTGAAGTCACCTGGCAGTTCGGCATCGATCATGGCGAACGGGATCTTCAGGCCCGGACGCACGTTTGGCGCACCGCACACGACCTGAAAGGTTTCCGAACCGTTGCTGACCTGGCAAACGCGCAGCTTGTCGGCATCCGGGTGCTGCTCGGTGCTCAGCACCTCACCCACTACCACACCACTGAAAACACCGGCGGCCGGCGTCACGCTATCGACCTCAAGACCGGCCATCGACAGACGAGCAACCAGCTCGTCGCGGCTTACCTGCGGGCTTACCCAGCCGCGCAGCCATTGTTCACTGAATTTCATCCTGCTCTCCTAAGAATTCGTTACGACTAGCGAAATTGCGCGAGGAACCGCAAGTCGTTGTCGAAGAACAGACGCAAGTCGTTCACGCCGTAACGCAGCATGGCCAGACGCTCGACGCCCATGCCGAAGGCAAAGCCGGAGAACTCTTCCGGATCGATGCCGGACATGCGCAGCACGTTCGGATGCACCATGCCGCAGCCCATGACTTCCAGCCAGCCGGTCTGCTTGCAGACACGGCAGCCTTTACCGCTGCACATCACGCATTCCATGTCGACTTCAGCGGACGGCTCGGTGAACGGGAAGTACGAAGGGCGGAAACGCACGGCCAGTTCTTTTTCGAAGAACACCCGCAGGAACTCTTCGATGGTGCCTTTGAGGTCAGCGAAATTGATATCGCGATCGACCAGCAGGCCTTCGACCTGATGGAACATCGGCGAGTGGGTGATATCGGAGTCGCTACGGTACACACGGCCTGGGCAGACGATGCGGATCGGCGGCTGCTTCGACTCCATGGTACGGACCTGTACCGGCGAGGTATGGGTGCGCAGCAACATGTTGGCGTTGAAATAGAAGGTGTCATGCATCGACCGGGCCGGGTGATGGCCTGGGATGTTGAGTGCTTCGAAGTTGTGGTAGTCGTCTTCGACCTCAGGGCCTTCGGCAATGCCGTAGCCGATGTGGGTGAAGAACTGCTCGATACGCTCCAGAGTCCGGGTAACCGGATGCAGGCCACCCGAGGTCTGGCCGCGGCCAGGCAGGGTCACGTCAATGGACTCGGCGGAAAGTTTGGCGGCCAGGTCTGCCGCTTCAAACAATGCCTTGCGCGCATTGAGAACCTCTGTGACACGCTCCTTGGCAACGTTGATCAGGGCGCCGACTTGCGGACGCTCTTCTGCCGGCAGATTCCCCAGGGTCTTCATCACCTGAGTCAATTCGCCCTTTTTGCCAAGGTAGTGAACCCGGATTTGCTCCAGGGCATTGATATCTTCAGCGCTTTGCACAGCCTCTAGTGCTTGAGAGACCAGCGCATCCAGGTTTTCCATGTACAGACTCCAGATACAAAATAGGGGAAGAGCTTGAAGGCTCTTCCCCTATTTATGACGTTTAACACCTGGCCCCACAGAGGTGAGGCCGGGTGACTGTCGGGGGTACTTAAGCCAAGGTGGCTTTAGCTTTCTCGACAATCGCAGCAAACGCCGCTTTTTCGTTCACTGCCAGATCAGCCAGAACCTTACGGTCGATCTCGATGGACGCTTTTTTCAGGCCGGCGATGAAACGGCTGTAGGACAGACCGTTGATACGAGCACCAGCGTTGATACGAGCGATCCACAGAGCGCGGAACTGACGTTTTTTCTGACGACGGTCACGGTAGGCGTATTGGCCTGCCTTGATTACCGCTTGCTTGGCAACACGGAATACGCGCGAGCGAGCGCCGTAGTAGCCTTTAGCAAGTTTCAGAATTTTTTTGTGACGTTTACGGGCAATGACGCCACGCTTTACACGAGCCATGAGTTACTTCCTCTATTCTTAACCAAAAATTAACGAAGGCGCAGCATGCGCTCGACTTTTGCCACGTCAGACGGATGCAGCAAGCTGCTACCGCGCAGTTGACGCTTACGCTTGGTCGACATTTTGGTCAGGATGTGGCTCTTGAAAGCGTGCTTGTGCTTGATACCGTTAGCAGTTTTCAGAAACCGCTTAGCAGCACCACTTTTAGTTTTCATCTTTGGCATGTTCGGATACTCCGCATTCAGTTGATAAACATAATCAGAAGGCCTGCCGTGCCCTGTTGATTACTTCTTCTTTTTCGGGGCGATGACCATGATCAGCTGGCGTCCTTCCATCTTAGGATGCTGTTCGACCGAACCGTACTCGAGCAGGTCACCTTCAACCCGCTTGAGGAGTTCCATCCCCAGCTCCTGGTGGGCCATCTCACGGCCGCGGAATCGCAAGGATACCTTGGCCCTGTCCCCATCACTCAGGAAACGTACCAGGTTGCGCAGTTTTACCTGGTAATCCCCTTCCTCCGTCCCTGGACGAAACTTGATTTCTTTTACCTGAATCTGCTTCTGGTTTTTCTTCGCCGCTGCAATCTGCTTCTTCTTTTCGAAGATCGACTTGCCGTAGTCCATCACACGGCAAACCGGTGGGACTGCGTCGGCGGAGATTTCTACCAGATCAAGCTTGGCTTCTTCAGCAATACGAAGCGCTTCATCAATCGAGACGATGCCAATCTGCTCGCCGTCAGCGCCAATTAACCGAACCTCGCGTGCCGAGATATTCTCGTTGATCGGGGCTTTCGGTGCAGCTCGTTTATCTTGTCTCATTTCACGCTTAATAATAATTACTCCGAATCTGGGCGACCACGCCGGGAAACCGCTTGCGCGAGGAACTCAGCGAACTGGGCGACGGGCATCGAGCCCAGGTCAGCACCTTCACGAGTACGCACAGCGACAGTCTGCATCTCGACTTCCCGATCTCCAATAACCAAGAGATAGGGAACCTTGAGCAAAGTATGCTCGCGGATTTTAAAGCCGATCTTTTCATTTCTCAAGTCAGACTTGGCACGAAAACCGCTTTGGTTGAGAGTTTTTTCAACTTCAGCTGCAAAATCTGCCTGTTTATCAGTGATATTCATGATCACTGCCTGGGTCGGAGCCAGCCACGCAGGGAACGCGCCCTCGTAATGCTCGATCAGAATCCCGACGAAACGCTCGAAGGAACCCAGGATCGCCCGGTGCAACATGACCGGGTGCTTGCGACTGTTGTCTTCGGAGACGTATTCGGCTCCCAGACGGATCGGCAGGTTAAAATCGAGCTGCAAGGTACCACATTGCCAGACACGGCCAAGGCAATCTTTTAGCGAGAACTCGATTTTCGGACCGTAGAAAGCACCCTCGCCCGGCTGCAGGTCGTACGGCAGGCCCGCACTGTCTAGGGCTGCGGCCAATGCGGTTTCTGCGCGATCCCACAACTCATCGGAACCGACGCGTTTTTCCGGACGAGTGGACAGCTTCATCTCGATGTCTTTGAAGCCGAAGTCGGCATAGACATCCATGGTCAGCTTGATGAAGGCAGCGGATTCGGCCTGCATCTGCTCTTCGGTGCAGAAGATATGGGCATCGTCCTGGGTGAAGGCACGCACGCGCATGATGCCGTGCAACGCGCCCGACGGCTCGTTACGGTGGCACGCACCGAACTCGGCCAGACGCATTGGCAGCTCGCGGTAGCTTTTCAGGCCCTGGTTGAACACCTGCACGTGGCAAGGGCAGTTCATTGGCTTGATGGCGTAGTCGCGGCTTTCCGACTCGGTGGTGAACATGTTCTCGGCGTAGTTGGCCCAGTGCCCGGATTTCTCCCACAGGCTACGGTCAACCACTTGCGGAGTCTTGATCTCCAGGTAGCCGTTTTCACGCTGAACCTTGCGCATGTACTGCTCGAGCACCTGGTACAGGGTCCAGCCGTTCGGGTGCCAGAACACCATGCCCGGCGCTTCTTCCTGGGTGTGGAACAGCCCAAGACGCTTGCCGATCTTGCGATGGTCGCGCTTTTCGGCTTCTTCGATACGCTGGATGTAAGCGGCCAGTTGCTTCTTGTCCGCCCAGGCGGTGCCGTAAACGCGCTGCAATTGCTCGTTCTTGGCATCACCGCGCCAGTAGGCGCCGGATAGCTTGGTCAGCTTGAAGGACTTCAGGAAGCGGGTGTTCGGCACGTGCGGACCGCGGCACATGTCGACATATTCTTCGTGAAAGTACAGACCCATGGCCTGTTCGTTCGGCATGTCCTCGACCAGGCGCAGCTTGTAGTCTTCGCCACGCTGGGTGAATACGTCGATCACTTCGGCACGCGGAGTGACTTTCTTGATGACGTCGTAATCTTTCTCGATCAGCAGGTGCATGCGCTGTTCGATGGCCGTCAGGTCGTCCGGAGTGAAAGGACGCTCGTAGGCGATGTCGTAATAGAAGCCTTCATCGATGACCGGACCGATCACCATTTTCGCCGTCGGGTACAGCTGCTTGACCGCATGGCCAATCAGGTGCGCGCAAGAGTGGCGAATGATCTCCAGCCCCTCTTCGTCTTTGGGCGTGATGATTTGCAGGGTGGCGTCGCCGTCGATGACATCGCAGGCATCGACCAGCTGGCCGTTGACCTTGCCGGCCAGGGTGGCCTTGGCCAGGCCTGCACCAATGGATGCGGCGACCTCGGCTACGGAAACCGGATGATCGAACGAACGTTGACTGCCGTCGGGAAGAGTAATAGTGGGCATGGCGCCTCCTCTCCTAGTGGTGACCCCTACCAAAGGTCACGTGGGTTGGGATGAGCAGCCAGTACGCGATTCAGCCCAGGCCATTCAATGATGAACGCCTGCCTTACAGCGGCAGGAGCCTTGCGGCCAACCGGAAACCGAACCAGAGTGACTGGAGATCAAATCAGGGTTATTCGGGTATCGACCGCGAACGGAGAACGGATCATCCGGCGCCTGAAAACACCCAAGCTCGGGATGCTAGCACAGATGAACGGTCATGGCTGCGCGGTCGTCGCGCAAAGCACCGATTCAGAGGGCGTGCCGCGGAAAAATGAACTTGGCATGTACGCCGAGCCTCAAATAGGCTGAGAATCGCACCACTTATCGACCTCGAGGAGTTCCTGCCATGCGCCTTACCCGCCTTTTCGCCCTTGTCGCCCCACTGATCATGTTGCTTCCGCTCAGTGCACAGGCAGCCTGGCCTGCCGGAACGCGCGACGCATTCATGAAGGATTGCACCCCTGCCGCGGCCCAGACCATCGGCGAGGCAAACGCCAAGAAGCATTGCGCCTGCGGTGCAGACCAGCTCAACGAAAAACTCACGACCGAAGAAATCGGCCAATTGATGAGCAAGCAGACCCCGCCATCACCCCAGCTCGTTGCCAAGGCGCAGGCCGCCATTGCCGTCTGCAAGGCTAAATAACACCGGCTTCGGCAGGGTGTCTTGACGCTCAGGACGGTCAAAAAAAGGCCGGAAACCGGCCAAAACCAACAAATTACACAGCTTTTACAGCTTTTTTTATCGCTTTTATTTTTGCCTCAACCCCCCGTAAACAGGGGGTTTCAGCGGTTTTCAGGGCGAAATAACATGCGATGGGTTGGCAAACAGTGCTGCTGGGGGGGTTCCAAGTCGAACATTTCGACTATGATACCCCGGTGTGCCCAGTTGGCCTGAGCAGCACAGTACTACTGAAAATATATGTTTCTTGGAGATACACCATGTCTAATCGCCAAACCGGCACCGTCAAATGGTTCAACGATGAAAAAGGCTTCGGCTTCATCACTCCTCAAGGTGGCGGTGACGACCTGTTCGTACACTTCAAAGCTATCGAAAGCGACGGTTTCAAAAGCCTGAAAGAAGGCCAGACCGTTTCCTTCGTGGCTGAGAAAGGCCAAAAGGGTATGCAAGCTGCACAGGTTCGCCCAGAGTAATTTCTCGGCGCGCTAAAAAAACCCCGTCCATGTGACGGGGTTTTTTATGGGCGCTACAAAAACCTGAAGCGATCAGCCGCAATTGACCCGGGTAATCACCAGGTTGGCATCGGTGTTCAGGTTCAAACGATCGGAGCGGTACTCCAGGGTCATCATATCGTGAGGCTTGAGGATCCGGGCATTCTGCGAGCCAGAGCGCGTACGGGCCTCTTCCAGCAATTGCGGCGAAGCCTTCTTGCCCAAGGCAAATTCGGCAGCCTTTGCATCACAGCGACCGCTGCCCGCCTGGGCCACCACGGGGTCTTTTGCCTTCTCGGAGGTGGTGCTGCAACCGGTCAACATGACAGCAGCCAGCAATGTACCCAATGACACGAGCTTCCAAGGCATGACGCCTCCTTTTTTCAAAAAATTTAAACTGAATGCCTGCGACAACCGTTCAGGGGCTTGGTTTCATGGTCACGACCACTACCCTGCCCTCTTACGCGCCAAACGTGCAAGTTTGCCTGAGCCAGAAGCACCTGTTCAGCCCACAATGTGACTGAATATGAACAGGGCTCAGTAGATATCGATGTAGTCAAAGGGAGGATTGGGCCAGTTCTGCTTCAAGGCGTTGAAGATCTGCATCACCCACACCGCGTCACTGGCCGCGACCGCGCCGACGTAGCCCGAGCCCTTGGCCCAAGTCTCCAGCCGAAACAGTAGCCCGTCGATATCCGTCCCGCCCACGGCGCCCGACGAAATGTAGGCAATACCCGAGCGCGTAACCCTCAACTGGGTGTGCTGCTCATCGCTGGCAGACGCCAATAGCTGGCGCACGGCCTCCAGCGTCAAGCCGTCCGGGGTACTCAAATCAATCTGCACAGCCTTTTCCTCGACATCGGTAGATGTCCAAGTGTCGCATAGCTGCACATTCATGCCTAAGTCGCAGTGCCAAACGTCGCGCAAAATGCTTAACTCAATCCACTGACTATCCCGACTTCGCGAGATACCCATGAGCACCGTGCACATCGACGCCGACATCAAGGCCAGCTGGCCTGAAGGCCACTGCTCCTATAGCCCGGGCAGCCCGGAAGAACTGGCGATCATTGGTATCGACCTGCTGGTCAAGGAACTGGGGACCCAAGCCGCGCAACGCTTCATCGAACAGATATTCGACAAGCACCCCGCCGACCACAAGGGCGTCATGCACACCGGACAGACGTAGAACCCCGCAGGCTCACACCTGCGGGGCCAGACTTACTTGAGGCGAGCCAGGCGCTCGGTCAGCAGATCAAAGAAACCTTGCGCATCACCGCTTTCGACCCAGAACGCATTCTTCGGTGCTTTCAGGCCGTCATACCAGTCAACGATGGTCTGGCCGAAGGTTGGCCCTTCACGGCTGTCGACCACCACGTTGACTGCCCGACCGCTAAACAGCTCAGGCTTGAGCAGGTAGGCAATGACCGTCGCGTCATGCACCGGGCCACCGGACATGCCGCAGTGCTCCATGTCGCCCTTGACGTACTCGTTGAGGATGCCGCCCACCAGCTTGCTGGCATGATTGTTCAGTGCCGCGATCTGCTTGAGCCGGGCATCGCTGGTGAGGATCTTGTGGGTCACGTCCAGCGGCAGATAGGTCAGCTTCACACCGCTCTTGAGCACCACTTCAGCCGCCTGCGGGTCGGCAAACAGATTGAACTCGGCCACCGGCGTGATATTGCCGCCGTTGAAGTGCGCACCGCCCATGATCACCACCTCCTTGATGCCCTGAGTGATCTCCGGCGCCTGGATCAGCGCCAATGCCAGGTTGGTCTGCGGCCCCAGCATGGCGATGGTGATGCTGTGAGGCCTGGCCGCTCGCAAGGTGTCGACCAGGTAGCTGACGGCATTGCCTTCGGCAAGTCCGGCCTTGGGCTCATGCACCGCGACACCGGACAAGCCTTCCTTGCCATGAATATCCTCGGCATAGATCGGTGTGCGCATCAGCGGCTTCGGCGCACCGGCATAGACCGGCACGTCTTCGCGCCCTGCCCACTCACGGGCCAGCCGCGCATTGCGCGAGGTCTTGTCCAGGCGCACGTTACCGGCCACGGTGGTCAGCGCGCGAACGTTCAAAGTCTCCGGCGAAGCCAGTGCAAACAGCAACGCCACCACGTCGTCGGCACCCGGGTCGGTATCGATGATCAAGTCGATTTTCTGCGCCGCGTGGGCGCCTGTAGCAGTGAGCAGGGACAAAAGCAGCAGGCTCCGGATCAGGTGAGGCAGTCGTTGAGCATAGCGATGCATAGTGCACTCCTTGTGCGTGGATAGATCCTTTTTGGGCGGGCTAGAACGTCACCCCGGCAACCAGCACGATGTTGCAGTACGGCTGGCATTCACCCGTGCGCACTATCGCGCGCGCCTGTCGAGTCAGGTGCTTGAACGCGTCATGGCTGAGTAACTGTCGAGTGCCCAGCATCGCCGTCGCGGTCAACTCGTCGAGAGCTTGTAGCGCAGGCGGCTGTTTGAGCAGGATTTCGTCGGCCAACACGTGGCTTTCCACCTGCATTTCACTCAACACGACACGCAAGGTGCTGACGAAATCCGGAATGCCCTGAGTCAGGGCCAGGTCGATGAATTCGACACCGGGGGGCACCGGCAAGCCCGCATCGCCGATCACGAGCATGTCGCCATGCCCCAGCGACGCGATCAGCCGCGACAGCGCTACGTTGAGCAGAGGTGTCTTCTTCATGATGCTTTAAAGGCCTGTACGTCGGACAAAGCAGGGATCGAAGGCTGTGCACCCGCCCGCGTCACCGACAGGGCGGCGGCGGTCTGACCGAAGCGAATGGCATCTGCTTCACTTTTGCCGCACGCCAGCGCCGCGGCAAAACCACCGACAAAGGTGTCGCCGGCCGCCGTGGTATCGATGGCCTTGACCCTGGGCGCTGCAAAGTGCTCAAAGCCTTGCCCGTTGGCGAACAGTGAACCCTGGGCACCCAAGGTGATGATGACCTTGCCGGCACCCGCGGCGATCAGTTGCCCGGCCGCCCTTTCGGCGCTCTCCAGGGAGTCCACCGGCAAGCCGCTCAGTGCCGAGGCTTCGCTTTCGTTGGGAATCAGGTAGTCGATGCAGGAAAACCAGTCAGCCGGCAATGGGCCGCTGGCCGGTGCCGGGTTGAGGATGACCGTCTTGCCCAGCTCACGCCCGCGCTTGAGGACATATCCCACCGTGTGCATCGGTATTTCCAGCTGACAGACGATCACGTCCGCGGCCTCCAGCACGCTGTCGTAGCCGGCAATCACACCAGGGGTCAGCAAACCGTTGGCGCCAGCGACGATCACAATGGCGTTCTGGCCACTGTCATCGACCACAATCAGCGCCACGCCACTGGAACCTTCGACCGAGCTCAGCGCCCGGCAATCGATCTGTTCAGCCTGCAGCGCCGCGCGCAACTGGCCAGCATAGGCGTCTTCACCGACGCAACCTATCATCGAGACCTGCGCACCGAGCCTGGCCGATGCAACCGCCTGGTTGGCCCCCTTGCCTCCCGACACAGTGGCGAACGACTCGCCAATCAGTGTCTCACCGCCACGCGGCAACCTCGGGGCACGGGTCACCAGGTCCATATTCAGACTGCCTACGACTACTACGCTTGCTGGCATACATCAGTACTCATCAATTCGCTTCAACGGTATTGGTCGAATACACCGGACAACGGTGCAGTCGATTCGCGCATGACAATGCTGGGCGTCACGATCCGCTGATCGGTCGCCCGTTCGGGAGTCGCGATCCGTCGCAAAAGCACTTCTGCCGCCATTTCACCCAGCTGCAGGATTGACTGGCCCACGGTGGTCAGCGCCGGGTAGACATAACGACTCATCTGGATATCGTCGAAACCGATGACCGAGAGCTCGCTGGGCACTCGGATATTGCGCTCGGCCGCCGCGCGCAGCACGCCGATACCCATCATGTCGTTGCCGGCAAAGATCGCGCTGGGTGGATTGTTCGCCAGTAGCCGCGCGGCCGCGTTGTAACCACCGGTGCTGGTGAAATCGCTTTCGAGCATTCGCTCGGGCAAGACCTCGATGCCCGCCTCTTGCAACGCCCGGCAGAAACCGGCCTGGCGCATCCGGGCCACACTGGTATGCGCCGGGCCGCCAATGCTGGCAATATCGCGATGACCCAGCTCCAGCAAATGCCGGGTCGCCAGGTAAGCGCCGTATTCATGGTCAATGCGCACCAGGTCCGCATTGACCCCTTCCAGGCCTCGGTCGACGATCACCATCGGCGTGCGCACCCCCGCCAACCCTTGGGCCAGGCTGCTATCTCCCCCGGCCGAAGCCACGATCAACCCGTCGATGCGCTTCTCCAGCAACACGCGCAAGTAACTGCGCTGCTTGTCCGGGTTGTCATCGGAATTGCAGAGGATCACGCAATAGCCATTGCGCTCGCAGTGGTCCTCGATACCCCGGGCCAGCTCCGCGAAATAGGGGTTGAGGCTGTTAGGCACCAACAGGCCGATGGTCGCGGTGTTTTTCGCTTTCAGCGAACGGGCGACCGCGCTGGGCACGTAGTCGAGTTGCTCGATGGCGGCCTCGACTTTCAACCGCACCTCTTCACTGACCGGTCGCGTCTTGTTCACCACATGGGAAACCGTGGTGTAGGAAATACCCGCAAGCGCCGCCACATCCTTAATCGTTGCCATGGCTCAGCTCCGTCGACTTGCGCGGCGGCTGCGATAGGTGTCCAGCACCACCGCGACCACGATGACCGCACCAGTGATGATGCGCTTGGTGGGTTCCGTCGCACCGATTTGCGCCAGCCCCGCCGCCAGTACGGAGATGATCAGGACACCGAAAAAGGTGCTGATCACTGAACCGCGACCGCCCATCAGGCTGGTGCCGCCGATTACCACCGCCGCGATGACTTGCAGCTCCAGACCGGAACCGGCATTCGGGTCCGCCGCTTCCAGGCGCGAGATCTGGAACAGCGCTGCGACACCGGCCAGCAAGCCCATCAGGCTGAATACCAGAATCTTATAAGGCTTGGGATTGATGCCCGCCAATCGCACGGCTTCTTCGTTGGTGCCGATCCCGATCAGGTAACGACCAAACACGGTGCGAGTCAACACTGCCTGGGCGATGAAGATGATCAGCAGCGCAATAATGAACGAGGGCGAAATGCCAAAGGCGATCGGGTTGGACAACCAGGCGAAGGCATCGCCGATGTAGGCCGTGCGCGAGCCGGTCATCTGGTAGGCAACACCACGGGCCATTTCCAGCACCCCGAGCGACACGATGAACGAGGGAATGCGCCAGGCCACGGTGATCGAACCGGTAAGGGTCCCGGCCAATGCCGCCGCCGCCATGCCCAGCAGCGCTGCCGGGAGGACGCTCCAACCCCAGCCGAGAATCGCCACGCTGACCGTCGATGCCGCCAGGGCCAGGACTGAACCCACCGACAGGTCGATGCCGCCGATGATCAGGATGAAGGTCATGCCGACCGCCAGCACCATCAGGTCCGGGATCTGGTTGGCCAGGGTGCTGAAGGTGTCATAGGAAAGGAAATGGCTGCTCAGGACCGAGAACAGCGCAATCATCGCCAGCAGGGCACCGGCCAGCCCCAAGTAAGTACCGAGGCCGTAAAAGTTGCCGCTGCGGTTGCCGGCGGACAGTGCAGTTGTCATGGGAAATTCCTTGGCGCTGCTTCATTGAGCAACGCATCACGTTGTTGGTAGCCGGCAAACGCAGCGGCAAGCAAGTCATCCTGGGTCCAGCTGTCGCGCTCGAAGGTGTCGATCAGACGCCCGTCGGACAGCACACCAATACGGTCGCAAATCAGCATCAGCTCGCGCAGGTCACTGGAGACCACCACCAGCGCCTTGCCTTGACGCGTCAGCGCTGCGAGCAATGCGTAAATATCGAACTTGGCGCCCACATCGATACCGCGAGTCGGCTCGTCGAACAACAGCACCGAACACTCGCGCTCAAGCCAGCGACCGATCACGACCTTCTGCTGATTGCCGCCCGACAACTCGCTGACCAACTGCCCGGGGCTGGAGCTGCGAATGCGCATGGCGTCGATCTGACGCCGGGCCAGCGCCGCCTCGTCACCCGCGTTGACGATGCCGCCCCTGGAAATGCCCGGCATGTTACCCAGGGCAATGTTGGCGCTGATCGACTGAGTCAACAGCAGCCCCTCGCCTTTGCGATCCTCGGTAATCAGCGCGATTCCGTGGCCAACCGCGTCGGCAGGCGAGCGAATGCTCACGACCCGCGCCGGCGAACCCAGCGCCACCGTGCCACTGTCCGCCGCATCCGCGCCGAAAATCAGCCGTAGCAGCTCCGTACGCCCAGCCCCGATCAAGCCGGAAATCCCGAAGATCTCACCGCTGCGCACCTCGAACGACACATCGCGGACCTTGCCTGAGCGGCTCAGGCCTTTGACGGTCAAGGCCGGCGCACCCATCGTCCGCAGCCCCAGATCAATGTGCTCACCCAGCTCACGCCCCACCATCAGGTTGACCAGTTGCTCACTGTTGTAATCAGCCATGGGCTCGACGCAGACCAGGTTACCGTCACGCAACACCGCAATGCGCTGGGCCACCCTCGCCAGCTCTTCCAGGCGATGGGAAATGTAGATGATCGCCACGCCACGAGCCTGCAGGCGGGTGATTTGTTCAAACAGCATCTCGACTTCACGGGCGGTCAGCATTGCCGTCGGCTCGTCGAGAATCAGCACATGGCAATCGCCGATCAGGTTGCGGGCAATCTCGACCATTTGTTGATGGCCAATCCCCAGTTCGCCCACCAGCGTGTCCGGATCGATCCCGTCGAGACCGACATGGGCCATGGCCTCAATCGCGGCCTTGCGCAATTGCTTGCGATTGATCCATCCCGCCTTGCTGGGCAGATTGTCGAGAAACAGGTTTTCCGCGACCGACAAGGTCGGCAGCAGATTGAGCTCCTGCATGACCATGCGAATACCCAGCTGCTCCGCCTGGGCCCGACTGGCGGGACGGTAATCGCTTCCCTGGAATTGCATCTGGCCAGTGGTCGGCTCGACCAGCCCACCGATGATTTTCGACAGCGTGCTTTTACCGGCACCGTTCTCACCGGTCAGCGCCAGCACTTCGCCGCGCATCAGCGACAGATCAATGCCGGTCAACACCGGTTGCGCATACGTCTTGCCGATACCGCTGACCGAAAGGACTGCGCTCGGGGCACTTGCTGACATAAGTAACGCTCCATGGGCTCGCCCGGACGGGCGAGCGCCTTTGTACTGTCAGAATGATTACTGGGTGACCAGCTCAACCGGCGTTTCGATAACACCGCGGGTGCCGCTGTCGACTTGTTCGCCCTTGAGTATTTTCAGTGCGGTCTCGATGCCAAATACCGCCTGCCTGGCCGCGAACTGGTCGGCGGTGGCGAGCACACGGCCATCCTTGAGCATCGGCTTGATGGCATTGATGTTGTCGTAGCCGACCACTTGCACCTTGCCTGCCTTGCCCGCCGCACGCACCGCTGACACGGCGCCGACGGCCATGCTGTCGTTACCCGCCAGCAGCGCCTTGAGTTGCGGGTATTCACTGAGCATCGAGGAGGCAACCTGATTGCCTTTGTTGATTTCCCAGTCGCCGGATTGCAGCGACACCACCTTGATCTGCGCGGCCTCCATCGCATCCTTGAAGCCTGCGGTACGGGCCTGGGCATTGGTGGTGGTGGAAACACCTTCGATGATGCCGACTTCGTCGCCGGCCTTCAGCTGCCTGGCCAGGTATTCACCCACCAGGCGCGCGCCCTTGCGATTGTCAGGGCCGACGAAGGGCACGCTGATGTTTTTGCTTTTGAGCACATCCGGATCGAGCTGGTTATCGATGTTGATGACCGTGATACCGGCATCGACGGCCTTCTTGATGACCGGCACCATCGCTTTCGAATCAGCGGGCGCGATCACCAGCGCATTGACCCTGGAAACAATCATCTGCTCGACAATGCGAATCTGGTTGGCGGTGTCGGTTTCGTCCTTGATCCCGTTGGAGACCAGGTCGAAATCGGCGGGGTGTTCTTTCTGATAAGCCTTGGCGCCATCTTCCATGGTCAGGAAGAATTCGTTGGCCAGGGATTTCATGACCAGTGCGACCTTGGGTTTTTCAGGGGTTTGGGCGAAAGCCGAAGAAAGGGGCAATGCGGTGGAGGCGGCAGCCAGCATAGCGACAGCGAGAAGACGTCCAGCGAATGGCAGCTTCATGGGTTCACTCCGATCTTATGATTATTGTGAGCAACGCTTGCAGTGCGTACGCTTGAAACCCGTTCACCCGCGCCTCAATGGGCGAGAACGAGGGGTGCCGAGCCCATTGAACCTGGGCGCTGGCAGATCGCGCAAACGTTTGCGTAAGCCGAACTATGAGAACCCTGCGGGTATTTGTCAACGATTGACAGGCCCCCTTGTGAGCCCGCCCGCAGGTTACAGGGGGGCACACACGCCGCACGATACGCCTCAACGAAGTCGGCCTCACTGACGCGTACCGTTCACGGAGTCAGGCGATGGTGTTGACCTGCGAACCGACGCTCGAACCCGAGCTCAACTCCTTGACCAACGCCGCCGAGACTTGCTGCAACGCTGCGCTGGTAGTGGCGATCTGAGCCTGGAGCCCCATCACGACGGTCGCTTTTTGTTCCGGTGTGGGGTAGGACGCGGCCTGTGCAGCCGCCAGTTGTTCCTGTTGCTGCTGCAACAGTTCCTGCAACTCTTTCATGCGCTTGAGCAACGTCTCGACCACCACATTGCCGCCGCCCTCACTTTCGCTTGCGCCCGCACGCTGGCCCGCCTGCAATTGCGCGCCAGGCACCGTCTTGCCAGCCCCCTCCTCCTTCGTACCGAGCGCTTCGTCCGAGGCGTCCGCGGTTGTCTTGCTCAGCGTCTCGACAACCGCCAGGGGTTTGCCGTTAAAGGTGATAGCGCCACCTGATGGAAAACCGATCGAACCCGTCATAGAAGCTCCTTGAAAAAATAATCCTTCAAGGCTTATCGGCCGGCATGGGGTTTTCTTTACCCCTGATGCCCTGCCTCAAATGCAAGATAAGTCGACGCACACTGTATGAATTTTCGGTCATCCGAACGCGAATGCGCCACATAGTCGGGATCCCGGACGCCGACCTTCTCCACGACCTCATTCAAACTAAATTAATTCGATATAAATCAATAAGTTAAAAGATATTTCATATTCAGCGACGAATGGTACAGATCCTGCTCTTACAGACGGCCCCCGGCATTCAGATCGGCCTGGGGGCGTATCTGGATGAACCTGCAGACGCACCGTCATCACCAAGAGAGAAAATAATGAAATCTGCCTTCAAGACCTTTGTTCCGGGCGCTTTGGCCCTCCTGCTGCTCCTGCCGACCGCACTGCAAGCAAAAGAAGTGGAAAACAAACAAAAGCTGGCCAACGTGGTGATCCTCGCCACCGGCGGCACCATTGCCGGCGCTGGCGCCAGCGCTGCCAACAGCGCTACCTACCAGGCCGCCAAGGTCGGGATCGAACAATTGATCGCCGGCGTCCCTGAACTGAGCCAACTGGCCAACGTTCGCGGCGAACAAGTGATGCAAATCGCCTCCGAGAGCATCACCAACGAAAACCTGCTGCAACTGGGTCGTCGCGTGGCGGAACTGGCCGACAGCAAAGACGTCGACGGCATCGTCATCACCCACGGCACCGACACCCTGGAAGAGACGGCCTACTTCCTGAACCTGGTGGAAAAAACCGACAAGCCAATCATCGTTGTCGGCTCGATGCGTCCGGGTACCGCCATGTCGGCCGACGGCATGCTCAACCTGTACAACGCCGTGGCTGTTGCCGGCAGCAAAGACGCTCGGGGCAAAGGCGTACTGGTCACCATGAACGACGAGATTCAGTCGGGTCGTGATGTCAGCAAAACGGTCAATATCAAGACCGAAGCGTTCAAGAGCGCCTGGGGCCCACTGGGCATGGTGGTCGAAGGCAAATCCTACTGGTTCCGCCAGCCAGCCAAGCGTCACACCATGGATTCGGAATTCGACATCAAAACCATCAAGAGCCTGCCTGACGTCGAAATCGCCTACTCCTACGGCAACGTAAGCGATACCGCCTACAAAGCCCTGGCCCAGTCTGGCGCCAAAGCCATCATCCATGCCGGCACCGGTAATGGCTCTGTGTCGTCGCGCGTCGTTCCAACCCTGCAAGCCTTGCGCAAGGATGGCGTGCAGATCATTCGCTCCTCCCACGTCAATGCCGGCGGTTTTGTCCTGCGCAACGCCGAACAGCCGGACGACAAGTACGACTGGGTCGTGGCTCATGACCTGAACCCGCAAAAAGCCCGCATCCTGGCCATGGTCGCCCTGACCAAGACCTCCGACAGCAAAGAGCTGCAACGGATGTTCTGGGAGTACTGATTGATTGCGTCCGGCCTGATCCGGTCGGACGCTCACCCTCTTCACTCGCCCGCCCGGGCGAGTGATCCTGCCTCGCTTGCCCCCTCCTTCGTCATTTCGACAGAAAACCTGCATCCGATTTACACCAAACGGGAAAATTCGCTGTCAGAGGATCTTCTTGAATTTTAAGCAGTTGCGAAAATGCCTACAGTTAAATACTGTACGCACGTACAGCTTAATAAGGACTATCCCGTGGCCACGACCTCCTCAGCAGCAACCAACCCTCTTGGCTCCTACGAACGACTCGGTTTGCGCGTTCAAAAAATCATCAATTCCCCGACTGCCCAAAAAGCCAAGGCCGCCCTGATCTTCCGCTTCCCCGATGAACCGGTCGAGGAATGGGAGCGTCTGCTCGAGGAGATCGCCGAGAACGACAACGTCACCCTCGCTTATCGCGACGATGGCGGCGTACAGATTTTCTGGGTCGTGCCGAAGGAAGATTGAGTCAATGAGTGTTCGTTGTTTCGCCTTGTTGTTGCTCTTCGTGGCGGCCAGCGCTCACGCGCAGGCGCCACGCACCTTTAACGAGGCCAAGAAGGTCGCCTGGAAGCTCTATGCCCCGCAATCCACGGAGTTCTACTGTGGTTGCAAGTACACGGGCAATCGGGTGGACCTGAAAGCCTGCGGCTACGTACCGCGCAAAAACGCCAGCCGTGCGGCACGCATTGAATGGGAGCACATTGTTCCAGCCTGGCAAATCGGCCACCAGCGCCAGTGCTGGCAAGAGGGCGGGCGCAAGAACTGCACCCGCTACGACCCGGCCTACCAGCGTGCAGAGGCCGACCTGCACAACCTGGTCCCCAGCATTGGCGAGGTGAACGGGGACCGCAGCAACTTCAGCTTTGGCTGGCTGCCCGTGCAGACCGGCCAGTATGGCTCGTGCCTGACGCAAGTCGATTTCAAGGCAAAGAAAGTCATGCCTCGCCCCTCCATTCGCGGCATGATCGCCCGCACCTACTTCTACATGAGCAAACAGTATGGTTTGCGCCTGTCCAAACAAGACCGGCAACTGTACGAAGCCTGGAACAAGACCTACCCGGTGCAGGCCTGGGAGCAGCAACGCAACCAGACGGTCGCATGTGTCATGGGGCGCGCCAACGAGTTCGTCGGGCCTGTCGACCTGAAGCGGTGTGGCTGACAACTCACCTGTCCGGCCCTGAAACAGGCGCAACGCTGTTTCAGGACCGGACACCGTCACCCCACGCCAAGACGGACGACAATCAGCGCCCTTCAGGACGGCGTCACTGAGCGATCTGGTGCTCGACCACCAGCGCCTCAATATTCTGCTTCTTCGCCTTGATCAGGGCAGCCGTCACGTCAGCCTGCCGCGCCTCAGCTTCTGCCCTTGAATTGAAAGGCCCCACCAGCACGCGCTGTTTGCCATCCTGCGTGACGACGCTGGAAACAAAGCTATGCTCGATCAACCAGCCGGTGAGATCACTGACAGCTTGAACAGTCTGACCTTGAACCAGCACATCCCATTGCTGCGTAGCGGCCTCTGCCGGAGCAGAAATGAAGGGTGCACGAGGCTTTTTCGGCTCCTGCGCGGCTTGCTGACCACACCCGACCAACGCCACTACCGCGATCATCCATATCATTTTGCCCACAGTTTTCCCCTCGGAATGCCAAAACGGAGATTTTATCACTCAAAAATGCCTCGCAACCCAAGCAAACAGGGCATAAAACAACGAGAATGATGTTTGCCGCCTCTGTATAGTCGCACCCCGGGAATTAATGCCGCGTCTGCACGTCAGAAAGAAGCACCCAAACCGCGACACTTCGCACTAATCTATAGGTATCACCGACATCCGCATCGTTTGAGTCAGGTGCCCTACCAAGCTATCAAGGAGAAGATCATGCTGATACTCACCCGTAAAGTCGGTGAAAGCATAAACATCGGTGACGACATTACGATCACCATACTGGGCGTTAGCGGCCAGCAGGTCAGAATTGGCATCAATGCCCCGAAAGACGTCGCGGTGCATCGAGAAGAAATCTACCAGCGCATCCAGGCAGGCCTGACCGCACCGGACAAACCGCAGACGCCCTGAACGGCAACTGCAATCAGTAGCCAGCCTGCTTTACCGCCATGGCTGGCTAAAGATTATGCGCCTCTCTCCAACCTGCCCCCGTCAGCCAAACGTCACTGCGCGAGCCATGCCCGTCGCAGCCACGACCATCAGCACAATCAACAACGCCTCGATATGACTGATTCGGGCAAACAGCCGCGTGCGCCCCACATCGATCGGCCCCTTGCGGCCCAGTGCAATTCGCCACTTGATCAACGCCACCATGGGTGCGATCTCCAGCAACAGAATCAGGATGAACAGCGTCAGCTTCAGGTGGAACAACGGCTGATGCAGATAATAATCCGTACCTTTCTCATAACCGCCAAAGGCACGCATTCCTCCTGTGATCAACAGAATGAGCGCTGAGAGGCCCCAGACATTATCGGCCAGCAATACATTTCGAGCACCGCCACCCTCCGGAGTAACTCGACGAAAAGCCGCTCCCCGCGCCAGCACCGCCCAGAGTGCGAGGCCATAGGCCAGAAGATGGACCGCCGCCAGAAACCAGTGAACCCGCATCGATACGTCCCCCCATTCAGAACAACAAGAATTTGCCCCGTCAGTAGTAGCCCACATCGCCAGGGTTCGCCTGCCCCCTCTCCATCAAGCAACGCAACCCAGTACGCTGGAACGCACCTGCCTGGATAAGGCAAAAACCTGCAAGCTGGCTAGACTGATGCCTGTCATGCCAAAAGCCGGGCTCGTTGTGCCCCCGAAGCCAGGCCCTTGCCCGACCCAGAAAGCAGCGTAGTATCAAAGACAGATAGAGCTACACCCCATTACAAAATCTCCAGTTTTATCAGAACAATAAAAACAACGCCTGAGGCGAGAGATTGAATGCACTATCTAATGATCACCTGTGCAGCGGCAGCCCTCATCATCCTTTGCGGATCAATGGCCGGCTGGTATCGACACTTGAGAAATGAAGAAACCGAACTGGAATCGCCCCTCCCCCTTGACCCGAAAATTCGATCACACCCCCGGATCGATTCACCTTCTGCGCTCCTGCCAGGTAAGCACTGATCGAAGAGACAGGTCGCACTGCTCGCCTGACCGCAAGGGCTAAGCTTGATGTGAGCCCAGTCAACTGCAAAACACCAGACCCGATACGAGCGAGGCTGCATGCGCTATTTGGTCATCTTCATCCTGGTCGTCTTAGTAATAATCCTCGGCCTTGCACTGTACGGCTGGTACCGCCATTTGCGAGATGATGAAGACTGACGGCTTGCGCATCTCCTCAAGCTACTCGCCATCCAGCCCACGCTTGAAGCCCTGCGCCTCAATCACGAAGTCGGCAATCCGGTCAGCTCAGTTAAGCGAACGCCGACCTTCGCAGAAGCCGTGGAACGATTGAGCACCGCCAGACGCACCTTCGCGGCCTCGTCCGGCACGTGACTACCCCACTTGTGCGTGTACTGCGCTCGCTCAAGCGTAACGGCCAGCGGGTGTCGGCAGCCGCTGTCATCAAATGCAAAATCACTGACGCTCAATGAAAAGCAATCGACTTGCGCATGACCATACTGGATCGCTCACCGAAGCCGAACAGCTGAGCGAAACTCCATTGACACATCAAATCCGATGCCTCTGCACCCAGCGGGGGGGGGGGGGCTTTGGTGACATCTCAGCAAAACAATCATAAAGAGCGAAGGAGAGCGAAGAATGAGGTTCCATTTTGTAGATAACAGCAAGCCGAACCGCCGACGCGTGCTACGTGATGCCTTTGTCTGGGCTTTGGCGGCCTCTCCGTTGGCACGCCTCGCTAAGGCAGGAGACGAAACCGCCGAAGAAGTCACCTTTGCATCCGGTCCACGACCGTTGGTGCAATACCCGCAAAAACGGCCGCTGACCCTGGTGACCACCCGCCCGCCACACCTCGAGACTCCGTTCTCCGTCTTCAACGAAGGGCCCATCACGCCAAATGACGCCTTTTTTGTGCGTTACCACTTGGCCAATTTCCCGACCCGTATCGATCCAGACAGTTACCGCCTGGCAATCAAGGGCTCGGTCAACACGACGCTGTCACTTTCCCTCGCAGACCTCAAAGCCCTGGCCGAACCGGTAGAGGTGGTGGCCGTCAATCAGTGCTCGGGAAACAGCCGCGGGTTCTCGATGCCGCGCGTATTCGGCGCGCAATTGGGCAATGGCTCAATGGGCAATGCCCGCTGGGTGGGCGTCCCGCTCAAGGTGGTACTGGAAAAGGCGGGCGTGAAAGCCGACGCCAGGCAAGTGACGTTCCGCGGGCTAGACAGGCCAGTGCTGCCGAGCACGCCGGAGTACATCAAGGCGCTGGACATCAACCATGCCATGGACGGCGAGCCCTTGATCGCCTGGTCCATGAACGGCACCGACCTGCCATTCCTCAACGGCTACCCAATACGCCTGGTGGTGCCAGGTTATTTCGGCACCTATTGGATCAAGCATCTGAGTGAGATCGAAGTCATCGACCAAACCTACGACGGCTTCTTCATGACGAAAGGTTACCGCGTTCCAGACAACGATTGTTTCTGCATCGCCCCCGGCACGACAGCTGCGCAAACGCAGCCGATTTCCAAGTTGCCGGTACGCAGCTTCATCACCAGCATCAAACACGGCGATGTGTTGCCACTGAAAAAGAGCGTGGAGCTAAAGGGCATTGCATTTGATGGAGGTGCTGGAATCAACAAGGTGGAAGTCTCGGTCGACGGCGGGAACAGTTGGCGCGAAGCCAGGCTCGGAGAGGATCTTGGCCGTTTTTCCTTCCGCCAGTGGACGCTGCCGATCACCTTCACCAGCAAGGGAGCCACACAGTTGATGGTGCGCGCCAGTAACAGTGCGGGCGAGACGCAACCGCTTCAAGCCGACTGGAACCCCGGTGGCTACCGCCGCCACGTCGTAGAAACCAGCCATGTGACCATCGCATGAGGGGCCCCTACATGAAACGCATGAGCGCCTTGCTGTGCGCGGCTCAGATTTGCGTGGCTACCCTGGCTTGCGCAACGCCGTTAGAAATCACGTTGCCGCCCGAAACGGCGGTACTCAAGCCCAGTGCCCTGCCCGGATACCCACTGGCGCAGCAGAAGTGTTCCACTTGTCATTCTGCCGACTACATCAACTTCCAGCCTCCGGGCATGAGCCTGACGCAATGGACTGGAGAAGCCAGAAAGATGCAGCAGGTATATGGCGCTCCAATCAGCGATCAGGATGTGAACATCATCGGCGCCTACCTGGCGGCGACCTACGGCAGCGCTCAGGCAAGCGATGCCGATGTGCAGGCTGCCTCAAGCCCCGCGGCACCTGTAGCCAAAGTCGACGCCATGGCATTGCTTCAGAGCAATTCCTGTCTGTCTTGCCACGCGATCAATCACAAGGTCGTAGGCCCGGCCTATCGCGAGGTGGCTACCAAGTACGCCAACGACCCGCAGGCTCTGGCCAAGATAATGTCCAGCATTCAGAAAGGTGGAACCGGCAAATGGGGAAACATCACGATGCCACCTTTTGCACAGTTGAGCCCAGACGATCTGCAAACCCTGGCGACTTTCGTGCTGAGTCAGTGATACCGATACGGTGTAAATAAACAGATTCCAGGCTCGCTGAGCTTTGTGCACAGAGCGGGAGTCTTGACTGGACCCGCAGGGATGGCGGCCGGGCCAGATGTTGACACATCCAGCCTGGCAGGCCTGAATCCCATCCCAGAACAAGCCGTTATCGGTGTTCAGATTGCCCAGTGTGAACGTACCCGAGATGTTGTGAACGTTGCGCAAGAAATCCAAGACAACAAAAAAGGGCCCACCTTTCGGTGAGCCCTTCTAGACCGCCCAGCAGAGCGGATTTTGTTTGGTAGGCGCGATTGGACTCGAACCAACGACCCCCACCATGTCAAGGTGGTGCTCTAACCAACTGAGCTACGTGCCTGCTGTGAGGCGGCATTCTACGGAATTCCGGAGGGGTGTCAACACCTTTTTTTCACCTAAGCCTATGAATATGCAAAATATTTAATTTTGGCCCCGCAAAGAAGCCATTCGGGTGGCTGGCAGTGGATTTTTAACTCAGGTAGGATCAGGTTAATCGTAAAATATATTAAACAGAGGTTGCAGGATGGCGCACATTCCCTATCCGGAGTCCTATTACGCCGCGTCGGCCAACGCCGCCCCGTTGCGTCCGTCGCTACAGGATGATGTAGAAACGGATGTCTGCGTCATTGGCGCCGGCTATACCGGCCTGTCCAGCGCCCTGTTCCTGCTGGAGAACGGGTTTCGGGTGACGGTCCTGGAAGCGGCCAGGGTTGGCTTTGGTGCTTCGGGCCGCAATGGCGGGCAGATCGTTAATAGCTACAGCCGAGATATCGACGTCATTGAACGCAGTGTCGGCCCCAAGCAGGCGCAACTGCTTGGGCAAATGGCATTCGAAGGCGGCAATATCATTCGTGAGCGCGTGGCCAAGTACCAGATCCAGTGCGACCTGAAGGATGGCGGCGTATTCGCGGCCCTCACCGGCAAGCAGATGGGTCACCTGGAATCACAGAAGCGTCTGTGGGAGCGCTACGGCCACACGCAGCTCGAGTTGCTGGACCAGCGCCGCATCCGTGAGGTCGTGGCCTGTGAGCAGTATGTCGGCGGCATGCTCGATATGAGCGGTGGCCACATCCACCCACTCAACCTCGCACTAGGTGAAGCCGCCGCCGTCGAGTCACTGGGCGGTACCCTGTATGAGCAATCACCCGCCCTACGTATCGAACGCGGCGCCAACCCGGTGGTGCATACCGCTGAAGGCAAGGTGCGAGCCAAGTTCGTGATCGTGGCCGGCAACGCCTACCTGGGCAACCTGGTTCCGGAACTCGCCGCCAAGTCGATGCCGTGCGGCACTCAGGTGATCACCACCGAGCCCTTGAGCGAAGAACTCGCCAAGCGCCTGTTGCCACAAGACTACTGCGTCGAAGACTGTAACTACCTGCTCGACTACTACCGCCTCTCGGGGGACCGGCGCCTGATCTTTGGTGGGGGCGTGGTGTATGGCGCGCGCGATCCGGCCAACATCGAAGCCATCATTCGACCGAAGATGCTCAAGGCCTTCCCTGAGCTCAAGGACGTGAAAATCGACTACGCCTGGACCGGTAACTTCCTGCTGACCTTGTCGCGCTTGCCACAAGTCGGACGCTTGGGCGACAACCTCTACTACTCCCAGGGTTGCAGCGGCCACGGCGTCACCTACACCCACCTGGCCGGTAAAGTCCTGGCCGAGGCCCTGCGCGGACAGGCCGAGCGCTTTGACGCCTTTGCCGACCTGCCGCACTACCCCTTCCCCGGCGGCCAGTTACTGCGCACGCCTTTCGCGGCACTGGGCGCCTGGTACTACGGCCTGCGGGACAAGTTCGACTTCTGATCTTCCTCTATAGTCGGTGCCCTTCAACCGGCACCGACGCAATGCTCCAGGGATCAGGAGTAGACCGGCCAGGTGTCGACGATCTTGCCGCCCCGCATCGCGATCATGTCGCCAAACTGCAGCAACACCGATTCGGTCTGGGTCGGACGCAGAAACACCTGGTCATCCACCGCCAACCCGACCGTCGCTGAACCATTGACCATCTCCTGATTGGAACTGCGGCCATAAAGGCCGTTGCTCTGCAAACCGGGCGGCGATTCGAACTCGGCCATCCAGTTGCCGCCATAGATGAAATAAGTCTCGCGCTGATTGGTGTCCCACCAGGAAAACAGCCGCGACTTGCCGTCCAGTGCCGGTATCTGCACGGCACCGGTGCGCTTCACGACCGGGGTGGCGATGTAGGCGGCCGGTACATGCTCGGCCAGTGACGGCAAATCGTAATGGGTGGGCTTGAGCATCGCGGTGCCTACCGACACTTCGCTGCTCAGCGACTCTTGCTCATGCATGCGGTAACTCGGGCTTCCGGCGGTGTTGAGCGTCAAGCCGTCATGCCAAAGCCCCGAAAACTGCTGCCGGGTGAAGTCCACGTAGCCGTTGTAGCGCGTCATGACCTTGGCGAACAGCTCGTCCGCCGTCCCCAGAATGCCTGGCACCCCCATGCCGACAAAGGGGTCATAACCCATGAAGCCGGCAAATTCCAGATGTTGCGCATTAGCACGAATCAGACCGAGCATCTGTCCCAGCGTGGCAGTGTCCGCCACACCACCGCGATGCAGGCCGACGTCCAGTTCAATGTTCACCCGCAACCGCGTCCCCAGCCCTTGGGCCAGGGCCAGGTATTGCTGCATGTGCTCGGGTGTGTCGAGCAGCCACTGCAACTGCCGCGCCGGGTCGAACGGACCTTTGTGCAAGCGATAGAAAAGCTCGGCCGAGCGAACCGGCAAAGGCTTGCCCAGCAGGATGTCGGATCCGGGAAACCGCTGCGCGTCATGATTGAGAAAGGGCTGATGAAACGACATCAATCGTTGCGTGCCCGCGCGCTGGCTGATGTAGGCCAGCAACTCCGGCGACGGCAGGGATTTCTCCACCAGACGCAGCTGTTTGCCGCCGCGCTTGACCGACTGCATCACCACGTCGATGTTGTGATCGAGCCGTTCCAGGTCAATCAGCAGCAACGGGCGCATCGGGCCGTTGCGCTGCAGTTCCTGGTTCAAGGCGCGAAAGTAATCGCTGTAGGGGCCGCCACGGTCACCGGGCCGCAATAGCGCTCCGACACCCGCCAGCAACGCGCCAATGCCCACTACACCTCCCAGGAAATTCCGGCGATTGATGGCCATCAGCTGACTCCCAGAATGGACGACAAATGGGCGTTCAAGAACTTTCCACCCGGGTCGAGCTGCTGGCGCACCTGACGAAATTCCTGCCAGCGCGGGTACAGTGCTTGCAGATTACGGGCATTCAAGGTGTGCAGCTTGCCCCAGTGCGGTCGGCCCTCGTACTTCCAGAAAATCGGTTCGATGGCGGCGAAGAAATTGTGATGATCCATCTGGTAGTGCTGGTGGACCGAGATCGAACAGCTGTCGCGCCCCTCGAACATGCTCAAGGCGATGTCATCGGCCTTGACGTAACGGTACTCGATCGGAAACCAGGTGCGCAGGTCCTTGTCGGCGATCAGCTTGATGATCTCCCGCAAGCACGCCGGGCCATGCTCGGCCGGCACCGAATACTCCATTTCGTTGAAACGCACGGTACGCACGTTGGCATAGATGTCGAAGGAGTCGCCCACCCGGTCATCGAAACTGGCGATATGCCGCATGTTATTGAGCAACATGCGCCGGGCGCCAGGAAAGTCGCTGACGTATTTGTCGAACTTCTCGATCAGGTTGACGAATTCGTTACCCCCCTCCTCCTCGGCGCTGATGGGCGGTGTCGCCGGGTCAACGGTTTCGTTGAGGGTCATCGACAGCGCGTAGTCGGAATGAGTCACCACCAGCATCTCCCAGTGCTGGTTCTCCCGGGTGTTCTTTTCCACGTCCTCCAACAGCTCTTCGGTCTTGGCAATCCACTGGTGCTCCCGCAGACGATAAGCCTGGCGGTTCTGCATGCGCACCTTGGTCACGACCCCCAGCGCCCCCAATGACACGCGAGCGGCCTTGAACACCTCGCTGTTGCGGGTGCTGTCGCAATCGAGCACCTCACCCTGGGCCGTCACCAACTGCAAACCCGTCACGTAGCCAGAGTAGGACTGGAAGTGTTTCCCGGTGCCATGGGTCGAGGTGGCGATCGCCCCGGCCAGCGTCTGGTAGTCGATGTCTGCCATGTTGGTGAGCGCCTGGCCGACCTCCTTCAATGCCGGGCCCATGCGCGACATCGGTGTGCCGGCGCCAAACTCGGCCTGCAGGGTGTTCGGGTCATCGCCCAGTAACCCGGTGAAGTTGCTCAGCGACAGCAGCGTGCCGTCGGTGGGCACCAACGCGCTGAACGAATGGGCAGAGCCCACCGGGCGCACCTTGCCGGTGGCCTTAGCGATAACCCCGGCCAGTTCGTCCAGATCCCTGGGCGCCAGCCGTGCCTCGGGGAGGCAGCTCTGGGCACCCGACCAATTGCGCCAGGGAATCACCCGCGGCGCGCGCATCAGTTCGGCCATCACCGAGTGGCTGCCCAAGGCGCCCAGCATGCCTGCAAGGCTGGCCCGTTGCAGAAGCTGACGTCGTGTGAGGTGCATGGTCATCAATCCCACCTTGTGATTGTTATTGGAGTGGTTGGCCAGACATGAAACCGATCAGCGCCAGGAACTCGCTTTCGGAGCACTGCATGCACATCCCCATCGGCGGCATGCCGTTATGACCGTTGATGGTGTGGTCCAGCAAGGTGTCCGCACCTTGCGCGATGCGGGGTTGCCAGGCTGGCAGGTCGCCCGTCAGCGGCGCACCCGAGGCCGGGTTGGCATGGCACAACTTGCAACTGGTGTCGTAGGTACGCGCCAAACCGGCATCGACAGGCATGGCACTGGCCGCTGCCGTGCGCGAGGCGTTGCTTTCTGGTTTATCGCCACAGCCACCCAACGCGCCAAGCACCACCAGCAACGCGGCCATCCGGCACACACCACCGGGATCAGTTAACCGTCGCCCGAATCGAATCGTTGCCCACATAGCTTTCCCCACGGGTGCAGCGCCTATTGCCCGGCGCATTCTGGTTGTCATGACACACCGCTGAACTCTATGCCAGTCATCATGGCTGGTTGAGGTCATTGAGGGTCAGCAAGGGGGACTTTCGAGGCCACGCGTATGGCCACAGACAGGCAGCAAAGCACCCGCACCACGCTACGACCGCCGGAAGATTCGTCTACGCTTGCGACACCACACCACACCTCAACCCCTCTGCTCTGCCCTTCGCCGGACGTTTTCAGTTAAAAAAACCTGCCGTTAAGGCGTATAACCCATAGAGCACATTCTTGACTGCAAGCCGCCTGACAGCCGAGCGTCTTCAAGCCGCCTTGCACACAGCCAATACGGGGTAGCCTCATGAGTACCGAACACCTCCTCAGCACGTTGTTTCCTACTGCCGCCCAGATCCCGGAGCCATACCGCCCGGGCGAGCCGCTTGAGCAACGCGAGTACCTCGTCGAAGGCCAGTTGAAAATCTGGAGTGGCCCCCTGGCGGCGGTCCGCAGCCCGGTGTACCTGGCCGGCGAGCAGCAGGATGAACAAGTGATTCTGGGCAGCACACCGCTGCTGGATGCCGAGACCGCACTCACCGCCCTCGACGCCGCCGTCCGTGCCTACGACCGCGGTCAGGGCAGTTGGCCCACCATGCGCGTCGCGGAACGCATCCAGCATGTCGAAGCCTTCCTCGCGCGCATGCGCGAACAGCGCGCGGCCGTGGTCAAGCTGTTGATGTGGGAGATCGGCAAGAACCTCAAGGACTCGGAAAAAGAGTTCGACCGCACCTGCGACTACATCGTCGACACCATCAATGCCCTCAAGGAGCTCGACCGTCGCTCCAGCCGTTTTGAACTGGAACAGGACACCCTGGGCCAGATCCGCCGGGTACCGCTGGGCGTTGCCTTGTGCATGGGGCCTTACAACTATCCGCTGAACGAGACCTTCACCACGCTGATCCCGGCACTGATCATGGGCAACACCGTAGTGTTCAAGCCGGCCAAGCTCGGCGTGCTACTGATTCGTCCGTTGCTGGAAGCGTTCCGCGACAGCTTCCCGGCCGGCGTGATCAACGTGATCTACGGCAGCGGCCGTGAGACCGTCAGTGCCCTGATGGCCAGCGGCAAGATCGACATCTTTGCCTTCATCGGCACCAACAAGGCCGCCAGCGACCTGAAAAAGCTTCACCCCAGACCCCATCGCCTGCGCGCAGCATTGGGGCTGGACGCAAAGAACCCCGGCATCGTGCTGCCCCAGGTTGACCTGGACAACGCCGTCAACGAAGCCGTCACCGGCTCGCTGTCGTTCAATGGCCAGCGCTGCACCGCGCTGAAAATTCTCTTCGTGCACGAAGACGTGGTCGATCTTTTTATCGAGAAATTCAACCAGAAACTCGCCGCCCTCAAACCCGGCATGCCGTGGGAAAGCGGCGTATCGCTGACCCCGCTGCCGGAGTCGGGCAAGGTCGATTATCTGCATGGCCTGGTGGACGACGCGGTCAGAAAAGGCGCCAACGTGGTGAATGCCAACGGCGGACAGGCGCGCGGTTCGTTCTTCTATCCGGCGGTGCTGTACCCGGTCACCACGGACATGCGCGTGTACCAGGAGGAACAGTTCGGCCCAGTGGTGCCGATCGTGCCTTATCGTGATCTGGATACGGTGATCGACTACGTGCTTGAGTCAGACTTCGGTCAGCAGTTGAGCCTGTTTGGCACCGATGCCGCCGAGGTCGGGCGACTGGTCGATACCTTCGCCAATCAGGTCGGACGGATCAACATCAACGCCCAGTGCCAGCGCGGCCCGGATACCTTTCCGTTCAACGGGCGCAAGAATTCGGCCGAAGGCACGTTGTCGGTACACGATGCCCTGCGCACCTTTTCGATTCGTACGATGGTGGCGACCAAATTCCAGGAGAGCAACAAAACGTTGATCAGCGACATCATTCGCGGCCGGGAGTCGAGCTTCCTGACCACCGACTACATTTTCTGACATCAGCGCCGAGGGAAATCTGCCAACCCGATGACGACCTTTCGATCATCCCGAGTGTCACCGTTGCTGCGGCGCCTGCTACGCCCGGTCCTGGACCCGTACCGGCGCTACCGCAACGCCCGGATCATCCACGCCGTTCGGGTATCGCTGGGGCTGCTGGCGACCATCCTGCTGACCACGGGGATCAACCTGCCCCACGGCGAATGGGCATCGGTGACCATGCTGGTGGTGATCGGCGGCTTGCAACACCACGGCAATATCGGCAAGAAAGCCGCCGAGCGGGCCTATGGCACCCTTATCGGGGCGGGCGTGGGCTTGCTGCTGGTGGTGCAGCACGCCTGGCTCGGCCTGCCGTGGCTGACCTATTTCGGCATGTCGGTGGTCTGCGGATTTTTCTCCTACCACGCCATCGGCAAGGGCGGTTATACCGCCCTGTTGTCGGCGATCACCGTGTTCATCGTCGCCGGCCATGGCGACAACCCAATCACCGATGGCCTGTGGCGTACGGTCGACATACTGATCGGCATCGCCCTGGCCCTGGCATTTTCCTTCGCCCTGCCGCTGTACGCGGTCTATTCCTGGCGCTACAAACTCGCCAGTGCACTGCGTGACTGCGCCAGCATCTACAGCCGGATCGTCAGCGGCCAGTCGGTAACGGACGACCACTACCTCACGCTGCTGGGCCGTCTCAATGGCGTGATGGTGCAACTGCGCTCACTGATGCCTTCGGTGTCCAAGGAAGTGCGGATATCCATGACGGAACTCGATGGCCTGCAACGCAACCTGCGGATGTGCATCAGTACCCTGGAAATCCTCGCCAACACCCGCCCCGATGCCCGCGATGCGCAGGCCATGGCGCAACTGCAATGGGCATTGAAAGCCGAACACCAACAGATACGACGGATGCTGATCGGCATGGCCCGCGCCCTGCAGTCCGGTACTACCCAGCGCCTGGAGCGCACCCTCGATGAGCCGGTCGCGCCAACCGCCATGGACGAACCGGTGTACAGCGCCCTCGACGGCTACCGGTTGCTGACCCGGCAACTGGCCGCCAATCTGAGCGACATGAGCCAACGCCTGGTGAAGACTGCACCGCACTGGAAGATTTGAGGCCCGGTCATTGCGTCACGGCCTTGCGCACCCCACTGCCCCAGCCCTGTTGCATGCCGGCAGCGGCCAGCAGAATCGCGATCACGCCAATCCATTGCATCAGCTCAAGCTGATGACCGAAGGCCAGCCAGTCGACGAAGATCGCCGCGATCGGATAAATAAACGATAGGGCGCCGGTCATTGCGGTCGGCAACTTTTGAATCGCCCCGTACAGCAGTACGTACATCACCCCGGTGTGCACGACACCCAGGGTCAACAGGCTGGCCCAGGCACCGGGCTGTTGTGGCAATGCGGACAAGTTGGCCCACGGCGCCAGCAACAGTACGCCGGTGCAGACCTGAATCAGCGCAATCAAATGGGGTGGCGTACCGGTCAGGCGCTTGATGATCAGCGCAGCAAAGGCGTACAGCAGCGCGGCCCCTAATGCCAGGCCAATCCCCAACAGGTACTCGCCCCCGCTTTCGCCCTGATCGCCATGGGCGCTGACAATCGCCAGCATCCCGAGAAACGAAACCCCCAGCCAGAACAGCTTTTGCGCGGTGATTTTCTCGCCGAGAAACAGCGCCGCCAACCCCACCAGCATGAACGGCTGAACGTTGTAGACCGCCGTACCGATGGCAATCGAAGCCCTGGAATAGGAGGCAAACAGCAACACCCAATTACCGACAATGGCCACCCCGCTGAGCACGGCGAGCAGGAAGGTGGTGCGGGTGAGAATGCCGGGGCGCAAAAAGCCGAACCCTGCGCAAATCAGCAGCAAGGTTCCCGCGCCGAACACGCAGCGCCAGAACACCACGTCCAGCACAGGCTGGCCGGAAACCAGCACGAACCATCCGATGGTTCCGGAAATCAGCATGGCGGCGGTCATTTCCAGCGTGCCGCGACGTAAGGTGTTATCCATGATCAGGCTCCTCGAGGTGAGCCCAAAGTATGCCAATCCTCCCCGGCCACTCTCCATGGCCAAATGCAGGCTAAACTGTAAATTCACCTTTATTACCAAGGCAGATACGAGTATTTGCCTAACGGGGCGGGTATGACTGACGACATTGACCAACTGCTGATCGCGGCCCTCATGGAGGACTCACGGCGTTCGCTCAAGGCCCTGGCACAGATCAGCGGCCTGTCGTCCCCCAGCGTCGCCGAGCGCCTGCGCCGGCTTGAAGAACGCGGCGTGCTCAAGGGTTACACCGTCGAGATCGACCCCAAGTGTTTTGGCTATCAGCTGCAAGCGATCGTGCGCATTCGCCCGCTGCCCGGGCAACTGCAGAATGTCGAACGGCAAATCCAGGCCATTGCCGAGTTCACCGAATGCGACAAGGTCACCGGCGATGACTGCTTCATCGCGCGCTTGCATGTGCGCTCGATGGAACAACTGGACACCCTGCTCGACCGTCTGAACAGCTACGCCGAGACCAACACCGCCATCGTCAAGAAGACACCGGTCAAGCGCCGGCTGCCGCCAATGGCCTGAGTGCTGTTTTGACGCAAAGCGGGTAGATTGGGTGTTTTCCGGCGAAGGATTGACGGTATGAAAACACAAGCAATGGCCCTGACAGCATTGCTGCTCGCAGGATGCGGCACCATTCAGACGGTCGTACGCAGCGACGAGGCCGCGGCAAAGAGCCTCAAGGAGCAGAAAAGTTACTGCGGCGCCGTGCCACGTATCTACAGCGGCGTTACCTACGATTTCTGCACCCTGTACGCCCCCCTGAAAGAAGGCATCGACGCGCAAAAACACGACAACGGCACGATTGTCGTATTGATAGACGCGCTCATTTCCGGTGTTCTGGACACCGCGCTGCTGCCCTACACCGTCTACCGGCAACAGGCTGACGGCAGCATCATCGTATCCGAATGACCGCCCCTGAATGACAAAAACCCGCCGAAGCGGGTTTTCTGGTTCAAGAGCAGCGATCAGTCATCGCGGCTCATGATGCCGAACAGCTGCAACAAGCTGACGAACAGGTTGTAGATCGATACATACAGGCTGATGGTCGCCATGATGTAGTTACGCTCGCCGCCATGAATGATGGCGCTGGTCTGGAACAGGATGCAGACCGAAGAAAACAGCACGAAGCCCGCGCTGATTGCCAGCTGCAGCCCGCTGATCTGGAAGAAGAAGCTCGCCAGCGTTGCCCCCAGCAGCACGAAGAAGCCAGCGGTAATGAAACCACCGAGGAAGCTCATGTCCTTGCGGGTGATCAGCACATAGGCCGACAGGCCACCGAATACCAGCGCGGTCATGGCGAACGCGGAACTGACAACTTCAGCGCCACCCTGCATGCCCAGGTAGCGGTTGAGAATCGGGCCGAGCAGGAAGCCCATGAAACCGGTCAGGGCGAACGCCGACACCAGGCCCCAGGCCGAATCACGAAGCTTGTTGGTCAGGAAGAACAGACCATAGAAGCCGATCAGCACCACGAAAATGTTCGGGTAACCGACACGCATCTGCTGCGCGACGTAGGCCATGACACCGCTGAATGCCAGCGTCAGGGCGAGTAAGCCATAAGTATTGCGCAGGACGCGGCTAACCTCTAGCTGCTCGGCCTGCACGCTGTTGTTGACTGCGTAATCCTGTTCGCGCATGGCGACACTCCTGTAGGTTTGAAACGTTCAGTGGCAAAGATCATAGCAGACGCCTTGTAACAAGCGATGCAGAGAGTTTGACAGTGTGTTTCATTCAGGTATTATGGCGCCCGCAACGCAATACGGAGGTGTGGCCGAGTGGTTTAAGGCAACGGTCTTGAAAACCGTCGACTGTAACAGGTCCATGAGTTCGAATCCCATCGCCTCCGCCATATTTGTACGTTAGAGCCCTGATTATTCAGGGCTTTTTCGTTTCTGGGGTTTGTACTTTCCTAGCAGCCCCTACTGGTCGTTTCCGCATCTTTTCGGCTATTTTCACCCCCTCTCGCTCGAAAACCCGGCAGACCCCAGCGCGTCTTTCGCCCCCCTTCTTTGGCCTCCTGCCAACCGTCCTCCCTCAAATCAAACCTGACAAAAACGAGGCAATAAGGGCCAAAAGCCACCCTCCTGGCCAGCCCTTCTCGACAAGCGATCCAGCACTTGAAAAAAACCGACTATCGTTGTAATTGATCGGTCCACGACGGACCGGCGGCACGCTCATGGAGTTCTGATGAATAGGACCAATTTTGCTGCTGTTGTCACGACCTTCCTCGCGGGAACCACACCGACACTCTCAAGTGCCGCACCTCCTACCGACCCTCTCCTTGTATTCGGCGTTCTGGGAAGCTACAGCGAACTCGAATTCAAAGGCCCTGCAAACACTGACATCGATCGAATGCCGGAAGGAGGATTATTTCTCAACTATGGCAACAAAATGACTGCTCGGACCGGTCTTGTTTATCACGGTGAAATCAGCGGGCAGTACTCTGAAAAAGATGGTCAGAGAGTAAAGGATGGCCAGTTCGACCTGGACTTTGGCTGGAGGGTTGCGCTGGATGAACGCAATTTTATCGATGTTCTCCTGGGCGGAGGATACAAATGGAATCGCTTCGATCCGGGCTATAACAAGTACGACATTAATCTCACCAGCCGCACACCGTTCATTAAAGCGGCGGCTGGCTACAACCATCAATTCAGCCAGACAACCCTGCGCTTTGAGGTGGGCGTTCGAAAGATCATGAATGGTGAATCACAGCTCGAAATCCATGACGTCAACAACGAGACTTCCGACCTGAAAGACACGACCAATCCTTTTGTCGAACTGAGCTATCTGTTCAATCAGCAAGGGACGTATCCCCTTGTAGCCTCCCTCTACTACAACCGCTTCAAATATGAGCTGGATAGTCAATTTGAGGAGACCGATTATGACCAGCAGACCCGGGATGAGTACGGCGTCAAAATCGGTCTTGCGTTTTAATGGTGCCTTCAAGCCTTCAAAGGCCGATGCCCTTGCTTGACCGAAACGACAAAAAGAATCGCTCATTAGCCCCGACAAAGGGGCTAAGGAGTCAATAGCCCGCTTATCAGGCCGTTTGCGTTCTCGAGGTCACCCCCGGAACCAAAGGCGTTTCCACACCTCCTATCTGCGTCCAGTCGCCCCTTGGGAAACTGTAAAAAAATGTGAAATTGTGTTAAATTTCACTGATTGCAATATGATATTACGGATGTGGCAGTGGCCATCAGCAAGCATCAGATTGACCGCAAATTTCCATGCACCATCAAGGATCTGCGCTCAACCATACACCTCGACCACACTCCCTCCACCAGTCTGTCCCAGGCACTGTTCGGACTGCTCGATCATCGACGCCAATCGAACATCAAAAGGCTGAGCGCTGCGGTCACCAGCGCCGGCACGTCTGTGTTTGCCAAAACGCAGGCGCTGGATAACTTCAAGTCCAGGATTCGAGTGACACTGGGCAAGCCCAAGCGCAGCGGTGACTTTGACTGGCCTGTCGAAGAGTTCCTGAACACGGTGGAGGCCAATGATCGCGGCGCGGATGTCGCCCCACTGATCGGCTACGGCTACAAGAAGTCGCGCCTGGGGCTGGTTGAAGAGTTCTTCATCATTACCCATATGCTCGAGGGCCATACCGATGGCCTTCAATGGCTTGAACGCAATCCGGCACAGATAGAACGCTTGATCAAGAAGTCCTTCGCCCTGTTGCGATCCCTGAATGAGAGTCACATTACTCATATGGACTTCTGGGCCGCCAATCTCATGCTGTGTGAAAGCGGGGATCTGCCTGCCAAGGGCATCGACCTGGAGAACTGCTTTCACCGCAAACCCCACTACCCAAGCGAGACACTGGGGTTCCAGTTCGGCTTTTTCTATCACCGAGAGATTTACCGCTTTGTCACCGAAGCCCAATACGATGAATGGGTCGAAGAATCACTAGGCCAATACGAGAATATCAACCCGCAAAGGTTCAAGCGGTTTTACCAGGCCAGCAAGCACATGAAAATCGGTCGCAAGGAACGCCGGCGCATTTTCCTTGAGGGCGTCCTTGATTTGAGCTGAGACCGAGCACGCCGGTACATTTTCGCAGCCCCACTGGGCTAAGCTGAAAATTGGAACGGAGGGCTTTCCCATGTGCGGAAGACTTTCACAGTACCGGGGCATTCACGACTTCGTCGCGACGCTGAGCATGCCCAACGCCTTGATCAACACCGTGGGTGACGAGGAGCTGGCGCAGTACAACGTCGCCCCCACGATCCAGGTTGCGCTGCTGCACCTGGAAGGTGAAACCTTGCACGCCGATCGGGTGCGCTGGGGCTGGCGACCGCACGGGTCCAGGGACCATTCCATCCCGGTCAACGCCAGGGTCGAGAAAGTCGTCCATGGTCCGTCTTTCCGGGAGATCTGGCCTCACCGCGCTATCGCCCCCATCGACAACTGGTTCGAGTGGGTCTACGAAGGCGGGCCAAGCAAACAGCCCTACCTGGTTCGCCGCCGCGACCGGGCACCGATTCTGTGCGCTGCTATCGGCCAGTATCCGGCCGGAGGCAGGGACCCGAAAGCCGACGACGGTTTCGTGATCATCACCGCCGACAGCGTCGGGGGCATGATCGACCTGCATGACCGTCGGCCCGTGGCCCTTTCCCCCGAACTGGCCCGCGAATGGCTCAACCTGGCCATGCCCAAGGAGCTGGCTCACCAGATGCTGCTGCACCAGGGGGAGCCCGTCGAAGCCTTTGAATGGTTCAAGGTCGACAATGCTATCGGCAATGTCAGGAACCAGCAACCGGACCTGCTCAACCCCATCGGTAAAGTGCTGCGCGGGGATCACAAGAGCCATGGCTGAAAGCATGGCTTCCCGACAAAGCGCATGTTCGTGGCTGGCGATACAGGGCTTTGTCGACTAGGATTTTCGCGGTGTACAAGGACTCTGCCATATCCAAGCACATCTAGTCTGGGAGACGAAGATGAACCCGATTCAATCTGCCGAGCGGACCTATCGAATGTGGTCCAGCCCGATCCTGCTCGAGCTCAAGGAAAGAGCTCATCAACTGGCCCCGGCCGACCGCCTGGCCCTTGAAAATGTGCTGGTGGAGCGAAGACTGCTCAATACCGGCAATCCGAACGGCGCGGATCGACGCAAAACCGTACCGCTGCAAAGCCACAATCCTTGATCCTGGCCTTGACCCAAAGAGCCCGTCATACGCGGGCTCCCGGGTTCACATCACTGGGTATTGGCCGCCCGCAGGGCGCGGGGTTTGTAAGCCGGTAAGGATGCGGCGAATGCCAAGGCCTCCTCACGAGAACTGAAAGAACCTAACCGGTCACGCTGGGTGCAGACCCGCCAGGGGCCACCCTTGACGCTCACCAGCTCATAACCGTTCATGTGCATTTTGCTCAGCATCGAATCACTCATAGCTACCTCCACTGAAGTCGATCAGCCCGAAGTCAACTTACACCCGGACCTGTCCGAGGCGGGCGCCATTGGTCGAACGGCCCGCCACGACCACATGAAAGATCTTTCACTGTGCCCCAAAGGCCCAGCGCTTATAGTCCAGCGCGTCTCATTCAAGGAACATTTGGCCTGCCCCTCCCGGCGGGCCTTTTTTTGCCCCTGGAAAAGCGCCAGGCCTGGTGCTGCAAAAATTGCCTTCATCACCGCGAGGCTCACAGGGTAATCTGCCCCACTCCCCCACCGACACCAGGACGTCGCCAATGACATTGCGCATTGAATTATCGCAGGAGCCCACACCCGAAGAACGCCAGGCCATTCTCGACCCGCTGCGCGCCTACAACATCGCCAACGCCGGCGAAGGCCACTACCGGGAAATTGCCTTTCTGGTTCGGGATGAGCAGAGCAATGAAGTACTCGGTGGGCTCTATGCCCGTCTGTTTTACCAGTGGATGTTTATCGATCTACTGTCCGTGCCCGAGCAGGCCCGAGGCCAAGGCTTGGGGGCCAGATTGATGCAAATGGCCGAAGAGCAGGCACGGGAACTCCGATGCATCGGAATGTACCTCGACACCTTCGAATTCCAGGCGCCGGGGTTTTACAGGAAGATGGGGTTCAGCGAGGTTGGGCAAATAGCCGACTACCCGAGGGGCAGCAAGCGCTTCTTCTTTCAGAAACGCCTGGATGGGTGAGAGGCAAGACACCCGGCCCCTCGACACGTCACAAACAGGTGGCCATCGCCGCGAGTCGGCGCTTGGCCACCCAGTTGTCTTCAAGGGCGTAGTACTTCAGCGTGCCGCCTTGCACATCGATGAAGGACTCGGCCGAACGGGTGTAGACCGTAAAGCCGCCGGTTTCGCCAGGTTGCAGGTAACCGCTGGCATCCACGCCGAACACCGCCTCGTCCTGCCAGGCAAACTGCACGCACTGGGCCACCACCAGATCAGCCTTGTTCGAGGCCAGCGTCTTGTAAGGGCTCTGGGAGCGAGCATCCTTCATGGTCGATCCCGCGCACCCGGCCAGCAACACACCGGCCAGCGCCACCATCAAAATCCGCATTGTGCTTCCTCAAGACTCGAAAAACGCTGACTGTATCACCGCCTGTCATTGACCCGAAACGACGCCGCTCTGCTTTACTGCAGATAGGACGCGACAGACCGCAGCAATGCGCGCACCCTATCGCGCCATAATCGGTGCCTCGCGCCGCCTACCCTGCTCTGGAAAGCCAATGACCCCCAATGCCGAGTTCTACAAACCGTCCACCGACTATGCTGACAAACTGATCAGCCAGATCGGCCAGACCCCTTCCTGGATTGCCAAGCGCATTGGCGTGACCGATAAACGCATTCGCTACATCCTCGACGGCGAACGCACCGTCAAAGGCGAAACCACACCGATCCAGATGACCTACACCGAGCAGTTTGCGCTGGAATGCCTGGCGGCCGAGGCCAAGGCGAACAAGAAAAAAACCTCCTGACGCGCGTCAAGGTAAACGCTAGCCAACCGCTCATACTTTCGTTTTGACCAGGATGATCCATGGCTCCGATCGAATCGCAACACGAACTCGCCCTGCAACGGTTTCTCAATGCACGTCCGGCACTGCGCGACACACTCGACAACCTCAACCCGCTGGCCGCCCAGGCCAAAGGCGAAACCATGGCCGAGTACCGCAATGAACGACTGCACGAAGCGTTCGAAGCCGAGGCTGAGCAGCAGGGCCTTTTTGCCTGGGAGCTGACGTTGCAATTGACCGCCGCCACACCGGAGGACTTCGCCGCCCAACGGCGGGAGGTGCACAAGGAAGTAGCGCAGATGGCCGGCATGGACTGGCTGGAATACTGCGAACTGCATGGCCTCGAGCCCTGATCGATGCTGCCATCCGCCCCCCATCGCACCCCGACAAGCCGCCTGTTGCACACGCAGAAATGGCGTGGCCGGGTCGGACTCTGCCTGGTGGCCAGCCTGTCCGTGCTGGCAGGCATGACCGATGCCATAGGCTTCATGGCCACCGGCGACTTTGTGTCATTCATGAGCGGCAATACCACACGCCTGGCGGTGGCGATCAGCAACGGTGACTGGAGCATGACCCTGCGTCTGCTGGTACTGGTCGCCATGTTCGTCGTCGGCAATGCGCTGGGCGTGATCATCACCCGTATCGGCCGACGACACGCCCTGCCGTTGATGCTGAGCATCGCCTCGTTGTTATGCGCCGCCGCGGCATGGCCATTCGAGGCGCGATTCCCGGCGCTGCTGGCCGCGATCATCGCCATGGGCATGCTCAATGCAGCCGTCGAACAGGTCAATGGCCTGCCCATCGGCCTGACCTACGTCACCGGTGCCCTGTCACGCTTCGGTCGCGGCCTGGGGCGCTGGCTGCTCGGCGAGCGGCGCGACGGTTGGCGAGTGCAACTGATCCCCTGGACCGGCATGTTTGCCGGCGCCGTGCTGGGCGCGGTACTGGAACACCATTTCGGCCTGCACGCGCTGTACGCCAGCGGCCTGCTGGCGGCGGTGCTGGGGATCGTTGCGCTGAAGATTCCGCGCCGCTGGCAGCTGGGCTACATGCCGCGCTGAATCGCCCTTCGCCGCCCCGCCGATAAAGCATTATCATGGCCGCAGATTTGTCGTCAGAGTTCGCCATGAAGTTCGCCATCGCGCTGTTTTCCGCCGCACACGCGCCCTCCTCGCGCCGCGCCCTGCTGTTTGCCCAGGCAGCGCTGGCCGGCGGGCATGAGATCGTGCGACTGTTTTTTTATCAGGACGGCGTCTACAACGCCTCCAGCAACGTTGTCACACCCCAGGACGAGCAGGACATCGCCGCGCAATGGCGCACCTTCGTCAGCGACCATCAACTGGACGGCGTGGTGTGCATTGCCGCCGCCCTGAGGCGTGGGGTGCTGGATGAGGCTGAAGCCAAGCGTTACCAGCGCACCGCGATCAATGTCAGTGCGCCGTGGGAATTGTCCGGACTGGGCCAGTTGCACGATGCGGTACAGGACGCCGATCGCCTGATCTGCTTTGGAGGGCCATGAAACATGCCTAAATCCCTGTTGATCATCAGCCGCCAGGCCCCCTGGTCCGGCCCGAGCGCCCGTGAAGCGCTGGACATCGTGCTGGCCGGCGGCGCCTTCGATTTGCCGATCGGCCTGCTGTTTCTCGATGACGGTGTGTTCCAGCTGGCTACGCAGCAGAATGCCAAGGCCGTGCAGCAAAAAGACCTCAGCGCCAATCTGCAAGCACTCGGCCTGTTTGGCATCGAAGACCTGTATGTGTGTGGCGACAGCGCCAGCGCGCGCGGCCTGACGCCGGGCGCCTTGAGCCTTGATCCGCTGAACGTACTGGCCACCGGAGAGATCCCGGCCGTTATTGACCGTTATGACCAGGTTATTACCCTCTGATGTCGACTTTGCATGTGTTGTCTCACTCACCGTTCACCGATAACCGGCTGACCAGCTGCCTGCGCCTCCTGGGTGCACAGGACGCCCTGCTGCTCAGCGGCGATGCGGTGTACGCCTTGCAACCCGGCACCGCGCCGTTCGGCGAGCTGCAGGTCCTGCGTGACACCTTGCGCCTGTTTGTGCTGGAAGAGGACGTTCAGGCCCGCGGTTTGCCGGTGCCCGACTGGATCAAAAGCCTCGACTACCCGGCCTTCGTCGAGCTGTCGATTCACTACGACAAGGTCAATAGCTGGTTATGAACTCACTGACCCTGGGGGCACGTCGCATCGAGCTGGACAAGGACGGCTATCTGGTTGACCTGGCTGACTGGTCGACGGAAGTCGCCACCGCCTTGGCCGCTGCCGAAGAACTTGAGCTGAGCCCCGAACACTGGGAAATCCTCGAGTTGCTGCGCGGCTTCTACCAGGAGTACCAACTGTCGCCAGCCACCCGCCCGCTGATCAAATACACCGCGCTCAAACTGGGCCCGGACAAGGGCAACAGCCTGCACCTGAACCGCTTGTTCAAAGGCACTCCCGCCAAACTCGCCGCCAAGCTGGCGGGCCTGCCCAAACCGACGAATTGTCTATGACCGATTTCACCCCACTGATCACCGAAACGCCCGCCGAGCACCCTTTTGCACAGTTCGTGCGGATTCTCGGCAAAGGCAAGCGCGGCGCTCGCAGCCTGACCCGTGAGGAGGCTCGCCAAGCCATGGGCATGCTGCTCGACGAGAAAGTCGAAGACACCCAGCTCGGTGCATTCCTCATGCTGCTGCGGCACAAGGAAGAAAGCGCCGAAGAGCTGGCGGGGTTCACCGAAGCATTGCGCGAGCGCTTGCAGGCACCGCCATTGGCGGTGGACCTGGACTGGCCGACCTATGCCGGCAAAAAGCGTCACCTGCCGTGGTACCTGCTGGCGGCCAAGTGCCTGGCGCAAAACGGCGTGCGCATCCTGATGCATGGCGGCGGCGCCCATACCGCCGGGCGCCTGTACAGCGAGCAACTGCTCGACCAACTCCACATCCCGTTGTGCCGTACCTGGCAGCAAGTGGGCTCGGCGCTGGACCAAGGCAACCTGGCCTTCATGCCGCTGGGCGACTGGGCACCGCAACTGCAACGGATGATCGACCTACGCAACACCCTCGGGCTGCGCTCGCCGATCCACTCCCTGGCGCGGATTCTCAACCCGCTGGGCGCGCGCTGTGGCCTGCAAAGCATCTTCCACCCCGGCTACCAGGGCGTACACCGCGATGCCAGTGGCTTGCTGGGTGACAACGTGATCGTGATCAAGGGCGATGGCGGCGAAATCGAGATCAATCCGGATGCCGACAGCCACCTGTACGGCACCACCGGCGGCGAAAGCTGGGACGAAGAATGGCCGCAGCTGTCGGCGCAGCGCCATGTCAAACCGGCAACTCTCGATCCTGAGCACCTCAAAGCCGTGTGGCGTGGCGATGTGGAGGACAGCTACCCGCAACTGGCGCTGATTGCCACCATGGCCCTGGCCTTGCGCGGCCTCGGCACACCACGTGATGAAGCCTTCGCCAAGGCCCAACAGTTCTGGGACGCCCGCGATAGATCGATTTAACCGATCATCAACGCCCAACCTTTGCGCTTTTATTTCGAAAGCATCGAAATAGACTGGACTCCAACGTTTAACAACCTTGGAGTTCGAGATGGGTTTGCTGATTGAAGGGCACTGGCGTGACCAGTGGTACGAAAGCAGCAAGGACGGTGCCTTCCAGCGCGAGCAAGCGCAGCGCCGTCATTGGCTGACCGCTGACGGCAAGCCAGGTCCCAGCGGCGAAGGCGGCTTCCCCGCCCAGGCCGGTCGCTACCATCTCTACGTCTCGCTGGCATGCCCCTGGGCCCACCGCACGCTGATCCTGCGCAAACTCAAAGGCCTGGAAACCCTGATCGATGTGTCGGTGGTCAGCTGGCTGATGCTGGAGAACGGCTGGACCTTCGACAAAAACCTGGGCTCAACCGGCGACAAGCTCGACCACTTCGACTTCATGCATCAACGCTACACCGCCGATGCCCGCGACTACACCGGTCGCGTCACGGTGCCCGTACTGTGGGACAACCAGCAAAAGCGCATCGTCAGCAATGAATCGGCGGAGATCATCCGCATGTTCAACAGCGCATTTGACGGCATGACCGGCAACAGCCTGGACTTCTACCCGCAGCCGTTGCGTACCGCCATCGATGAGCTCAACGCACGCATCTATCCCGCGGTAAACAACGGTGTGTACCGCGCAGGCTTTGCCACCTCTCAAGCGGCTTATGAGGAGGCCTTCGACGAGTTGTTTGCCGAACTGGACCGGCTGGAGGGGCTACTGGGCAATAAACGCTACCTGACCGGCGACTACCTGACCGAGGCCGATATTCGCCTGTTCACCACGCTGATTCGCTTCGACGCGGTGTACTACGGTCACTTCAAGTGCAATCTACGACGCATTGCCGATTATCCGAACCTGTCGAACTGGCTGCGCGAGCTGTATCAGTGGCAGGGGATTGCCGAGACCGTGGACTTTACCCACATCAAGCATCACTACTACGCCAGCCACAGGACCATCAATCCGACAGGTGTGGTGCCCAAAGGACCGGAACAGGACTTCACCGTGCCCCATGATCGGCAGCGGTTGAGCGGGAAAGGGGTTTGGCAAAAATACTAAACGATGATCGCTCCCACGTTTAGCGTGGGAGCGCGAGAACCAGGACTGCGCCCAGCGGTTTGAGGGCCGCTACGCGCCCCAACGGGGGCAAGCCCCCTCGCCACGGGTCAGATTTGAGATTGAGCGCCTTCAAACCACGCCAGCTTCTCGCGAAGCTGCACCACTTCCCCGACGATCACCAGGGTCGGCGCATGGACTTCATGCTCCGCCACCAGCTGCGGCAGGTTGGCCAGCGTACCAGTGAAGACCCGCTGGTTGGAGGTGGTGCCCTGTTGGATCAATGCCGCCGGCGTGTCCGCCGAACGACCGTGCCGGATCAGCTGTTCGCAGATGATCGGCAGCCCCACCAGCCCCATGTAGAACACCAGGGTTTGCGCCGGCGCGACCAGGTCGCTCCACGGCAAATCCGTGCTGCCGTCTTTCAGGTGGCCGGTGATGAAACGCACCGATTGCGCGTAATCGCGGTGGGTCAGCGGAATCCCGGCATACGCCGCGCAACCGCTGGCCGCCGTGATACCCGGCACCACCTGGAACGGGATGCCCTGGGCCGCCAGTTCCTCGATCTCTTCGCCGCCACGGCCGAAGATGAACGGATCACCGCCCTTCAACCGCACCACGCGCTTGCCCTGCCTGGCCAGATCCACCAATTGCTGGTTGATCTGGTCTTGCGGGACGGCGTGATCGGCGCGGCGCTTGCCGACATAGACCCGCTCGGCATCGCGACGGCACAGCTCAAGAATCGCCGGGGCCACCAGACGGTCATACAGCACCACGTCCGCCTGCTGCATCAGGCGCAAGGCACGGAAGGTCAGCAGATCCGGATCACCCGGCCCTGCGCCCACCAGATACACCTCACCGGTCGCACGGGCAGACTCACCGTTGATCTTGGCCTGCAACAAGCGCTCGGCTTCGGCGCCCTGTCCGGCCAGTTGGCGATCGGCGATCGGCCCCTGAAACACCTCTTCCCAGAACGCCCGACGCTGCTGGACATCCGGAAACAACCCTTTGACCTGGTGGCGAAAACGCGCCGCCAGCCCGGCCAACTGGCCATAGGTCGAAGGAATCCAGGTTTCCAGCTTGGCCCGGATCAAGCGCGCCAGCACCGGCGCGTCGCCACCGCTGGACACCGCGATCACCAACGGCGAACGATCGACGATCGCCGGGAAGATCACGCTGCACAACGTCGGCGCATCCACCACGTTGACCGGCACGCAACGCCGATGAGCATCCTGGGAGACTTGCGCATTCAGCGACTCGTCGTCGGTGGCGGCAATGATCAACCCGCAACCGTCGAGGTCTGACTCAAGATAGCCACGCGCCACCAGCTCGCCGCCGCTGCCTTGCACCAACTCACGCAGCTGGGCTTCGATCTCGGGTGCAACGACCCGCAACAGCGCACCGGCGTCGGCCAGCAGACGGGATTTGCGCAAGGCAATCTCCCCTCCACCGACGACCAGCACACGGCGCCCGCGCAGGTTGTGAAACAGCGGCAGGAATTCCATTTAGCCGATGACCTCGAGGCCGCCCATGTAAGGCTTGAGCACTTGCGGCACACGGATCGAGCCGTCGGCCTGCTGATAGTTTTCCAGCACCGCCACCAGGGTACGGCCGACCGCCAGGCCAGAACCGTTCAGGGTGTGCACCAACTCCGGCTTGCCGGTTTCCGGGTTGCGGAAACGCGCTTGCATGCGACGGGCCTGGAAGTCGCCGCAGTTGGAGCACGACGAAATCTCGCGGTACTTGTCCTGGCTCGGGATCCACACTTCCAGGTCGTAGGTCTTGACCGCGCTGAAGCCCATGTCGCCGGTGCACAGGGCCAGGGTACGGTATGGCAGCTCAAGCAATTGCAGGACTTTTTCCGCGTTGGCGGTCAGACCTTCCAGGGCTTCCATCGAAGTCGATGGCTCGACGATCTGGACCATTTCGACCTTGTCGAACTGGTGCTGGCGGATCATTCCGCGGGTGTCACGACCCGAGGCACCGGCTTCACTGCGGAAGCACGGGGTGTGGGCCACGAACTTGATTGGCAGCAGTTTCGAATCGACGATCTCGCCCGCCACGATGTTGGTCAGCGACACTTCGGCGGTCGGGATCAGGTACAGGTCGGCCTCGCCTTCGCGCGCGATCTTGAACAGGTCTTCCTCGAACTTTGGCAACTGGCCGGTGCCCTGCAAGGCAGGCGCCTGGACCAGATAAGGCGTATAGGCCTCTTCATAACCGTGTTCGGTGGTGTGCAGGTTGATCATGAACTGCGCCAGGGCGCGGTGCAGGCGGGCAATCGGCCCACGCAGCAGGGCGAAACGGGCACCGGACAGCTTGGCGGCGGTTTCGAAGTCCAGCCAGCCGAACTTCTCGCCCAGGGCGACGTGGTCCTTGACTTCGAAATCGAAGGCAGTCGGCGTGCCCCAGCGACGCACTTCGACGTTGCCGTCTTCGTCATCGCCCACCGGTACCGATTCGTGCGGCAGGTTCGGGATACCCAGCAGGATCGAATCCAGTTCAGTCTGGATCGCATCCAGCTCGACTTTGCCGGCACCCAGCTCGTTCGCCATACGCTCGACGTCCGCCATCAGCGGCGCGATGTCTTCGCCACGCTGCTTCGCCTGGCCGATGGATTTGGAGCGCGCATTACGTTCAGCCTGCAGTGCTTCGGTGCGGGTCTGGACGATCTTGCGCTGTTCTTCCAGCGCTTCGATACGCGCAACATCCAGCACAAAGCCACGGGATGCCAGGCGGTCCGCTACGTCCTGAAGGTTGCTACGTAACAGTTTGGAATCGAGCATGTCGGTCTCTCGTTTATCAAAGTTTGGTCAGGGACAGGCCAGCCCAGGTCGCGAGCAGCCCGCCGAATACGCTGATGGCCGCATAGCCCAGGGCCAGCGGCACTTGCCCGCTTTCCAGCAAGCGCACCGTATCCAGTGAAAAGGATGAAAAAGTCGTCAGCCCTCCGAGGAAGCCGACGATCAACCCGGCGCGCACCTCAAACGGTACCTCCGGACGAATCAGAAACAGGCCATACAGCACGCCGATCAGCAAACAGCCCACGATATTAACGGCCAGCGTCGCGGTATAGAAGTGCCGCGGCCAATTGGCGTTGATCCAGTTGCCGGTGGCGAACCGCAGCAAGGTGCCGGCAACGCCCCCGACGGAGACCGCAACAATCAGTGCAATCAAGGCTTTCTCCGCTGCCGGGGGCTCAGGCGGTCCAACTGGGCGAGGTGATTGAGCTTCTCGCCGATCTTCAATTCCAGGCCCCGGGGCACCGGCCGGTAGAACGCTTGCGGCTCCAGTGCTTCCGGAAAATAGTCTTCGCCGGCCGCATAGGCGTCCGGCTCATCGTGGGCGTAACGGTATTCGTCACCGTAGCCAAGCTGCTTCATCAGCTTGGTCGGGGCGTTGCGCAAATGCAGCGGGACTTCCAGCGAGCCGTGTTCGGCGGCACTGCGCATGGCGGCCTTGAAGCCCATGTACACCGCGTTGCTTTTCGGCGCACACGCCAGGTAAGTGATCGCCTGCGCCACCGCCAACTCGCCTTCGGGACTGCCAAGGCGCTCCTGCACATCCCAGGCCGCCAGACACAGGCTCAGCGCGCGAGGATCGGCGTTGCCGATGTCTTCGCTGGCCATGCGCACCACGCGCCGGGCCAGGTACAACGGGTCGCAACCACCGTCGAGCATGCGCGCGAACCAGTACAACGCGCCGTCCGGGTTGGAGCCGCGCACCGATTTGTGCAAGGCCGAAATCTGGTCGTAAAACGCCTCGCCGCCCTTGTCAAAGCGGCGCCGGGTATCACCAAGCAGGCTTTGCAGCAAATCGACGCCAATCTCGCTGTGGTCTTCGGCCAGGTCCGAGGCGTTTTCCAGCAGGTTGAGCAGACGCCGGCCATCGCCATCGGCGGCGGACAGCAGCATCTGGAAACCTTCGTCGCTGAGGCTCAGCTGTCGCTTGCCCAGGCCCCGTTCCTCGGTCAGTGCGCGCTGCACCAGTTTGTTCAGCGCAGCCTCATCGAGGCTTTTGAGCACGTAGACCCGCGCACGGGACAGCAAGGCGTTGTTCAACTCGAAGGACGGGTTTTCGGTGGTCGCGCCAATGAAAATCAGCGTGCCGTCTTCGACATACGGCAGGAAGGCGTCCTGTTGCGACTTGTTGAAGCGATGCACTTCGTCGACGAACAGAATCGTGCGGCGGCCATATTGTCCGGCCTGCTGCTTGGCCACGTCCACCGCCTGGCGGATTTCCTTGACCCCGGCCAGTACGGCCGAGACCGTTTCAAAGTGCGCGTCCGAGACTTCCGCCAGCAGCCGCGCCAGGGTGGTTTTACCCACCCCCGGCGGCCCCCAGAAAATCATCGAGTGCAGGGCACCCTGCTCCAGCGCCTCACGCAAGGGCTTGCCGCGGGCCAACAGGTGTTCCTGACCGACGTACTCGTCCAGATTGGCCGCACGCAGACGGGCGGCCAGGGGTTGAGCGATCGGGGCACTGCGAAACAGATCCATCACTACTTTTGAAACCTCACCGGGTATATGCACCCTGTAGGAGCAAGCTTGCTTGCGATGGTCGTCAACGATAACGCTGCAAACCTGACAGCCCGCGGTGGGCTTGGGTGTATCGCGAGCAAGCTCGCTCCTACACAAGTCCTACATCTTATTCCTGAATCACATCGGCACCCTTGGGGATGTCGAACTTGAACTTGGACGCCGGGATCGGCTCGTTGGCCTTCACCCCTGTGAACAGGATATTGGTACGCTGGCCAACACTGTCGATCAACTGCATGTCATTGACCAGGCCATTACGGAACGACAGGCGCAGGTTGTCGAACAGGGTGTCCTTGGTTTTCGGCTTGAGCGTGAAATCGATCACGCCACCGGCTTCCTTGGAACTGATATCGAAGCTCTGGCTGATTTTCGACACATCGCCGGAGAGCAACAGGGCGGGCGTCTGGGTCAGGCGCTGGTCGAGAGTCTTGATGGTGACCTGCTCCAGGTCAGGGTCCCACAGGGAGACTTTCTTGCCATCAGACACCATCAGTTGCTCCTGCGGCGCATCGGTGTGCCAGTAGAACAGGCCCGGGCGCTGCAGCGACATCTGGCCGGTGGTTTCCTGCAACTGGGTGCCGGTGCCATCGAGGGTCAGCTGGGAAAAACGTGCAGTCAGGGTCTGCGACTTTTCAAGCAGTTGGGTCAGACGCGCCACATCCTTGTCATCGGCATGGGCCGACAACGTGGTTAAAGCCAGTACCGGCAACAGCAACATGCGGATAAGACGCATGGGAGTCCTCTTAGATATTCGTTTGAATGGCGCGCCGCGTGAACTCACGCGGCACTGATCAGTCGCGCACCGGGCCTGGGGCCAGGACTTCACGCGAGCCGTTGGTATTCATGGAGGTCACGACCCCGGCCATCTCCATGGCTTCGATCATGCGTGCAGCACGGTTGTAACCGATCTTGAGCTTGCGTTGCACTGCCGAGATCGATGCGCGGCGGCTTTCCAGCACGAACTGCACGGCTTCGTCGTAGAGCGCATCGGTTTCAGCATCATCGTCACCACCACCGCTGCCGCCTTCAAAGCCGCTGCCTGCCTCTTCGACACCATTGAGGATGTCATCGTTGTACTCCGGGGCGCCGCGCAGTTTCCAGGCTTCGACCACCCGATGCACTTCATCGTCGGAGACGAACGCGCCGTGAACCCGAATCGACAGGCTGGTGCCCGGCGGCATGTAGAGCATGTCACCGTGGCCCAGCAGTTGCTCGGCACCGCCCTGGTCGATGATGGTCCGCGAGTCGATCTTGCTCGACACCTGGAACGCCATGCGGGTCGGAATGTTGGCCTTGATCAGGCCGGTGATCACGTCCACCGACGGACGCTGGGTCGCCAGGATCAAGTGAATGCCGGCCGCCCGCGCCTTCTGGGCGATACGGGCGATCAATTCCTCAACCTTCTTGCCGACGATCATCATCATGTCGGCGAATTCGTCGACCACCACCACGATGGTCGGCAGCTTCTTCAGCAGCGGCGCTTCGTCGTGGATGCTCTCGCGGTTGTACAGCGGGTCGGTCAGCGGTGTGCCGGCGTCCTCGGCGTCCTTGACCTTCTGGTTGAAGCCGGCCAGGTTACGCACGCCCATCTTCGCCATCAGTTTGTAGCGCCGCTCCATCTCGGCCACGCTCCAGCGCAGGGCGTTGGCCGCGTCCTTCATGTCGGTGACCACCGGGCACAGCAGGTGCGGAATGCCTTCGTAGATCGACAATTCAAGCATTTTCGGGTCGATCATGATCAGCTTGGCGTCTTCCGGGCCCGACTTGAACAGGATCGACAGGATCATCGCGTTCACCCCCACCGACTTACCGGAACCGGTGGTACCGGCCACCAGCAGGTGGGGCATCTTGGCCAGGTCAGTGATCACCGGCTTGCCGCCGATGTCATGCCCCAGGGCCAGGGTCACCGGCGACTTGGCGTTGTCGTATTCCGGGGTCGACAGCACTTCGGAGAAACGCACGATCTGGCGGTCTTCGTTGGGGATCTCGATACCGACCGTGGTCTTGCCCGGGATCACTTCCACGACCCGCACGCTGGTCACTGCCAGTGAACGGGCAAGGTCCTTGGCCAGATTGGAAATACGGCTGACCTTGACCCCGGCCGCCGGCTGGATTTCGTAACGGGTAATCACCGGACCCGGATGGATCGAGTCCACGGTGACTTCGACGCCAAATTCCTTGAGTTTGATTTCCAGCAGGTGGCCGACCGCCGCCAGCGACTCAGGGGAATAGTTGAGTTGTTTCTTTTCCGCCGGGTCGAGGATCGAGATCGGTGGCAAGGTGCCTTCCACGGCACTGTCGACGAACAGCGGCGCCTGCTTCTCCTTTTCCACGCGCTTGCTCGGTGCCGGCGGCTTCGGTGGCGCGGGCAGAATCACTGGCGGCACCTGTTTTTCGCGCTCGGACATGTGCTTGCTCAGGGCCTGCTCACGCTCGATCAGGCGTTCCTTGACCTTGGCCTGCTCGCGTTTGTCAGTGACGGTCGGCGCAACTACATCATGCACCCGGTCATCGACTTCACGCAGTTGGGCAACCAGTTGCTTGCGCTCGGCGCGCGCCGCCCACCAGCGATTGGCGGCGCCCTGGAACACCTCGAACAGGTCGAGGGTGATCTTGCCGGTCAGGTCCATCACCTTGAACCATGACAGGTCGGTGAACACGGTCAGGCCGAACAGGAACAGGGCAATGAACATCAGGGTGCTGCCCTGGATGTTCAGCGCGTTCCGCGCCAGATCCCCCAGGCTTTCCCCCAGCGCACCACCGGCGCCCGCCGGCAGCCCGGTCGGAGCATGGAAATGGATGTGGGCCAGGGCCGCGCCCGACAACACCAGGAACACCAGGCCGATCAGGCGCCAGGAGAACAGCCAGCCACTCCACTGCCACGGCTCATGGCGCTGGCGGAAGATCTGGTAGGTCTTGACCGCCAGCAACAGCGGGAAGATGTAGGCGAAGTAACCCAGCACCATGAACAGGATATCGGCGCTGTAGGAGCCGGCCGGCCCACCGAAGTTCTGCACATCGTCAATCTTGCTGTTGTGGCTCCAGCCCGGATCGTCCTTGCCGTAGGTCAGCAAGGCCATCATCAGGAACAGGCACAAGGCGCCAATGGCGATCAGCGCACCTTCCTTGAGACGGTAGTGCAGGTGCTGACGCCAGAGCGGAACGACTGTTTTAGGTGCTGCGGTGGATTTCTTCAAAACGCTTCTTTTCCTGCGCCCTTGGCGCGTCCATCTGTTGAATGACTATAAAACTGCCCAATCCAGGCAGGTAAAAAAGTGAACAGGTGCAACTGGGACTACTTTTAACACTGCACTCGGGTTTTTATAAACACGGCATGCACTGCTTATTTTGATAAATACACTGTAACAGCCCGGTATTGTACGGGTTTGTGCGTCCGATGCCATGCTTCAGGTCTTCGGCTACAGCATAGCCAAAAGTACAGTGCATGCGGGTCAATTTGAGCATGCATTCTCTTTTGTGACAAAGGCTTATGAGGTGTTTTTATGAGCGAACCCAAGCATTCACGCCTGATCATTCTGGGCTCCGGCCCCGCCGGTTACAGCGCCGCCGTTTATGCTGCCCGCGCCAACCTCAAACCCGTTGTCATCACCGGCATACAGGCAGGTGGCCAGCTGACCACCACCGTCGAAGTCGACAACTGGCCCGGGGACGTCGAAGGCCTCACCGGCCCGGTACTCATGGAACGCATGCAAAAGCATGCCGAGCGCTTTGACACCCGAATCGTCTACGACCACATCCACACCGCCAAGTTGCAGCAGCGCCCGTTCGAACTCATCGGCGACAGCGGCACCTACACCTGCGACGCGCTGATCATCGCCACCGGAGCCTCGGCCCAGTACCTGGGCCTGCCTTCGGAAGAGGCCTTCGCCGGCAAGGGGGTTTCGGCCTGCGCCACCTGCGACGGTTTTTTCTATCGCAACCAGGTGGTCGCGGTGGTCGGCGGCGGCAATACCGCCGTTGAAGAAGCGCTGTACCTGTCCAACATTGCCAGGGAGGTTCACCTGATTCACCGCCGCGACAAACTGCGCTCGGAGAAGATCCTGCAGGACAAACTGTTCGAAAAAGCCGCAAACGGTAATATCCATCTGCACTGGAACCAGAACCTCGACGAAGTACTGGGCGACGCCAGCGGTGTCACCGGTGCCCGCCTGCGCGACAGCAACACCGGCGAAACCCGCGAACTGCCGCTGGCGGGCGTGTTCATCGCCATTGGCCACAAACCCAATACGGACCTGTTCCAGGGCCAGTTGGAGATGCATAACGGCTACCTGCGGGTGCAGGGCGGTAGCGAAGGCAATGCCACCGCCACCGAAATCAACGGCGTGTTTGCCGCCGGCGATGTCGCCGACCACGTGTACCGCCAGGCAGTGACCTCCGCCGGTGCCGGTTGCATGGCGGCGCTGGACGCTGAAAAATACCTCGACGACAACTGAATCAGAGCCATGGCGGCAGGCCGGACCTGCCGCCGCCCTCCCCTTCTGTAAGCTGGATGCCATGCTGACCTGGTTACAACGCGACTCCCTGACATTCCCGCCGCTGGAAAAAGCCATGCGCGAGCCCAACGGCCTGCTTGCCGCTGGCGGCGACCTGTCCGCCGATCGGCTGGTCCATGCCTATCGCCACGGCTGCTTTCCCTGGTTCTCGGAAGGCCAACCGATTCTTTGGTGGTCTCCCGACCCGCGCACCGTCTTGTTTCCCGACGAACTGCATGTTTCTCGCAGCCTCGCCAAACTGCTGCGACAACAGCGCTACCAGGTCACCTTCGACCAGGACTTCACCGCCGTTATCAGCGCCTGCGCCGCACCACGGGACTACGCCGACGGCACCTGGATCACCGACGCCATGCAAAGCGCCTACACCGAACTCCATGCCCGCGGCCACGCCCACTCCGTAGAGGTCTGGGATCAAGGCGTGCTGGTGGGGGGGCTTTATGGCCTGGCGATGGGGCAACTGTTTTTTGGCGAGTCGATGTTCAGCCGCGCCGACAACGCCTCCAAGTACGGCTTTGCCACTCTCGTCAACCACCTCAAGGACGCAGGCTTTGTGCTGATCGACTGCCAGATGCCCACCGGCCACCTGCACAGTCTGGGTGCCCGCTCGATCCCGCGTCGGGAGTTTGCCGGCTACCTGGCACAACACCTTGATCTACCCAACCGCGCCACATGGGTTTGCTAGGCGCCTTTGGCGCCCGTGGCTTACACTTAATTGAACAGCAAATCCCGAGGGTTGATTATGACCGAGTTGGCGCGCCTCAAGTTTTATGCCACTCAGCCCCACTCTTGCAGCTACCTGCCAGAGGAACAGGCGACGACGCTGTTTCTCGACCCTAGCCAGCCCATGGATGTGCACGTCTATGCAGACCTGTCGGAAATGGGTTTTCGTCGCAGTGGCGACCACCTGTACCGACCTCATTGCCAGAACTGCAATGCGTGTGTGCCTGCGCGCATTCCGGTCATGCAGTTCACCCCCAACCGACAACAGAAACGCATTTTCAAGCGCAACGCCGACGTGCAGGTGCGCCCGGCGAAACCCGGTTTCAGCGAAGAATACTTCGACCTCTATCAACGCTACATTGAACAGCGTCACGCCGACGGCGACATGTACCCGCCCAGCCGTGATCAGTTCTCGACCTTTCTGGTCCGTGACCTGCCTTTTTCGCGCTTCTATGAATTCCGCCTCGAAGGTCGCCTGCTGGCGATCGCCGTGACCGACCTGCTGCCCAACGGGTTGTCCGCGGTGTATACCTTCTATGACCCCGACGAAGAGCGCCGCAGCCTGGGGCGTTATGCCATCCTCTGGCAAATCGGCGAAGCCCGCCGCCTGGGCCTTGATGCGGTGTACCTTGGATACTGGATCAAGAACTGCAAAAAAATGAGCTACAAGACCCAATATCGCCCCATAGAGCTGCTGATTAACCAGCGCTGGGTGGTCCTGAACTAGCCTGCTCCCTAAATCCCTTGGCTTGAACCCCACTTTTCGGGCACAATGCACGCCGCTTTTGCCTGGCGCAGTTGCACCGGGCCATTCATTGGATACCGAGGGCTTTACTGCATGTCGAAAGAAGACAGCTTCGAAATGGAAGGCACTGTCGTCGACACCCTGCCCAACACCATGTTTCGTGTGGAGTTGGAAAATGGGCACGTCGTAACCGCGCATATTTCCGGCAAGATGCGCAAGAACTACATTCGTATTCTTACCGGTGACAAGGTGCGCGTCGAGCTGACGCCCTATGACTTGAGCAAAGGGCGCATCACTTACCGCGCTCGCTAATCAAGTCAATACAAAACGCCCGGTTTATGCCGGGCGTTTTTGTTTGTCTGTTGTTTGCGTAGATCGAGCACATATCCATTTCTGCGGTAACGGCCGCTGGCGGCTTCGCTTTTACAGCCTGGGCTGTGTACATATCCGTTCCTGCGGTTAAGGCCGCTGGCGGTTTCGCTCTTACAGCGAGTCCCTTTTTCAAACGCCAAAAAGGAACCAAAAGGCTTTCGCCCCGGCGTACGGTACCTCGCCAAGGCTCGGTATTCCCTCGCTACGGTGCCCATCAGGGGGCATCGCCTCCGGTCTGCTTCGCGACGACCTCCTCTCGATGTGTTCGGCTTCACCGAACGGCGCTACGCGCCTTCCCCCTGATGCACACCTACGCTCGGCCTGCCGATGGGGCGAAAGAGCAAAAGCAAGATCAAAAGCCGAAGCCAAAGCCAAAGCCAAAGCCAAAGCCAAAGCCAAAGCCAAAGCCAAAGCCAAAGATCTTAGCCCCCCCGCACAAACGAACTGAACACACCAACAATCAGGCCGGCCGGCAGGCCGCCTCGCTTTTGATTTGCCCGCCCCTTCGGGAGGCTGAGCGTAGGTATTCATCTGGGGATTGGCGCGCAGCGCCGTTCGACGAAGTCGAACACATCGCATGGAGGTGCAGCGAAGCAAACCGGAGGACGATGCCCCCAGATGGATACCGGAGCGAAGGAACGCCGAGCCTTAGCGAGGGGCCGGACGCTCGGGGCGAGCGTTTTTTTGCTTACTTTTTTGAGGCGCTTGTCAAAAAAGTGAGTCGCCGTAAGGGCGAAACCGCCAGCGGCCTTAACCGCAGCAACGGATATACACACCCACCAACACACAGCCAGCGGCCTCAACCGCAACACCGGATACCCCCCCCAACCGAGTAGACAGCAAAAAGGCGCCAACAGGCGCCTTTCGCTTTACAGCAGGTCAACAACCATCAGGCCATTTCAGCCGTAGTCTCGAAGTCGAAGGTCAGCTCGCCATCCTTGATGTCGATGTGCACCACACCGCCATGGTCGGCCAGTTCGCCAAAGAGGATCTCCTCCGCCAGCGGACGCTTGATCTTGTCCTGGATCAAACGGGCCATGGGTCGAGCACCCATTGCCGTGTCGTAGCCTCCCGCCGCCAGCCAACTGCGTGCGGCATCGGTCACTTCCAGTTGCACGCGCTTGTCTTCCAGCTGCGCCTGAAGCTCGGTAAGGAACTTGTCCACCACACTCTTGATAACCTCATGGCTGAGGCGACCAAACTGGATAATGGTGTCCAGGCGGTTGCGGAACTCCGGCGTGAAACTCTTCTTGATCACTTCCATCGCATCGGACGAGTGATCCTGATAGGTGAAACCGATCGAGGCACGGGCCGCGGTTTCAGCGCCGGCGTTGGTCGTCATGATCACGATCACGTTACGGAAGTCCGCCTTGCGCCCGTTGTTATCGGTGAGCGTACCGTGGTCCATGACCTGCAGCAGCAGGTTGAAGACTTCCGGATGCGCCTTCTCGATTTCATCGAGCAACAACACGCAATGGGGCTGCTTGGTGATGGCCTCGGTCAACAGGCCGCCCTGGTCGAACCCGACATAACCTGGAGGCGCACCGATCAGACGCGATACGGTGTGACGCTCCATGTACTCGGACATGTCGAAACGAACCAGTTCGATCCCCATCGCCTTGGCCAACTGCCGGGCCGCTTCGGTTTTACCGACGCCCGTGGGACCGGCGAACAGGAATGAACCGACCGGCTTGTCAGGCGACTTGAGGCCAGCACGGGACAGCTTGATCGCGGTAGACAGCGAGTCAATCGCCGCATCCTGACCAAACACCGTCAGCTTCAGATCACGCTCGAGGTTACGCAGCAGTTCTTTGTCGGAACTGGTCACGTGTTTAGGCGGAATCCGCGCGATTTTCGCGACGATGTCCTCGACCTGTGGCACTTCGATGCGTTTCACCCGTTTCTCGACCGGCTGCAAGCGCTGATACGCACCCGCCTCGTCGATCACGTCGATGGCCTTGTCCGGCATGTGCCGGTCGTTGATGTAGCGCGAAGCCAGTTCAGCCGCGGCGCGCAGGGCTTCATCACTGTATTCGATATTGTGATGGAGCTCGAAACGCCCTTTCAGGCCGCGCAGGATGCCGATGGTGTCTTCGACCGAAGGCTCCGATACATCGACTTTCTGGAAGCGTCGGGCCAGGGCACGGTCTTTCTCGAAGATTCCACGAAATTCCTGGAACGTGGTCGAGCCAATGCAGCGGATATCACCCGACGACAGCAGCGGCTTGAGCAGGTTGGATGCATCCATGACGCCACCGGACGCAGCACCGGCGCCGATGATAGTGTGGATCTCGTCGATGAACAGGATGGCCTGCGGACGTTTTTTCAGCTCATGGAGCAGCGCCTTGAAGCGCTTCTCGAAATCGCCGCGGTACTTGGTACCCGCCAGCAAGGCGCCCAGGTCAAGGGAATACACCACGCTATTGGCCAACAGATCAGGCACCTGATTGTCGACAATGCGCTTGGCCAGGCCTTCGGCAATCGCGGTTTTACCCACGCCAGCCTCACCCACCAGCAGCGGGTTGTTCTTGCGCCGACGCGCCAGAATCTGCGCAACGCGCTCAACTTCCATTTCACGCCCGACCAGCGGGTCGATACGCCCCTGGCGCGCCAGCTCGTTGAGGTTGCTGGCATATGCATCCAGAGGATTGCCTGAAGAAGAAGACTCACCGCCCTCGTCGTCCTGCATATCTTGCTCACCCTCGGAGTGATCGCCATGCCCGGGCACTTTGGAGATGCCGTGGGCGATGTAATTGACGACATCGATACGGGCAACGCTCTGCTGTTTAAGCAGGAACACGGCCTGACTCTCTTGCTCACTGAAGATCGCAACCAGCACGTTGGCGCCGGTCACTTCGCGTTTACCCGAGCTCTGTACATGGAAGACTGCACGTTGCAGTACACGCTGGAAGCCCAGGGTTGGCTGGGTTTCGCGATCCTCGTCATGGACAGGAATCAAAGGCGTGGTGGAGTCGATGAACTCCTGCAGGTCATGCTTGAGTTTGTCGAGGTTTGCGCCGCAAGCACGCAAAACGGTGGCGGCGGCCTCATTATCCAATAGAGCCAACAGGAGGTGTTCGACAGTCATGAACTCATGACGTTTCGAACGCGCCTCCTTGAAGGCGAGATTGAGGGTGACTTCGAGCTCGCGGTTTAACATAGCTTCACCTCATACCCAAGTGGTCGGCGTTAACCGTCCTTCTCGATTTCACAGAGTAGCGGATGCTGGCTTTCCCTGGCGTACTGGTTGACCTGCATGGCCTTAGTCTCGGCGATGTCGCGGGTAAACAATCCACATACTGCCCGTCCTTCTGTATGGACGGCCAGCATTACCTTGGTCGCCAGCTCTCGATTCAGGTTAAAAAACACCTCGAGCACTTCGACGACGAAATCCATCGGTGTGTAGTCATCGTTGAACAAAACCACCTTGTACATCGGCGGCGCCTGCAACGCAGGTTTTGCCTCCTGTACAGCAATGCCTGCGGAATCGTCGTCGTGTAAATCCGGGCGATCCTGATTGAATGTTAGTCGAATCTGGCTGATTGCATGCATGGAAAGAAAGGTTCGTCAGTTGAGCTGAATACAGTGGTGGGGGCGGCGCTAGAGCTTTTCAACTCCGAATACCTGGATGCCTTGACTATCGGTAAAACAGTGTTACAACCAATAGAGCCCACAGTGGGTAAAAAAGGTCCTTGCCGTCGAATCCAATTATGGAGGATTTGACGAGGATTAACTGGATGATACTCCAGTGATGGAGTCTGTTGCAGAGGGATATGAGCATGGCAGTCGGCAAGGTGAAATGGTTCAACAATGCCAAGGGTTACGGTTTTATCAATGAAGAAGGCAAAACGGATGACCTGTTTGCCCACTACTCCGCCATCACGATGGAGGGCTACAAGACCCTGAAGGCAGGCCAACCGGTGATCTTCGAGATCATCCAGGGACCCAAGGGCTTGCATGCCGTCAACATCAACACCGCCAAGGAAACTCAAGCCGCCACCCAGGCAGAGCAGACCCACACCGCCACGGCGTAATCCGACAAACATCCGATCATAAAAAAACCGGCCGACTCAATCACTTGAGCCGGCCGGTTTTTTGTTGGCCGCCGATCCGCTTACATATGCGAGATCAGTGCATCACCAAACGCCGAAGAAGACAGCAAGGTGGCGCCTTCCATCAGACGTTCGAAGTCGTAGGTCACGGTCTTGGCCGAGATAGCGCCGTTGGTGCCCTTGATGATCAGGTCGGCCGCTTCGGTCCAGCCCATGTGGCGCAGCATCATTTCAGCGGACAGGATCAGCGAGCCCGGGTTCACCTGGTCTTTGCCGGCATACTTGGGCGCAGTACCGTGGGTCGCTTCAAACATGGCCACGGTGTCGGACAGGTTGGCACCTGGCGCAATACCGATACCACCGACTTCAGCCGCCAGGGCATCGGACAGGTAGTCGCCGTTCAGGTTCAGGGTGGCAATCACATCGTACTCGGCCGGGCGCAGCAGGATCTGCTGGAGCATGGCGTCGGCGATGGCGTCCTTGACGATGACATTCTTGCCGGTTTTCGGGTTCTTGAACTGCATCCACGGACCGCCGTCGAGCAGGGTGGCGCCGAATTCTTGCGCCGCCACTTCGTAGGCCCATTCCTTGAAGGCACCTTCGGTGAACTTCATGATGTTGCCCTTGTGGACGATGGTCAGCGAATCACGATCATTGTCGACCACATACTGCAGGGCCTTGCGAGCCAGACGCTTGGTACCTTCCAGGGAAACCGGCTTGACGCCGATGCCGCAGTTTTCGTCGAAACGGATCTTGGTGACGCCCATTTCTTCTTTAAGGAACTTGATGACCTTGGTCGCCTCCGGCGAGCCGGCCTTCCACTCGATACCGGCGTAGATGTCTTCCGAGTTCTCGCGGAAGATCGTCATGTCGACGTCGCCCGGCTTCTTGACCGGGCTAGGCACGCCTTCGAACCAGCGCACTGGGCGCAAGCACACATACAGGTCAAGCTGCTGGCGCAGGGCAACGTTGAGGGAGCGAATACCGCCACCGACCGGCGTGGTCAGCGGACCCTTGATGGAAACCACGTAATCCTTGACTGCGTCCAGAGTCTCCTGAGGCAGCCAGGTGTCCTGATCGTAAACCTGAGTCGCTTTTTCCCCGGCATACACTTCCATCCAGGAAATCTTGCGTTCGCCGCCGTAAGCCTTCTTAACAGCAGCATCGACAACCTTGATCATGACCGGGCTGATATCAACGCCAATACCATCCCCTTCAATGAACGGGATGATCGGGTTGTTAGGAACATTGAGAGAATGGTCTGCGTTGACGGTGATTTTGTCGCCGACTGCTGGAACCTGAATCTTCTTGTATCCCATGCTGAACTCCGTTGTGTGGATTGAACATCTGGCTGCGTCCGAGCGTACCCCAGTTGAATCTGGACGGGAACCTCATGTTCCACTCCCAGGTAGCGAAACCGGTGCAGTTCGCGGCCTACAAGCCTGAAAGCAAAGGGAAAAGCGCCAAATTCAAGCACATTGGCTGCCTCTACTCCCCGATGCGGGTGCGACCTTTAGACCAATGGACGAGAGGAGTTGCGTATGAACCATCGGCGCTTTGCCAGCTACCTATGTATAATGCCGCCGCTGACCACAGAGTCACGACGGCCGACCGCTCTGCGACAGGAAATGTAGCCGAGACCCGAGGCCCGAAAAGCCGGACTGTTACCGCAGTCCACCCGCTTGACGCTCGACTGATGCACCCAACATCACCGCGAAGAAACCTCGACATTCGGCTCATGGATGACTTTGAACGAACGCGCTTACCCGGCGCCCCTCGAGTTTCTGCGCACGCTCTAGCAAAGAAGAGAGTTAATCCGAATATGCCCACCCGCTCGAAGATCATCTACACCTTCACCGACGAAGCTCCCGCCCTCGCCACCTATTCCCTGCTCCCGATCGTTGAAGCCTTCACCGCTTCGGCCGATATCGCTGTCGAAACCCGCGATATCTCGCTGGCAGGTCGTATTCTGGCCAGCTTCCCCGAGCAACTGGGCGACAAAGCCGTAGCCGACCACCTCGCCGAACTGGGCGCCCTGGCCGTTACGCCTGAAGCCAACATCATCAAGTTGCCGAACATCAGCGCTTCGGTTCCACAGCTGCAAGCCGCGATCAAAGAGCTGCAAGCCCAGGGCTACGCCCTGCCGGACTACCCGGAAACCGTTACCAGCGATGCCGACAAGGACGCCAAGGCGCGTTACGACAAGATCAAGGGCAGCGCGGTCAACCCGGTTCTGCGCGAAGGCAACTCCGACCGCCGCGCTCCGCTGTCGGTCAAGAACTACGCACGCAAGCACCCGCACAAAATGGGCGCCTGGGCCAAGGACTCCAAGTCCCACATCGCTCACATGAGCACCGGCGATTTCTACGGCAGCGAAAAGGCCGCCCTGATCGACGCCGCTGACGCCGTCAAAATCGAACTGATCGCCCAGGACGGCACCTCCACCGTCCTGAAGGCAAAAACCACCGTACAAGCCGGTGAGATCCTCGATTGCGCGGTCATGAGCAAAAACGCGCTGCGCAGCTTCATTGCTGCCGAGATCGAAGACGCCAAGGCCAAGGGTGTGCTGCTGTCGGTCCACCTCAAAGCCACCATGATGAAGGTCTCCGACCCGATCATGTTCGGCCAGATCGTTGCCGAGTTCTATAAAGACGCACTGGCCAAGCACGCTGACGTGCTGGCTCAAATCGGCTTCAACCTGAACAACGGCATCGGCGACCTGTACGCTCGCATCAAGGCCTTGCCGGCCGAGCAACAAGCTGCGATCGAAGCCGACATCCAGGCGGTCTACGCCGTTCGTCCGTCGCTGGCCATGGTCAACTCCGACAAAGGCATCACCAACCTGCACGTGCCGAGCGACGTCATCGTCGACGCCTCGATGCCGGCCATGATCCGTGACTCCGGCAAAATGTGGGGCACCGACGGCCAGCTGCACGACACCAAGGCCGTGATCCCGGATCGCTGCTATGCCACCATCTACCAGGCGGTGATCGAAGACTGCAAGCAACACGGCGCCTTCGATCCGACCACCATGGGCAGCGTGCCAAACGTTGGCCTGATGGCGAAAAAAGCCGAAGAGTACGGCTCCCACGACAAGACCTTCCAGATCAAGGCCGACGGCGTGGTTCGCGTTTCCGACAGCGCCGGTCGCACCCTGCTGGAGCAATCGGTTGAAGCCGGCGACATCTTCCGCATGTGCCAGACCAAAGACGCACCGATCCAGGACTGGGTCAAGCTGGCCGTCAACCGTGCTCGCGCAAGTGCAACTCCGGCAATCTTCTGGCTGGACCCGATGCGCGCCCACGACGGCGTGGTGATCGAGAAAGTTCAGGCCTACCTGAAGGATCACGACACCGCCGGCCTGGACATCCGCATCATGTCGCCTGTCGACGCGATGAAGTTCACCCTGGACCGTACCCGCGAAGGCCTCGACACCATCTCGGTGACCGGCAACGTGCTGCGCGACTACCTGACAGACCTGTTCCCGATCATGGAACTGGGCACTAGCGCCAAGATGCTGTCGATCGTACCGCTGATGAATGGCGGTGGCCTGTTCGAAACCGGCGCTGGCGGTTCGGCGCCGAAGCACGTTCAACAGCTGCTGGAAGAAAACTTCCTGCGCTGGGATTCGCTGGGCGAGTTCCTGGCCCTGGCCGCATCCCTCGAGCACCTGGGTGTTACCTACAACAACCCCAAGGCGCTGGTTCTGGCCAAGACCCTGGACCAGGCCACCGGCCAGTTCCTGGATAACAACAAGTCGCCATCGCGCAAAGTCGGCAACATCGACAACCGCGGCAGCCACTTCTACCTGGCGCTGTACTGGGCTCAGTCCCTGGCCGCCCAGACCGAAGACGCTGCGCTGCAGGCCCAGTTCACCCAACTGGCCAAGACCCTGACCGAGAACGAGGCGACCATCGTTGCCGAGCTCAACGCCGTGCAGGGCAAGCCAGTGGACATCGGCGGCTACTACCACGCCAGCGCCGAGCTGATCAGCAAGGCCATGCGCCCGAGCAACACCTTCAACGCGGCGATTGCTGCGCTGGTGTAAGGTTGTAAGGATGCAAAGGAACCCCGGCCCAGCGCCGGGGTTTCTGCTTCTGGCCGCGACAAAAATTCAACCCTAGAAACCGAAGCCCGCTTGTATGCTGGGACGGCGTTCCAATACTAAACATCGAGTGCATCTTATGGATTGGCTCCCCCACATCACCGTCGCCACCATCGTCGAGGACAACGGTCGCTTCCTGATGGTCGAAGAACTCAAGGCTGGGCGCACGGTGCTCAACCAGCCCGCCGGCCACCTGGATCCAGACGAAACCCTGATCGAAGCCGCCGTGCGCGAAACCCTCGAGGAAACCGGCTGGGACGTCGAACCCACCGGCGTTATCGGCATTTACCTCTACACCGCCCCCAGTAACGGCGTAACCTATCAACGGGTCTGCTTCAGCGCCAAACAGCTGCAACACCATCCGGACTATCAACTGGACGACGGCATCGTCGGCGCCAAGTGGCTGACCCGCGACGAGCTCATGAATCAGCGCGACCACTGGCGCAGCGAGCTGATCATCCGCTGTATCGACGATTATCTGGACGGTAAGCACTTCGACCTCGAACTGATCCGCCCTTCTCTTTAGCCTTGTGGGCCCGGGCCTGCTAGAATCGCGTCCTTTTTCAAGACACTCATTAAACTCCTATGCGTGATCCAGCCCCTTCTGACACTCAAAAGAAGCGCGTCATTGTCGGCATGTCCGGCGGCGTGGACTCTTCCGTTTCTGCCTTACTGCTGATCGAGCAGGGTTACCAGGTGGAAGGCCTGTTCATGAAGAACTGGGAAGAGGACGACGGTACGGAGTACTGCACCGCCATGGATGACCTGGCAGACGCCCAGGCCGTATGCGACAGGATTGGCATCAAGCTGCACACCGCCAACTTCGCTGCCGAGTACTGGGACAACGTGTTCGAGCACTTCCTGGCCGAATACAAGGCCGGTCGCACGCCGAACCCGGACATCCTGTGCAACCGTGAAATCAAGTTCAAGGCGTTCCTCGACTACGCCATGATGCTCGGTGCCGACCTGATCGCCACCGGCCACTATGTGCGCCGCCGCGACATCGATGGCCGCACCGAACTGCTCAAGGGCCTGGACCCGAACAAGGACCAGAGCTACTTCCTGCACGCCGTGGGCGGTGAACAGATCGCCAAGACCCTGTTCCCGGTTGGCGAACTGGAAAAACCCGAAGTGCGCGCAATCGCCGAGAAACACGACCTGGCCACCGCCAAGAAGAAAGACTCCACCGGCATCTGCTTTATCGGTGAGCGACGCTTCAGCGACTTCCTCAAGCAATACCTGCCGGCCCAGCCAGGCGAAATCAAGACCACCGAAGGTGAAGTGATCGGCCGCCACCATGGCCTGATGTACCACACCATCGGCCAGCGCCAGGGCCTGGGCATCGGCGGCCTGAAAGACGCCAGCGACGAGCCGTGGTACGTGTTGATCAAGGACCTGGAGCACAACGAGCTGATCGTAGGCCAGGGCAACGACCACCCGTGGTTGTTCTCCCGCGCCCTGCTCGCCTCCGAGATCTACTGGGTCAACCCGGTCGACCTGAGCGAGCCACGCCGCCTGACGGCGAAAGTACGCTACCGCCAGGGCGACCAGCCCTGCACCCTGGAAAAAACCGCCAGCGGCTACCGCGCCATCTTCGACGACCCGCAACGCGCGGTCACCCCGGGCCAGTCGGTCGTCTTCTACGACGGTGAAATCTGCCTCGGTGGCGGCGTCATTGAAGTCGCCGAACCCTGGCACAGCAAGGATTCGCGCCCATGAGCCCGACCCAGGAGCAACTGACGGCACTGGGCGGCGTGTTTCTGGCCGCCGTGCTAGTGGACAAGATCGCCAAGACCGGCCAGGTCAGCGAAGCGGGCCTGACCTGCATGCTCGGCAGCCTGCTGATCCGCGACCCCAAGGACACCCTGGAAGTCTACGGTGGCGACGACCTCAATTTGCGCGAAGGCTATCGCGCACTGATCGGCGCCCTCGAGCGCGACCCCAACACCCTGCAACGCGAACCGCTGCGCTACGCCCTGTCGATGCTGGGCCTTGAGCGACAACTGGCCAAGCGCGAGGACATGCTCGAAGTCATCGGCAAGCGTCTGCCCCAGATCCAGTCCCAGGTGGAACATTTCGGCCCGGCTCACGAAAACGTGATCGCCGCCTGTGGCGCGCTGTATCAGGACACGTTGAGCACCCTGCGCCAACGCATCCAGGTACACGGTGACATGCGCAACCTGCAGCAACCGAGCAACGCCTCGAAGATCCGTGCCCTGCTGTTGGCCGGCATCCGCTCGGCGCGCCTGTGGCGGCAACTGGGCGGCCATCGCTGGCAGCTGGTGATCAGCCGGCGCAAACTGCTCAAAGAGCTGTATCCGCTGATGCGCAGCAGCTGAACCGCACCTGAAACATCGCTTTTGTAGTCTGTAACGCGTAATACGCTGGTCAGTTGGCAACGGACCGGCGGATTTTTTCATGTATGATACGCGCCCCATTTCGTTGCCCGACTGTCCGAGAACACCCCATGCAGCTCTCTTCGCTCACTGCGGTTTCCCCTGTTGACGGCCGCTACGCCGGCAAAACCCAGGCCCTGCGCCCAATTTTCAGCGAGTACGGCCTGATCCGCGCTCGCGTACTGGTTGAAGTGCGCTGGCTCCAGCGCCTGGCCGCTCACCCCGCCATCAGCGAAGTGCCGGCGTTTTCTGCCGAAGCCAACGCTGCGCTGAACACCCTGGCGGAAAACTTCTCCCTGGAACACGCCGAGCGTGTCAAAGAGATCGAGCGCACCACCAACCACGACGTCAAAGCCATCGAGTACCTGCTCAAGGAACAAGCGGCCAAGCTGCCGGAACTGGCCAAGGTCAGTGAGTTCATCCACTTTGCCTGCACCAGCGAGGACATCAACAACCTGTCCCACGCCCTGATGCTGCGCGAAGGCCGTGATGAAGTGATGCTGCCGCTGATGCGCCAGACTGCCGAGGCTATCCGCGAACTGGCGATCCGTTTCGCCGACGTGCCGATGCTGTCGCGCACCCACGGCCAGCCGGCTTCGCCGACTACCCTGGGCAAGGAACTGGCCAACGTGGTTTACCGCCTGGAGCGCCAGATCGCTCAGGTCGCCGCCGTTCCGCTACTGGGCAAGATCAACGGCGCCGTGGGCAACTACAACGCCCACCTGTCGGCCTACCCGCAGATCGACTGGGAAGCCAACGCCCGCACCTTCATCGAAGACGAGCTGGGCCTGGGCTTCAACCCGTACACCACGCAGATCGAGCCGCACGACTACATCGCCGAGCTGTTCGACGCCATCGCGCGCTTCAACACCATCCTGATCGACTTCGACCGCGACATCTGGGGCTACATTTCCCTGGGCTACTTCAAGCAGCGCACCATCGCCGGCGAAATCGGTTCCTCGACCATGCCGCACAAGGTCAACCCGATCGACTTCGAAAACTCCGAAGGCAACCTGGGGATCGCCAACGCCCTGTTCCAGCACCTGGCGAGCAAACTGCCAATCTCCCGCTGGCAGCGCGACCTGACCGACTCCACCGTACTGCGCAACCTCGGCGTGGGCTTCGCCCATAGCGTGATCGCGTACGAAGCCAGCCTCAAAGGCATCAGCAAGCTGGAGCTCAACGCCCAGAAGATCGCCGCTGACCTGGACGCTTGCTGGGAAGTACTGGCCGAGCCGATCCAGACCGTGATGCGCCGCTACAACATCGAAAACCCGTACGAAAAGCTGAAAGAACTGACCCGTGGCAAGGGCATCAGCCCTGAAGCGCTGCAGACTTTCATCGATGCACTGGACATGCCTGCCGAGGCTAAGGCCGAGCTGAAACTGCTCACCCCGGCCAACTACATCGGCAACGCCGTGGCACAAGCCAAACGCATCTGACTGTCGCTTGACCTCTTGAGACGCCCGGCAGCGCCGGGCGTTTTTATTCCCGTATGAAAAGTGCTTTTTTTCAATAGGTTACACATGAATCCTGACATTCCTCTTCAACTTCTGGGCGGCATCACGGCACGGGAATTCCTGCGCGACTACTGGCAGAAAAAACCCCTGCTGATCCGCCAGGCGATCCCTGACTTCGAAAGCCCGATCGACGCCGACGAACTGGCCGGCCTGGCGCTGGAAGAAGAAGTCGAATCGCGCCTGGTCATCGAACACGGCGAGCGCCCGTGGGAATTGCGCCGCGGCCCGTTCGCCGAAGACGAATTCAGCAAGCTGCCAGAGCGCGAGTGGACCCTGCTGGTACAGGCAGTGGATCAGTTCGTGCCGGAAGTCAGCGAGTTGCTGGAGCACTTCCGCTTCCTGCCGAGCTGGCGCATCGATGACGTGATGATCAGCTTCGCCGCGCCAGGTGGCAGCGTCGGCCCGCACTTCGACAACTACGACGTGTTCCTGCTGCAAGGCCATGGCAAGCGCAACTGGAAAATCGGCCAGATGTGCGATTCCGAGAGCCCGCTGCTGCAACACGCCGACCTGCGCATCCTCGCCGAATTCGAAGAAACCGCGGAATGGGTACTGGAACCGGGTGACATGCTGTACCTGCCACCGCGCCTGGCTCACTGCGGCGTGGCGGTCGACGACTGCATGACCTACTCGGTCGGCTTCCGCGCCCCGAGCGCAGCCGAAGTGCTGACCCACTTCACCGACTTCCTCAGCCAGTTCCTGCCTGACGAAGAGCGCTACACCGACGCCGACGCACAGCCAGCCGTCGACCCGCACCAGATCCAGCACGACGCCCTCGACCGCCTGAAAAGCCTGCTGGCCGAGCACATGAGCGACGAACGCCTGCTGCTGACCTGGTTCGGCCAGTTCATGACCGAGCCGCGCTACCCCGAACTGGTGGTTGGCCCGGAACTGGAAGAAGACGACCTGCTGAGCAGCCTGGAACAAGGCGCCGTGCTGATCCGCAACCCGAGCGCGCGCCTGGCGTGGTCGGAAGTGGACGACGACCTGCTGCTGTTCGCCAGCGGCCAGAGCCGTTACTTGCCGGGCAAACTGCGTGAACTGCTGAAAATGATCTGCGCCGCCGATGCCCTGCATATCGACAACCTCGGCCAGTGGCTGAGCGACGAAGACGGCCGCAGCCTGCTGTGTGAACTGGTCAAGCAAGGAAGCCTGGGGTTTGCCGATGAATAAGATTCACGTAAGTGTCGCAGACTGGCAAAAGGATAACGCCGAGATCCGGCGCATTCGTGAAGCGGTGTTCATCGCCGAGCAATCGGTTCCGCCTGAACTGGAGTGGGATGCCGACGACGCAAGCGCCGTGCATTTCCTCGCCCTTGAAGGTGACTTCCCCATTGGTACCGCCCGCCTGCTGCCCGATGGCCACATCGGCCGGGTATCGGTACTCAAGGACTGGCGCGGCCTGAAAGTCGGCGACGCCTTGATGCAAGCGGTGATCGGTGAAGCCGAGAAACGCGGGCTCAAGCAGCAGATGCTCAGCGCCCAGGTGCAGGCCACGGCGTTCTATGAGCGCCTGGGCTTTCGCATCGTCAGCGAGGAATTCCTGGAAGCAGGGATTCCCCACGTAGACATGGTGCGCGGTGCCTGATCCACACCTGTAGGAGCGAGCCCGCTCGCGATGGACGTGAACGATGACGCGTACTGCCTGGCAAAACGCATCGCCTTCAAATCCATCGCGAGCACGCTCGCTCCTACACTGATCTCAGGCACACACTCAAAAACGCCCCGCCATCTTCGGATGCCGGGGCGTTTTGCTGTCTACGATTCAACTTGCCCCACCGCAGGCCGACAAACTGGCACTATCAAGCTACTTGAACGCGGAGATAACGGACATGTCCCTACGCACCCTGCTCACCACGCTGCTGCTGACCTGCAGCTTTTCGGCCATGGCCGCGACCGAGGTGGTGCCGCTCAACCATCGCACCAGCGCAGACCTGCTGCCGGTTGCGCAGAACTTCATCGGCAAGGACGGCACCGTCAGCGCCTACGGCAATCAACTGATCGTCAACGCCGAACCCGGCAAGATCGACGGGCTCAAGGCCCTGCTAGCGCAACTGGACACCGCCCCCAAGCGCCTGCTGATTACCGTCGACAGCAGCGAAAACAACCAGCAAGACAGCGGCGACCCGCAAACCCAGATCATCAGCTACAGCACCGCCAGCCGCGAGGGCGGCATCCAGCAGATTCAGGCCAGCGAAGGCGTTCCCGCGCTGATCCAGACCGGCCAGAGCGTGCCGCTCACCAGCACCCGGACCGACACCGACGGCCGCCTGCTCAGCCAGACCGAATACCGCAACGTCACCCAGGGTTTCTACGTCACCGCCAGTGTCACCGGCGAAACCGTACACCTGGCCATCAGCACCAACCGTGACCACATGAGCCAGGAACGCCCCGATGTAGTGAACGTGCAAAGTACCGACACCAGCGTCAGCGGCCGCCTGGGCGAATGGATCACCCTGGCCGGCATCAACCGCCAGAATCAGGCCGGCAAACAAGGCATGACCCGCCACTACGGGACTCAAGGCCGGGATGACATGACCTTGCGGGTGAAAGTCGACACCTTGGACTGAGACACCGGAAACTGACTGATTAGTCGTATTAGACCAAAGATGTAGTGCCTGAAAAAAAGCACTACAAAACGTTTGACGAGGCAAAAAAGCGAAGGCATGATGGCCTCGCTCCCGCTAATCAGGGGCCCTGGCAAGGGCCTTCGGATCGCCGCTCTCACCTTACCGACCTGAGCCGATTCGTGTCTGTACCGCCCACAAGGTGTGTTTGACGAGGTTGCGACTGGAACGAAGTTGTCCCGAGGGACGGAAGCGTAATAGGTAGCCCGGCACCACACTGATGAACGTATGAAGGCCCACGACGCCCAAATGCGCCCGACAGCTCGCCCTTACCTGCTCAGCCTCCTCCTCGAGCACCGTTCATCCCGTCGCCTCCTGCGCCAAACCGACTTGAGTCCTCAAGCCTCTGGTCAGCGAGCAGCCATCTACGCCCCACTTTGAATGTGCGTACGTGGCGGAACAGGAATTTTCCACCCAAGACCTATGCGACGAGGTTTATCTCCATGGCACTGACACGCGAACAGCAAATTGCAGCCCTTGAAAAAGACTGGGCTGAAAACCCGCGCTGGAAAGGCGTGACACGCACTTACTCCGCTGCTGACGTCGTCCGTCTGCGTGGCTCGGTTCAACCTGAGCACACCTTTGCAAAAATGGGCGCTGAAAAGCTGTGGAACCTGGTCACCCAGGGTGCCAAGCCAGCCTTCCGTCCTGAGAAAGATTTCGTCAACTGCATGGGCGCCCTGACTGGCGGCCAGGCCGTACAACAGGTCAAGGCCGGTATCCAGGCCATCTACCTGTCGGGCTGGCAGGTTGCTGCAGACAACAACTCTGCAGAATCGATGTACCCGGACCAGTCCCTGTACCCGGTTGACTCGGTTCCGACCGTGGTCAAGCGCATCAACAACTCGTTCCGTCGCGCCGACCAGATCCAGTGGAAAGCCGGCAAGAACCCGGGCGACGCGGGCTACATCGACTACTTCGCGCCAATCGTTGCCGACGCCGAAGCCGGTTTCGGCGGCGTTCTGAACGCCTACGAGCTGATGAAGAGCATGATCGAGGCAGGCGCCGCCGGCGTTCACTTCGAAGACCAGCTCGCATCCGTGAAGAAATGCGGCCACATGGGCGGCAAGGTACTGGTTCCAACCCAGGAAGCCGTACAGAAGCTGACCGCTGCCCGTCTGGCGGCTGACGTTGCCGGCACGCCGACCATCATCCTGGCACGTACCGACGCTAACGCGGCTGACCTGCTGACTTCCGACTGCGACCCGTACGACCAGCCGTTCGTGACTGGCGAGCGCACCCAGGAAGGTTTCTACAAAGTACGCGCTGGCCTGGACCAGGCGATCGCTCGCGGCCTGGCCTACGCACCGTATGCCGACCTGATCTGGTGCGAAACCGCCAAGCCGGACCTGGACGAGGCTCGTCGCTTCGCTGAAGCGATCAAGAAGGAATACCCGGACCAACTGCTGTCGTACAACTGCTCGCCTTCCTTCAACTGGAAGAAAAACCTGGACGACGCGACCATCGCCAAGTTCCAGCGCGAACTGTCCGCCATGGGCTACAAGCACCAGTTCATCACCCTGGCCGGCATTCACAACATGTGGCACAGCATGTTCAACCTGGCGCACGACTACGCCCGCAACGACATGACCGCCTACGTGAAGCTGCAGGAGCAGGAATTCGCTGACGCGGCCAAGGGTTACACCTTCGTGGCTCACCAGCAGGAAGTGGGCACCGGCTACTTCGACGACATGACCACCGTGATCCAGGGTGGCTCGTCCTCGGTTACCGCACTGACCGGTTCGACCGAAGAAGAACAGTTCCACTGATCGGCTTCTGAGTAAACGGCCGTTGCGGACCGAGTAGAAAGCTAACCGCAGCGCTGCACATCTGACGCCCCGACTGGTTCGGGGCGTTTTTTTTGCGCGTGATTTCTCAGTAACACAGCCCCCCTGTAGGAGCGAGCGTGCTCGAAGGACTCCAACGATAACGCGCCCTGTCTGAACGACCGCGTTTTCCGGACGTTTTTTCGCGAGCACGCTCGCTCCTACAGGGGACGGTGGCGCATGCAGTAAATCATTGATCCAGAGCGCCATCGCCACCCGAAAAATCAGCTAAAACACACGCCGTCGCTACTTACAGTTACGCGCATGTAAGACAACTTCCCGGCTCTTACCTCGTTTAACAGTTTAAAAACCGACACAAACAATATTGATTATCATTTAGCCGTGACGATGTTCGTTACATTCCCTACAAAACAATATTGATGAAAACCCGGCTAATGCCCGCAACGCAAGGGCTGCGGGGGTTTTGAGCAGTGCTATGTCCTTATTCTTATAAATAATTTCGCCACAGAAAATTTACTTGCCCGGTGTTTAGCCATAAAATCAGCGGGATTGATTGCGCTGCGACATATCGTCACTGCTTTATTTCTATATCAAGCTCAGAGACCTTTGCTCTCTGTTAAGGATTACCAGCATGCCCGAAGCGACAGGACTCATGGCCCACAACTGGGGCTTTGCCATTTTCCTTCTGGGTGTCGGCGGCCTTTGTGCCTTCATGCTCGGCGTCTCCAGCCTCCTCGGGTCAAAAGCCTGGGGCCGCAGCAAAAACGAACCGTTCGAGTCCGGCATGCTACCTACAGGTGGCGCCCGCTTGCGGCTCTCAGCCAAATTCTATCTGGTCGCGATGCTGTTCGTGATCTTCGATATCGAAGCCCTCTTTCTCTTTGCATGGTCTGTGTCCGTCCGCGAAAGCGGCTGGACCGGATTCGTCGAAGCTCTCGTTTTCATAGCAATTCTGTTGGCAGGCCTTGTCTACCTATTCCGAGTGGGCGCCCTTGACTGGGCTCCGGAAGCTCGTCGTAAGCGGCAAGCGAAGCTGAAACAATGAGGCTTTGGCAATGCAATACAATCTCACCAGGATCGACCCGGATGCTCCTAACGAGCAGTACCCGATCGGCGAACGGGAAACCGTTTCCGATCCGTTAGAAGATCAAGTCCACAAAAACATCTTCATGGGCAAGCTCGAAGACGTGCTGAACGGTACGATCAACTGGGGGCGTAAGAACTCCCTGTGGCCGTACAACTTCGGTCTTTCGTGCTGCTACGTGGAAATGACCACCGCCTTCACGGCGCCCCACGACATCGCACGCTTCGGCGCCGAGGTTATCCGGGCATCGCCGCGTCAGGCGGATTTCATGGTTATCGCCGGTACCTGCTTCATCAAGATGGCGCCGATCATTCAGCGTCTCTACGAGCAAATGCTCGAGCCTAAATGGGTCATCTCCATGGGTTCGTGCGCCAACTCCGGTGGCATGTACGACATCTACTCCGTCGTTCAAGGGGTGGACAAGTTCCTGCCCGTGGACGTCTACGTGCCTGGCTGCCCGCCCCGCCCTGAAGCTTTTCTGCAAGGCTTGATGCTCTTGCAGGAGTCGATTGGCCAGGAGCGTCGCCCACTTTCCTGGGTCGTTGGTGATCAAGGCGTGTATCGCGCCGAGATGCCTTCGCAAAAGGATGCGCGCCGCGAACAGCGTATTCAGGTCACCAACCTGCGCAGCCCCGACGAAGTCTGATCCAGATCTGTTCTTACCAAGAAACGAGAAGCTGGCTTCATTCTTTACGTTGACCGAAAGCGATAAATAACCATGACTACAGGCAGTGCTCTGTACATCCCGCCTTACAAGGCAGACGACCAGGATGTGGTCGTCGAACTGAACAACCGTTTTGGCCCAGAGGCGTTCACCGCCCAGCCTACCCGCACCGGCATGCCGGTGCTTTGGGTTGCCCGTGCCAAACTCGTCGAAGTCCTGACCTTCCTGCGCAGCCTGCCCAAGCCGTACGTCATGCTCTATGACCTGCATGGCGTGGACGAGCGCCTGCGCACCAAGCGTCAAGGGCTGCCGAACGGCGTCGACTTCACCGTGTTCTACCACTTGATGTCGATCGAACGTAATAGTGACGTCATGATCAAGGTCGCCTTGTCCGAGAGCGACCTCAGCGTGCCGACCGTCACCGGTATCTGGCCGAACGCCAACTGGTACGAGCGTGAAGTGTGGGACATGTACGGCATCGACTTTGCCGGCCACCCGCACCTGAGCCGCATCATGATGCCGCCGACCTGGGAAGGTCACCCGCTGCGCAAGGACTTCCCGGCCCGCGCCACCGAGTTCGACCCGTTCAGCCTGACCCTGGCCAAGCAACAGCTCGAGGAAGAAGCCGCGCGCTTCAAGCCTGAAGACTGGGGCATGAAGCGTTCCGGCGCGAACGAGGACTACATGTTCCTCAACCTGGGTCCGAACCACCCTTCGGCCCACGGTGCGTTCCGTATCATCCTGCAACTGGACGGCGAAGAAATCGTCGACTGCGTACCGGACATCGGCTACCACCACCGTGGTGCCGAGAAGATGGCCGAGCGTCAGTCCTGGCACAGCTTCATCCCGTACACCGACCGTATCGACTACCTCGGCGGCGTGATGAACAACCTGCCGTACGTGCTCTCGGTCGAGAAGCTGGCGGGGATCAAGGTGCCCGAGAAGGTCGACGTCATCCGCATCATGATGGCCGAGTTCTTCCGGATCACCAGCCACCTGCTGTTCCTGGGTACCTATATCCAGGACGTCGGCGCCATGACCCCGGTGTTCTTCACCTTCACCGACCGCCAGAAGGCGTACACGGTGATCGAAGCCATTACCGGCTTCCGCCTGCACCCGGCCTGGTACCGCATCGGTGGCGTCGCCCACGACCTGCCGCGCGGCTGGGAAAAACTGGTCAAGGATTTCGTCGAGTGGATGCCAAAGCGTCTGGACGAATACCAGAAAGCCGCCCTGGACAACAGTATCCTGCGTGGCCGCACCATCGGCGTCGCGGCCTACAACACCAAGGAAGCCCTGGAATGGGGCGTCACCGGTTCCGGCCTGCGGTCGACCGGTTGCGACTTCGACCTGCGTAAGGCTCGCCCGTACTCCGGTTACGAGAACTTCGAGTTCGAAGTGCCGCTGGCCGCCAATGGCGATGCCTACGACCGCTGCATCGTGCGCGTCGAAGAAATGCGCCAGAGCCTCAAGATCATCGAACAATGCATGCGCAACATGCCGGAAGGCCCGTACAAGGCGGATCACCCGCTGACCACGCCGCCGCCCAAAGAGCGCACGCTGCAGCACATCGAGACCCTGATCACGCACTTCCTGCAAGTTTCGTGGGGCCCGGTCATGCCGGCCAACGAATCCTTCCAGATGATCGAAGCAACCAAGGGCATCAACAGTTATTACCTGACGAGCGATGGCGGCACCATGAGCTACCGCACCCGGATTCGCACCCCAAGCTTCCCGCACCTGCAGCAGATCCCTTCGGTGATCCAAGGCAGCATGGTCGCGGACTTGATCGCGTACCTGGGTAGTATCGATTTCGTTATGGCCGACGTGGACCGCTAAGCATGAACAGCACGCTTATCCAGACAGACCGTTTCGCCCTGAGCGAAACCGAGCGCTCGGCCATCGAGCACGAGTTGCATCACTACGAAGACCCGCGCGCGGCGTCGATCGAAGCCCTGAAGATCGTCCAGAAGGAACGTGGCTGGGTGCCGGACGGCGCCCTGTACGCCATTGGCGAGATCCTCGGCATCCCGGCCAGCGACGTTGAAGGCGTGGCGACGTTCTACAGCCAGATTTTCCGCCAGCCGGTTGGCCGCCACATCATTCGCGTCTGCGACAGCATGGTCTGCTACATCGGTGACCACGAGTCCGTGGTCAGCGAAATCCAGAGCAAGCTGGGCATCGGCCTGGGCCAGACCACCGCCGACGGCCGCTTCACCCTGCTGCCGGTCTGCTGCCTGGGCAACTGCGACAAGGCCCCGGCACTGATGATCGACGACGACACCTTCGGTGACGTACAGCCAGCTGGCGTTGCCAAGCTGTTGGAGGGCTACGTATGACCCTGACTTCCTTCGGCCCGGCCAACCGCATCAAGCGCTCGCCAGAGACCCATCCCCTGACCTGGCGCCTGCGTGACGACGGCGAGGCGGTGTGGCTCGACGAGTACCAGGCCAAGAACGGTTACGCGGCAGCACGCAAGGCCTTCGCCGACATGGCCCAGGACGACATCGTCCAGACCGTGAAAGACGCCGGCTTGAAAGGTCGCGGCGGTGCTGGCTTTCCCACGGGCGTCAAGTGGGGCCTGATGCCCAAAGACGAATCCATCAACATCCGCTACCTGCTGTGCAACGCGGACGAGATGGAGCCCAACACCTGGAAAGACCGCATGCTGATGGAGCAACTGCCCCATCTGCTGATCGAAGGCATGCTGATCAGTGCTCGCGCGCTGAAAACCTACCGTGGCTATATCTTCCTGCGTGGCGAATACACCACCGCCGCCAAGCACCTCAACCGTGCCGTGGAAGAAGCCAAGGCAGCGGGCCTGCTGGGTAAAAACATCCTGGGCTCGGGTTTTGATTTCGAGCTGTTCGTCCACACCGGCGCCGGGCGTTACATCTGCGGTGAAGAAACCGCACTGATCAACTCCCTCGAAGGCCGCCGCGCCAACCCGCGCTCCAAGCCGCCCTTCCCTGCCGCCGTGGGCGTGTGGGGCAAGCCGACGTGCGTGAACAACGTCGAGACCCTGTGCAACGTGCCGGCGATCATCGGCGACGGCGTGGACTGGTACAAATCGTTGGCCCGCGAAGGCAGTGACGACATGGGCACCAAGCTCATGGGCTTCTCCGGCAAGGTCAAGAACCCGGGCCTGTGGGAACTGCCATTCGGCGTCACCGGCCGTGAGCTGTTCGAAGACTACGCTGGCGGTATGCGCGACGGCTTCAAGCTCAAGTGCTGGCAGCCAGGCGGCGCCGGTACCGGCTTCCTGTTGCCGGAACACCTGGACGCACAAATGTACGCCGGCGGCATCGCCAAAGTAGGCACCCGCATGGGTACCGGCCTGGCCATGGCGGTGGACGACAGCGTCAACATGGTGTCCCTGCTGCGCAACATGGAGCAGTTCTTCGCACGCGAATCCTGTGGTTTCTGCACCCCGTGCCGCGATGGTTTGCCATGGAGCGTCAAGCTCCTGATGGCCATCGAGAACGGCGAAGGTCAGCCCGGCGACATCGAGACCCTGCTGGGTCTGGTCGGCTTCCTCGGCCCAGGCAAGACCTTCTGTGCTCACGCACCGGGTGCCGTGGAGCCATTGGGCAGCGCAATCAAATACTTCCGCCCAGAGTTCGAAGCCGGCATCGCGCCTACCAGCGCTGCCGTCCCGCCTCTGGCAAGGCCGATCGTAGTCGGCGCGTAACGCTTAAAAAGGCGAAGGGTCCGTGCCCTTCGCTTTCTCGTGTGATGACGCCGCAAGCGGCTGTTTTGATTCACGCGAATAACAAGATTCCATTAGCCACGCCCGCTGACACCGGGCCAACGAAGAACTTTGAACCATGGCCACTATCCACGTAGACGGCAAAGAGCTCGAAGTCGATGGGGCAGACAACCTGTTACAGGCATGTCTGTCGCTAGGCCTCGATATTCCTTATTTCTGCTGGCACCCCGCCCTCGGCAGCGTTGGCGCTTGCCGCCAGTGCGCAGTCAAGCAGTACACCGACGAGAACGACAAGCGTGGTCGTATCGTCATGTCCTGCATGACGCCTGCCACCGATGGCAGCTGGATCTCCATCGACGACGAAGAAGCAAAAGTGTTTCGCGCCAGCGTCGTTGAATGGCTGATGACCAACCACCCTCACGACTGCCCGGTCTGTGAAGAAGGCGGTCACTGCCACCTGCAAGACATGACGGTAATGACCGGCCACAACGAGCGCCGTTACCGCTTCACCAAGCGTACTCACCAGAACCAGCAACTGGGCCCGTTCATTTCCCACGAGATGAACCGCTGCATCGCCTGCTATCGCTGCGTACGCTTCTATAAGGACTACGCCGGCGGCACCGACCTCGGCGTATTCGGCGCACACGACAACGTGTACTTCGGGCGCGTTGAAGACGGCACCCTGGAAAGCGAGTTCTCCGGCAACCTCACCGAGGTCTGCCCGACCGGCGTGTTCACCGACAAGACTCACTCCGAGCGCTACAACCGCAAGTGGGACATGCAGTTCTCGCCGAGCATCTGCCATGGCTGCTCCAGCGGTTGCAACATTTCCCCGGGCGAGCGTTACGGCGAACTGCGTCGCATCGAAAACCGTTTCAACGGTTCGGTGAACCAGTACTTCCTGTGCGACCGTGGCCGTTTCGGCTATGGCTACGTCAACCGCGAAGACCGCCCGCGTCAGCCATTGCTGGCGGGCGGTGCCAAGCTGAGCCTGGACGAAGCGCTGGATAAAGCCGCTGACCTGCTGCGCGGTCGCAACATCGTCGGTATCGGTTCTCCACGCGCCAGCCTCGAAAGCAACCACGCGCTGCGCGAACTGGTCGGCGCCGAGCACTTCTACTCCGGTATCGAAGCGGCCGAACTGGAACGCATTCGCCTGGTCATGCAGGTGTTGAAAGACAGCCCGCTGCCGATCCCGAACATGCGCGACATCGAAGACCACGACGCCGTGTTCGTCCTCGGTGAAGACCTGACCCAGACCGCTGCACGTATGGCCCTGGCCCTGCGTCAATCGGTCAAAGGCAAGGCCGAAGACATGGCCGACGCCATGCGCGTTCAGCCTTGGCTCGACGCCGCCGTGAAGAACATCGGCCAACACGCGCTGAACCCGCTGTTTATCGCCAGCCTGGCTGAAACCAAGCTCGATGACGTTGCCGAAGAATGCGTTCACGCCGCTCCCGACGACCTGGCTCGCATCGGTTTCGCCGTGGCTCACGCCCTTGATGCCAGTGCTCCAGCCGTTGAAGGCCTGGACGCTGAAGCCCTCGAGCTGGCCAAGCGCATTGCCGACGCTCTGCTGGCGGCCAAGCGCCCATTGATCATCGCCGGTACCTCCCTGGGTTCCAAAGCGCTGATCGAGGCTGCTGCTAACATTGCCAAGGCCCTGAAGCTGCGCGAGAAGAACGGTTCCATCAGCCTGATCGTGCCAGAGGCCAACAGCCTCGGCCTGGCCATGCTCGGTGGTGAATCGGTCGACGCTGCGCTGCAAGCGGTGATCGATGGCAAGGCCGACGCCATCGTCGTGCTGGAAAACGATCTGTACACCCGTACCGACAAGGCCAAGGTCGATGCTGCCCTGACCGCCGCCAAAGTGCTGATCGTCGCCGACCATCAGAAGACCGCCACCAGCGATCGCGCGCACCTGGTGCTGCCAGCCGCCAGCTTCGCTGAAGGCGACGGTACCCTGGTCAGCCAGGAAGGTCGCGCCCAGCGCTTCTTCCAGGTCTTCGATCCGAAGTACATGGACGCGAGCATCCTGGTTCACGAAGGCTGGCGCTGGCTGCATGCCCTGCGCGCCACCTTGCTGAACCAGCCGATTGACTGGACCCAACTGGACCACGTCACCGCCGCCGTCGCTTCCAGCACCTCGATTCTGAACCGCATTGTCGATGCCGCACCGTCCGCCGCGTTCCGCATCAAGGGCCTGAAACTGGCCCGCGAACCGCTGCGCTACTCCGGTCGTACCGCCATGCGTGCAGACATCAGCGTGCACGAGCCGCGTACCCCGCAGGACAAAGACACCGCGTTCGCCTTCTCCATGGAAGGTTACTCGGGCTCCGTCGAACCGCGCCAACAGGTGCCGTTCGCCTGGTCGCCGGGCTGGAACTCGCCACAAGCCTGGAACAAGTTCCAGGACGAAGTCGGTGGTCACATCCGCGCTGGCGACCCGGGCACTCGCCTGATCGAAAGCACCGGTGATTCGCTGAACTGGTTCGCCAACGTTCCGCGTGCGTTCAACCCGGCCCAGGGCACCTGGCAGGTCGTGCCGTTCTTCCACCTGTTCGGCAGCGAAGAGAACTCTTCCAAAGCCGCACCGGTCCAGGAGCGCATCCCGGCCGCCTACGTCGCACTGGCCAAGTCCGAAGCTGACCGCCTGGGCGTCAACGACGGTGCCATGCTGAGCCTGAACGTGGCCGGCCAGACCCTGCGTCTGCCACTGCGCATCAACGAAGAGCTGGGCGCTGGTCTGGTGGCATTGCCTGCGGGCATCGCCGGCATTCCGCCCGCGATCTTTGGCAAATCCGTTGACGGTCTGCAGGAGGCAGCTCAATGACCTGGTTCACGCCTGAAGTGATTGACGTGATCATCGCGGTGCTCAAGGCCATCGTGATTCTGCTCGCCGTGGTGGTCTGCGGTGCGCTGCTGAGCTGGGTCGAGCGTCGTCTGCTCGCCCTCTGGCAGGACCGTTACGGTCCGAACCGGGTAGGCCCGTTCGGCGCGTTCCAGATCGCCGCCGACATGATCAAGATGTTCTTCAAGGAAGACTGGACTCCGCCGTTCGCCGACAAAGTGATCTTCACGTTGGCGCCGGTCGTGGCCATGAGCGCCTTGCTGATGGCCTTCGCGATCATCCCGATCACCCCGACCTGGGGTGTGGCGGATATCAACATCGGCATCCTGTTCTTCTTCGCCATGGCCGGTCTATCGGTCTACGCGGTGCTGTTCGCCGGCTGGTCGAGTAACAACAAGTTCGCCCTGCTGGGCAGCTTGCGGGCCTCGGCACAAACCGTGTCGTACGAAGTGTTCATGGGCCTGTCGCTGATGGGCATCGTGATCCAGGTTGGCTCGTTCAACATGCGCGACATCGTCGAATACCAGGCGCAGAACCTGTGGTTCGTCATTCCGCAGATCTTCGGTTTCCTGACCTTCTTCATTGCCGGCGTCGCCGTGACTCACCGTCACCCGTTCGACCAGCCGGAAGCGGAGCAGGAACTGGCCGACGGTTACCACATTGAATATGCCGGCATGAAATGGGGCATGTTCTTTGTCGGCGAGTACATCGGCATCGTGTTGATTTCGGCGCTGCTGGTGACGTTGTTCTTCGGTGGCTGGCACGGTCCGTTCGGCATTCTGCCGCAGATCCCGTTCATCTGGTTCGCTCTGAAAACCGCGTTTTTCATCATGTTCTTCATCCTGCTGCGCGCCTCGATTCCGCGCCCACGGTATGACCAAGTGATGGATTTCAGCTGGAAGTTCTGCCTGCCGCTGACCCTCATCAACATGCTGGTGACCGCTGCGATCGTGTTGCTCAACACGCCCGCCGTCGCGGCTCAGTGAGGATAGAGAATCATGAAGTATATTTTTGACATCGTGCATGGCTTCTTCACCCAGCTTCGCAGCCTGGTGATGATCTTCGGCCATGCCTTCCGCAAGCGCGACACGCTGCAGTACCCGGAAGAAGCCGTGTACCTGCCGCCGCGCTTTCGTGGCCGTATCGTCCTGACCCGCGACCCCGACGGTGAAGAGCGTTGTGTAGCCTGCAACCTGTGCGCCGTGGCGTGCCCGGTAGGCTGCATCTCGCTGCAGAAAGCTGAAACCGAAGACGGTCGCTGGTACCCGGAGTTCTTCCGTATCAACTTCTCGCGCTGCATCTTTTGCGGCCTCTGCGAGGAAGCCTGCCCGACCACCGCGATCCAGCTGACACCGGATTTCGAAATGGCCGAGTTCAAACGTCAGGACCTGGTTTACGAGAAAGAAGATCTGCTGATCTCCGGCCCCGGCAAAAACCCTGATTACAACTTCTATCGTGTTGCAGGTATGGCCATTGCCGGTAAGCCGAAAGGCGCCGCGCAGAATGAAGCCGAACCGATCAACGTGAAGAGCTTGCTGCCTTAAGGAAGAAAGATGGAATTCGCTTTCTATTTCGCATCGGGTATCGCGGTGGTGTCCACGCTTCGCGTGATCACCAACACCAACCCTGTGCACGCCCTGCTCTACCTGATCATTTCGCTGATTGCCGTGGCGATGACCTTTTTCAGCCTCGGTGCACCATTTGCCGGTGTCCTGGAAGTGATCGCCTACGCCGGCGCCATCATGGTGCTGTTCGTGTTCGTGGTGATGATGCTGAACCTGGGGCCTGCCTCGGCCCAGCAAGAGCGCGTCTGGCTCAAGCCCGGTATCTGGCTTGGCCCGGTCGTGCTCGCGGCACTGCTGCTGGCTGAACTGCTGTATGTGCTGTTCAGCCACTCCAGCGGCACCGCCATCGGTCTTACCACCGTAGACGCCAAGGCCGTGGGCATCAGCCTGTTCGGTCCTTACCTGCTGGTGGTCGAACTCGCCTCGATGCTGCTGCTCGCCGCAGCCGTCACGGCGTTCCATTTGGGCCGCACTGAGGCGAAGGAGTAACTCATGCCTGCTATCCCTCTCGAGCATGGTCTTGCCGTTGCCGGCATCCTGTTCTGCCTCGGCCTGGTCGGGCTGATGGTCCGCCGCAACATTCTTTTCGTGTTGATGAGCCTGGAAGTGATGATGAACGCCTCTGCACTGGCGTTCATCGTTGCCGGTGCACGTTGGGCTCAACCGGATGGACAGATCATGTTCATCCTGGTGATCAGCCTGGCAGCCGCCGAGGCCAGTATTGGCCTGGCGATCCTGCTGCAACTGTATCGCCGCTTCCACACGCTCGATATCGACGCTGCCAGTGAGATGCGCGGATGAACCTACTCTTCCTGACTTTCGTATTCCCTCTGATCGGGTTCGTGCTGCTGTCGTTCTCGCGCGGTCGCCTCTCGGAAAACCTCGCGGCGCTGATCGGCGTCGGCTCCATCGGTCTCTCGGCAATCGTCGCGACCTATGTGATCTGGCAGTTCAACGTTGCACCGCCTGAAGGCGGCCACTACACCCAGGTGTTGTGGCAGTGGATGGCGGTAGGCGAGTTCAAGCCAAACTTCGCCCTGTACCTGGATGGCCTGTCGGTCACCATGCTGGGTGTGGTTGTCGGCGTGGGCTTCCTGATCCACCTGTTCGCGTCCTGGTACATGCGCGGTGAAGACGGCTACTCGCGTTTCTTCGCCTACACCAACCTGTTTATCGCCAGCATGCTGTTCCTGGTCCTGGGCGATAACCTGTTGTTCCTGTACTTCGGCTGGGAAGGCGTGGGCCTGTGCTCGTACCTGTTGATCGGTTTCTACTACAGCAACCGCAACAACGGTAACGCCGCACTCAAGGCCTTCATCGTCACCCGTATCGGCGACGTGTTCATGGCCATCGGCCTGTTCATCCTGTTTGCCCAACTGGGCACGCTGAACATCCAGGAACTGCTGGTGCTGGCACCACAGAAATTCCAGGCAGGCGACTTCTGGATGGTCCTGGCGACCCTGATGTTGCTGGGCGGCGCTGTCGGTAAATCCGCGCAACTGCCACTGCAAACCTGGTTGGCGGATGCGATGGCCGGCCCTACCCCGGTTTCGGCACTGATCCACGCCGCAACCATGGTGACCGCCGGTGTCTACCTGATCGCCCGTACCCACGGCCTGTTCGCCCTGGCGCCGGACATCCTGCAACTGGTGGGCCTGGTTGGCGGTGTGACCCTGGTGCTGGCCGGTTTCGCAGCCCTGGTACAAACCGACATCAAGCGTATCCTCGCCTACTCGACCATGAGCCAGATCGGCTACATGTTCCTGGCCCTGGGCGTTGGTGCCTGGGATGGCGCGATCTTCCACCTGATGACCCACGCCTTCTTCAAGGCCCTGCTGTTCCTTGCGTCCGGTTCGGTGATCGTTGCCTGCCACCACGAGCAGAACATCTTCAAGATGGGCGGCCTGTGGAAGAAACTGCCACTGGCCTACGCCAGCTTCATCGTTGGCGGCGCGGCCCTGGCGGCCCTGCCACTGGTGACCGCCGGTTTCTACTCCAAGGACGAAATCCTCTGGGAAGCCTTCGCCAGCGGTAACCACGGTCTGCTGTACGCCGGCCTGGTGGGTGCCTTCATGACGTCGCTGTACACCTTCCGCCTGATCTTCATCGCGTTCCACGGTGAAGCGAAGACCGAAGCCCATGCCGGCCACGGCGTTGCCCACTGGCTGCCACTGTCGGTACTGATCGTACTGTCGACCGCCATTGGCGCGATGATCGTGCCGCCACTGCACGGCGTACTGCCACAAAGCGTCGGCCACGCTGGCGGCGATGCCAAGCACAGCCTGGAAATCGCCTCGGGTGCCATCGCCCTGTCCGGTATCCTGCTGGCTGCCCTGCTGTTCCTGGGCAAGCGCCGCTTCGTGACCGCCATTGCCAACAGCGGCATCGGTCGTCTGCTCAGCGCCTGGTGGTTCGCCGCCTGGGGCTTCGACTGGATCTACGACAAACTGTTCGTCAAACCGTACCTGGCAATCGTCCACTTGTTGCGCAACGACCCGTGCGACCAAACCATCGGTTTGATCCCGCGTCTGGCCAAAGGGGGACACAACTCCCTCAGCCGTACCGAAACAGGTCAATTGCGTTGGTATGCCGCCTCGATGGCTGCTGGTGCCGTGCTGGTTATCGGCGCTGTCGTGCTGGTAGCGGTCTGACTATGAACCTTGCGAACTTGCGAAAGGAAACGAGCCCGTCATGATTCTGCCTTGGCTAATCCTGATTCCCTTCATCGGCGGCCTGCTGTGCTGGATGGGTGAGCGCTTCGGCGCCACCCTCCCCCGCTGGATTGCGCTGATCACCATGTCCCTGCTGCTCTCCCTCGGCCTCTGGCTGTGGGCCAACGGTGACTATTCATTTGCCCCGGCGCCTGGCGCCGATCCGACCTGGGCGCTTGAGTTCAAGCACGTCTGGATCGAGCGCTTCGGCATCAACGTGCACCTGGCCCTCGACGGCCTGTCGCTGCTGATGATCCTGCTCACCGGCTTGCTGGGTGTGCTCTCGGTACTGTGTTCGTGGAAAGAGATCCAGCGTCACGTTGGCTTCTTCCACCTGAACCTGATGTGGATCCTGGGCGGTGTCGTCGGCGTGTTCCTGGCCCTCGACCTGTTCATGTTCTTCTTCTTCTGGGAAATGATGCTGGTGCCGATGTATTTCCTCATCGCGCTCTGGGGTCACAGTTCCTCGGACGGCAAGAAGACCCGGATCTACGCGGCCACCAAGTTCTTCATCTTCACTCAGGCTTCCGGCCTGATCATGCTGGTGGCGATCCTGGGCCTGGTACTGGTCAACTACAACAGCACGGGCGTGATCACGTTCAACTACGCCGACCTGTTGAAAACCAAGATGTCGATGACCACCGAGTACATCCTGATGCTCGGTTTCTTCATCGCCTTCGCGGTCAAGCTGCCGGTGGTGCCGTTCCACTCCTGGCTGCCGGATGCCCACGCACAGGCGCCGACCGCCGGTTCCGTCGACCTGGCCGGTATTCTGCTCAAGACCGCTGCCTATGGCCTGCTGCGCTTCGCCCTGCCGCTGTTCCCGAATGCATCGGCCGAGTTCGCGCCGGTGGCCATGGCCCTGGGCCTGGTCGGGATCTTCTACGGTGCGTTCCTCGCGTTTGCCCAGACCGACATCAAGCGCCTGATCGCGTTCTCCAGCGTTTCCCACATGGGCTTCGTGCTGATCGGCATCTACTCCGGCAGCCAGCAAGCCCTGCAGGGCGCGGTGATCCAGATGCTGGCCCACGGCCTGTCGGCAGCGGCACTCTTTATCCTCAGCGGCCAGCTCTACGAGCGCACCCACACCCGCGACATGCGTGAAATGGGTGGCCTGTGGTCGAAGATCGCGTACCTGCCCGCCATCAGCCTGTTCTTCGCAGCCGCCTCCCTGGGTCTGCCGGGCACCGGTAACTTCGTCGGTGAATTCCTGATCCTGATCGGCACCTTCGCCAGCGCACCATGGATCACCGCGATTGCCACCTCGGGCCTGGTGTTCGGTTCGGTCTACTCGCTGATCATGATTCACCGTGCCTACTTCGGCCCGTCCAAGTCGGACGCGGTGCTGCACGGCATGGATGCTCGCGAACTGATCATGGTGCTCGGCCTTGCGGGCCTGCTGATTTACCTCGGCGTCTACCCGCAACCGTTCCTCGATACCTCTGCTGCCACCATGAGTGGCGTGCAGCAATGGCTCGGCACCGCCTTCACTCAACTCGCTTCGGCCCGGTAAGAGCGCTATGGAATTCACGATTCAACACTTTATCGCGCTAGCGCCGTTGTTGATCACCAGCGCCACGATCATCGTGGTGATGCTGGCTATCGCATGGCGCCGCAACCACTCACAGACCTTCCTGTTGTCGGTGGCGGGTCTTAACCTGGCGTTGTTGTCGATCCTGCCAGCCTTGAAAGTCGCGCCCCTGGTCGTGACCCCACTGCTGCAAATCGACAGCTTTGCCTGCCTGTACATGGCGCTGATCCTGGTCGCCACCCTCGCCTGCGTCACCCTCGCCCACGCCTACCTCGGCGATGGCGGCACCGGTTACCCGGGCAACCGTGAAGAGCTGTACCTGCTGATCCTGATGGCTGCCGCTGGTGGCCTGGTCCTGGTCAGCGCGCAGCACCTGGCCGGCTTGTTCATCGGCCTGGAACTGCTCTCGGTACCGGTCTACGGTCTGGTGGCCTATGCCTTCTTCAACAAACGCTCCCTGGAAGCCGGCATCAAGTACATGGTGCTGTCGGCGGCCGGTTCCGCGTTCCTGTTGTTCGGCATGGCCCTGCTCTACGCCGAAGCCGGCACCCTGAGCTTCAGCGGCATCGGCATGGCGCTGGAAGCCACCGGCCTGCCTAGCCCGCTGGCCCAACTGGGCCTGGGCATGATGTTGATCGGCCTGGCCTTCAAGCTGTCGCTGGTACCCTTCCACCTCTGGACCCCGGACGTGTACGAAGGTGCTCCGGCACCGGTGGCCGCGTTCCTGGCCACCGCTTCCAAAGTCGCCGTGTTCGCGGTGATGGTGCGCCTGTTCCAGATGTCGCCAGTGGCCAACAGCGGTGTGTTGAGCACCGTGCTGACCGTGATCGCGATTGCCTCGATCCTGTTCGGTAACCTGCTGGCGCTGACCCAGAGCAACCTCAAGCGTCTGTTGGGTTACTCCTCCATTGCCCACTTCGGCTACCTGCTGATCGCCCTGGTGGCGAGCAAGGGCCTGGCACTGGAAGCCATCGGCGTGTACCTGGTCACCTACGTGATCACCAGCCTCGGCGCCTTCGGCGTGATCACCCTGATGTCCTCGCCGTACAAAGGCCGTGACGCAGACGCCCTGTACGAGTACCGCGGCCTGTTCTGGCGTCGTCCGTACCTGACCGCCGTACTGACCGTGATGATGCTGTCCCTGGCCGGTATCCCGCTGACCGCGGGCTTCATCGGCAAGTTCTACATCATCGCTACGGGTGTCGAATCGCACCAGTGGTGGCTGGTCGGCTCGCTGGTACTGGGTAGCGCCATTGGCGTCTTCTACTACCTGCGCGTGATGGTCACCCTGTTCCTGATCGAACCCAACCTGCGTCGCGTCGACGCTCAGCTGCACTGGGAGCAAAAGGCAGGTGGCGTCATGCTGCTGGCCATCGCCGTCCTGGCGTTCTTCCTGGGCGTCTACCCGCAACCGTTGCTGAATCTGGTTCAGCAAACCGGCCTGGTGGGCTGATCGCTCCAGCGACAGGCAGCACCAACAGAAACGGCACCCTCGGGTGCCGTTTTTGCATTCAGGGGATTTGCCTTGAGGTCAGGCGATGGCGTGCAACGCCGGGCCATAACCCTCGATGAACTCGGCCGGCATGCGCTTGGGCTTGCCGCTGGACAGTTCGATACAGACAAAGGTGGTCTGGGCCCGCAGCAGCGTGGCGTTGTCACGGGGACGGATCAGCTGGAAATGGCGCGTCATTTTCAGGCGCTGATCCCAGTCGACGATCCAGGTCGCCAACTGCAACTCATCACCCTCATAGGCTGCTGCCAGGTAATCGATCTCGTGGCGCACCACCGCCATCGCCCGGTCCAGCCGCCGATACTCGACGAGGTCCAGCCCAAGGCGCTGTGAGTGGCGCCAGGCGCATCGCTCCAGCCAGGTGACATACACCGCGTTGTTGGCATGCCCCAGCCCGTCGATGTCCTCAGCGGCCACCTCAAGGTCAATGATAAACGGCGTTGCCCGATCCCAGCCCATGCCTCACTCCCGGTCAGATTATTCGACCGGGAGGAGTGTAACGGATGATCAGGCCGATTGGCGCGCCTGCAAGCTACGACCGGAGAGCAGAGTCAACACGCCCTCGATAAGTCGCGGGTCAGCCAGCACCCGCTGATGCCCACCCTCCTCCAGGCGCAGCAGGCGACTGTCGAACCAGGCGTCGTGAATCAGCTGCGACTCGTTGACCGGGACAAAGGTGTCGTCTTCGGCGTGCACGATCAGCCCGGGCATATCCAACTGGTAGTGCGCGACGTCCAGCCGCGAGGCCTGGATACCGACATCCTGTTCGACCTGGCGGATAAACGCCGAACGCGCCCTGGGCGGCAAACCAACGTATCGCGCGAAACCGCGCAACACGGCGAGGATCCGCGCCGGCGCGGCGATGCTGACCAGGGTCTCGGTGCGCAGGCCCAACTGCACCGCGAGCATGGCGCTGGCCCCGCCCATGGAGTGGCCGATAACCGCCTGCAAGGGAGGCAACTCGGCCGCCGCTTCCAGCATGGCCCGGGCGAACAGCACGACGTTGGCCTCACGCCCTGGCGAACGACCGTGGGCCGGACCGTCCAGCGCGACGACGGTGTAGCCGCTGTCCACCAACGCGCTGATCAGGCTGGCAAACTGGGTGGGCCGTCCTTCCCAGCCATGCATCAGCAGCACCGTCGGCCCCTGCCCCCAGCGCAAGGCCGAGAGGCCGAAGCGCAGGGTGATCCGCTCGGCCTTCTCCAGCAGCGGCATTTCCCAGTCCCGGGGAGGCAGCTCACGGGGCGTCATGAACGCCTGGCGCATCCTGCTCGCGACCCGCTGCGGTGCAATCCAGCCCAAGGTGCCATTAACGCCACGAACCCAACTTAACGTGCTCATCGCTCATCTCCAAAGGCTTGTGCTTCAGGTCATCGCACCGCCGACTTGGCGGCACGCAGCAATCGATCAGACAACTCTCCGCCACCCAGCGCCCGCGCCAGCGCCAGGCCACCCACCATCAACGCCAGGTCAGCCAGCACCTTGTCGATGTCTTCCGGGCTGCTGGCCAACTGCGCGACCATCAGCTCGACGTGCTCATTGAGCGCCACGCGAAAATCATCTGGCAGGCGCCCCATCTCTCCGATCGAAGCCGGAATCGGGCAGGCGTGCTCGGTGGAATCACGGTGTTTGCGCGACAGGTAAAACGCAGCGACCAACGCCCGGCGTTCCTCCCCCGTCAACTCGGCGTCCATCTCGGCGATCAACGCCCGACGCTGGCCAAGCAACTGGGTGAAGGCCTCCAGCATCATCGCGTCCTTGCTGTCGAAGTGCGCATAGAAGCCACCCACCGTCAGGCCGGCCGCCCCCATCACTTCGCCCACGCTTGGCTCGGCCGGACCCCGCTGGATCAGCGCGGAACTGGCGGCCTGGAGAATGCGTTCACGGGTTTGAGCTTTCTTGTCGTTCATCGTTGCCTCCGAATATTACGATTGAAATATTATTCTCATAATAAATTTACGCAAGTCGTTGATGTGACCGTTGGTCAGAAGAACTGTCGGGGAGAATAGGGGAAAGGGGGAATTGGCCAAACGCCAGACAAACAAAAGGGCCATTCAATAATTGAATGACCCTTATAAAATCCCGCAGAGCGGGTAATCGTGGCGTCCCCTAGGGGACTCGAACCCCTGTTACCGCCGTGAAAGGGCGGTGTCCTAGGCCACTAGACGAAGGGGACACAAACCCTTCTATACACTGATCAGCGCTGAGTACTGATCGATTCAAGGCCGGTGTGGCCAGACCTTGAACTGTAAAATTGGTGGAGCTAGACGGGATCGAACCGTCGACCTCTTGCATGCCATGCAAGCGCTCTCCCAGCTGAGCTATAGCCCCAGATTTTTCGCCTCGCGGCGGAGCGATGTCTTGCAACATCACTTCTGTAAAACTGGCGTCCCCTAGGGGACTCGAACCCCTGTTACCGCCGTGAAAGGGCGGTGTCCTAGGCCACTAGACGAAGGGGACGCAAACCCTTCTATACAACTGATCAACGCTGAGTGTTGATCGCTTCAAGACCGGTGTGGCCAGGCCTTGAAGTGTAAATTGGTGGAGCTAGACGGGATCGAACCGTCGACCTCTTGCATGCCATGCAAGCGCTCTCCCAGCTGAGCTATAGCCCCTCATCGTTGATGTCATCGCTGAGGACGGGGCGAATCTTAAGGGCGTATCGAAAGTCTGTCAAACTTATTTTTCAAAAAATTTAAAATTTTTTGCCGACATAACAATCACTTACCGCCCTCCCCCCGTAAATTCGGGGGTCTGGCGACCACTGCGCGCCCAACAACAGGCGCGCGCAATGGCCATCAGTCCTGCAGGACGCGTCTCAGGCAATCGCGCCCAGCAGCTTTTCCCACTCTTTGTTTTCTTTCTTCGACACGCCACCGAGGAGGTCGATGGCCTGGCGCAGACGGAAACGGGTCAGGTCCGGGCCGAGGATTTCCATGGCATCGAGCACCGACACGGAGCTGGCTTGCCCGGTGATCGCAGCGAACATCAGCGGCATGGCATCACGCAGCTTCAGCTCCAGGGATTCGACCACCGCCTGAATCGTTGCGGTAATGCTGTCCTTCTCCCACTGGCGCAGGCTTTCGAGCTTCCACAGGATCAACTGCATCAACTGACGCACCTGATCGCCCGAGAGCTTCTTGGATTCGAACAGCCGGGCCTCCGGGTTCACGCCACCGGCGAAGAAGAACCCGGCCAGTGGAGCAACCTGACTGAAGGTTTCGACGCGGCCCTGTACGTGCGGCGCGATCTTCATCATGTACTCGGGGTTCAGCGCCCAGGTTTGCAGGCGGGAGGCGAACTCCTCCACCGGCAAGTCACGCAGCCACTGGCCGTTGAGCCACGACAGTTTCTCGATGTCGAAAATCGGCCCGCCGAGGGACACGCGCTTGAGGTCGAAGTTATCGACCATTTCCTGCAGGGAGAACTTCTCGCGCTCGTCCGGCATCGACCAGCCCATGCGGCCCAGGTAGTTGAGCATCGCTTCGGGCATGAAGCCCATGCGCTCGTAGAAGGTCACCGAGGTCGGGTTCTTGCGCTTGGACAGCTTGCTCTTGTCCGGGTTACGCAGCAGCGGCATGTAGCACAGCTCCGGTTGTTCCCAACCGAAGTACTCGTACAGCAGGATCAGTTTCGGCGCCGAGGGCAGCCATTCTTCACCGCGCAGGACGTGGGTGATGCCCATCAGGTGGTCGTCGACCACGTTGGCCAGGAAGTATGTCGGCAGGCCGTCGGTCTTCATCAGCACTTGCATGTCCATGCGATCCCACGGGATCTCGACATCGCCACGCAGCATGTCCGGCACCACGCACACGCCTTCGCTCGGCACCTTCATGCGGATCACGTGCGGTTCGCCAGCCGCCAGGCGACGGTCGACTTCTTCCTTGGACAGCAGCAGCGCGCGGCCGTCGTAACGCGGGGTTTCACCACGAGCCATTTGCTCGGCGCGCATCTGGTCCAGTTCTTGCGCGGTGCAGAAGCACGGGAACGCGTGGCCCATGTCCACCAGCTGCTGGCAGTACTTCTGATAGATATCGCCCCGCTCGCTCTGGCGATACGGGCCGTGGGGGCCACCGACGTCCGGGCCTTCGCTCCAGTCGATGCCCAGCCAGCGCAAGGCGTCGAAAATCTGCTGTTCGGACTCGCGGGTCGAACGCAGCTGGTCGGTGTCTTCAATGCGCAGGATGAACTCACCGCCATGCTGCTTGGCAAAGCAGTAGTTGAACAAAGCGATGTAAGCGGTGCCGACATGGGGATCGCCGGTAGGCGATGGCGCGATGCGAGTGCGGACGGTGGTCATGGCGTGTCTCGAAATAATATGAAAAGCGGAGATGAAACAAAGGGCGAATGGTAACAGGCGACAGCCGCCCCGCTCCAGTGAGCAGGGCATTTAAGCCAAGATTGGGGCTACAAAAGGCGCTAACGCCACTGAATGGCGGATTATCAATAGGTGGCATTTACCACTTATCGGCTATGTGCCAGATTCACCCCCTGTTAAATTCACTTACACTTTATTTCGACTACAAGCCTGCCCATGCCAGCCCAACTCAAGCGTCGCCTGTCCATTTTCCTGTTTATCGCCCTGCTGATTGCCGGCGGCTTCTTTGCCGAATGGTTCTTCAAGGGACGGTTTTACGAAAGCACCGATAACGCCTATGTCCAGGGCGAAATCACCCGTGTCTCCAGCCAGCTGAGTGCGCGCATCGACGAGGTTCTGGTGCAGGACAACCAGCACGTGGAAAAAGGCCAGTTGCTGGTCAAGCTCGAAGGTGACGACTTCCGCCTCGCCGTGGATCGCGCCAATGCCGCCCTCGCCACCCGCGAAGCCGAGCGCCTGCAAGCCCAGAGCAAGCTGACCCAGCAAGCCAGCCTGATTGCCGCCAGCGAAGCTCAGGTCGCCTCCAGCCAGGCCAGCCTGGGTCGCTCGCAAATGGACCTGTCCCGCGCCGAAACCCTGCGCAAGCCCGGCTACGTATCGGAAGAACGGGTCACGACCTTGTCCGCCGAAAACCACATCGCCCGCTCGCAAGTGACCAAGGCCCAGGCTGATGCCCAAGCGCAGCGCCAGCAGGTCAACGCCCTCAGTGCCGAGATCAAGCGCCTCGACGCGCAAATCGCCAACGCCAGGGCCGACCTGGCTCAAGCGCAACTGAACCTGACCCGCAGCGAAATCTACGCCCCCATCAGCGGCCTGATCGGCCAGCGCGCCGCCCGCAACGGTCAAGTGGTGCAGGCCGGCGCCTACCTGCTGTCGGTCGTCCCGGACCAGGACATCTGGATTCAGGCCAACTTCAAGGAAACCCAGATCGGCCACATGCAGCCCGGGCAAAAGGCCGAGCTGACGTTCGACGCCTACAGCGATACCCCCATAGAAGCCCGCGTCGACAGCCTGTTCGCCGCCTCCGGCGCGCAGTTCAGCCTGCTGCCACCGGACAACGCCACCGGCAACTTCACCAAGGTCGTGCAACGAATCCCGGTGAAACTGACCTTTGCCGCCAATAATCCGCTGCACGGCAAGATCCGCCCGGGCATGTCGGTCACCGCCAAAGTGAACATCCAAGCCCCTGCCGATGGCCGGTGATCAACTGATCCGCCCGGTCGGCGAACCGACCCGGCGGGACTGGATTGCGGTGATGAGCGTGATGCTCGGCGCCTTCATGGCGGTGCTCGACATCCAGATCACCAACTCCTCGCTCAAGGACATCCAGGGCGCGCTGTCGGCGACCCTGGAAGAAGGCTCGTGGATCTCCACCTCGTACCTGGTGGCGGAGATCATCATGATCCCGCTCACCGCCTGGCTGGTGCAGTTGCTCTCGGCACGGCGCCTGGCGGTGTGGGTATCCGTGGGCTTTTTGTTCGCCTCCCTGCTCTGCTCCATGGCCTGGAGCCTGGAGAGCATGATCGTGTTTCGCGCCCTGCAAGGGTTTACCGGCGGCGCGCTGATCCCGCTGGCGTTCACCCTGACCCTGATCAAGCTGCCCGAGCACCACCGCGCCAAAGGCATGGCCATGTTCGCCATGACCGCCACCTTCGCGCCCTCCATTGGCCCGACTCTGGGGGGCTGGCTGACGGAAAACTGGGGCTGGGAGTACATCTTCTACATCAACATCCCGCCCGGCCTGCTCATGATCGCCGGCCTGATGTACGGCCTGGAGAAGAAGAGCGCGCACTGGGAACTGCTGAAAAGCACCGACTACGCCGGCATCCTCACCCTGGGTGTTGGCCTGGGTTGCCTGCAGGTATTCCTCGAGGAAGGCCATCGCAAGGACTGGCTGGAATCGAGCCTGATCGTGACCCTGGGCAGCATCGCCCTGATGAGCCTGATCACCTTCGTCATCGTCCAGGTGTCCAAACCCAATCCGCTGATCAACCTCGGCATCCTGCGCAACCGCAACTTCGGCTTGTCGAGCATCTCCAGCCTGGGCATGGGCGTGGGGCTGTATGGCTCTATCTATCTGTTGCCGCTGTACCTGGCGCAGATCCAGAACTACAACGCCTTGCAGATCGGCGAGGTGATCATGTGGATGGGGGTGCCGCAGCTGTTCCTGATTCCCCTGGTGCCGAAACTGATGAAGTTCGTCTCACCGAAGTGGTTATGCACCCTGGGCTTTGGCCTGTTCGGCCTGGCGAGTTTTTACTCCGGCGTGCTCAACCCGGATTTTGCCGGGCCGCAGTTCAACCAGATCCAGCTCGTCCGGGCGCTGGGCCAGCCGCTGATCATGGTCACCATCTCGTTGATCGCCACGGCCTACATCCTGCCCCAGGATGCCGGCTCGGCCTCGAGCCTGTTCAACATCCTGCGCAACCTCGGCGGCGCGATCGGCATCGCCCTCCTCGCCACCTTGCTGGACGCACGGACCAAGACCTACTTCGATTATTTACGTGAGTCGATCGTCCCGACCAACCCGCAAGTGGCCGAACGCATCGCCAGCCTGACCGATCGCTTCGGCAGCGAAACCGCCGCCCTGGGCAAAATCAGCGAAATCGCCCACCAGCAGGCGTCGATCATGGCCTACAACGATGCGTTCCACTTTGTCGGGATCGCGTTGGCAGTGAGCATGCTGGCGATTCTGTTGACCAGGGCATTGCCGGCGGGGTTGAAGGCAGGCGAAGCGCACTAAGCCTGGAACAGTGTGACGCTCTTTCGGACGCCTTCGCGAGCAAGCCCGCTCCCACAGTTGACCATTCAGATACGGTCAAATGTGGGAGCGGGCTTGCTCGCGAAGAGGCCAGTCCAGTCACTGCAACACTCAGACGGTCAACAACCGCTCGCGCAACTTGGCGATCTCGTCGCGGGTCTGGGCGGCGGCTTCGAATTCCAGGTCGCGGGCGAGCTGGTACATCTTCTCTTCCAGCTGCCGGATGCGCTTGGCGATTTCGCTCGGCGAACGCAGTTCGTTTTCGTACCGGGCGCTTTCCTCGGCGGCCTTGGCCATGCCCTTGCGCTTCTTGCTGCGCGAGCCCGGCACGGTGGCGCCTTCCATGATGTCGGCAACGTCCTTGAACACACCCTTGGGGGTGATGCCGTTGGCCAGGTTGAAGGCGATCTGCTTGTCGCGACGGCGCTCGGTCTCGCCAATTGCCCGCTCCATGGAGCCGGTGATGCGATCGGCATACAGAATCGCCCGGCCATTGAGGTTGCGCGCGGCCCGGCCAATGGTCTGGATCAAAGAGCGTTCGGAGCGCAGGAAGCCTTCCTTGTCGGCATCGAGAATCGCCACCAGCGACACTTCCGGCATGTCCAGGCCTTCACGCAGCAGGTTGATCCCCACCAGCACATCGAAGGTTCCCAGGCGCAAATCGCGAATGATCTCGACCCGCTCCACCGTGTCGATATCCGAGTGCAGGTAACGCACACGCACCCCGTGATCGGCCAGGTAGTCGGTCAGGTCTTCGGCCATGCGCTTGGTCAGGGTGGTGACCAGCACTCGCTCCTCGACCGCCACGCGCTTGGTGATTTCCGACAGCAAGTCATCGACCTGGGTCAGCGCCGGGCGAATCTCGATTTGCGGGTCGACCAGACCGGTCGGGCGTACCAATTGCTCGACCACGCGACCGGCGTGTTCCGCCTCGTAATTGCCCGGCGTGGCCGAAACGAAAATCGTCTGCGGGCTGATGTTCTCGAATTCGTCGAAGCGCATCGGCCGGTTATCGAGCGCGGAGGGCAGACGGAAACCGTATTCCACCAGCGTCTCTTTACGGGAGCGGTCGCCCTTATACATGGCGCCGACTTGCGGCACGCTGACGTGGGATTCGTCGATCACCAACAAGGCGTCGGCCGGCAGGTAGTCAAACAAGGTGGGCGGCGCCTGACCGGATTCACGACCGGACAGGTAGCGCGAGTAGTTTTCGATACCGTTGCAATACCCCAATTCGAGAATCATCTCCAGGTCGAAACGGGTGCGCTGCTCCAAGCGTTGGGCTTCAACGAGTTTGTTGTTGGAGCGCAAGTAGTCCAGGCGCTCCTGCAACTCGACTTTGATCCCTTCGATAGCTCCCAGCAGAGTTTCCCGCGGGGTCACGTAATGGCTTTTCGGATAGAAGGTGAAGCGCGGCAGCTTGCGGATCACTTCGCCGGTCAGCGGATCGAAGGCTGACAAGCTCTCGACCTCGTCATCGAACAGCTCGATGCGGATCGCTTCAAAATCGGATTCCGCCGGGTGGATATCAATCACATCGCCGCGCACACGGAAGGTGGCGCGGGCAAAATCCATGTCGTTGCGGGTGTACTGCAGGTCTGCCAGGCGGCGCAGCAAGGCGCGCTGATCGAGCTTGTCGCCGCGATCAATGTGCAGGACCATTTTCAGGTAGGTTTCCGGACTGCCCAGACCGTAGATGCACGACACCGTGGTGACGATGATCGCGTCCTTACGCTCCAGCAGCGCCTTGGTCGCCGACAGGCGCATCTGCTCGATGTGATCGTTGATCGACGCGTCTTTCTCGATAAAGGTATCGGACGACGGCACATAAGCTTCGGGCTGGTAGTAGTCGTAGTAGGAAACGAAGTACTCCACCGCGTTGTTCGGGAAAAAACCCTTGAACTCGCCGTACAACTGCGCGGCCAGGGTCTTGTTCGGCGCCAGCACCAGGGTCGGACGCTGCACCTGGGCAATCACGTTGGCGATGCTGAAGGTCTTGCCGGAACCTGTCACACCGAGCAACGTCTGGTGCGCCAGCCCGGCGTCGATGCCTTCGACCATCAGGCGGATGGCTTCCGGCTGATCGCCGGCGGGCTCGAAGCGGGTGACTAGCTGGAATTCAGACATAACAGACCTCTGGGTTTGCGCCGAGGGATTCGCTCGGGCGCGGGCAGACACGTCACAACGGCGCAGACCGATTTCAACGGATGTCGCGGGGAAAAATCATGATAACCGTTGATGTGGTGGCGAATGCCTGTGGTTTCAAGGTAAACGTCCTGCATACGCCCTAAGCGCCTGACATGACAATAAGACTAACGGTCGAAAAATAATCCGAAAAACTTGGCCGAAAAGCCCAAACGCCTGTCGCCGCGCCCGGTGATGGCCTCTATACTAGCTCCCCGTTTGTGCACCGCTCTAGTGCATTCGGCTGGAGCGCCACACGTCCCTCCACATTCCATTCAGAGCCGCCGCAATAATGAGCCTGTTCTCCGCTGTCGAAATGGCACCACGCGATCCAATCCTGGGCCTCAACGAAGCATTCAACGCTGACACCCGTACCAACAAGGTCAACCTGGGGGTCGGTGTTTACTGCAACGAGGAGGGGCGAATTCCACTCCTGCGAGCCGTTGTCGAAGCCGAGACGATTCGCGCCGCTCAACACGCCTCGCGCGGCTACTTGCCAATTGACGGCATTGCCGCCTACGACCAGGCCGTACAAAAGCTGCTGTTTGGTGCCGAGTCGCCGCTGCTGGCCGCAGGCCGGGTTGTTACCACCCAGTCCGTCGGCGGTACCGGCGCGCTGAAAATCGGTGCCGACTTCCTCAAGCAACTGCTGCCGAACGCCGTTGTGGCCATCAGCGACCCAAGCTGGGAAAACCACCGCGCACTGTTCGAAACCGCTGGTTTCCCGGTGCAGAACTATCGCTACTACGACGCCGCCACTCACGATGTGAACCGCGCCGGCCTGCTGGAAGACCTGAACGCCCTGCCCGCCGGCTCCATCGTCGTGCTGCACGCCTGCTGCCATAACCCGACCGGCGTCGACCTGAGCCCGGCGGACTGGAACAACGTGCTGGACGTGGTCAAGGCGAAAAACCTGGTGCCGTTCCTCGACATGGCCTATCAGGGCTTTGGCGACGGCATCGACGAAGACGCCGCCGCCGTGCGCCTGTTCGCCGAGTCGGGCCTGAACTTCTTCGTCTCCAGCTCGTTCTCCAAGTCGTTCTCGCTGTACGGCGAACGCGTGGGCGCGCTGTCGATCGTCAGCGAATCGAAAGAAGAAAGCGCGCGCGTCCTGTCGCAAGTCAAGCGCGTGATCCGCACCAACTACTCCAACCCGCCGACCCACGGCGCCGCGATCGTGGCTGCGGTACTGAACAGCCCTGAACTGCGCGCCCAATGGGAACAGGAACTGGCCGAAATGCGCCTGCGCATTCGCGGCATGCGCACGCAGATGGTTGACCTGCTGGCCAAGCACGCCCCGGATCACGACTTCAGCTTCGTCGGCCGCCAGTGTGGCATGTTCTCCTACTCCGGCCTGACCGTTGAACAAGTGACCCGCCTGCGCACCGAGTTCGGCATCTACGCCCTGGACACCGGCCGCATCTGCGTTGCCGCGCTGAACCAGAACAACATCGACGTGGTGACCAAGGCCATCGTTGCGGTGATCTAAACCACGCCCGCGACAAGCAAAGGGGAAGCCGTCTGGCTTCCCCTTTTCGTTGTCGCCCGGAAAATCACTAGACTAAAAGGTCCAGTGGCCCGCCCTTTCGAGAGACCCCATGAAGAACGACGATTTACGCGCTGACCGCGATGATGAGCTGGACCACTTCACCCCCCGCCCCCAGGCCAGGCGCGGCAACAACCTGGTGCTGCAAGTGGCGGCCGGGGTGTTTCTCGGCGGTCTGGCCCTGTGGCTGGTGCAACTGGTGGCCACCTCGCTGTATGCCAAATTCCTGCTCGGCACCGTTACCTTCGGAGGTTAAGGTCGATCAGCCCGCCAGTTCGCTCGAGCGCTGACTGGCGGCGTCGTCATACGCCACATACAGCGACTCGGCGACCTGGCTTTTGATCGCCTTGGTGCTTTCCAGTCCCAGTACAAAACCTTCTGCCTTGCCGCCCGCACGGTTCAGTTCTTCAGCGGTGCCAGCCTGAGTGATTGCATCAAAGAGTTTCTCGGCATGCGGGCCGACGCCCTTGGGCAGGCTGATCTGGGCGATGCTCATGCGAACACCTCGCCCGGCAGGATAAACGTGAACAGTGGCTGATGAGTCATGACGCGTACCTTTTCGGCTGAGGGCCGGCAGCGCGTGAAACCACTTCCGGAGGGGCATGGTAGACCTCCATCACGACTCTGGTAACCGCCAATGGCTGATACCCCCCTTCTCGCCTCTGAATCAGCACCGCTCACCCGAAAAATCTGCCATTCGAGCAACTCACGCTTGACTTGTTCTTTTTAATCAGTAACATACGGCGCATTCCGCGATAGCTCAGTTGGTAGAGCAAGTGACTGTTAATCACTGGGTCCCTGGTTCGAGTCCAGGTCGTGGAGCCAGACAGCAAGACCCAAAAGCCCCTGAATCGAAAGATCAGGGGCTTTTTTGTGCCGGACAGAAAGTCGACTGACTGCCCCTCTGTCGCCGGCTTGCCGAGGCACGTACCGGACAGCGCAGCCCGCACAGACAAAAAAGCCGATCTGCTGACTCAGCAGATCGGCTTTGTTCAATCATGACAACCGTCAGACATGCTCACTGCTTTTGGCATGCACCGGACGCTGTCCTGGCGCGCCATGGCCATGATCATCCTCCACCACCACCGGCACTTCGTTGCCCTCACAGTCGTGCAGCTTGCCATCGGCGAAGTAATCGCCTTCGCGCAGGGCGGCCAGGTCCTGGAAGCGCAGGGTGCGCTCGGTGCCGGCGGCGAATACCGACTGCTGGTCCGAGTTGCCGGTCTTGAAGTGGTTGAACGCCAGGTTCAACAGGATCGCCATGATCGCCGACGAACTGATACCGGAATGGAAGATGGTCGCGAACCAGCTTGGGAAGTGATCGTAGAAGCTCGGTGCGGCGATCGGGATCATGCCGAAGCCAATGGAGGTGGCGACGATGATCAGGTTCACGTTGTTGCGGTAGTCGACCTTGGACAGGGTACGAATACCGCTGGCCGCCACGGTCCCGAACAACACGATGCCGGCGCCGCCAAGCACGGAGGTCGGCACAGCGGCAATCACCCGCCCCATGAACGGCAGCAGGCCCAGGATCACCAGGAACAGGCCGCCGGTGGCGACCACGTAACGGCTCTTGATCCCGGTCACCGCCACCAACCCGACGTTCTGGGCGAAGGCGCTTTGGGTGAAAGAGCCGAAGATCGGCGCGATCATGCTCGACAGCATGTCGGCGCGCAGGCCGTTGCCCAGGCGCTTGGAATCCACCTTGGTGTCGATGATTTCACCGACCGCCAGGATGTCCGCGGAGGTCTCCACCAGTGTCACCATGACCACGATGCACATCGACAGGATCGCGGCGAAGTGAAAGGTCGGCATGCCGAAGTGGAAGGGCGTCGGGAAGCCGAACATCGGCCCTTCGCTGACGCTCGAGAAGTCGGCCATGCCAAGGAATACCGCGATCAACGTACCGATCACCATGGCCAGCAGGATCGACAAGCGAGAGATGGTGGCGCTGCCGATCTTGCTCAACAGCAATACCAGCATCAGGGTCACGGCCGCCAGACCGATGTTCGCCATGCTGCCGAAGTCTTCGGCGTGACTGTTGCCCCCCATCGCCCAGCGTGCGGCCACTGGCATCAGCGTCAGGCCGATGGTGGTGATCACGATGCCGGTGACCAGGGGCGGGAAGAACTTGGTGATCCGCGAGAACACCGGGGTGATCAGCAATCCGATCAACGAGGCGGCAATCACCGCCCCCAGGATTGACTGGAACCCCCCCTCGCCGCCGCTGCTGACAATCGCCACCATGGTCGCGACACCGGAGAACGACACGCCCTGCACCAGCGGCAACTGACAACCGAAAAACGGTAAACCCAGGGTTTGCAGCAACGTTGCCAGCCCCCCTGCAAACAACGATGCCGCGATCAACAGACCAATGTCTGCCGGAGAAAGCCCGGCCGCTTGGCCGATGATCAGTGGTACCGCAACGATACCGCCATACATGGTCAGAACGTGTTGCAGGCCGTAAGCCATATTCGCGCCGACCCCGAGGTTTTCATCCTCGGGCCGTTGGTGTGAAACAGAGGGCGTTTTCATCGTGGGGGGTTCCCTGGGTTTTTGTTATGCGCACACTGTATTCAAGAGTCCAAACAAATGTCCATAGAGTTGTATACAACTTGTCAGTCACATTATGGACAGGCGTCCAGCTTTGGCCCTTTGAAGCCCTCTGGCACGGGCCTGTGAGGCGATACCATCTGTCGAAAAAAAAGCTGATCAATTGATCAGCTTTTTTGGTTTTCCCGGGCCATTCACTGCGAGGCGCTGATCAACCCCGCGATCGTCGCCTTGAGCGCCGGATGCTCGGGCACCCGCAATTCGAACTCACTGCGCAGCAACTCGATCAGCTCATCGGGATCGCTGATCTCCCGTCGCTCACTGGCACCACCCATATGATGGATGGCAAAACTGCCGTTGTTCAGCGTACGGCGCACGCCCTCCCCGGTACGCGCCGCCATCAAGCGCTGAAGGAAGGGGGATTGGGGATGGGTCGAGACATACCAGTTACCAATCTCGTAATCGATATCGCCCTGGCGCTGCAGGTCAAACACGTACATCGCCCGCCACTCTCCGGCGACCTTGGCACGCAAGGTGTAGCTGTCGCCCTCCCGGGTGATGCGATAGGGCTCGTGGGGCGTGGCCTGCTCTTCGTCGGTGTCGAGCAACAAGGGGGCGGTCGGCACCATGCCGCCGAAGCCGACGTCGGTGATGTAGCGCACCCCGTCCAGGGTCAACAGGGTCAGGCGATGGGTACGCGCCGCCCAGACGTCTTCAGGCGCGTTCATCACCACTCGGCCGGTGATGCCGCACACCTCGTACCCCAGGTGCTGCAACAGCGTCATAAAGAGATTATTGAGTTCGTAGCAGTAACCCCCACGCCCCTCGTGCAACACCTTGCGCTGGATCGATTCAAGGTCCAGCTGCACAGACAGCCGGGCCAGCGGCGACAGGTTTTCGAACACGAAGGTGCTGGTATGGCGCAGCTGCAACGCGCGCAGCGTTTCGAGGGTGGGTGCAGGCGGCGCGGAATAGCCCAGGCGTTGCAGGTACAGAGCGATGTCGTTGAGCGGGGTCAGGTTCATGGGCGATTCCTTGGACATGAATGCGCGCCGGGCACCTCGACAGCGCGGCGCCCTGCCGATGGGCGAAAGTTATACGGTATCCTCCCGCAGTAACGACAATTGATTTCACCAATCAACCCGCCTGAAAAACACGTGACGCCCTCAGCATGAACATCGACCCACGCTTCATTGTCCACGAAACCGAGCACTGGATTGTCAATCACCGAATCAACTCGGCACTGCCGGGTTACCTCATGCTCGGTGCACGGTCGAACGTCAACGCACTCCATGAGTTGCCGGATGCAGCATTGGCGCAGCTGGGGGTGCTGATGGCCCGAACGCAGAAAATCGTCGAGACCTGCCTTGCACCGAAACGCCTGTACATCGGTCGTTACGGACACACCCCCGGGCAGCCGATCCACTTTCACTTCATCCCGGTTTTCGAGTGGGTTGAAACCCTGTTCTGGCAGGATAAGCGCTATCGACTGCTTGAGACCTATGCCTCCCCGAGCCCGCAAACCCTGACCGATGGCGCGGAACTCACGCTGTACGTGTGGCGCGAATTTTGTGAACGTCCCGACCCGCCTCCAGCGCCCGGGATGTCCACCGAGCAGACCATTGACCTGTTGCGCACCGCCTTCGATACAACGACGCCCTGACTACAGACGTTTCACCGCTGGCGGATTCCACTTGCCGTTCAGCGCTTCGGGTTTTGGCCCGTACAAGCGCATGGTCAGGTTGAACGCGCCCTTGGGTGCGGGCAACCAGTTGGCCTCGCCGTCCTTGCCAGGGTTTTTGTGCTGGAAATACAGATCCAGGGATCCATCGGCGTTTTTCTTGAACGGCATCCAGCTGCTGACGGCAAAGCGGTTGAGTTCGTTGCCAACCTGGAAGCCTTCCGGGTCATACAGGGTGATCGACCAGAACGCATTGACCGGCGGCTCCGAGCCCTTGTCGAAATGCAACACGTAGTGGTTGGCACCGTCGAGGGGCTGCCCCTTGTCGTCCCCCAGGTTCAGCGGATAGATCGCATCCTCCGGCAAGTTAGCCCCCAGCCCGACCTGCGAGACAATGGCGCGCTTGAGGTAGTAGTTGCCATAGACCCCCATGGTGTCAGTGTTCATTGACCAGCCGTTGTCGACCCGGGCCAGGGTATCGACTTTCCACTTCATCAATGCCTGGCCTTCAGCCGGGACGGTTTGCAGCGCCTGCTTCACGGCCGGCTCCAGCGCATCGAGGTTGAACGATTTACCGGGCTCGATGCCGATGCGTTGCATCTGCGCAATGATCGGCTGGTCGGTGCTGTGGGGCGGATGCAGCTTGAGCAACTCGGCGGCATAAGCGAAGTAGTTGGCTGCCGACATCGAATCGACCTGGAGCTTGGGCGGGGTTTTCATGTCGACGGCCGGATCGATTTTCACGCTGACCGCCTCGGGTGCCTTACCCAGGCGCGAGAGCGGTGTCACGGTGTAGCCGGCCTGGATCTTGTGCACGGCGGGATAGTCCGCCGAGCCATCGGTCTTGGTCCGCCCTATCACCCAGACATAGGGGGTGGGCGCCTGGAGCCGGGTGAGCCCGGCGGGTACGGTGCCGGTCCAGCCCGGTGGCGTCACCAGGAACTGGCCAGCCCGGGTCCCGGTGGTGCGCCACCCCGGTGAAGCGAACACATCGGTCCACATGTCGAGCATCGGCAACAAATAGAAGCGGCCGTCGGTGTCCGGGGCAGCGACCACCTGCGGCTCCCTGGTCAGGTCCAGCCAGGCAACCGAATACAAGGTATCGAAGTTGGAACGCACCACGCCCTTGAAATTGGCGGGTGGGTATTCCGGCACGCTGACGAACATGTTCATCGGGCCCTTGCCGAACGCCTTGCCGGACTCGATATTGGTGAACTGCTTGCGGGTGATGTCCATCGACAACAACGGATAAAAATACACATAGGCGTCAAGGCCAATGGCATGGGCCTCTTCGGCGGTGATCGCTTCAGCGGCATTCGTCGACAGAGGTAGCCAGGAGAGTGCGGCAACCGTCAGCGCAACGGTCTTGAATGTATTGGGTATCGACATGAGGGTGATCGTCCGTGCCATGAAGAAGGGGGTTAGCGTGAGGCGCAGTTCAACTGTAGTTGAGAGCCCGGAACCCACCCGCAAGAGTGACAGCCGGACAAACGCCTCACTCCGTAACCGTTGCCCGCCCCTTGACCGGCGAATTGGCTTCGACCGACAGCACCACAGTGCGGTTTCTGCCAAAGTTCTTCGCCTGGTACAGCGCCGCGTCTGCCCGTTCGATGAACCCTTCAATACTGTCCCCGGCCCTGGGCACGAACGCAAAGCAACCGAGACTGAGCGTCAGATAGCCCGACGGTGCGCCGCAATGGATGATGTGCATGTCCTTGATAGCGAGGCGGATGCGCTCGGCAATGGCAAACGCCCCCTTGATGTCGGTGTCGGGCAGCAACACGGCAAACTCTTCGCCGCCGTAGCGCACCGCCAGGTCGGACTTGCGCTGACAATGGCGCTTCACCACACCGGCCACCTGTGCCAGGCACTGGTCCCCCGCCACGTGCCCGTAGGCGTCGTTGAAGCGTTTGAAGAAATCGATATCGAGCATGATCAGGCTTAACGGGCGTTGCTGCCGCGCGCCACGGGAGAACTCGATGTCCAGCGCCCGCTCGAACAAGCGCCGGTTGGCCAACCCGGTCAGGCTGTCGTGGGTGGCGATCACTTCCAGGCGCTCCTGTGCGGCGCGCAAGTCCGCCTCGATACGCTCGCCGTTGCGCACTTGCTGCACAAACACCCAGCCAAACAGACCCACGCCAAGCACCACCAAGGCGACAATGACGCTCGATTGCACGGCATTGGCGTACCACACCCGAAGAATCGCCTCCTCGGGCACGGCCGCCGAGACCACCAGCGGATAAGCGTCCAGCTGGCGATAACCATACAAGCGCACCACATCATCCAGGACCGAGCGAATCATCGCATTGCCGGACGGCGCTTGCGGCAGGTACCGGCTGAAAATTTCTCCTTGGGCCAGCGACTCGCCGATACGCTGCTCCTCATACGGACGCCGGGCCAGCAAGGTGCCGTCCGACAGCGCGAGAAACATCGAGCCGTTGTCGTCGAGGTCGAAGCTTTTGAAAAACCGCTCGAAATACGCCATGCGGATCCCGGCCAACAGCACGCCCTGGAACTCGCCGTTCCGATCGTTCACGCGCCGCGACAGCGGAATGATCCACTCACCGTTCTGCCGACTGCGAACCGCCGGCCCGATATGGGCCTGCAGCGACGGGTTCTGCTGATGGAACCTGAAGTAGTCACGATCCGCCACCCCCTTGCGCCGCGGTAGATCGCTGAACGAAGTCACCACCCACTGCCCGTCGCGGTCGAACAGAAACAGCCCGTGCAACGGTTCAAGGGCCTGCACCCGACGCGCAAAGGTGCGCTGCAACTGCCCAAATTGCGCCACGCCAAAGCCATCGGACTGAATCCAGTCGGCCAGACTGGTCACCACCAGATCGGCCGCCAGAAACGTATCCTGGGCCTGCTGCGCCATTGCCCGGGTCAGGTTCGCCGAGGCCAGTCGAGCCTGGGACAGTTCGTGCTGCCGGGATTGCTCCAGCTGCAGGTAGAGCAAGCCACACAGGCTCAAACATACCCCGACAATGAAAATCACTGCAGCCTTGCGCAGGGGCAAGCGCTTGAGTGGATCAACGCTGGCGTAATAAAGGTCGTGAATCGGAGTAGGCAAACGCATCATCCTTGACGGCTATGGCATGAGCAAAGGCCCTGCCCACCTAGTGCGCGGAGCTTAGCTTACGGCAGTGACGAGGGGCAAATGGTCACGCTGTCACAGTGCCTGCAATCCGCCACAGTCCATCGGGTACCGTCACCCTGCAAATACCGACGATTCGAAACACCTCTGCTAGGATGAGACCGCCCAAGGACGACACGCTCGCCAAGCCGATCAATGGAGGAAAAGCATGAGCGCATTGAACCATCCCGCAACCATCGACACCGTGGTATTCGACCTCGGTAATGTCCTGATCCGCTGGAACCCGAGAAACCTCTACCGCAAACTCTTCGGCGATGACGTACAGGCCATGGAGACGTTCCTGTCCGAGGTCTGCCCGCCCGCCTGGAACGAGCAACAGGACGCCGGCCGATCCTGGGAAGCCGGGATCGCCGAAGCCATCGCTCGCCACCCATCGCAAGCAGCGCTGATTCGCGCCTACCGCGAGCGCTGGGAAGAAACCCTCGGTGGTGTCCTGGAAGGCAGCGTACGGATTCTGGAGGAGTTGCATGCCAAGGGTATCCGCCTGCTGGCCCTGACCAACTGGTCGGCCGAAACCTTCCCCATCGCCCTGGAACGCTTCGCCTTCCTGCACCGGTTCGAAGGCATCCTGGTGTCAGGCGCCGAAGGCATCATCAAGCCGGACCCGGCGATCTTCCAGCTGCTGAAATCCCGCTACCAGCTCGAAGGGCACCATGCCGTGTTTATCGATGACCACGCCCCGAACATCGAAGGTGCGCGCCGGGAAGGCTTCAAGGCACTCCAGTTCACCAGTGCCGAGCAATTGCGCAAAGACCTGGCGGCGCTGGGCTTGCCTGTCGAACAGGCTTAGGCGGTCTGAATGCAAACAGGGAAGCGCCGGCTGCCGGGCGCTTCCCTGTTTTACGTTAAAACGGCTCTAGCGAACCGGTGGCACCCGGATATCCCCCGCGCGACACTGGTTTTTCACCCCCTTGCCACAGGCCTGGAACGACAAGTCCTTGCCCATGCACACCCGCACCTCCGACAACTCCGGCCCCCGACAGATCACCGCAAGGCCATCCTTCTCTAATCCGGGATTGCTCTGACGGAACATCTGCGCAATGTCCTGCGCCGAGAAGTAGACCTCCTTGTGGAAGGGTTGCAACTGATCGGGGATCTTCACCGCGCCGACCGCCTTGTCTGCGGCCGCCAGGTAACCCATGGCCCCGAGGCCGCTGCAAGTTCCGTGCTTCGACCACTCATGCTTGAGCAGTGCCGGCGTCACAAACAGCGTCAGGCCGCGCGCGCGCTCGGCTTGCGACAACCCCACCTTCGGCTCGCAGGACTGCGGCCAGCCACCCTGGGCGTACTGCGGCCACAGACCGTGGAGCACAAAGCCATAGCCCTTCCCCGAGCACTGGGCATTTTCCGGACGGGTCAGGCAAAAGGTCGGCGACCAGGAGAGCGCCAGCACGTAATAGTCGAACACCCCCACCACTGACGCATTCTGCGGCTGACTCTGACGGGATTGCGGCGCCTGGTTCATAAACACACTGACAGCCGTCAGCACACAGAGCACAACCAGGGTGTACAGTTTTTTCATTAACGCACCTGAGGGCGGAACTTGGGGGGGCGTATTGTGACGACTGGCGGCTGAAGTCCAAGAGAAATTCTTCCCGAACCGAAATCCGCCCGGCGCGAGTGACTGGCAATCGCCCCTCCAGGTGAAGTACCTTGAAGTGACAACGACCACACTTACAGCACGATAGGAAATCGGTATGAGTAAGGCAGATGAGCTCGCCACAAAACTGAAGCAAAAACAACAAACCCGTGCGGACGCACAGGCCTGCGCAGACCTGGCGATTGAGCATTGGCCGACACAGGTCTATGAAATGTACCACCAGCTCGAGACGTGGCTGGAGCCGCTGACCGAAGCCGGCCTGAACATTCGCCGGGTACCCACCCGCGTCTTCGAAAGCCTGCCGTCCGGCGAGACCTTCAACTATGCCATCGACAAGCTGCAGATCGAGGGTAACCACCACACCATCACCCTCGATCCCATTGCCCGCTTCATTATTGGTGGCACCGGCCGAGTCGATATCCTCGGCAAAACCAGGGACCAGTACATCCGCCGCACCGAGAACGACCAGGGCGATGCCCAATGGCAGATCCAGACCCTTGCCCGCACCGGGCAAGCACGACCGGATCCGGTGGCACTCAACGAAGACAACTTCCTCTCGGTGATCCAGGAAGGGCTGGCGCTCTAACGCTTCGAGAAGGCCGGCTTGCCGCCCCTCCCTGCCGACCCGAAAAATGGGCGACCTCAGGAGCCAATGCTCGTCAATATTAAGGAGAACGGCGCGCATTTGTAGGAGCGAGCGTGCTCGCGATGAACTCAAGGGCAGCGCGTTTAATCTGAAAACACGCGTTATCGTTAACGTCCATCGCGAGCTCGCTCGCTCCTACAGGGGCGGCGTTCGCTTAACTGACCGGCATCAACCCTGAGCTCGCCCATTTTCGTTTCGACGACCAACCGCTCGCCTGCATAAAACCCTCTCCGGGCTTTACCTAATATTCGATAATCCGTATATTCGATAAACCATATGTAAAACCCCTCGACCTATGAGCGGCTTCCAACGGAGAACCCCATGACAGTGCTGTTCATGTGCACGGCCAACCGTTGCCGCGGCATCCTGTCCGAGGCGAGCGGCAGCGAAGACCAAATCAACGCCGCCTTCAACACCACACTGGCCACCCTCGAAAGCCGGTGCCGCGCCTTCCTGCAACTACCCTTCGACCGCCTCGACGCCGCCGCACGCCAGCGCGAACTCGAGCGCATCGCCACCCTCTGATCTGGAGCACGCCGTGAGCGACCACCTGCCTAACCTCGACGCCCTGCTGTCCGATACCCTGCACCGCGCCGCTGTCGACACCCCCAAGCCACGCATCCTGCTGCTCTACGGCTCGACCCGCCCACGCTCGTTCAGCCGCCTGCTGGTAGAGGAAGCCGCACGCCTGCTGGAGCACTTCGGCGCCGAAACCCGCATCTTCAACCCCTCTGGCCTGCCCCTGCCGGATGACGCACCCAGCGACCACCCCAAGGTCCAGGAACTGCTGACCCTGATGCAGTGGTCCGAAGGCCAGGTGTGGTGCTCGCCAGAACGCCACGGCTCGATGTCCGCCGTGTTCAAGGCACAAATCGACTGGGTGCCGCTGGCCCTCGGCGCCGTGCGCCCGACCCAGGGCAAAACCCTGGCCGTGATGCAGGTTTCAGGAGGCTCGCAGTCGTTCAACACCGTCAACCAACTGCGCGTGCTCGGGCGCTGGATGCGCATGTTCACCATCCCCAACCAGTCCTCCGTGCCAAAGGCTTTCATGGAGTTCGACGAGCAGGACCGTATGAAACCCTCGGCTCTCTACGACCGCGTCGTCGACGTGATGGAAGAACTGGTGAAATTCACCCTCCTGCTGCGCGACCGCCCCGACCTCGTCGACCGCTACTCGGAACGCAAGGAAAGCGCGCAGGAGCTGAGCAAGCGCGTTAACCAACGCTCCCTTTAATCGAAAAAAGGGGCAGTCTTATGCTGGCCCCTTTTTTGTTCATTTCGACACGGTCACTCAGTGATCAGATAGCAAACCGATCTGCGCATACAAAGTGTCAAAACACCCCAGCGGTATTTACAAATCGACACCTGATCATACCAACGCCCGACTTCGACTATTACATCCCCCCCTTAATCCTTTTATGTGACATGACCATGAAACTTGGATGACGAATGTAATTGGATCAATACACGCGCATTACTTAACACGCGATCACGGTTACACAGTCAAGAAATCGCACGCCAAAAAACCGGCAAATTACCGCACCACTTCCGGTGGTTACATGATCGAGGCACAATTCTGTATTGAGATCGAATGCGCTCGCATTGTGACAAAGTAGATTTCAAAGCCGCTGCTTCAACAAGCTTTGCCGTTACAAATCAGCGTGGTGCTCGACAATGCAACGCAGTCCACGCACGCCAGGCGCAAACGGTACATCCGTACCAATACCGTTCAAACTGAAAAACACACCTGTCCGCTAGCCCAGAGTCGCCTGCCGTGAGCGTCGCACCCTTCTGGCATCTACACTCCTGCGAATCAGGGCTTGCAAGGGGTCCGCTGGTGCGATGTATCCACTCTCCAAGCCAGTTGTAAGCAATAAGTCTACTGAGCCGCGGATTCGCGAACGAACAGTTCGCGCATACTTTCAACACAATGAGTCTGAAACAACCTAATTCGACACAGTGATATCACTTTGGTATCATGGCATTTCGACATGAAACTCTATCTTTTATGTGGGGCTTGACTTTTCCACACACAACTTTCAGCCAAAAATGTAATACCTCGAGATAGGAAAATAGCCTGCTGAATGTAGGTTATAGGGAATGCTTCTCCCTTGACGCTAATACCACCCAGCGATTAATCTCCCCGCCCTTAGAGCAAGGAAGCTGCCTGAATCCCCCAAAACACCGCGCGGGACACGGGCTTTTCCTGAAATGAATTCACCGGCGCGCCCAGGCACGCTGCTTCGCTGTGCGGTAACTATCTTGAAGCCTCGTTCCTCCTTCCAGATTCAAAAATCGGTCATCTTTGCCCTGGTGCTGCGCGAGGCCCGCGCCCGCTTCGGCGACCGCCGCATGGGCGCGGTCTGGACCCTGATCGAGCCGATCTGCCACCTGCTGATCTTTACCGTGCTGTTCTCGCTGATTCGCGGCCGCACCGTCTCCGGCGTTGAATACCCGGTGTTCGTGTTGGTGGGGATGGCCCCCTTCCTGCTCTACCGCAACATCGCCCTGCGACTGATGGACAGCCTGCGAGAAAATCGCTCTCTATTCGCTTACAAGCAGATCAAACCGCTGGACACCTATGTGGCCCGAGTACTGGTAGAAGCCTGCATCAGCGTCACGGTCTACGCAATTCTGGTGTTCGGCTTCGCCTGGTTCGGCTTCGACATGTCGGTGCACAGCCCGCTTCAATGGGTGGCAACATTAGCCCTCGGTCTGCTGTTTGCTTTTGGTCTGGGCATGCTGCTGGCGCTGATTACCCATGCCCTTCCCAGTCTCAAGGTGGTCATCCGGATGGCCTTCTTCCCGCTCTACTTCATTTCCGGCGTGCTCTTGCCGGCATCCTATCTGCCACAAGCCATGATGCCCCTGCTACTGCTAAACCCGTTTTTGCATCTGGTCGAACTGATCCGTGCCGAAGTATTGCCTCACTACACCCCGGTCGATGGCGTGTCTGAAACCTACGTGATCACGTTCACGGTGATCTTGCTGTTCGTTGCCCTGGGCAGCTACCGCGCCCGCCGGCTGCACCTCATTTCCACGAAAAACGGCTGAGTACAGGCAACGTGTTCGAACTCAAGAATGTCACCAAGTCCTACCTGACCCCAAAGGGGCGCCGGTATGTGTTCCGCAACCTGTCGCTGTCGATTCCACCGGGCAAGAACATTGGCCTGATCGGCCGCAACGGCGCAGGCAAGTCGACCCTGATGCGCCTGCTCGGCGGCGCCGACATCCCCGACTCCGGCACCATCGTCACCGACCGGAGCATTTCCTGGCCAGTCGGCCTGTCAGGTGGCTTTCAGGGCAGCATGACCGGCCGCGACAACATCAAGTTCGTCTGCCGGGTCTACGGCGCCGAAGGCGAAGCCATGCGCGAGAAAGTCCGCTACGTTCAGGAGTTCGCCGAAATCGGCGACTGGATCGATGAGCCGATCAAGACCTACTCCTCCGGCATGCGCTCACGCGTGGCCTTCGGCCTGAGCATGGCGTTCGACTTCGACTACTACCTGATCGACGAAGTGATGTCGGTGGGTGATGCGCAGTTCAAGCGCAAATGCGCCGAAGTGTTCCAGCAAAAACTGCAGCAATCGAAAGTGGTACTGGTCACGCACACCATGCCTGAAGTCGAAAAGCTCTGCGACATCGTCCTGCTGGTACGCGATGGCGGCATCCAGATCTACGAAGACGTCGCCGAAGGCATCAAGGCCTACAACACCTGATCACCCCCCCTTATATCGCAGCACCGTTCCACTTCAAGGATGCATCACATATGAGCAGTACGGGTAAACTCAAGGGCTGGCGCCTGGCAATCGGCCTGGTGGTCCTGCCACTGGCCCTGGCGGCCATCTACTACGGCATGTTCGCCATCGACCGTTACGTCAGCTCCGCCCAGGTGGTCGTCCGCCAGGATGGCGGCAACCAGAGCGCCGCGGTGCCCGGGCTGGCCACCCTGCTGACCGGCACCAACCCGGCCTCCCGGGAAGAGACCCTCTACCTGCGCGAGTACATCGTGTCCATGGACATGATGCTGCTGCTGGAAGAGCGCCTGCACTGGATCGAGCAGTATGCCACCCAGCGCCGCGACATCTTCTTCTGGCTGGACAACGACGCCGAACGCGAAGACCTGCTCAAGTACTACCAGCGCATGGTCTCGGCTCACTATGACGAAACCACCGGCCTGTTGCGGGTCGAGGTGCAAGCCTTTACCCCCGAGCTGTCGGAGCAGATGCTGCGCACCATCCTCGAAGCCAGCGAACACTTCGTCAACGAAGTCAGCCATAGCATCGCCCGCGAGCAAATGGCCTTTGCCAGAAGCGAGCTGGAAACGGTGCGGACCAACTACGCCGAGCGCAAGACCGAACTGCTCGACTTCCAGAATGACAACAAGGTACTGGACGGCGGCAACACCGCACAGAGCCGCGCCACCATCATTGCCGACCTGGAAGGCCAGTACACCAAGGAGCAGGCGGTGCTCACCGAAATGCTGTTCAAGCTGCGGGCGGACTCGCCTCAGGTCAGACAGCAAAAGCAGAAAGTCACCGCCATCACCCAGCAACTGGCCAAGGAAAAACGCCTATTGGTCTCCTCGCCCGATGGCTCCCAGTTGAACGTGGTCGCCTCGCGCTTCCAGCAACTGACCCTGGACGCCGGCATCGCCGAAGAAAGCTACAAGACAGCCGTCGCCGCCCTCGACAACGCCCGTATCGAGGCCAGCAAAAAGATCCGCACCCTGGTCACCGTGGTCAGCCCGAACACCCCGCAACTGGCCCTGTACCCAGAGCGTTTGTACAACCTGGCAACCATCCTGCTTGGCCTGCTCATGCTGTACGGCATAACCCGCTTCATCCTGGCTTCGATCGAGGATCATCGTGATTAAATCCCCTGCTGTCTCCCCTAAGTTCAACCTGAAACTGGCGGCGCTGGCCCTGGCAACCCTGTGCCTGGCCGGATGCGGCGGCACGCTGTCGGGCGCCGGACCGTACAAGGGCGATATCGAAACCAAGAACGAGTCGTACAACCTGGTCGAGATCAACGCCAACACCATCGCGCCTTACATGCGCGGTGCCGAGCGTACAGTGCAGTCGAGCATCGCCAAGCCGGTCGCCCCTTCGGCGCGCCTGATGGCCGGTGACACCCTCAGCGTGCTGATCACCGACAACGCACCGGAAGGCTCGGCCCTGTTCGCGCCACTGTCCACCGGCGGTACCCAACTCAAGACCCGCATCGACGACCAGGGCATGATCTCCCTGCCCTATGTGGGCCGTCAGTTCGTCGCCGGCATGACCCTCAACCAGGTTGAGAACATGATCCGCAAGCAGCTCAAAGGCGTGACCACCGACGTGCAGACCCACGTCGAACTGGTCGGCGACCTGTCGGGCTCGGTACTGGTGGCCGGCGCGGTCAAGTCCCCTGGCCGCTTCAGCACCCTGCAAGGCCCGCTGACCCTGCTCGACGCGGTCAACCAGGCCGGTGGCCCCGTGATGGAGCCTCACCTGGTAAACGTCACCGTGCGTACCGGCAGTCAGGTTCAGCAGTTCAACTATGAAGACGTACTGGCCGGCAACAACATGGTGCTGCGCCCGAACTCGGAAGTGGTACTGGACCGTGCACGGCAACGCTTCGTAGCCATGGGCGCCGTAGCCGAACCAGGCCTGAAAGACTTGCCAGCACAGAACACCAGCCTGCTGGATGCGCTGGGTAGCGTCGGTGGCCTGCGAGAAGCCAGCGCGAATCCGGAAGGAGTCTTCGTGTTCCGCATGGGGGAAGGTGCCAATCCAAAACCAACAGTTCTTCGCCTGGACATGCGCGATCCAGCGGCGATTTTTTACGCACGTCAAATCGTAATTAAACCGGATGACACGATCTACGTAACTAACGCAGCAGTGTACGAGTGGCAAAAAGTTATCTCGCCAGTCGTACAGACCATGGTGCTAGGACGTGCCGTAGGCGTTTACAAATAAGACGAAGCCAACAACGGGCAATCCGTAGGACTCCTTCTGATTAGCCCGCCCTGTTAAATAGACGTCTGACACCCAGCGTTAAATCTTAAACATCACGAATTTTCAGGGTTGAAAACTCGACATGACCATCATCATAAACCACGTCACATCCAACAACGTTCATAGCGGGATCTTCGACGATATATTTAGTTATTTTTCTCGCTATACCGAAGGATTCGCCGAGCAAATCGTTAGCGAAAAGCCTGTTATAGGCGCACACGTTAGACATTACCACCGCCCTCACCTAGAGGATAAGCTAATATCTCCGTGCGTCGTTACTGTTCACCACGATCTAAACGACCCTGATGGATGGCTGTCGCTCAACGCATTTCTTGATCGGTACCGTGAAGCAGATATGGTTATTTGCTTGAATACCCTGCAGCAAAAAAAACTAGCCGAGTGTGGCATCTACCACACCTGCGTTGTTCCTCACGGATACAACCATCACCTTATTGATGGCGCACGCGCGAAGGGACGCATCAGACGAGAAAAGTTCACGCTTGCCATCGTATCGAAAAGATATGGAAGAAAGGTCAAGGGAGAGGCATTTTTGTTTGAGCTTGCCAAACGCCTAGACCCTTCACTCATCGAATTTTTCCTGGTAGGTGATGGTCGAGCCGAGGAAGGTCGCGTATTTAGAGGTCTCGGATTCGAAACCGAAGTATACGAAAGACTCCCTTACCCGACCCTGATCGATGCCTACCGCAGTATCGATGCACTCTTGATGACGAGTTATTTTGAAGGTGGTCCCGCCAACATCCCCGAGGCCGCAGCGATGGGCGTCCCTGTGCTCTCAAATCCAATAGGGATGGTGCCGGATCTTATCGAGAATGGGCGCCACGGCATTTATCTAACGATGGACCCCGCCACTGACGCCAACACCATCAATAGCCTGGCCAGCAATGAAGGCAATGCTTATTCGAGAATGTTTCATTCCTGCCAATCACCTAGCCAGAACCTTATTACGTGGCAAGACTCCATTCTCATGAACATGAAGCAACACCTCAAGCTTCTGAAGGGAAATCAGGTATCAATCAATAAAGCATTGGATGCAATTGCATGAGCAAGTTTCTTATCGCGGACCCGGTACACATTCACACCAGAAACTTTCGCAGTCTGTTCGACTATTTTGTAGACGCAAAAGCGACCGTAATTACGAACAACGACTACCACGAATGGATGAGCGCCTTCGGCGACTACACTCCATTCAAGGAAAAGCTAACCGAAAATTACAACCTTATAAAAAATCTTTCTGCTGCTCAACTGTTCGAGTACAGCGTACTAGAAATCAATATTTTCAAAGTATCTCGAGCGGAAATTCTATGCCTCGCAATAACCTTTGATGAGTTCCAAGACAAGGAACTACCAAAAGACGCAAAAGCACTGCTCAGCTTATTGCTAGAAAATCATCGTGAAATAGTACTGTGGAATATGGCCGCAGCTATTCATTGGGTCAATTTTTGGTCAGGCTCGCTTAGAAAGCATAATCCAAAATTTGCGCTGGTGTTCTCTGGCAGTTTGACATATGCACGGGCATTACTTGAGTTCACCCGCACGCATACTGCACGTGCATTCGTACTCGAAAGTTTCTTCACTGGAAATGACAACTATATTGAAGAAAAATACGAACCCATCGCAAACAACTCAAACATCAAGCACCTGGCCTATTTCAAATCCTTAGAACCAAAAATTTCGGCTGACGAACGAGACCGCGAGCGCAACAAAGCGATCAACAAAGTCATCTCAGCAAAAAACAAAAATGTAAGCCAACCAAGTGAATCCAAGGCTAAACTTTTCAAAAACAAAAAACCAACGATCCTTATCACTGGCCAAGTACTGAATGATTTCTCGGTCCTTGAACACAATGGCACCGGTCTAAATAGTATCTCTTTCTATACAAAACTCATAGAAAAGCTTCTTGCCAACACTGAACTGAATATAATTTTTAAATCCCACCCTTGGGAACGAAAAAAGAAAAACATCACTGCACCTCTGACACTGAATACACTCTGCAAAAAATTCAGCGCCTCCCCCAGCATCACGAGCGCAAACGACCGACTAATATTTATTGAAGACTTCAACATAAAGTCACTATTCAAACAAGTTGACTTTATTGCCGGAATAAACTCTCAGGCTTTAATCGAGGCAGCATTTGAGGGCTACCAGCCCATACAATTCGGCAACGCCTTTTACGGGAAAAAAGGTTTCACTTCGGACTACAATGCTGACGAAATTGATCTTTTCATTAAAGATCTAAACTCTGGCAAGGTACCGAGCCACCTTGGAATAGAAGCATACCGCAGCTACGAAAACTTTTTGCTTCGGACGCTTCAGTACTCTTTGGTTTCTGCTTTCCCTTCCGGAAAGGCCCAACTGAAAAACATATTCCAGTTGCCTTCACATGTCACTCTTTTAAAACCGAGCGTGCCAGGAGCCACTCCTGTCGCACCAGCAAAACCGGTTGCACCTGCTGCCAAACCGGTCCCGGCGGTAAAAGCAACTGCACCTGCCAAAGCAGCTGTTCCTGCCAAAGCAGCTGTTCCTGCGAAAACAACTGCCCCCGCTAAACCAGCAACCGCTCCCGCTCCCGCAGGAACGGCAGCCCCCAAGCCACAGCAACCCGCCCAGGTTGAAAAACCAAGCACAGCCCCCCAAAATAAAGCAATCGAAACCGATTCCGAAGATCATGGAAAACGCATCGCACAAGCAAAAATAGAAGAAGAAAAAGTAGAAGCGATTGAAAGATCGAAAAAAAAATGGCAAAAATTTCGCAATACTCCAAAAAAGTTCTTTTCGGACTCGAAAAACAAGCGAATTCGCTGGCTACATGTTTTTTTTCCAAAAAAAATGCGCTTTTCTAGAAATAAATAAAGCATAAACCAAGTGGAGTTAGATACACCTCAATATACAGAGTGTATCTACCTCCACATCAAACAAGAGAACTGAATGTGACTGCCACGCTCGACCTTGTAGAAATCATCGAACGCAACGAATCAATTGTCTCAGGGAAGAGAACTCTTTTTGTACGTCTAAACCGAAAAAAATATTCAGAAAGACTATTGATTGTCATGAGCGCGCACAACCATGGCGAAAAATACATGGCGCTCCGGTCATTCCTAGAAAAGCAGACCTGCGATCTGTTATTCATAACCGATCCAAAGAATTCTTGGTATCTCGACGAAGACAATGGCGAATCCTTCGAAAGAGTTATTTACAACTACTCAAAAAACTACGACAACAAGAACGTCTTTCTTTTTGGCTCATCAATGTCGGGATATGGCGCAATCCTTCATGCATTGAAGCTTAACCTCAATGCGATTGCATCCAACCCTCAAATAAATCTAAACATCACCAAAGACTATGCGTGGCCAGAACTCATTGAACACATCAATGACTTAAACGGAAACCATATAAATATCGAAAAGATTGCCGGAGCAATCTGGAAAGACTCAGCCATCTACATCATACATGGGCATGACGATATAGATACGATCAATGCCAATCTACTTATCAACACCAAGCCTGACAACAAAAAGCTCATTATCCAAACTGTTGACGTTGACTCCCATGTACTTTATTTCGGAAAGAACATCGAGTACGTCTATGATGTTATGGAGTTACTCTCTATATTTCGAAAAAACCTTGATCTTTCATCGACAGTCGAAAGCTTAACCGCAGAAGCAAAAAACACAAAAAAGTCATTGAGATCTGAAAGGAATCTTCTATCAATAGACGATCCTTTTAGATCTCTGACACCCCCAAAAAAAGGCATCCTCTGGCAAGACCGGTACAACCATGAGGCGGCCGGCTCCAATATCCTTTTCGGAAACATTGGCTTTTATCACAACAATACACTTTCCGGTGCAATTTGCTATTTCGATGGTGAAAAGTGGCGCCTAACAAGTTTGCCCTACAACGCCTCCGACAATCTGATTTCCTGCAATGACTTTGCCACAAACGGAAATTTCAACGCTTCAAACAACAATTCATTCTTCAATGATTACTGGTGGATTAGAAATGAACTGGCCTCCCCAGTAACCATAAACGGCAACCACAACTTCTGTGAAATACATATCAGCGAAGCAAGAAACAAGAACATTTACATCAACTCCAGCATACCCGAGTCGGTGGAAACCAAAAACATCCGCGGCCAGTTTTTGACATTTACTGCTGACGTATTTACAACCGACGGTGAGATTTCACTCACTCTCGGCGGAGTCGGAGATTCTGGTTATCACCATAAGAACTCAGATAAGAGCTCCGCAGGAAAGTGGAAGAGGCTTGTTGTATTCGAGCAATTCACGTCTGTAAACCATAACCATAAGGACCGTATCTTCGTAAGGTTCAATCTAGCTGCCGATGGAAAAAGCAAAGTCGTTCAGATTAAGAATGCCTGCCTAACCATTGGCTATTTTCCTATGGGTTTCTCCGAGTAAAAAAAATGATCAAAATCACCCCAACCATCGAATGCTCCAACAACGCCCCCTTCGTTCTCTTCGGCGGCATCAACGTCCTTGAATCCCTGGACCTGGCCCTGACCGCGTGCGCCGAGTACGTGCGCGTCACCGAGAAACTGGGCATTCCTTACGTATTCAAGGCGAGCTTCGACAAGGCCAATCGTTCGTCCATTCACTCCTATCGCGGCCCCGGCATGGAAGAAGGCCTGCGGATTTTCGAAGCGGTGAAGGCTGAGTTCGGTGTTCCGGTGATTACCGACGTGCACGAGATTTATCAGGCGGCTCCCGTTGCCGAAGTGGTCGACGTACTGCAACTGCCTGCGTTCCTGGCGCGCCAGACTGACCTGGTGATGGCCCTGGCCAAGACCGGCAAGCCGGTGAACATCAAGAAGCCTCAGTTCCTGAGCCCGTCGCAAGTGCAGAACATCGTGCACAAATTCAAGGAAGCCGGTAACGACCAGTTGATCCTGTGCGACCGAGGCACCTGCCTGGGTTATGACAACCTGGTCGTGGACATGCTGGGCTTTGGCGTGATGAAGCGTACGTGCGAGAACCTGCCGATCATTTTCGACGTAACCCACGCCCTGCAGCAGCGCGATCCGTCGGGTGCCGCTTCCGGTGGTCGTCGCGACCAGGTCGTCGAGCTGGCTCGTGCTGGCATGGGCGTAGGCCTGGCCGGTCTGTTCCTGGAAGCGCACCCGAACCCGGACCAGGCCAAGTGCGACGGCCCGAGCGCCCTGCCACTGGATCAACTGGAGCCGTTCCTGGCGCAGATCAAGGCACTGGATGACCTGGTCAAGTCGTTCGCACCACTGAACATTGCCTGAAGCAGCGCCTCTTGAAGCAAGGATTCTGAACATGGCACGTACAGAACAACGGGTCGCGATTGTCATTCCGGCCCGCTACGGCTCGACTCGCCTGCCAGGCAAGCCGCTGGCCGACATTGCCGGCAAGCCGATGGTGCAGCACGTCTACGAGCGCGCCCTGCAAGTCGCCAATGCCCAGGTGGTCGTGGTGGCCACCGACGACGAACGCGTCGCGCAAGCGGTACGGGCGTTTGGCGGTGAGTGCGTGATGACCTCGCCGGATCACCCGTCCGGCACCGACCGCTTGGCCGAAGTCATGGCCCAGGTCGAGGCAGACATCTACATCAACCTGCAAGGTGATGAGCCGTTGGTGCGTCCGGCGGACATCGAGGCGCTTGCAGTCGGCATGCTCGCCGATGCGAGCGTGAAGGTCGGCACCCTGTGCCACCCGATCGAAGCACACGAAGCCGGCAACCCCAACACCGTGAAAGTGGTGCTGGCCAATAACGGCAACGCGCTGTACTTCAGCCGCTCGCCGATCCCGTACCCACGGGACGGCGAAGTCGCTCACTACCTCAAGCACGTGGGCGTGTACGGCTATCGTCGCGACGTGCTGGCTGATTACAGCAGCCTGCCGCAGCCGATGCTGGAACACGCCGAGAAGCTGGAGCAACTGAGGTTGATGGCCGCGGGTTATTGCATTCGTGCGTACCTGGTGGAACCGACCGGCCCGGGCGTGGACACGCCAGAGTGCCTGGAGCAAGTGCGTGCGCTGATGAGCGGCCAGGCCCCTGCCCCACGGCCTACGCTGAATGACATCCGCCTGGTGATCACCGATGTGGACGGCGTGCTCACCGACGGTGGCATCTATTACGATGCCACTGGCGAATGCCTGAAGCGCTTCCACGTGCGTGACGGCATGGGCATGCGCCTGCTGGAAGAAAACGGTGTGCGAGTAGCGGTGCTGTCGGGTCGCGATTCGGCCACCCTGCGCAAGCGCGTGGCCGACCTGGGCATTACCCTCTGCCAATTCGGCGTGAAGGACAAGTTGGCGGCCTGCAACCAGTTGATGGCCGAAGCCGGTGTCAGCGCCGCACAAACGGCATGCATCGGCGACGACTGCATCGACCTGCCGGCGTTCGCCGCGTGCGCGCTGTCGTTTGCCGTGGCGGATGCGCCGGTGTACGTGAAAGCGGCGGCCACCCATGAACTGAAGGCTGCGGGCGGTACCGGTGCGTTCCGTGAAGTGGCGGACACTATCCTGTTTGCCCAGGGCAAGGACGCGGTATTGGGCACTGCGGCGGGTTATGCGCAGGTGATGGCGAAGATGGCGCAGTAAGCGCAAGGACTGTTCGCTGTTGAGGGTAACGGGGCCGATGTCGGGCCCCGTTATCGTTGGTGCAGTTCAGCGTTTGGCGTTGGGCCGTTGATGGGACGCGGAGCATCCCTGGCTGCATTCCCACGCGGGAGCGCGGGAACGATCAAAGCCTTGGGGTTCCGCGGTATCAGTCGAAGATCTCAACCACACCCACGACAGCGTTGTCGTGGTTGGTGACGGCCAGGGCACGGATCTTGTTGTCGAGCATGTAGGCTTCGGCTTCCGACAGCTGCGAGTCTTCCTTGATGGTGTGCGGGTTGGCGGTCATGAAGTGGGCCACGGTGGTGTGGATCACGCCTTCGTCTTCCAGCAGCGCGCGGCGCAGGTCGCCGTCGGTGACGATACCGACCAGCACATTGTCGTCCATGACCACGGTCAGCCCCATGCGGCTTTGGGTCATGACCAGCAGGCAGTCGTGGAAGCTGGTGGCCGGGGTGACGATCGGTGCCGGCGAATGCATGACGTCGCTGACGCGGGTCAGCAGTTTACGGCCCAGGCTACCGCCGGGGTGGTAACGGGCAAAGTCCATGGCCTTGAACTGAATGGCGTCGATCAATGCCACGGCCAGGGCATCGCCCATGGCCATGGTCGCCAGGGTCGACGTGGTAGGGGCCAGGTTATTCGGGCACACTTCGCGCTCGACGGAGATGTCCAGCCAGATATCCGCGTGCTTGGCCAGGGTCGACTTGCCGTTACCGGTCATGGCGATGATTTTGTTGCCAAAGGACTTCAGGCTCGGGATCAGCTTGATCAGTTCATCGGTTTCGCCGCTGTAGCTGATCAGGATCAGCACGTCGATGGACTTGAGCATGCCCAGGTCGCCGTGAAAGGCTTCCGCCGGGTGCAGGAAGAAACTCGGGGTGCCGGTGGAAGCGAAGGTCGCGACCATCTTTTTCCCGATCAGGCCGGATTTACCCATGCCACACACGACGGTGCGGCCTTTGCAGCCGAGGATGAGCTCGACGGCATTCTGGAATTCACCATCCAGACGGCTGGCCAGCTGAGTGACAGCCTGCGCCTGGGCAATAAGGGCTTCTTTAGCGATAGCGAGGTGATTCATGTTTTGACTTTCGTCCCTGAAAACAACGTGGCGTTGAACGGCCAATTTTAGGGTTTTTGCAACATTTAGCAAAGTCCCATTGCTGCCGGACAAGCAATTAAAACGCTTTAAATACCGGCCCGAGCCACGGCAACAGCCATTTCAGCAAACTTTTCGTTGTGCCTGCGTTCTGTATCCCGCAGCATATTGTTACCAAAACCGCTACAAATCGGACATATGGCGTTTGCCTAAGTTGAAGCTATGAACCTGGATCTACACCCCCTGCAAGGCTGCAGAACGCTCTACCGCTGGCAACACGGTCACCTGGAACACCATTTACGCACCCTGCACCCTCACTGGGGAGAGCGCCCGGTGACCATCATCAGCCAAGACCTGGCCTCCAACGCTTCTTTCGTCAATTACGTGCGCCATCACCGACTGGTCGACCCCTGCACGGGTCAGGACCTGGAGCTGGTGGAAAAGTCGATTCGCAAAGTGGCGTTCATCGGCAGCCAGGAGGCCCGCTTCTATCGGGCCCGGGACATGCTCAGCGGCAGTGAGCACTTTCATTACCCCGACTGCCTGGGCGTCATTGAAACCCCTTGGGAAAGTCTGATTTTCACCAGCTTCGTACGCGGTAAGCCGCCGCGCATGCAGGCCATTGCCAAGCAATTGGCGCTCGGCATCGCCGAACTGGAAAGCCTCAGCCACCGATATTTGAGCCAGCAGCCGAGGCACAAGGCCCCGTTGTTTTGGAGCATGGACTTCTTTCGCCCCTGGTTCCTGCTGCGCCCGCGCTTCAACTTCGCCCGTTGCCTGCCCGAACTCGAACACCTGGCCCGAAACGATGAGCGATTCATCGGCCTGGCCGACTCGTTCAAGGCCTTCGAGCCGCTGCTGGCGCGACTGGGCCGGGCCGCGCGCCGCAGTCCCCGCTGCATCAGTCATATGGATTACCTGCGCAAGAACCTGTTCATCGACAACGACCAACTGCAGTTGATCGACTGGAGCGAGGTCAAGGTTGGACGCGTGGGGTTCGATGGCGGGGCCTACCTGGGGGCCTTGTTCCGGCGCAAGGACATGCCGGTGTTCCTCACGGCCCGGCAGCAGTTCCTGGACGCCTACCGCGAGGCCCTGCCTGCCGGCTTCGACACAGGGGAAGCGCTGCGCAACCTGCATTACATGTTCCTGCTCAACGCCCTCTTCCATTGCCTGCGCCCGGAGACCATTGCCGAGTACCAGGAAACACAGCGCATGCCGGTGCTGCGGCAGAAGTACGACTACTTGCTCAGCTTGCTGTGAGCTTGGCGAAAGGCAGTCATCGAGGGTGATAGCGGACACTTTTCAGAAATCCCCTACATACATATCCAAAAGTCCGCTCTCCATCTGTTAAATTGTATTAACATTCGCGCGATATTATTCAGGGGCAATGGCTTTTTCATCATCATTGCCCTGCGCAATCGCTCACTCTAATGGATTTCCGTTCCACGTTTATGGATGACGTTTCTCATCGCCCGCGCTTGTTGATCCTCTCCAAGGGTGCTCAACGCATTGCCACGCTGCCCTCGCTGCTGCCCGATTACGTCCTGCAGCATGGCGGCGTGCGCGCCGTCGGTAGAGCGGACTACCTTATGGCTTGGGGACGCAAACCTAGCGCACTCAACATCATCGCCAAAGCAACGAAAGCCAATCGACCCATCCTCACACTGGAAGACGGCTTCCTGCGTTCCGTGGGTCTGGGCGCTGACGAGCCACCGCTGTCGTTGATCGTCGATGACATCGGCGTGTACTACGATGCCAGCGCGCCTTCGCGCCTGGAGCAGTTGATTGCCCTCCCCCTGAACGATGCCGACACCCTGCGTGCCACGGCGCTGCAACAGTTGTGGCAACAACAGCGGGTGTCCAAGTACAACGACGCCCGCATAGAATACCCAGACCTGCCCGCCGACTGTGTGCTGGTGGCCGACCAGACCTTCGCCGATGCCTCGCTGCAGGGCGCCGGCCCCGCTGACTTCAGGGCGATGCTCGAGGCGGCCCTGGCGCGCTATCCCGCCAGCACGATCCTGCTCAAGGTGCATCCGGACGTGGTCGCCGGCCGCAAGCGCGGGCATTTCGACCTGGCGGCGCTGGCTGACCAGCCACGGGTCCAGGTGCTGGCGCGCAATGTCCACCCGGCCGAGCTGCTGCCGCGCTTGCGGGCCGTGTACGTGATGACCTCGCAACTGGGCTTCGATGCGCTGTTGTGGAATGTGCCCGTGCACACCTGGGGCATGCCGTTCTATGCCGGCTGGGGGCTGACGGATGACCGCCTGCCGGCACCGTCACGGCGCCAGCCGGTGAGCCTTGCCCAACTGGTACACGCCAGCCTGGTGCGCTACCCACGTTATGTCAGCCCCGAAACCGGTCAGCCATGTACCCCGGAAGTGTTGATCAACTGGCTCGGCCTGCAACGCCGCCATCGCAGTGCGCTGCCGGCAGCCATCCAGATGCTCGGTTTCAGCCGCTGGAAAGAGCCGCTGGTGAAGCTGTTTTTCAACGGCTGCGAGATTCGCTTCGTCAAACCCGAACAACCGCTGGACCCACGCCTGGCTACCGTGTCCTGGGGCTGCAAGCACGACACTGACCTCAGGGAGCACCCGCAACCGGTCAGCCGGGTCGAGGACGGGTTCCTGCGTTCGGTTGGCCTCGGCGCCGGCAAGGCCCGCCCGCTGTCCTGGGTCGTCGACGACCTGGGCATCTATTACGACGCCACCCGCAGCTCGCGCCTTGAGCGCATCTTGCTGGATCAGCGCTTTGATGCCGGGCTGCTGACCCGCGCCCAAGATCTGCGTGAAGCCATCTGCCGCGCAGGGTTGACCAAATACAACTTGCCTGGCGACGCCTGGCAGCGACCGCCCCAGGCACAACGGGTGATCCTGGTGACCGGTCAGGTGGAAGGCGACGCCTCGATCCGCTTCGGCGCCCATCGCATCCGCAGCAACTTGCAACTGCTGCAAGCGGTGCGCGAGCGCAACCCCGAGGCGTGGGTGCTGTACAAGCCGCACCCTGAAGTGCTGGCCGGTACCCGAGCCCGGGGCGACGACGAAGCACAGACGGTGCACTGGTGCGACGAGGTCATCGGCAATACGCCCTTGCAGCAATTGCTCGAAACCGTGGACGAGGTGCACGTCCTGACCTCCCAGTCCGGCTTCGAAGCCTTGCTGCGCGGTGTCCCGGTCACCACCTATGGCCAGCCGTTCTATGCCGGCTGGGGGCTGACCCGGGATGTCGACCTCCAGCCCGACGTGCAAGCCCGGCGCGGACGCCAGTTGAGCCTGGATGAACTGGTGGCGGGCACGCTGCTGCTGTACCCCACGTATGTCAGCCGCATCACCAACCGCTTCACCACCGCTGAACAGACTCTCTACGAATTACAGAATTGGCATGCTCTACCGCAGCCAGGAGCAACATCCCGATGGCAGGACTTGAAACAGCGCTTGAGCAGCTTGTTGGGCATGAGACGCCTGAGAAGCTGAAGGCGCGGGCAACGGATCGCCCTCCTGCGCCTCATCCGCGCAATAGCTTTCTGTTTTTGCAGGGTGTCAGCTCGCCGTTTTTCGCCCGGCTGGCCAAGGCCCTGCGGACGATCGACCAACGCGTGCACAGCATCAGCTTCAACGTCGGCGACCTGCTGTACAGCACCGGTTCGCGCAGCGTCTATTCGGCGCACCCGCAGGAACTGGAGGCGTTCTACAGCCAGTATTTCCACGACCACCAGGTCACCGACCTGGTGCTGTTCGGAGACTGCCGCCCCGTGCATCGCCCGGCGGTGACCCTGGCCCGGCTGCAGGGCATTCGCGTGCATGTGTTCGAGGAAGGTTACTTCCGCCCCTATTGGGTCACCCTGGAACGCGACGGTGTGAACAACAACTCGCGCCTGCCACGCGACCCCGACTGGTTCCGCGACGTCGGCCAGCACATTGCACGCTATGACAATGGCAACCCGTTCAAACTGTCGTTCGTCGCCCGTGCCGCCCATGACGTGCTCTACCACAGCGGCGGCGCACTGAACAAACTGTGCTTCCCCCACTACCGCACCCATGCGCCATACAGTGCGGCCACGGAATATGCCGGTTTCGTCCGCCAGGGCATACGCTTGCTGTTTGCCGCGCGTCGCGACGATGCACGGGTGGCCGAAGTCGCTCGCGAGCGGCATCCGACCTTCCTGTTGCCACTGCAACTGGACAGCGATGCGCAGATCAAGGACCACTCGCCCTTCGCCAACATGTTCGACGTTATCAACCATGTGATCGCCTCGTTCGCCGCCTCGGCGCCGAGCGCCGCACGACTGCTGGTGAAGAACCATCCGCTGACCCCTGGCCTGGTGAACTACCAGCGCATCACCCAGGCACTTGCCAGGCAGTATGACGTGGCCGACCGGGTCGACTTCCTGGAAAGCGGGCACATGCCGACGCTGCTCTCGCACATTGCCGGGATGATTACGGTCAACAGCACGGCAGGCGCGTCGGCGCTGCTGCACAAACGCCCGACCTTCACCCTCGCCAACCCGATCTACGCCATGCCCGGGCTGACCCAGCAAGGCAACCTCGACGACTTCTGGCATCACCCGCAAGCGCCGGACATGGCCCTGTTCCATCATTTTCGCAACACCGTCATCCACACCACCCAGATCAATGGCGGTTTCTATACCGGCTGCGGTATCGACATGGCCGTGAACAATTGCCTGGACGTGTTGCTGGCAAAGACCTCGAGAATCGAAAACTTCCTATGACGCACCGATCTTCGCCCCGCTGCATTCTCATCACTGGCGCCACCGGCGGTATCGGTGGCGCACTGGCGCCGGCCTATGCCGCGCCGGGCGTGACCTTGATCCTGCAGGGCCGCCGCCTGGACCGCCTCGAAGAGTTGGCCAGCGAATGCCGCGCACTCGGTGCCCGGGTATTGCTCGAAGCCCTGGACGTGCGCGAACTGGATGAGCTGCGCGCCATGGTTCGCCGGGTCAGCGAAGACGAGCAGCCAGACCTGGTCCTGGTCGGCGCCGGGCTCAATACCGCCGTGGGCAGCCATGGCGAAGCCGAGCGCTGGGACGACAGCCGCGCCTTGCTCGAAGTCAACGTGATGGCGGCCCTGGCCACCGTTGAAGCGGCACTGCCGGCCATGCGTGCCCGCGGCAATGGACAGATTGCCCTGTTCAGTTCACTGGCGGGCTGGCGCGGGTTGCCGGTAACGCCGACCTACAGCGCCAGCAAGGCGGCGATCCGTGTCTACGGCGAGGCGATCCGCGACTGGCTGGCGCCGGAAGGAGTGAAGATCAACGTGATCGTCCCCGGCTACGTCGAGTCGAAAATGTGCTTCGAAATGCCCGGCCCCAAACCCTTTCTGTGGACCGCCGAAAAGGCTGCCCGACGGATCAAGCGCGGGCTGGCAGCAAACCAGGCCCGCATCAGTTTCCCGTTCCCGCTGAACCTCGGCACCTGGCTGCTGGGGGTGATTCCGCAGCGCCTTTCTTCGTTTATCCTGCGTGGTCTGAATTACAGTGAGTGAATTGTCCATCCTTCAGGTCGGCATCGTCGGCCTGCTCCTCACCGTCCTGATCGAACGCCTGCTGACCCCACGCCCGAACCTGCGCCGCCCGTTGAGTTGCTGGTTGCTGCACGGCGGTTTGTGGTCCGTCGCTCTGGCTGTGCTGTATGGCGCGACCGCGCGCCCGCTGTTCAGCGGCATCAACGTACTGCTGCTGTGGCTGTTGATCGTGATGGTCAGCAACGCCAAGTACCACTCCCTGCGCGAACCGTTCGTGTGCGCCGACTTCGAATACTTCAGCGATGCCGTGCGCTTCCCGCGCCTGTACCTGCCGTTCTTCGGCATCGGCAAGGCCGCGTTGCTGGCCGTGGGCTTCGTGATTTACCTGTGGGCCGGCTTGAGCTTCGAACCGCAAGTCGCGGGGGGGCGCCTCAGCGCACTCTGGCTGGGCCTCGCGGGCGTGATTCTGCTGAAGCTCGGCCATCGCCGCAGCGCACCGACTTTCGATGCCGAGGCCGATGTACGGCGCTGGGGCCTGGCGGCCAGCCTGTGGCGGTACTTCTGGGCAGCCCGCGCACCGGTCGACCGCAGTGCACTGGGCTCGCCGTTCAACACACCAGGCGCTTGCCCACCCGGCATGCCCCTGCCCGACCTGGTGTCGGTGCAGAGCGAATCGTTTTTCGATGTGCGCGACCTGTGGCCTGGCGTCAAGACCCAGGTACTGAGTGAATACGACCACCTTGTCGAGCAATCCCTGGCCCGTGGCAAGCTGCAAGTGGCCGCCTGGGGCGCCAACACCGTGCGCACCGAGTTCGCCTACCTGACCGGCATCCCCGGCGACCGCCTCGGCGTACACCGCTTCAACCCCTACCGGGTGCTGGCGCGCCAAGGCTTGCCAAGCATCGCGGCGCACCTCAAGGCCCTGGGCTACCGCACGGTCTGCATCCACCCTTACGACGGCAGTTTCTACGGACGTAACACCGTGCTGCCGGCCCTGGGGTTCGATGAGTTCATTGACGTGCGCGCCTTCGACGACTCGCAAAAGGCCGGGCCGTTCATTGGCGATTGCGCCGTGGCCGACAAGATCCGCGAACTGCTCGAAGACCCGGCCCGCAGCCAGCCGCTGTTCATCCACGCGGTGACTATGGAAAACCACGGCCCGCTGCACCTGGAGCACGTCGACGCTGCCGAGTTGCCGACCTGGTTCGACCGCCCGCTGCTCGCCGGTATGGACGACCTGGTCCCCTATCTTCGCCACATCGCCAACGCCGATCGCATGCTGGGCAAGCTGCGCGGCACCCTGCTCGCACAGCCACGGGAAGCGCTCCTGTGTTTCTTCGGCGATCATGTGCCGATCCTGCCGAACGTGTACCAGGCCATTGGCGCGCCGGCCGGCGACACCGATTACCTGATCTGGTCCAACCGACGACACCCCGGCGCCAGCCCCTGCCCGATCCGCGTTGACGTGTTGTCCAGCCGTCTGGTTGCCTACGCCCACGAAGCTCGCACGCCCACCGCTGTTGCCGGCGTGGTTTGAAGCCGTGGTGACGATCGTACTGGGATCGAGCCTGGCGCCGGACCTGACCGCCGACCCCGCGCTGTCGCGGATCGTCACGGACGGTCGCGGCTCGCTGGCGTTTATTCTCGGCGATACCGCCTGCCGCCAGCGCCTGCTCGGCACCAGCATTCACTGGGACCGGGTGCTGCTGGCCTTCGAAGACGGTCAGGCGCAGGGCTATGCCGCGTTCAAGCATCACCTGCGCGGCCCCTTTGCCCTGCGCTCGCAACCCTTTGTCCGCGAATTCGGCTGGTTGCGCGGCTGGCTGCGCTTTGCCGCGTTCTGTCTGAGCGAGTGGCGCGAATGGCGCTACCCGTTTCTGCTGTACGGCCTGCGCGTGAACAAAACCGCACGCCAGCATGGCGTCGGCTCGGCACTGGTCCAGGCGTGTTGCGCACAGGCCGCGGCCAGCGGTTTCAAGGACGTGTTCCTGGAAGTGCCACTGGACAACCAGCGAGCGCGCGAACTGTACCTGCATAACGGCTTCCGTTTGCTGCGCAAACGCTGGGTGCCGTGGCCACCGGTGCGCACCATGCACCGACGCGCGGAGCCCGTCCTTTGAACGGCCTCGACAGACCCGCGATCACCCTGCAGCCAATGGTCGAAGGCCCCGGCTGGATCGGCATCATGTCCCAGTGGGTGGCGTGGAAGGTCCTGCACCTGCCGCAATTCCTCGGGCCGGAAGGCTCGCCCTTCTGGCTGTGGCGGCGTGGGCGGCATGCCCCCAAGGGCCTGAAAGCCATTGCCGGCATTGGCTACAAGCACTCCTCGGCCCAGGCCCGGGTGTTGTGTCAGCGTTGGGGCTTGCCCTACATCGCTCTGGAAGACGGATTCCTGCGCTCTTCGTCCCTGGGCATCGAGGGCGACACGCCGATGTCGATGGTGGTCGATCCGGTGGGTATCCATTACCTGGCCGACCGCCCTTCACTGCTGGAAAACATCCTGCAGGAGCCGGACAGCCTCAGCCCTGAGGAGCTCGACAGCGCCCGGCAACTGATCGCGCTGATGCGCAGCAGCGGCATCGGCAAGTACAACAATGCCCCGGACCTGGACCCGGACGACCCGCTGGGCCGTGAGCGACCCCTGGTGCTGGTGGTGGACCAGACCGCCGGGGACTACTCGATTCCTGGCGGTGGCCTGTGTGAGGCCGACTACGTGCGCATGCTCGATGCGGCCCTGGCGGAAAACCCGGACGCCGAGGTGCGGGTGCGCATTCACCCGGACTGCGTGGGCGGACAAAAGCCCAGTTGCCTGCTGGCGGCCGCCACGGCGCGAGGGGTAAGCCTTGAGAGTCGCCCGGTGTCCTGGGCCTCGCTGGCTCGGCGCGCCCGACGGGTGTACATCGGCACCAGCCAGGCCGGGCTCGAAGCCTTGATCCAGGGCGTGCCGGTGACCTGCTTCGGCCTGCCCTTCTATGCCGGCTGGGGCCTGACGGACGATCGCATGCCGATCCCCCGACGGCAGGCACGGCCGGACCTGGTGCAACTGGTGGCCGCCGCCTACCTGCGCTATTGCCGTTATGTCGACCCGCTCACCGGCCAACCCACCGACGCCTTGACCGTGGCCCACCAACTGGCCCGCAAGAAAGCCCGGGACGCCGAGTTCGCCGGGAGCATCACCGTGCTCGGGGTCAAGCGTCACAAGCAGCACAACATGCGGCGCTTTTTCGAAAGCCGCTGGGGTCGCTTGGACTTCGCCGAGGACAGCCCGACGCTGCTCCAGGAGATCGCCGCCAAGCGCGGCAAGCTGCTGGTGTGGGCCGCTCGCGAACCGGCCGACCTCAAGGTTCGCGCTGCCGCACTCGGGGTGCCGTTGTGGCGCGTCGAAGACGGTTTTCTGCGTTCCAGGGGGCTTGGCGCGCTGAACGCACCGGCCCTGTCGCTGGTGCTCGACCGCAGCGGCATGCACTTCGATGCCAGCGCCAGCTGTGACCTGGAACACTTGCTGGAACACGGGGACTTCGACGCCGACAGCCTCGCCGAAGCCGCCCGCCTGCGCGAGCGGATCGTGACCGGCGGCACCAGCAAGTACAACCTCAAGATCGACGCCGATCACCCGGTGTGCGCACGACCTGGCCAACGGCGGATTCTGGTACCCGGCCAAGTGGAAGACGACGCCTCGCTGCTGTGCAGTGGCGGCACCTTGCACGACAATCTCGAACTGCTCAGACAAGTGCGGGCCAGCGCGCCAGACGCCTGGATCGTCTACAAGCCGCACCCGGATGTGGAAGCCGGAAAACGCCAGGGCGCCGTGCCTGCGCAGCTGCTGCACGGGCTGGCCGACCAGGTGCTGCCCGGTGCCGACATCGCCCGCCTGTATGCCCAGGTCGACGAAGTACACACCCTCAGTTCCACTTCGGGCTTCGAGGCCTTGCTGCGTGGCCTGACGGTGGTGACCTACGGCACGCCCTTCTATGCCGGCTGGGGCCTGACCCGTGACCACCAGCCTTTGCCGCGCCGGACCCGGCGCCTGACCCTGGACCAGTTGGTAGCCGGCGCCCTGTTGCGCTATGCGCGCTATGCCGACCCCCAGCAAGCTTTGCCCTGCGATGCGTGGCATGCCCTGGCATGCCTGTCGACCCCTCGCCCGCCGCGCCTGACGCACCATCCGCGTCTGCTGCCGCTGCTCAATTACACCCGGACCATGCTCGGCTGCGCCCGCGCAGCGGTCCCCCTCAAGGATTAGACCATGCCTGCATCACTGAAGGACCTGGGCCGCTACGCGGCACTGCCCTGGCATTGCCTGCAATTGCTGACCCACGCCAAATCGTTCGAGAACAACCCGGTAATCGGCAGCGCCCGGCTCAATGCCCTGGGCCTGCACGTGCAACGCCGCCAACTGGCCATGAGCATGGCCGCCATGCGGCGCCGGGCCCTGGCGCCACGGCTGGATGCCGGGGAGCTTGCCAGCTTCGAGGAGCAGGGGTTTTTCGTTCGCGAGAACGCGTTGCCCGCCGAACAGTTCGCCGCCCTGCGTGCCGAACTGGGTGACCTGCGCAGCACCGGCTGGGAAATGCGCCAGGGCAAGGCCGTGACCCGGCGGGTCAGCCTGGACCAGGATGTCCTGGCCCGAAACCCGGCCAGCGCTGCCTTTGTGGCCGACCGCAGTGTGCGTGACCTGATTGCCTATGCCTCGTCGAACACCGGCGGGATCACCTATCAGTTGCAGTCGATCGTGATCGATGGAGTGAATGCCGAGCAGGACCCGCAAACCCGCCTGCACGCCGACACCTTCCATCCGACCGCCAAGGCCTGGCTGTTTCTCGATGACGTGGCCGACGACCAGGGGCCGTTCAGTTACGTCCCGGGCTCCCATCGCCTGACACCTGAACGGCTGGCCTGGGAGTATCGCCAGAGCCTCGGCGCGGCACGCTCCGACGAGCAGATGCACCGCGAGGGCTCGTTCCGCATTCACGAACACGAACTGGCCGGGCTCGGCCTGCCGGCACCGCGACGCTTTTCGGTACCGGCCAACACCCTGGTGGTGGCGGACACCTCGGGCTTCCACGCCCGCTGCCCAAGCCTGCGCCCCAGCCACCGGGTGGAAATCTACGCCAGCCTGCGCCGCAACCCGTTCATCCCCTGGCGCGGCGCCCACCTGTTCGCCCTGCCCTGGATCGCCAACCACCACATGCGCTGGGACATCCGCCTCAAGCGCCTGATGGGCTTCGACAAACGCAGCCACTGGCGCTTCATCGAACAGCTCAACGCCTACGAAAAGCCGTATATCTGATCCGCAACGGCCGCGGCGTGCCGCTCAATCAAGCCTAAACGTCGTCTCTGTGGCGAGGGAGCTTGCGGTCTTGCAGTTTTGGGCAATCCCGTTCAGTTAGAGAACGCCGACCTTTGTAGGAGCGAGCGCGCTCGCGATGAACTCAAGGGCCACGCGTTTATTCAGAAAATACGCGTATTCGTTGACGCCCATCGCGAGCGCTCGAGCGTCGACCGGCTGCTCCTACACGGGCGGTCTCAATGCCTTAGCTGAGCAGCATTGGGCGACCTTTTTGGGGGGCTGCCAGGCAGCCCGTGAAAACGCGCTGGCTCCTGGCGGCGATCCGACGATAAACGATAACCCGCCGCGTCAGCCGATCCTGGCCATTTCCTCAGCAACGATGGCCACGGTGCGGGTGATTTGCGCTTCGGTGTGTTCGCAGGAAACGAAGAAACGCACCCGCGCCGCGTGCTCCGGGACAGCCGGGTACAAGATCGGCTGGGCATTGATGCCCCGGTCGAACAGGGCGCTGGAGAGCCGCCCGGCCTTGAACGAGCTGCCGGTGATCACCGGGATCACCGCAAGCCCGGTACTGGTGGCCGTGTCGAGGCCCGCCTCTTTGGCCAGGCGCAGGAACAATTCACCACGGGCCTGTACCGCCTGCACCCGCTCACGATCCTGAGCCAGGCACTGCAGCGCCGCCAGCGCCGCCGCCGTGACTGACGGCGGCATGCCCACGCTGTAGAGGAAGCCCGGCGCGAGGAACTTCAGGTGCTCGACCAACGCCGTGTTGCCGGCAATGTAGCCGCCGCAACTGGCGAGGGTCTTGCTCAGGGTACCCATCCAGATATCCACGTCATCGCCCGCCAGGCCGAAGTGCTCGCGAATACCTTTGCCGGTTGCTCCCATCACCCCCAGCGAATGCGCCTCATCGACCATCAGGAAGGTCTTGTGCTTGCGCTTGAGTTCGACGAAGCGCGGCAGGTCCGGGTAATCGCCGTCCATGCTGTAGATCCCTTCGACCACCACCAGCACCCGCTCAAAGTGCTGGCGCTGCTCACCGAGGATTCGGTCCAGCGCTTGCCAGTCGTTGTGGGCAAAGCTCAGGCGACGCGCACCGGACAACTGGATGCCCTGCAGCACACTGTTGTGAATCAGTTCGTCGTGCAGCACCAGGTCCCGGGGGCCGAACAGATAGCCGATGGTGGTCACGTTGGTGGCATGGCCACTGACAAACACCACCGCATCATCAACCTCGTACAGACTGGCCAGCTCGCGTTCCAGCTCACGGTGCAACGGGCGATCGCCCGACACCGGACGACTGGCCGACACCGAAGTGCCGTACCGGTCGATCGCTGCCTTGGCCGCCTCGGCCACCACCGGGTGACCGGAATAACCGAGGTAGTTGTAGCTGGCGAAGTTGACGTATTCACGGTTGCCGATACAGGTCTCGGCACCCGCCGTCCCTTCGTGCATGCGAAAGAACGGGTTGGCCAGGCCCAGGCGCGCGGCGCTCTGCTGTATCACGCGCAACTGCTGATAACCGGGGTGCTGGTCGAAGCGATAAAACGCTTCGGGCACTTTCAGCGCGGCCTGTTGCGCTTGCTCCAGAGTCGCACCACCCGCCGTGTCGCCCGCCTCGCTGCGACGGCGTTCCAGCGCTTGCTGGATCAGCCGTTGCTTGATACCGACACTCAGGCCGGTGGTCGTTGTTGCAGTCATCGGGCTATCACTCAATCAAACATCACTCAATCAATCGGTTGGGTGCCGCGGCTCTGTCGGCCAGTTCGGCGTTCATCTCGGCCATTTGCTCGCGGCTCAATTCGCTGCCGTGGCGAGCCAGTACGTTCTCGGCCAGGGCCACAGGCGCCGGGGCTTCATCAGCCCCCGCTTCACCGCGCAGCAGGTCAAGAATGCGCACACTGAGCTTGTCGATGCTGGAACTCTCGCTGAGCTCCATCACCGGCAGGCGAACGCCGAAGCGCTCTTCCAGCGCCACCACCAACTCGACGCTCATCAACGAGTCCAGCCCCAGTTCCTGCAACGGGCGCTGGGGGTCCAGGCGGGCCGCCGGCAGCCGGAGGATCTCGCAGACCTCGTGCTTGAGCAATTCGACGAAACGCTCCAGCAGTTGCTCGTCATCAAGCTCGAGCAGCATGCGCTGGATGTCCTCGGCGTCATTGTCGTCGTCCTGATCCCCGCCGTGGGCGCGGACCAGTTCTTGGAAACGCGGGGTCGCCGCGCTCGGCAGGAAGCGCGACAAGGCCTTCCATTCCAGCTCCAGCACGCCGATGCCGTCATCACCACCGAGCAGCATCTGCTCCAGGTGCGCCAGGGCCACGTCGGCCCGCAACGCAGCACCGCCCATGCGGCTTTGCAGGGCGTCCTTGATCTGCTCGTTACGAGCCAGGAAGCCCACGTCGTCGATGGCGCCCCAGAGTACGGCCGTGGCGGCCAGGCCTTGACCGCGACGATGGCGGGCCAGGGCTTCGAGCCAATGGTTGGCCGCGACGTAGTTGGCTTGGCCGGGGTTGCCGAACAGGGTGGTGGCCGAGGAGAACATCACGAAGAAGTCCAACGGCAACTCACGGGTCAGTTCATGCAGGTATTGCGCACCCTTGGCCTTGGGCTCCAGCACGCGCTGCAGTTGCTCGGCGTCGAGGTTGCGGATCAGACCGTCGTCGATCACCGTCGCCGCGTGCACCAGGCCGCGCAGCGGATACGGGCTGGCGGCGATGCGCTGGAACACGCCTCGCAGCTGCTGCACATCGGTGATGTCGCACGCCAGCGCCTGCACATCGATGCCCAGGGCCTGCCAGGCCGCCAGGCTCGGCTGAGCCTCGACACTGGCCGGGCCACGACGACCGAGCAGCACTAAGTGCCGGGCGCCCTTGTCCACCAGCCATTGGGCGGTGCGCAAGCCGAAACCGCCCAGGCCACCCGTGACCAGGTAGGTCGCCTCGCCACTGAGTTGCAGCTGTTGCAACGGCTGTTCGCGGGTTTCCACCAACTGCTCGATCGGGTTGCCATAGGTCACCACGATCTTGCCGATCTGCCGCGCCTGCTGCATGTAGCGGAATGCCTCGACCACATGGTTGGCATCGAATTCGCGGAATGGCAGCGGATGCAAAATGCCCTGCTCGAACAGCGCCATCATTTGCCCGAACAAACGCCGCGTCAGGTCCGGACGCTCGCTCATCAACTGGTCGGCGTCGATGCCGAAGTAGCTGATGTTATTGCGGAACGGCCGCAGGCCAATCCGGGTGTTCTGGTAAAAGTCGCGCTTGCCCAGCTCCAGGAAGCGACCGAACGGCTTGAGCACCCGCAAGTTGCGGTTGATCGCCTCGCCAGCCAGGGAGTTGAGGACCACGTCGACGCCACGGCCACCGGTCACGGCCAGCACTTCGTCGGCGTAGGCCAGGGAGCGGGAGTCGAACACCTTGTCGACACCGAGCAGGCGCAGGAAGTCGCGTTTCTCGTCGCTGCCGGCGGTGGCGTAGATCTCTGCACCGCACCACTTGGCGATCTGGATCGCGGCAATGCCGACGCCGCCGGCTGCGCCGTGGATCAGCACCTTTTCGCCCGGCTCCAGACGTGCCAGATGATGCAGGGCGTAGTACACGGTGAAGAAGGTACTCGGGATGGTGGCCGCCGCTTCGAACGACATGCCTTCGGGAATCCGCGCCACGGCATTGGCGTTGGTCACCAAACGGTTGGCGAAACTGCGTGGGCCGAAACCCACCACACGGTCGCCCGGGGCGAAATCGCCGAGCACTGCGGCGCCCTTGCCGTGGACCACGCCGGAGAATTCAAAGCCCATGGTCGGACCGGAGAAACCGTTCTCGATGGCTTCATCGGACAACAGGCCGAGGGCGAACATCACGTCACGGAAGTTCAGGCCGGTGGCGCGTACCTCAATGTCCAGCTCGTCCGCAGCCGGCGGCGTCAGCGCCCGGGCTTCCCAACGCAGGTTGCGCAATTGCCCCGGCAAATCAAAGCCCAGGCTGATACGCGTGTCGCCATCGCGAGCGACACCGTGTTGCTCTTGCAGAACACGCAAGCGTGGCACATAACGCTGACCGTCGGCACTGATCGCCAGTTCGGTCTCGGCATCGGCGTGCAGCAGCGCCGGGATCAGGCTGACAATCGGCGCCTTGAAGGCCAGGTCGAGCAGCCGGATGCGGCAGCTGGCGGACTCGTTCGCCAGGGTCCGGCCAAAGCCCCAGAACGCGGCATCGGCGATGGCGTCGACGTCTGTGGCCGTATCGGCACCATAGAAGTGACCGGCCGCACCACGGGTCAGCAGCCAGCATGACGGGGCCATGCCCAACGACTCGCACGCCTGGACCAGCGCGGCGGCCTGCAGGCAACGAGCACCCTGGGCATCCAGCCCCTGGTCGCCGTCGAAACCGACCAGGTGCAGCACCTGCTCCGGCGCCTGATCCAGGGCGGCCAGTTGTTGCGCCAAGGCCCGGGCATCGCCCGGAACCAGCAGGCTGACCTGCTGGCCTTGCTCACGCAGGGCCTGGGCCAACGCTTCAGCAGCGCCCTGCCCGGCCTCGGCCAGCAGCGCCCAGCGCTGTGGCGCTGTCTCGCCCCGCGGGCTCATCGCGCCCGCCGGTTTATCGGCCAGTAGCAGGTAACTGCCACAGGCAGTGCCCGGCAAGGCTTCAAGGGTGTGTGTCAGGGTCAAGCCGTGGCGTTGCACTTCATGCTGCCAGAACTGCGGACGCTGCTGGCGTGACAACGCCTGCTCCGGGCCGGCCAGCCACCAGTCGGCCTGGGCACCGAACACGAAGTCGGCCCAGCGCGCCGGATGTTGTGCCAGCAACGCCAGCTGCCCGTGAGGGTTGAGCTGGCTCGCCGCCTGACGCAGGGCTTCGCCCACGGTATCCAGGGCGGCCAGGTCGGTCGGCATGAGCACCCAGTCGTAGCCGCTGCCCTGCGCCAATTGATCAAAGCCCAGGACATCCAGGGCCGGACAATCAACGCGCAGCATTTGCGCCAGCTCCGGCTCTTGCACGCAATAGCTGTAATCGACACGATCGAAATCGATCCCGGCGTACAACGACTCGGCGAAGGATGGCCCGCCAAAGCCCAGTTCCAGCACCCGCAGGCGCTGCCCGGCCGGCAATGCCGCCAGGCGCTGGGCGAGGGTTTCGCGCAGACCGGCAAGCACGCGCTGCTGACCGGACGCCCCCAGCACCAGACGCAACAGGTTGGCGCCGCTGGTTTCCCTCGGCAGCAATTGCTCAAGGGGCTGACGACCGTCGAGCAATGCCTGCAAATGGCGGCCGATACGACCCACCGAATGAATGATCTGGAAGTGTTCCGGGTAGCTCTGGAACAACTCCTGCCAGATGGCCTCGGACGCTGGGCGCTCACCCGTCTCGACAACGTGCCAGGTGCCGTCGGCATCGCGGCTCAGGCTGCCGTCTTCCAGGCCATGACGCAGCAGCGTCGACAGGTAGTCGCTCGGCACGCCGTCCTGCTGCGACCACAGGGCAACCTGCTCGGCGCTCAAATGGCCACCGGCCTGGTCGATCAGGTCCAGCACGAAGCTTGAACACAGGGCATCGAGCAGCGGCTCGACCTCATTGAGGTAACGGGCCTGCACCGGCTCGTCACCCAACCCTTGTAGATGAGCGGCCAGCGGAGTGCTGCCGTGCGCTTCACGCAGTACGGGCACCACCTGGCCTGGCGCGGCGAGGCCGACATGGGCCAGGCGCTTGATGTCGCCGGAGCGGTCGCGCTGCAGGCGCACCCCACGGAAACGGGCATCCTTGATAAACAGCACGGCGTCGCCCGCGGCGTCGTACAGGGTGAAGTCCACCAGCAACGAATGCTCGGTGCGCTTGAGCTGCCGCACCTCGGCCAGGCACGGCACACCGCCGGCCTTGGCAAAGGCGATGCGGCCGAGCTTGACCGGAATGAACGCCAGGCCCTTGTTGCTGCCAGGCGTGCCGACCAGCAACTCGGTGATCAACTGGAATGCACCATCGAGCAAGGCCGGGTGCAAATGCAGCGCGGCCAGCTCATGGGTGATGGCGTCGGGCACGCTCAGTTGCGCAAGGACGCGCGCCGGCTCGACCCACACCGCCGCGACGGCCTGGTAGGCCGGGCCATAGTTCAGGCCGACCGCACGGGTCAGCGCCAGGTGCTGCTCACCCGTGAAGTCCGCCGGGCGTTGCGGCAGCGCCGGGGCACGACCGCCCAGCATCACGCCACGGGCTTCGCCAGGCAGGCGGGCGACCACGTGCTGCACCCACTCTTCACGCTGGGCCAGGCTGCGGGACGTGATGTGCAGGGTGCCATCGGCTTCCTCGATGCTGACCCGGATCTTCTTGCTGCCTTCGTGCCCCAGCAGCAGCGGGTTATGAATTTCCAGCTCTTCGATGTCGACGAACTCGCCCGGCTGGTGCAACAAGGCCACGGCCAGTGCCAGCTCGGTGAAACCGGCGCCGGGGAACAGCACCGCGTCACCGACCTTGTGGTCGCCCAGGGTCGGGAACAGTTGCGTGTCGAGGCGGTTTTCCCAGGTCAGGGTGCGGTCGGGCAGTGTGTAGCCCAGCAGCGGATGCACACGCTCGCGTTGCAGCACACCGAACGACTCGGCGCTGACGGGCAACTGGAAATGCTCGCGTTGCCAGGCGTAGTTCGGCAGACGCAGGTTGTTACCGGCCACCGGGAAATGGGCCTGCCAATCCGGCTCGGCACCGGCAATCAGCAACCTGGCGACGCATCGCTCCAGCAGCGCAGGGCTGTCGTCCTTGCGCTGCAGCGTGGCAAGCACCTGACCGGGCAGCTCGCGCTGGGTCAGGGCATCGGTCACATAAGAGCGCAGGATCGGGTGCGGACCGACTTCGACGAACAGGTTGAAACCCCGCTCCAGCAGCGCGTCCATCGCGCCCTGGAACAACACCGGGAAGCGGATGTTCTGCCACCAGTAACGGCTGTCCAGACGCTGACCGTCCAGTTCGCCACCCACTACCGTGGAGTAAAAAGGAATGCGACCGCTGCACGGACGAATGTGAGCCAGGTCGGCGATGACCTGTTGCTCGATCGGATTCATTGCCGGGGAGTGGAAGGCGTAGTCCAGGTCCAGGCGACGAACGAACACCTGACGCTCGGTCAGCACCTGCTCCAGCTCGGCCAGGGCCTCGACGGGACCTGCGACCGTGGCGCCGCGGGCGCTGTTTTCGCCCGCCACCACCAGACGGTCGTCCAGGCCCAGTTCCACCAGCACGCTCGCGGTGGCTTCGCCCGACAGCCCCACGGCCGCCATCTTGCCGTTGCCGCGGGTCAGCCCTTGCAGGCGACTGCGATGGAAGATCACCTGGGTGGCGTCTTCCAGGCTCAGGGCACCACTGGCCCAGGCCGCGGCCACTTCGCCAACGCTGTGGCCGATCACGGCCGCCGGATGGAAGCCCTGCGCCGCCAGCACGCGGGTGACCGCGACTTGCAAGGCGAACAGCGCCGGTTGCGCGATCTCGGTGCGCACATAACGGTCATCGCCGTTTTCCCCCAGCAGCTCGGCGCGCAGCGAATAGCCCGCCAATGGCTGGAACAGCCCGTCGACCTCGGTCACCGCCGCTTCGAACAGCGGATGGTCGAGCATCGCCCGGCCCATGCCCTGCCACTGCGAACCGTTACCGGAATAGACGAACACCGGGCCCTGGACCTTGTCCAGTGCCTGGCCAACCTCGACCACCGAGCTCAGTTCGCTGAGGCTCGGGTCCTGGGCATAGTCCGCCAGGGCCTGGGCGGCCTCGGCCGGATCGGAGCCGATCAACAGCAAGCGATGCGGGTGCGCGTCACGACGGAACATGGCCTGGTAGGCCACATCGTAGTAATTGATCTGTGGGTGTGCTGCCAGGTATTCGGCAAAGCCCTCGGCCGTGGCACGCAGGCCTTCGGCATCCTTGGCACTGAGCAACAACGGCAGGCGCCGGGCCTGTGTCGACGCAGCGGCCGCAGGCACGGACTCGACGCTCTGCAAAATCACGTGAGCGTTGGCACCACCGAAACCGAACGAGTTGATACCGACGGTCAACTGCCCTTCGGGCTTGAGCGTACGGTTTTCGGTGACCACCTGCAGGTTCAGGTCGGCAAACGCAATGTTCGGATTGAGCGCCTCGACCCCGATGGTCGCCGGGACCTCCCGCTGGATCAGGCAGTTGAGGGCCTTCATCAATCCGGCTACGCCAGAGGCGGCTTCGAGGTGACCGAGGTTGCTCTTGATCGAACCGATGGGCAGCGGATTACCCGCCCCCCGGGCCTGGCCCAGAGCCTCGCCGATGGCGCGGGTCTCGATCGGGTCACCAACGGCCGTACCGGTGCCGTGGGCTTCCAGATAGTCGAGTCGGGACGGATCGATCCCGGCCTTGGCATAGGTGCTCTTGAGCAGAGCTGCCTGGGCATCGGCACTCGGCAGGGTCAGGCTCGACTTGCGACCGTCGGTGTTCACCGCGCTGGCAGCGACCACCGCGAGGATCGGGTTGCCGTCGGCCACGGCCTGGTCGTAGTCCTTGAGCAGGAACAGACCACCGCCCTCGGAGCGCGCGTAACCGTCACCGTTCTGATCGAAGGATTGGCAACGCCCGGTACGCGACAGCATCGAGGCCTTGGCGAAAATCATGAAGCCGAACGGGTGCATGTGCAGGCTGATGCCGCCAGTCACCGCCTGATCGATATCGCCGCTGATGATCGCCTGGCAGGCCTGGTGAAAGGCCACCAGCGAAGACGAGCACGCGGTGTCGATCGCCATGCTCGGGCCACGCAGGTCGTAGAAGAACGACAGGCGGTTGGCGGCAATGCTCATGGTGTTGCCAGTGGCCGTGGCGGCATCGATCGACGCCAGGTCTTCCACCAGGCGATAGGCCTGCTCGACACCGGCGATCCCCAGGTACACACCGCAATTGCTGCCGCGCAGGCTCGAGGGCTTGATGCCCGCGTTCTCGAAGGTTTCCCAGCACATTTCCAGGAGGAAGCGCTGTTGCGGGTCCATCACCGCCGCTTCCCGTGGCGAGATGTTGAAGAAGCCCGCATCGAAGGCACTGATGTCGCCCAGGCTACCGGCGGCAAAGGTATAACTGGTGGCCGGGTTGGCTTTATCCGGGTGCAGGAATTCGGCGTGATCCCAGCGCGAGGCGTCGACCTGGGTCACCAGGTCCCGCCCTGCCATCAGGTTCTGCCAGAAATTGCTGGTCGTGGAACCGGGGAAACGAAAAGAACAACCAACAATTGCTACCTGTCTAGGCTTTGTCAAAATCCATTCCTTTAAAACACTACCGAACACCGTCCCATCCAGCGGACAGCCGCATGCCTGGCCGATATATTTTGGGCAAGTCGTTAAACGTTACCTGAGGATTATTCTGTGATCTGGAGGTTACCTTGCCAAGCACCTGTGGAAAGCAAGACAAGTCACCTAAACGCTGGGCGTAGGAAGTCTGCAGAAAATATGTCGGGATAATACGCGGTCTGGACGGCCAGGGAAAACCCTAAGCGGTGGTTGCGGCATGAAATGTTCGGGATGGTTCACATGGCGAGATTCAGTCGGGCGTCAGGCCGCAGACTGCTGACTGAGTGTCACTTGCCACATTCGGCCAAGAAGCGCCCCTTCGCAGCCGTCTGATGGCACTCAAGCATTCAAGTCTGGCCAGGCACGAACCCGTACACCCTCGTGCCCGCCTCTATTCAGACATCCCTGTCCCTATCGACGGCGCCAGGGTTAGCCCAGGTACCGGCAGGCCCGTTGCCTTGTGGCGCAACAAAGCATCGGAATGCAACTGGATTAACAGCATGCCGCCCCTTGGGCCTGCCCCGTGACGCTGTGCTCATGTTACGTCAACTGCCAGTCATACTGTCGCCATTGATGCTGGTCGCTGACCTGTTTCAGCGCTGGCGCGGGGTTGACGACGCACGCATGCTGGACCACATGCAATAGCGGCAAGTCATTCACCGAGTCACTGTAGCCATAGCTGCCTTGCAAGCTGTTGCCATGGATCTGCAGCCACGCCTGCAAGCGTTCTACCTTGCCTTCCCGAAAACTGAGCACCCCTTCGGTTGCGCCGGTAAAGCTGCCTGCTACCTGCTCAAGTTCGATGGCGATCACCTCGTCCACGCCCAGCATGGCGGCGATACGGCGGACGATAAAGTCAGCCGTGGCCGAGATGATCAAGAGTTTGTTTCCCTGTTGACGATGCCACTCGATTTGTCGACGCGCGGCTGGAAATATGCGCGTGGAAATCATGCTGGAGACAAAGTCATCAGCCCATCGCTCCACTTCGCTGACGGCCACTCCAGACAACGGCTGGAGCGTAAAGTCCATGTACTGCGCCATGGACAGTTCGCCCAGATGATAGGCCTGCATCATCGCCTGCTCGGTGACCAGCATGTCGGCGGCTGCCACTCCGCGCTTCACCAGATAGCGCAGCCAGAGACTGGAGCTATCGCAATCGATAAGGGTGTCGTCCATGTCAAAAATAGCCAGCGTCGTCATGCGACCTCCTGCAGTTCTTCACGATTGAACAGCAGGTCGAGCTGCGCGCCTGCCGGTAGCAAGGATGCAGAACTGCGATTGAGCAGATCGACCATCAACGAACAGCCTTGCGCATCGACGTGATAACGGATGACGTTGCCGAGCAGTTGATGGTGACGTACCGTGGCGCGGCACGGTGCGCCCAGATGCGGGCCATAGCTGCGACCGGCTTGCGCCACATGGATCGCTTCCGGCCGGATTGCCAGTTGCCCTTGTATGTGCAGACCAAGCAGTCGTTGCGCCTGGCTGGCATCCAGCAGGTTGTAGCTGCCCATGAAACGCGCGACAAAACCATTGGCCGGACGTGTGTAGATGGTCTCGGCGCTGCCTTCCTGCACGATGCGACCACCATCCATGACGATGATGCGATCGGACAGCATCAGCGCTTCTTCCTGATCGTGGGTCACGAAAATGGTCGTCAGTTTCAGCTGCGACTGGATCCGCCTGATCTCTTCCTGCAGGTGCTTGCGGATGCGTGCATCCAGCGCCGACAGCGGTTCATCCAGCAGCAGGATGCGTGGCCGTACCACCAATGCCCGTGCCAGGGCGACTCGCTGACGCTGGCCGCCGGAGAGTTGGCTCACGAATTTGTTCTCGTGCCCCTGCAATTCCACCAGGCTCACCGCTTCGGCCACGCGCTGCAAGGTTTCCTCGACACAGACGCCCTGCATGTTCAGGCCAAAGGCAATATTGCCCGTCACCGTCAGGTTCGGAAACAACGCATAGCTCTGGAATACCATGCCGATGCCACGTTTCTGCGGAGCAACATGGGTAATGTTATTCCCCGCCACATGGATCTGACCGCCATCAACCTCAGTCAAACCTGCGATACAGCGCAACAAGGTCGACTTGCCGCAACCGCTGGGGCCGAGCAGGGTCAACAGTTCGCCTTCCTTGATAGTGAAATTGATGTCGTCAAACACCCGGGTCTTGTCCGAGCTTTTGCCGAAAGATTTAGATAACTTGGAGACTTCAAGATAATTCATCGCACTGTCCTATCGGCTCAAGCGGGTGGCGATCCAGGTCACGCCCAGCGTAAATATGAAATAACTCATCACCACGGCACTCACAAAATGGCCACTGGTGGAGCGCACGGAATAGAGATAGACGTTCAAGGTTTCGTAACGGCTGCCAACCAGTATGTTGGCGAACACGAACTCGCCCAGCAGGAAGGAGAAAGAGAGAAACAAGGCGGCCATCAATCCCTTGCGGATATTCGGCAAGACCACCCGTAGAAAAGCAGCGGGAGTACTTGCCCCCAGCAGATGCGCCGCATCCATCAGGTCGCGCACGTTCAGCCCTTGCAGACCATTGGCGAGTGCCCGGTACATGAACGGCAGAACAATTGTGAAATAACACCCTATCAGTACCCACGGCGTGCCAATCAGCGGTAACGGGCCGTCGGCATAAATCTGCAACAGGCCCACCGACGACACCACAGGCGGCACCGCGAACTGGATCAGAATCAGGATGTTCATCCATCGATCCAAGTGCGGAAAATAATAGAACACGACAAAGGTGGCAGGCACGATGACCACTGTGCTGAAGACCAATGTGCCCAGTGCAATCAACAAGGAATGACTAAATGCGCTCAAGAAGCGCGGCTCTTGCCACAACTTGAGATACCAGTCGAACGTCAGCCCATCGGGTAATATCGTTGCACCCCAATGTTGGGAAAATGAATAAACCAGGGTCGCCAGAACAGGGACACTGAGTAGAGCCATCAAGCCATACAGCACGAACTGGTGATAACGGTTAGTGTGCATGGTAGCTTCTCTTCATCAAGAACTGGTTGACCATCGCCACGAACACCAGCATCGCCACCAGAAGCACGGACAGTGCTGCCGCCAGATTCGGTTCCAGAGAAATGTCCCCTGCGACCAGGCTGGAAATCCGGATGGTGACCAGGTTGTAGTTGGAGGTCATCAGTGCGTACGCACTGGCATACGCCCCCATGGCATTGGCCAACAACAAAATGAACGTACCGAAAATCGCCGGCATCAGCACCGGCAACGCAACCCGGCGCCAGTAACTGGCGCGACTGGCACCCAGCAAGGAGGCGGCCTCTTGCCAATCGTCCTGCAGCGCATCAAAGGCTGGATAGAGCAACAGTACCGCCAGCGGTATCTGGAAATAGCTGTAAATCAGCGTCAGCCCAGTCTGCGTGTATAGATCAAAATCAGTCAGCCAACCCCATCGCCGCAAGAGCAACGTCACGGCACCATTGGTTCCCATCACGATAATGAAGGCGAATGCCAATGACACCCCACTCAGGTTGCCCGTCATGTTGGTGAATGCCACCGTTATGTCGCGAACCGTGCAATCCACCCGCTTCAACGAAGCGGCGGCCACCAGCGCGATGGCTAATCCAATCAAGCTGGAGCAGACGGAAACCCAGAGGCTGTTGCCAAAGGCCTGACGGTAAAACGGGGAACTCAGGATTTCACTGAAGTTCGCCAGCGACCATGCGCCATCAACCTGCACGCTGTTGATCAGCAGCCATGCTGTCGGCGCCAGTGAAAACAACGCCAATACACATAACAAGGGCAGCAGGACCAGCGCCGCCCGCCAGTGGCGAAAGCGTGGAGAAAGCCGGGTGTCGATGGTCACTGGGGTGGCCAGCGGGTTCGATGCAACTGTCATACAACTAGCAACTCCGTGTTCCTTGGGTTTTGATAAGTGATAGCGGGGCACCGCGGCAGTAAAGCTTTAGTGCGGCCAATGCCCCGAACACTCCTCTCATGGCCACCTCTAAAAACCGTAGTGAACGAGCAACGTGCGCGCAGTGGTTTGTAGAGGCGGCCTAACGCCCTTGGCATTACTTGTTATAAATCATGACTTGCTCTTGCCACTGGCGCGGTATGGCCTTGGTGGTCCCCTCCCACGCCACGAAGTCCTGGATCGGTTTGGCGTTGTTATATTGCGCAGCAGGCAACATCTTGTCCTTTACATCCTGTGGCAGGACCACGTCGCTACGAATCGGACGCGCGAAACCACGGGCCAGGTTAATCTGGCCGGCATCGCTGAAGATGTATTCACGCACCAGTTTGGCGGCGTTCGGATGCTGCGCGTATTTGTTGATCAGGGTTGAATAGCCGGCACTCACACTTCCATCTTCGGGAATGGAGACCGTGAACAAGGATGGGTCAATCTTTTCGCGGTAACCCAATGAGGTGAAGTCCCATAACAGCGCGACCTCCACTTCACCTTTTTCCAGGTTGGCAATACTCGCATCGGTCATGGAGAGCCGCCCTTGTTTAGCCAGTTCGGCAAACAACTGATACGCAGGTTGCAGATTCTTTTCGTTGCCGCCATTGGCAATCGCGGCTGCCAGCAGCGCACTGTTGGCCTGCGCCGAAACACCTACTTCGCCTACGGTCACCTTATAGTTGCCTTTGAGCAAATCGCCCCAGGTCTTGGGCGGATTCTTGACCAGCTTATTGTTGCTGATGAAGGAAATGGTCCCGCTATAAGCCACGACCCAATGACCGTCTTCGTCTTTGGCCCACGCCGGAATGTCGTCCCAGTTGGTCGGCTTGTAGGCTTGGGTTACACCCTTCCTGACGGCAATCGGGCCGAACGATTGGCCAACGTCGCCGATGTCGCCTGATGCGTTCGTTTTCTCAGCTTCGAATTTGGCGATTTCCTGCCCGGAACTCATGTCGGTATCCAGGTGTACCAGGCCATATTTTTGCGTGATCTGGGCCCAGGTATCTTTCCAGTTCGCCCAGTTATCCGGCATCCCCAGACTATTAACCGCGCCTTCCTTTTTGGCTGCGGCGACTAAAGCATCCATGTCCTGCTGCGCATACGCAGCAGGAACTGCAATCGACAAGGCACTTGCAAGCAAACTCGTAATCAGGATTTTTTTCATGATTTAGCCGTGTGGTATAGACCAGATTGGGGCGGAAACTGGATACTACCCAGAGGAAATGACCGAAATATGACACTCGGGATGCTGGGACACTGCCCCCAATGCGATGAGATATGCGCAATGCAACAGGGCTGTCGTTACTGTCGATGCCACGCTCGTGGCGCGCCTGGCTCGACCAGAAACAAGAAAGGCAAGCGCTATCCCAAGGTGCACCAGAACGCGAACGCGGACGACAGTCGAGCCCCCGTCGCGGGAGATCAAACGTCAGGGAGGTAGTGGGCCAGGTGTGCCCGAAGAGCATCAGTTGAGAGTCGTAAAGGGAATGAAATCATTAACTGGGATAACATCAGCGCTCGAAAATCATCCAGACCTTCACCGTGACAAAAAAAATCACCACCCAAGCTGCCACCATCCATCACGCCCTGGCAACGCAGATCATCGATGGCACGCTGGCGTCCGGTAGCAAGCTCCCTTCCGAGCGAGAACTGAGCGAGCTGTTTTCCACAACCCGCATTACGCTCAGAGAAGCCCTGCAAAGAATGGAGGCGCAAGGATCGATCTATCGGGAAAGCAGGCGTGGCTGGTTTGTTACCCCACCCCGACTGGTGTACAACCCCTTCACACACTCACTGTTCCACCAGATGGTCGAAAGCCAGGGACGCAAGGCGATCACACAGGTCATGTCGACCAGTACGGAATTGGCGAGCCCGGAGTTGTGCCTGAAGTTGGCGGTGCCGCCGTTAAGCAGGCTGCACTGTATACGCCGCCTGCGTTCAGTCGATGGGCGCCCTGTGATGTTTGTAGAACATTATCTGAAACCCGAGTTTTTCCCGGACATATTGAAACTGGACCTGAGTCAGTCGCTGACATTGATTTACCGAAAGCACTATGACATCCATTGCGGCCGCGCGACTTTTGATATTTACCCGACGGCGGCACAGGCCAGCGTGGCGAATTACCTCAATCTGCCAGAAGGCAGCCCGCTGCTAATGATCATTCGCGTCAACTACGATCAACATGGACAGATACTTGATTGCGATCGCGAGTTCTGGCGTCATGACGCAGTCCGAATCACCATGGATAGCCAGGCGCTGCATTCCGACAAGGTCGCTTAACCATTCTCATGGTTGAACGAATGATACATCCGGCACCCCTCTATTAGAGCTGACAGAACGTTCACTTACCCGCTGAGCCTCGAGACTCATTGTTCTGATCAAGTATCGTTTCCCGGAACAACAGAAACGCCACATAAAAGATCAGTCTCAATCAATTTCGAAAAAGCCGAAATGAATCGCTCCGGGTGGAATGCCGAGAAAAACACCTCGCACAGACCCCATCGCAAATTTATCCGCAATGGGGTCTGCAACCGCGTAGCAACGTGCGGCCAGCAGCAAAAACATCATACCGTCAGGATAAAGTCCGCCTGGTCGATGCCTTCACTGCTGACACCGACAAGGCGAATAGACTCCACTCCGATCCCAATCACCGTGTCCGCCCCGTCAGCCGCAATGCTCACGTTGGCGGCGAACGTCTCGCTGCTGATCCCCAGCCCCGCGATATTGAGCAAGTCCTGCCCTCCGGTCGGATTGGCGTCGAAGCCCTGGATCGAGTCGTTGCCAAAGCCCGAAGCAGCAAACACAAAGGTATCGTTGCCGAGGCCGCCGTTGAGCGTGTCGTTGCCCAGCCCGCCGAGGAACAGATCGTCACCCGCGCCGCCGACCAGAATGTCGTTGGCCAGGCCGCCCAGCATCGTGTGGTTGGCCGCCGCGGCATCGTAGGCCAGCTCACTGCCGCTGCCCTCGGCGTTCGCCTGCAAGCCCGCCGCCGCGTATTGGTCACTCAGCGCGACCTGCGTCACATGCACGCCGTCGCTCACGATCAGCATGCCGCCGGTGCCTGTGTCACTCGCTGCATAGGTGATCTGCGTATTGGCGCCGAACGCTATATCGCCAAAGTCCAGCGTGTCGCCCGTGGTAAAACCGCTGACGCTGCCACTGAACGCCGTCGACACATCGAGCTTGAGCGTACCTGCCGCGCCGCTGTCAAACGTCACGTGCTGATCGGAGGCAGCACCGAATTCGAGCATCGCCGAACCGCTGATAGTCGCGCTTCCCGCGCCGCTGGCATCTGCGTGGATGATGATATTGCCATCGTTCGCCCACAGGCTACCGCTGTTGACGAGCGCGCTTTTAATCACCAGTCCGCCGCTGCCGCTGGCTTCCAGCACGCCCGTGTTGATGACGGCGCTGTTACCCGTATCGATCACCAGCGCATTGACGCCGCTGGCAAGGATCAGGCCTGCGTTGACCAGCATCATCTGCCCCGCTCCCAACTGGCCGGCACCCGAGATGGTGTTGTCGGCATTGGTGAGTACCGTGTCCGCGCTGCCACCAAAGATCACGTTTTGCGCGCTGTCGGACAGCACCACTTGCCCGCCACCGGTCAACGTCGCGCCGCGGAACAGGATCTCAAGATGGGTCCCGCTGCCGGTGGAGCCGAGCGTGATGGTGCCGCTGTTGTCGATGCTGCCACCGAACGGCATGATCGCGCCGTCGGCAATGGCGATGGTGCCCGTATTAGTCGTGACCGGGTCCACATCGAACAGTAAGTTGGCCCCGCTCAGCGCCGCCGCATCCACGCCTTTGACAGTAATCGTCTGGCCGGTGCTGATGCTGACCACGGCATTGCCGCTCGCGTCGTTGACGACACTCACATCCGCAAAATCGTTGACGCCCGTGAAGCCGATCAAGTCGATCTTGTCCGCCGCCGCATCGAAGTTGTGAATGACGTTGTTGCCGATCGGCTGGGCGAACACGAACAGGTCGGCGCCGCTGGAGCCAGTCAGGTTGTCGTCCGCTGACAAAGCGAAGATCGGTGAGCCTGGGGCGTAGGCTTCGACGTTGTCGGAAACGAAGGTATTGCCAATGCTGCCATCGGCGTTGGTCCAGGTCATGCTGACGTCGAGCACCAGCGCGCCGGCGAAGTCAGTTGGCGTGGTCACCGTCAGTGAGCCGGGATCGTCGGTATGCACTGTCCAGCTACCGTCGTCGTTGTTGGTTCCGGCGTTCAGCGTCCAGCCTGACGGCATCCCTGTTATCGTCACCAGGATAGAGTCACTTGCGCCCACCGTCGGATCAGTCAGTGCAAGGTTGATAGCCTCTCCAGCGATCCCCGCTGGGGCAACTCCTGATCTCGTGCTTGTGTTACCCGCCAGGTCAGTCATGGTCACTGTGACATTGTGCCCTTCTATACTGTCTGAAGTTCCTAAAGCGGAGCTGGTATCGCCATCTATCGCCCAATTTCCATTGGTTGCAGTTCCATTCACCAGCACTAAAGAGAAGTCTGCGACAGGAGAAGTGGGATGGTTATCATGAACGGTCACCGACACCACGCCTGAACCTGAAGTGTCAGTCACACCTATTGTGAAAACATTGCTACCTGGAACGTAGTATCCGTTCCCCCCCCCAGCCCCCCCGACGGGTGCAACAGTATCGATTATCAATGTGCCGGTTGGATTGACGCCATTGGCTCCTGTAAGAATGGCATTGTTCCCCGCCGCATCTTTGATCGTCGCACCACCAAGCGTGAATGGGGACGCAGCCAGGGTAAGGTCGGCTGTATTTTGACCGGCCCCTACCGTGTAAGTGAACGTCAGCGTATTAGTGCCCGAGCCGCTCGCGTAGCTTGCCGTCCCGCCGGTGTTCAGGTTGAGCGTCGGCGAACCTGTGACCAGTACGACCTCGCTGAAAGTTACGCTCAGTGTCACCGTCTCAGTTGCCTTGAGCGTGCCATCGTTAGTGCCATAGCTGGTGCCCGTTACCGTCGGCGCCGTCGTGTCGTCGTTCGTGCCGTTGATAGTCACTGTCACTGTCTGTGTGTCAGACGCAGCAGTGTTGTCTGCGCTCTGCATCGTGTAAGTCAGCACCAGGGACTGGCCGACAGTGAGATAGTCGAATGCCTGTATGCCGGAATCGAAGCTCCAGACCAGGTTGTGCGCGTCGCCACTGTCAGCCGCCAGGCCGGAAGCAGGTGTTGCACTCAGCATGCTTAGCAGTTGCGCGTTCGTCAGGCCAAGCCCTGCAGTAGTGCCTGTTGCAACCACTCCGGTGATTGACGTGCTGATCGAATCTAATAGATCGACATCATTGACGCTCAGCGTACCGCTCGCGGTGAGCCCCGCATTAGTCTCCGTCAGCGTCGCGCTCGCACTGTCGCTCGTGACCAGATGGATATCCGGATCATCATTGGTGCCGGTGAGGGTGATGGTCACCAGCTGGGTGTCTACGCCGCCCAGGCCGTCGCTGACGTGCACCGTAAACACGTCATCATGACTCTCGCCAGCCTTCAGCGACTGCACCGCACTGGCGACACCATTGGTGCCATTGGCCAGCGTGTAAGTCCACTTGCCGGTGTTGTCCACCGCGATCGAACCGTAGGTGCCCGTATCCGCACCCGCAATGCTCCATGTCGCCGTGGCATCGTGATCGATGTCGGCCGAACTGAACTGGCCATTCACGGTGAGCGTGGTGTCTTCCTGCACCGCGCCGGCATCATTGCCCACCGCGAAGCTGAGCACTGGCGCATCGTTGCTGCCGCTGACGGTGACGGTCACCAGCTGGGTGTCCACGCCACCCAGGCCATCGCTGACGTGCACCGTAAACACGTCATCATGACTCTCGCCAGCCTTCAGCGACTGCACCGCACTGGCGACGCCATTGGTGCCATTGGCCAGCGTGTAGATCCACTTGCCGGTGTTGTCCACCGCGATCGAACCGTAGGTGCCTGTTGACGAGCCATTGATGGTCCATGTCGCCGTGGCATCGTGATCGATGTCGGCCGAACTGAACTGGCCATTCACGGCGAGCGTGGTGTCTTCCTGCACCGCGCCGGCATCATTGCCCATCGTGAAACTGAGCACTGGCGCGTCGTTGCTGCCGGTAATGGTGATGGTGACGGTCCACGTCGCCGAGGTCGCGTTGCCCGCGCCGCTGTTGTCGCTGGCCACCACGGCGTAGGAGAAGGTGATGGTTTCACCGGCCCGCAGGAAGTCCAGGTTCTGGCTGCTGCTGTAGTTCCAACTGTCCTGATCGACCGAGAAACCGGCCACCAACGCCGTAGCCTGCGCCACGTCGAGGGTACCACCGCTCCAGGCGATGTCGTCGTTGAAGGCCTGGCTGACGGTCACTACGTCATGGCTGTCCAGGTCGGCGAAGCTCAGCGCACCGCTGTCGCTCAGCGTGGCGGCCGCATTGCCTTCGTTCATTGCCCCGGTCGTGTCGGTGATGGTCAGTGTCGGCTGGTCGTTGGTGCCGGTCAGGGTGATGGTCACCGTTTGCGTCGCCGAGACCGCGTTGCCCGCGCCGCTGTCGTCGCTGGCTATCACGGCGTAGGAGAAGCTGATGGTTTCACCGGCGCGCAGGAAGTCCAGGTTCTGGCTGCTGCTGTAGTTCCAGCTGTCCTGATCGACCGAGAAACCGGCGACCAGCGCCGCGGCCTGCGCCGCGTCGAGGGTGCCGCCACTCCAGGTGAGGTCGTCGTTGAAAGTCTGGCTGACCGTCACCCCGTCGTTGCTGTCCAGATCGGCGAAGCTCAGCGCACCGCTGTCGCTCAGCGTGGCTGTCGCGCTGCCTTCGTTCATTGCCCCGGTCGTGTCGGTGATGGTCAGCGTCGGCTGGTCGTTGGTGCCGGTGAGGGTGATGGTCACCGTCTGCGTCGCCGAGACCGCGTTGCCCGCGCCGCTGTCGTCGCTGGCTATCACGGCGTAGGAGAAGCTGATGGTTTCACCGGCGCGCAGGAAGTCCAGGTTTTGGCTGCTGCTGTAGTTCCAGCTGTCCTGATCGACCGAGAAGCCCGCCACCAGTGCCGTGGCCTGCGCCGCGTCGAGGGTACCGCCGCTCCAGGCGAGGTCGTTGTTGAAGGTCTGGCTGACCGTCACTACGTCATGGCTGTCCAGGTCGGCGAAGCTCAGCGCACCGCTGTCGCTCAGCGTGGCCGCCCCATTGCCTTCGTTCATCGCCCCGAGCGTGTCGCTGATGGTCAGTGTCGGCTGGTCGTTGGTCCCGGTCAGGGTGATCGTCACCGTCTGTGTTGCCGAGGTCGCGTTAGCCGCGCCGCTGTCGTCGCTGGCCACCACGGCGTAGGAGAAGCTGATGGTTTCACCGGCGCGCAGGAAGTCCAGGTTCTGGCTGCTGCTGTAGTTCCAACTGTCCTGATCGACCGAGAAACCCGCCACCAACGCCGTAGCCTGCGCCACGTCGAGGGTACCGCCGCTCCAGGCGAGGTCGTTGTTGAAGGCCTGGCTGACGGTCACTACGTCATGGCTGTCCAGGTCGGCGAAGCTCAGCGCACCGCTGTCGCTCAGCGTGGCCGCCCCGTTGCCTTCGTTCATTGCACCGGTCGTGTCGGTGATCGTCAGCGTCGGCTGGTCGTTGGTGCCGGTAAGGGTGATGGTCACCGTCTGTATTGCCGAGGTCGCGTTAGCCGCGCCGCTGTCGTCGCTGGCTATCACGGCGTAGGAGAAGCTGATGGTTTCACCGGCGCGCAGGAAGTCCAGGTTTTGGCTGCTGCTGTAGTTCCAGCTGTCCTGATCGACCGAGAAACCCGCCACCAGCGCCGTAGCCTGCGCCGCGTCGAGGGTACCGCCGCTCCAGGCGAGGTCGTTGTTGAAGGCCTGGCTGACGGTCACTACGTCATGGCTGTCCAGGTCGGCGAAGCTCAGCGCACCGCTGTCGCTCAGCGTGGCCGCCCCATTGCCTTCGTTCATCGCCCCGAGCGTGTCGGTGATGGTCAGTGTCGGCTGGTCGTTGGTCCCGGTCAGGGTGATCGTCACCGTCTGCGTCGCCGAGACCGCGTTGCCCGCGCCGCTGTCGTCGCTGGCTATCACGGCGTAGGAGAAGGTGATGGTTTCACCGGCGCGCAGGAAGTCCAGGTTCTGGCTGCTGCTGTAGTTCCAGCTGTCCTGATCGACCGAGAAACCGGCCACCAGCGCTGCGGCCTGCGCCGCGTCGAGGGTACCGCCGCTCCAGGCGATATCGTCGTTGGAGGTCTGACTGACGGTCACCACATCATGGCTGTCCAGGTCGGCGAAGCTCAGCGCACCGCTGTCGCTCAGCGTGGCGGCCGCATTGCCTTCGTTCATCGCCCCGAGCGTGTCGGTGATCGTCAGTGTCGGCTGGTCGTTGGTGCCGGTCAGGGTGATCGTCACCGTCTGCGTCGCCGAGACCGCGTTGCCCGCCCCGCTGTCGTCGCTGGCCACCACGGCGTAGGAGAAGCTGATGGTTTCACCGGCGCGCAGGAAGTCCAGGTTCTGGCTGCTGCTGTAGTTCCAGCTGTCCTGATCGACCGAGAAACCCGCCACCAACGCCGTAGCCTGCGCCACGTCGAGGGTACCACCGCTCCAGGCGAGGTCGTTGTTGAAGGTCTGGCTGACCGTCACTACGTCGTGGCTGTCCAGATCGGCGAAGCTCAGCGCACCGCTGTCGCTCAGCGTGGCTGCGCCGTTGCCTTCGTTCATTGCCCCGGTCGTGTCAGTGATGGTCAGTGTCGGCTGGTCGTTGGTGCCGGTCAGGGTGATGGTCACCGTCTGTGTTGCCGAGGTCGCGTTAGCCGCGCCGCTGTCGTCGCTGGCTATCACGGCGTAGGAGAAGCTGATGGTTTCGCCGGCGCGCAGGAAGTCCAGGTTCTGGCTGCTGCTGTAGTTCCAGCTGTCCTGATCGACCGAGAAACCGGCCACCAGCGCTGCGGCCTGCGCCGCGTCGAGGGTACCGCCGCTCCAGGCGATGTCGTTGTTGGAGGTCTGGCTGACCGTCACTACATCATTGCTGTCCAGATCGGCGAAGCTCAGCACACCGCTGTCGCTCAGCGTGGCTGCCGCGTTGCCTTCGTTCATTGCCCCGGTCGTGTCGGTGATCGTCAGTGTCGGCTGGTCGTTGGTGCCGGTAAGGGTGATCGTCACCGTCTGCGTCGCCGAGACCGCGTTGCCCGCGCCGCTGTCGTCGCTGGCTATCACGGCGTAGGAGAAGGTGATGGTTTCACCGGCGCGCAGGAAGTCCAGGTTCTGGCTGCTGCTGTAGTTCCAGCTGTCCTGATCGACCGAGAAACCGGCCACCAGCGCTGCGGCCTGCGCCGCGTCGAGGGTACCGCCGCTCCAGGTGAGGTCGTCATTGAAGGTCTGACTGACGGTCACTACGTCGTGGCTGTCCAGATCGGCGAAGCTCAGCGCACCGCTGTCGCTCAGCGTGGCTGCGGCGTTGCCTTCGTTCATTGCTCCGGTAGTGTCGGCGATGGTCAGTGTCGGCTGGTCGTTGGTGCCGGTCAGGGTGATCGTCACGTCCTTGGTCACCGTCGCCCCGAAGTCGTCGGTCAGCGTCACCGTGAACACTTCGGTCTTGATCTGGCCCTCGGCCAGGTACTGCGCCGCGCTGTTGTCCAGCGTATAGGTCCAGCCCACGCTGCCCGCAGCGTCGCCTGTGCTCTCGTCGCTCACATTGGCTACCAGCGTACCCAGCGTACCGGTCGGCGCGCTCACGCTGGCCACATGCGCGTCATCGGCCAGGTCCACGTCGCCGAAGGCGAAGCTGCCGCTGGCCACCGTGGTGCCGTCTTCGGCCACCGCACCGCTTTCGACCTCTGTCGCCGTCACCGTCGGCGCGTCATTGGTGCCGGTGATGGTGATGGTCACATTCTGCGTTACCGACGAACCATGGCTATCGCTGATGGTGACCAGGTAAGTTTCGGTAACTGTCTGTCCCTGGGCCAGGTACTGCGCCGCCGCATTGCTCAGGCTGTACGTCCATTGCACCGAGCCGTTGGCCTCGTTCGCTGCTTCGCTTACCGGCGAGAGCGCGAACGTACCAAGATAAGTAATGTTGCCCCCCGTCGGCGCGAACGTCGCCGTGTGCGTGTCGCTCAGGTCGACGTCGTTAAAGGCAATCGTGCCGTTGGCCGTCAGCGAGTCGGTCGTGCTCGCAGTGGTGCCGGCGTCTTCGGTCACCATGCCGGCCTGCGCGCCGATGCTCATCGTCACACCATCATTCACGCCCGAAAACTGCACCGTCGTGGTGGCCCAACCGAGCGTTCCGTTGCCGAGACGAATCGCATAGGTAAAGCTGTCCGTCAGGAGCTCGCCAGCAGCAAGCGCCTGGAGTTGCACCTTGAAAGCACCCGACAAAGTAGCGGCGTCGTAGCCGACCTTACCGTCCGAGGTGATCCAGATCTTTGCACCATTCAAACTGGTGTCAGAACTCGTCGCCTCAGCCCTCGCCGTATCCTGGGTCAGGAGGTCGGCAGGAGCATAAGTCTTGGTGGCAGTAGAAAGACTGTCCGCGTTGTCGAGTGACCAGAGTGTCTTCGCGTTGCCGCCGAGGTCATTAGACATGACGTCCCAATACACGACCCCCAGCGTATCTTCAGTGGTGGTGAAGATGTCATCCTTCGCCTGTGGCGTGTTGGAAAACGAGGTAACGGTTCCGCCGCTGGTAGTGGTGGTGCTAGCCATGTCTTTCTCCCAAGAATGTCACTCTGAGCAAAAAAACCGCTGTGGGCCGCTAACCGCCACAAGCCGATTCTTCCTCAACCCACGAACAGCTCACTCAACCGGAACCAACCGGCTGGCCAGCAGCTTCACGCCCGCCCCGGTCCTGCCGCCCTGTGGCTCAATGCGCACGATTTGTCCTTGTGCCTTGAACTTCATGGGGCCGCCGGGGGTGTCGAGTTCGATCTCGAAGTCAATCAAGCTACCCACCTGCTGCTCGCTATCGGTTACGAAATACAAACCGGAGGCGCTGATGTCACGGGTGACACCTTCGCTCCCGCCGGTCAGTTGCAGCGACAGGGTGACTTGTTCACGGGGCTCAGTTCGGTATGCGTCTTTCATGGTTGCAGTCTAAAAACGACCACTGTTTTTTACATGAGCGCGCTATCCCTTTTTTCTGGGAGTCAATCCCCCATGAAAACAGTGTTTTATGGGACAAATGTCATGGGAGGGGCTGCCTGAAGCGCTATAGAAAAAAGCGACAGGCTGCAACGATTGCTATCATGAGCAGCTAACACAACCCGCCTAAAGAGGCAGCATCCCGCATGCCAATTCAAGTCCAGTTAGTCGCTCTACCGCTCGTGGCCTGGGGCCTTGAGCGTCTGGTGGAAAGCGCTCAACCGAGGTTGGCGCTGCTGGGTTCGGCGCCGTCGGTGGCGCAATACCTGCTTTCGCTGCACCAAGACGCGCCAGATGTGGTGGTGCTGGACCTGGACGGCGAGGACTGTATCGAGTCGCTGGCCGACTTGCACAGCCAGACCAAAGCCAGGATTCTGGTGGTGACAGGGTCGAGCGACGTGGCGCTGCATGACCGTGCGGTGCTGGCGGGTGCACGTGGCGTGGTGGATAAGCGGGAGTCGGCATCCGCATCCACATTGCTCAAAGCCATAGAAAAAGTGCATGACGGCGAACTCTGGATTGACCGCAATGCGACCAGCCGTATCTTTCTTGAACTGGCGCGCAAGAAAGCCGAGCGCGATAAAGACCCGGAGCAGCAAAAAATCGCCAAGCTAACGCGCCGCGAGCACCAGACCATTGCATCGCTGGCCAGCGACCCCTCCGCCCCTGGCAAGTTGGTGGCCGAGAGGCTGCACATCAGCGAGCACACGCTGCGCAACCATTTGACATCGATCTATAGCAAGCTGGGCCTGACGAACCGCATAGATCTGTACGCCTACGCACACAAGCATGGGCTTTCCACAGCCGACTGAGGACTGCGGCAACACGCCGGGCGTGTTGCCGCAGTCTGACCTTGTCCCGAAACTCCAGCTAACCGGCTACCCATTCAGGCGAGAACGCTCGCTACATCTTGCTGTTCCTGGGGTCGTCCGCCGGGTTGAGGTAGGTGATCCCCCAAGGCCCCGTGCCGTGGAGTTGGAGTACGGTTTCCTGTTCTCGACTGGCGCCATACATCGACATGCCGACAGGAATGATCAGGGTGTCACCCGGGTGATAGGCTTTGGCCTGTGCCGAATCGAATTTGTCGCCGGTGGCGAAGTAGAAAGTGCCCGAGATAACGGTTACGCGTTCGGTCACGGGATGGGTATGCACGCCGATTTTCGTATTTGCCGGCAGCTTCAAGCGCAGAGTGAAGGGCTCGGCGGCTTTCAGATCACCTTCAATCACTGCGATCATCGCACCGGGCCCCACCGACGGTGCCGCTGTCCACTTGAGTTCGGATGGGGTGGCGGTAATCAAACCCGCTCCCTCGGCCTGGGCCGCAGATGCCAGGAAGGCTGCGCTGAGCAAGGCCAGAGAAACAGCGACAGCTTTGTGGGAGCTCATCATGGTTTCCTCGTGCTTGGGGGATGTGGATGTATCGCAGCAGAGGCAAACATAGCGTCAACACACCGTATTAATGATCACGGTAGCCGAATGTTGGAGCGCGGATATAACCAATCTGAACATCCCTATAATGCAATGGTATGAATTGTGAGCTGTACGCAGGATGGGTTGAACGCAGCGATAGCCCTGTCATTCGACTCGTGCTTGCCAAGTTAGCGGTCTCGATAGGCTTGAACTGTTTTGTTACCTATGTGGGTGAGTCATACCGTAGCAAATTTAAGCAACCTTTTTTGGCTCCGATCACGAACACTGTCTTGCTTATAAAAAACGTCCGTCAAGGCTCACACTTAAGCAATTTCCGACCATAGGTTGCCGCTGGTGTCGACCAAATCTCATTAGCAATCGTGGCGCTGGCAGCTAGAACGTCTCTAGGTCTTCGCAAACTCAACGTTAGCCAACAACCACGATGCCCTTCCTCTGGCCGGCCGATCGCTCATATGTCAAAGTAGTGGCGCATTTCAGAAGGACAAACGAGTTTGCCGAGGCCGGAGAGCACAACGTGGAAGTTAGACGGGATTTGGAATCGGTAGCACCGCATATTTCCAGGCTCCTTAATATAGGTCTGGAGTTCTACAAGCATGATAAGGACTGGGTTCATCTGAAGAACGAGGAAGACTTCAAATTCATCGTTCGGGTGCCCTACAACAAGCGTTACAAGGTCGAAGCTGTATACGCAACGGGGCGAGACATGGCTATGTACATGGGCGGTTCGTTGATCGAGATCAATACCGATTTTGGCAGATATCCGACGCTCACTTCAATTGTCGAGCATTTCAAGGGTAGCTGGGTGTACGGTGGGTATACGCCCGAAATTCCGGAAGATGCGATAAAAGTATGTGCTGATCATGACGTTGAGCTTTGGTCAGTAGGGCGCATGGTTTCGCTTTTCAAGCGGCAAGAGAACTTGTTGGCAGCAGTTCGCTCGACGTTGGAAATGCTCAAACGCAGCGATTTGTACAGAGAGGAAAATGGAGAGGTCATCGTGAAGCAAGAGGCAAACATCACCCTGAGCGGGGTATCCGGGTCCAGTATCAATATCAACTCTGCAGGTGCCACCGCTACAGTGAAGACGAGCTATCAGCAGCCGGCAGTTTTCGATGAGCTTATCGCGGCGGTGAAGGCCCAAGGTTTCGATGGGACGACCGAGGGGGCGTTGCTAAAAAACGTCGAAGAGCTTGCCGTTGGGCACAAAGAAGGACGTTTCCGAGACGCGTATAAGGACTTTATGCAGGACGTTTCAGCGCATATTACTGTGTTCTCACCGATTCTGGCAGGCCTGGCATCCTTGCTTTGATACCTAGGTTGCGTTGATTGAACACAGCAGGGGCGAACGGTCGCCCCTGCACCTTTGTGGAAACTAGCAATTCGCAATCATCGAATTGAATCCACAGTTGAAAGCGGTCATTGCCATGATTCGGGATTTGAAGTGTAGATAGGGATTCGAACCCCCTCCGCTATACGCTCAAACCGCTACAGACCAGCATTTACTAGGTGAAAAACGCCAAGACAACGCCAGAATCGGCCTGCGGTGACCTGTGTTTTGCCCTAATTTCTACGCCCCCCCCCCCACAAAAGCTTGAGAACTCCAAAGTCTTGCCTGAAAATCTCTCGACCATACTCGCGATTGGCCAGTATCAGGTAAGCGGATGAGCCTCAACATGATGTTATTAAGGAATGAACCATGAACGGAAAAGCTATCGTAACCCTTCTTGCCTGCCTGCTACTCGCAGCTTGCTCTGATCCAAAGCTAGCAAAACTGCCTGCCGACATCAGCAAATGGTCGGAGGACAAAGGCCTGATGGAAGCTGTTGGTAAACTGGATGAAAACGAGAGAAAGTTGTTTGGCGGTTACGCTGCTCGCCAAGTAGTGGCAAGCGCCTTCGGCGGCAACACGATCGTGTCAGATACAACCTTGGGAGATGCCCTGAAAACACAGCAGGCTTGGGTAGAAGCCAAAGCCGTCGAAACGGCAAAGCAACAAGCCTTGGCTGAACAAGTGAAACAGCAGCAACTTGTGGCACTCAAGGAAATGAATGGCACTCTTACAGCATCTCTGCTTGAGCTCAAGCTCAACCCGGTCGACTATAAAAACAAACAATACAGCGAATACTTCTCCATTGAAATTGCGTTACATAACAATACAACCGAGGCTCTGTCTGGCATCAAGGGGACAGTTGTACTCAGCGACATGTTCGGCGAGGTGATCAAAAAAATTGGACTCACTAACGACAGTCAGATTGACCCAGGAAAAACCTACATCTACAGTGGCACAATGGATTACAACCAATTTCAAGCCGCGGACAAAAAACTGGCTGCTGCCGATACCGCAAAAATGAAGTTCGACTGGGAACCAGACACCTACATTTTCATCAGCGGCAAAAAACAAACTATGCCAAAGTGAGCAAAACTGGGATCAGCAACATTTTTGCCTGCACTCAGAACTCACTCTAATTACCCACGCCAAAACTAAAAAAGCCCTACACCCCAACAAAGGGCATAGGGCTGGGCTGACAAGTTCTAAATTTAAATTGAGCCGGCTGGTGACTCCAGTTCAGCGGCCAGTACCTCTGACGTATGCCTGGCAGGCCGCCAACGTAATCAATCCCCGGTCACCGGCATCGGTGATGCCGACAATTCGTTGAGCATGCGCCGGGTCAAGTCGGACGCGTGTTGCTCCATGAATGCTCGGACACCGACAGAAGATCAGCATCCGCTGGACAATGACACCGCTGTGGCCGCGATCGGTTTCGCCCTGGAGGAGGCTTCCGGTGATATTGACGGCATTGAGTTTTTTCGGTGCTGGAACGAAGGTGATTTCGACTCAATTCGCGACCAGTGGCCAGAAGCATCAGAGGACGTATTGATAGGCGCTGACCCGTCGTACTCCAAAAGAAATAAAAACCAGGAGGTAGCATGAACACTGCCTTCATCCTTATTGCTCAATACAACGGCCTGGCGATCATCCCTCTGGATCAGATCTGCAAGGATTACTTCACGCACCTGACTCCGGAGATGTTCCAGCGCAAGGTGCTGGCAGGCCAGATCAGGATTCCCATCACAAGGCTGGAGCCGAGCCAGAAGAGTGCCAAAGGTATTCATATCACTGACCTCGCGGCCTACCTTGATCTACAACGGGAGGCGGCAGTGAAGGAACACAACCAGCTCAATGGACTTCGCCGAGCCTGCTGACTCACACGACAAACCAAGCGCTCACCTCGCGGGCATCTGGACAATCTTTATCAGCCGCTGCATTTGTCATTGTACTCATCACAACAGAAACCGAGCATCATCTTAACTATTCCACATCATTAAGCGCTCAATAATTTCAGTCATTACCACAGCTAACTCCGGTCGAAATGATAGATTTTCTTTGGAGAAGTTCTCACTAAACCTTACCGCTTTATGATGTTTATCTGCAAACGCAACAGCTATAGAGAGACGATTATGATTCATGTAGTCCTGCACATACTCATACTCGCTGATTTGTGGAAGATTAGAGGCGCCATACTCCAATTCAAAACACTCTTTCGGAATATAGTTTTCGATTTCCCTGCATCGCGTAACCCACACATACCCCCGTTCGTTAGCGACGCTAGCAAGAAGCTCAGTAACTCTGTTCTTTAATTTTCCATTTTTGCTCTTTCTATCACTATCACACGCAAAAATAAAATTCCTATTTATCTTAATTGCGCTAACAGCTTCCTGTATGTCCGCTTCCGGAGTACTAGCGTCGATATGCGCAAGCACGCTACCACCATAGTAAATAAACTGATAGTGATGCCCCTCCCTGTACGCCCCCTCACCCCACAACTCGATAAATTTATTTAAATAAACTCTATCCGAAGGGCCTTCAACCCAGATAATGCCATTAGCCTGAAGTATATCACTTGCCTTTGCTCCTAAATCATCCAGAACAGAGTAACCGCGATTTAAGTCATCCAATACAACACCAAGCACTTCTCCATCTTGCTTTTTAACATGAAGAATTTGCGCATCGGCCTCACCATGAAAAAGATCAATTGCCACCTGTGAATGTGTAGTTAAAAATATATAGCACCCCTTCGATTGCGCATACGCAAGCAAAAATGAAAACAAATTCCTTTGTAGAGATGGATGCAGATTATTTTCTAGCTCTTCAAACGAGAAGACATAACTATCAATAGCTCTGCTCTCAAAATTCGGACGAACCAACAAATTAATCAAAGTCAAAATAACAGTCTTCAGACCGCTCCCTGAAGCTGATAGCGGAACTAGGCCCTTTCCTTCTTCCCCTAGATAAATCTCCCAATTATTACTATGAGGATGAAACTGAACTACAATCTCCGAAAACAATGTATCCGGAGTAAAAACCTCATTCAGCGCGGCAAGCAACCTTACCTGAATAAGGTCCCTATCCAAGTTCGAACTATTTATATAGTTTTGAACTATATTTGTAGCGCCAACCCCATTACTCTGCAACGAACACTCATTCGAGTGCACCTCCCTTACAAGATCTCTATCCGCATCAAGTCGAATATGGCGGAAATGCCGACGCTTACTCACTGTTATTACATTACTGAGACGTGATCTTTCACCAGTTAGGAGCGTTGCTCCATCCCCCCCTTCAATCCTGAGCACCTCCACGTCTCTCGCAGATTCTTTCCAAACTACGCGTTCACCTACAAAATTCTGCCCATGCCCTCGCCAATGATTATCAGGCAGATCTCCCCCAGCCATACCGCTACTAAACTGAGCTTGTAATTCCGCCTCAGTTAACTCTTCACAAAATTCAACACTATTGCTGATCTCATACTGGGTCCCAAGATCCCTAAACATATGTTCCACAGCAGCAATTAGACTAGATTTACCGATATTATTTTTACCAACTATCACATTTATAGGCTTGACAACCTCAAGGCCCGCGCCGACGCCTTTAAACCCTCTATAATCTCGAACCCAGAAACTAGTTGCTATAGTCACAACCCACCCCTCCCTTCCTTGAAAGTTAATTTTACAAACGGGACACCACAACAGCTTCGACTATCTTATCCAGCCACTTCCATCCAGCATAAATGTCACCACGCCCCCTTAAATGCGTATAGCGCCTCATAGAATTCCAATCGCGGTGACCAGAAACACTGGCGACCCTGGGAATGTCCCAGCCCATCTCAAATAACCGGCTCACTCCATCGTGCCTCAGATCGTGGAAATGCAGATCCTCGACCTCAAGAAACTTGCACGCTTTCGCCCATGACGTCGAAATAGATGCCGAGTTGTAGGGGAACACCTCTGGGCAGCTTTTCGGCATGCTCTGCAGAATGCGCCAGGCTTCATCAGGAAGGAGGCACCAGACATCGTTGCCGATTTTCTGCCCCGGGTTCTTCATGTCTCGTACCAGTACCCTTTTCCCTTCCTCGTCGACATCAGCCCAAAGAATGCGACAAATTTCATCTTGTCGACGCGTCGAGAACAGTGCAAAACCACTCACTTTGAGCATGTTGATTGAGCTGGGGTGCCGTTGAAGGATCCCGGTGAAGTGTTTCAGCAACTTATCAAGTTCGTCCTTGGTGGGCCGCCGATCCCTCTCACGGCTTTTCATGTTGTAGCCCAACTTCTTCAATACCTTACGGGCATCCGCCATTGCATGGATATCGACCTCATACCCCCAGGCCGGTCGAGCTATTGATAGAACAGCACCAAGATGCGCCAGGTCATTGCCGGCGGTCTGAGGCTGTACACCACCACCCTCCTTACTCATACGCCAAAGCGCGTAGTCAACCAATCGTTGACTATTGATCTCAGAGTCAACGGTCTGACCGAACTCGGTTTCGGCAATGGCATTGAGAGTAGCTCGCTTAGTTTTACCTAGCGGCCGAGCCTTCTCTATTTCCACCAGGTACTGGGCAATCATCTCCTTAACCGTGACGCCCTTCCGATTGGCTCGCTCGATTGCACCCGGCTGATCAAGCTCTGCCTCACGTCGCCGCACCCAGGCTTGAGCTGCCTGTTTCCGGGCGAAGGTCTGGCTCTCTTGGTAGACTTGCGCTCTATCGCGAAACAGGCGTATTTGTGCTGTGTAGCTGACTGAGCCATCGGTGCGTTTTCGTGCTCTGATCGTTGCCATAGTCGACTGGTACAATTCCGAAAGTGATTGGTACATTGTACCAGCGCCATCGAAAAAACGCCTGAAAACGCCCTAAAACATGCTGTGAACACGTAGAGCAAAATGGCACAGAACACCCACTCCAGAGCAGTAAATACAAGGCCAGAGCTGTCTAGACGCTTTTCCGTCGCCCCCATGATGGATTGGACCGACCGCCACTGCCGTTTCTTCCTGCGCCTGCTCTCCAGGCATGCGCTGCTCTACACCGAGATGGTCACCACGGGCGCCCTGCTCAACGGCGATCACGAGCGCTTCCTGCGTCACGACGAGGCCGAGCATCCGTTGGCGTTGCAGTTGGGCGGTAGTGTTCCGCTGGATCTGGCGGCCTGCGCGCGCATGGCGCAAGAGCACGGTTATGACGAGGTGAACCTCAACGTCGGCTGTCCGAGTGATCGGGTGCAGAACAATATGATTGGCGCGTGCCTGATGGGGCATCCGCAGTTGGTGGCCGATTGCGTGAAGGCGATGCGCGACGCGGTGTCGATTCCGGTGACGGTGAAGCACCGGATCGGGATCAATGGCCGCGACAGTTATGCCGAGCTGTGTGATTTCGTCGGTACGGTGCGAGATGCCGGCTGCACCAGTTTTACCGTGCATGCGCGGATTGCGATTCTCGAGGGTTTGTCGCCGAAGGAGAATCGGGATATTCCGCCGCTGCGGTATGACGTGGCCGCGCAGCTAAAGGCGGATTTCCCGGAGCTGGAGATCATTCTCAACGGCGGGATCAAGACGCTGGAGGCCTGCCGCGAGCATTTGCAGACCTTTGACGGGGTGATGCTGGGCCGCGAGGCGTATCACAACCCTTATGTGATGGCCGAGGTGGACCAGCAGTTGTTCGGCAGCACTGCGCCGGTGATTAGCCGCGCTGAAGCGTTGGCGCAGTTGCGACCGTATATCGCTGCGCACCTGGACGCGGGTGGTGCGATGCACCATATCACCCGGCACGTGCTGGGCCTGGGCACCGGGTTTCCGGGGGCACGCAAGTTTCGCCAGCTGCTGTCGGTGGACATCCACAAGGCCAAGGAGCCGCTGGTATTGCTGGATCAGGCGGCGGCGCTGCTCGAGGGGCGCTGACCGTCGTTTGTATTGAACCTGTGGTCTGTTTCGACATCGTAGTTAACGGATAGCGCCGGGCCTTTCAAACACCTGTTTCCAGGTAGTTGCCGCCCAGGCCGTTGTTACGCATTCGCGCCCTTGAGTGGCTGTCAGCGCTCGGGTAATGTCAACAGACCCACAGGATAGAGCACGCTCATGACTTCCAAGCTGGAACAACTCAAACAAATCACCACCGTCGTGGCCGATACCGGCGACTTCGAGGCTATCGCCCGCGTTAAACCGGTGGATGCCACCACCAACCCGTCCCTGCTGCTCAAGGCGGCCGCCATTCCTGCTTATGCCGAGCTGCTGAACGCCTGCGTCCATGACTGCAAGGGCGATGTCGGCCTGGCCAGTGACCGCTTTGCTGTTGCGGTGGGCCAGGAGATTCTGAAAGTGATTCCGGGGCGTGTTTCCACCGAAGTGGATGCGCGCCTGTCGTTCGACACCGACGCGATGCTCAAACGCGCGCACCGCCTGATCGAGCTGTACGACAAGGCCGGCATTGGCCGCGACCGCGTGCTGATCAAGATCGCCTCCACCTGGGAAGGCATTCGCGCCGCCGAGCAACTGGAAAAGGAAGGCATCCAGACCAACCTGACCCTGCTGTTCTCCTTCGCCCAGGCGATTGCCTGTGCCGAGGCCGGTGTATTCCTGATTTCGCCGTTCGTGGGCCGCATCTACGACTGGTACAAAAAGGCCAACGGCAACGACTACACCGGCGCCGATGATCCGGGCGTGCAGTCGGTGACGCGCATCTACAACTACTACAAGGCCAATGACTACAAGACCGTGGTCATGGGCGCGAGCTTCCGCAACCTCAATCAAATCGAGCAACTGGCCGGCTGTGATCGCCTGACCATCAGCCCGGACCTGATCGAGAAGCTGGCGGCCGACACCGGCAAGCTGGAACGCAAGCTGGCACCAGGCCACGCCGGTGAAGCGCGCCAGAGCCTGACCGAAGCGCAGTTCCGCTGGGCATCGAATGAAGACGCGATGGCGACCGAGAAGCTGGCCGAAGGCATTCGCCAGTTCGCGCGGGACCAGGAGAAGCTGGAGGCGCTGTTGCAGGCCAAGTTGTGATTCAGGCCTAGCCAGTGCAAAAAGGGCGAACCCTCACAGGTTCGCCCTTTTTTGTACGCTGATTTTGGGTCTGCTTCGCAGCCCAGCGGGAGCAAGCTCCCTCGCCACAGGCACTCAGTTATCTGAGATCAGTGACGCTCCAGGGCATTCACCAGGTCGTGGAACGCTTCGCGGTTGGAGTCGTTCAGGCCCATCAGGATCTTGTGTGCCTCAAGCACCTTGATCCGCACCACTTCTTCGGACTGGTCCTGGTCTGGCAGGTCGGTCAGGCACTCAGGGCATGGCACTGGGCGGTCAACGATGTTGAACACCTGCTCGAAGCCCATGGACTCCAACAGACGGGTGATGTCTTCGTGGGTGGTGACGACCGTCGGCAGCAGGCCGACCTTTTGCCGCGACATGATCGACAGCTTGGCCAGCAGGCCCAGCGTGGTGCTGTCGATGCTGCGGGTTTCGGTCAGATCGATCACGATCGCATTGAAATTCAACGCGGTGAAGATCCGCTCTATAGTCGCATCCAACGCCGAACACAGGGTCAGGCGAACTTCACCGACGAACTTCAGGACGAAGGTGCCGTCCTGCTCGGCGAACTGGATTCTACCGGTACTCATTGAAGATTCCTGCTCAACACTAACAGGGCGATATCATCCGGCATCTCCCCTAGCGTGGCCAATCCAAAAACCTGCCGCAGACCGTCCAGGCTGCCGCCCGCCGATCTTACCCGTTGCGGCAAGGCGGCTTCTTTTTCTTTGAGTGTGGGTTCTGGCAAAAGGTCCAGAATACCGTCGGACATCAGCGTCAGGCTGAACACCGGCGGCAGCTTGATGACGTGGTCTTCGTAGGTGGCTTCGTTGAACAAGCCCACCGGCAGACCGCGACCCTCGAGATAACCCACGCTGTCTGGCGTGTACAACACTGGCAACGGCAGGTGTCCGCCGATGCTATAGGTCAACAAACCGGTCTCCTCGTCGATGACGCCACCGACCATCGTGACATGTTTGCCCAGCTTACAGCTGATCAGGCCCCGGTTGATATGGCCGAGGACTTCTGAAGGGGTGAATTCCGGCAAGGTGCCATTACGCTTTGATTCAAACAGCAAGCGCGTGGTCATGAATTTCAGCAGCACCGTGACGAATGCCGAGGACGCGCCGTGCCCCGAAACGTCCGCCAGGTAGAAGGCTACCCGACGTTCGTCGACCCTGAAGTAGTCGACAAAATCGCCCGACAGGTACAGCGATGGAATGATCTGGTGGGCAAACTTGAACTCGTCGATCGCCCAAGGGCTGACCGGCAGCATGTTCATCTGCACCTGACGCCCGGCGTTCTGGTCTTCCTGCAACAGGTTGAGGCTGGCTTCGAGCTCGCGATTGGCGGTTTCGAGCTTGGTGCGATAGCGCTGGTTTTCCACCAGCAGTCGCGCGCGGTCCAGCGCCCGGCGTACCGAGTGCTCAAGCACGGCCAGGTCTTCCAGCGGCTTGATCAGGTAATCCGCCGCGCCCAGGCGCAAGGCTTCGACCGCGTCGTTCATCACGCCGGCACCGGATACCACGATCACCGGGGTTTGCGGCGAAAGGTCGGTCACCTGACGAATGAGTTCGAGCCCGCCCATCTGCGGCATGCGCAGATCGCAGATCACGAGATCGGGTTGATTTTGCTCGAATACCGCGAGCCCCTGCTGGCCATTGCTGGCCTGAAGGACGCTGAACCCACTGTCTTCCAAATAGGCCGCGAGACTCGCGCGCACTACTTCGTCGTCATCGATTATCAGCAGCGTGGCACTGGTTTTTTGCATGTGGGCAAACGGCGCCAGAATTAGGTTGGCGTAGCTGGCGGGGCAATTGGCCCGGCACACACTACTGGATTCGCTTTCTAGCCTCTCTGTTGCACTGCTTTCGAGCATTTGCCCTACACACGTGTTCATCAGAGGTGCCCTTCTAAGGCGCAGACGGTACTCCCATCCGCGAGGTGTTTCAAGCTTGCGCCGATGGTCATCCGGCGTCTTTGCGTCGCAAATCACCGGGAGTTATAAGAACAGCTAAATCCGCGACACAATGGAAGGATCGTACCCATGAGCCAAACCGGTCGTGGCTACCGTGAAAAGCGCGATTTCATCCGTCTTCGGATGGATACGGATATAACAGGGCCCCGAAGGCCGAAACCGAAGTGGCAGGGTTCAAGCGGAACAATACCGGCGACTTCACGACGAATTGAACAACGATCCAGACAAAGAAGGCGGCCATCAGGCCGCCTTCCTGTCATGCCGGAGTCGATTCAGAAATCGTCTTCAACCTGGCCGTCCTTGACCTTGAATTCACGGTTTTGCAGGTAGGCATTACGAATGAACACGTACTTGTCGCCGCTGATCAGCTTCTCGCTCGACAACAGGCTGGCGCGGGTGTCGATCACGTCCATGCCGATCGCCATGTTGCGCGCCGGAACGTCGTTCATGTAGCGGTAAGGCTGGGCATAGCCGTCGATGTACTTGGACGGCGCATCACGCAGTGTGCTCGGACCGAAGAACGGCAGCATCACGTAAGGACCGCTGGGCGTGCCCCAATAGCCCAGGGTCTGACCGAAGTCTTCGTCGTTGCGTTGCAGGCCCATCTTGGTGCCCACATCGAAAAAGCCGGCCAGGCCCAGGGTGGTGTTGAGCATCAGGCGCGCAGTGTCGACACCCGCGGCATGTGGCTTGGCCTGCAGGATGTCGTTGGCCAGGTTGCCGACGTCACCGATGTTGCGGTACATATTGTGAATGCCGTCTTCAAGGAACTGCGGCGTGATGAATTGGTAACCCTGTGCCAAAGGCTTGAGGGCATAGGTGTCCAGCACATCGTTGAAGGTGTAGATGGGGCGGTTGATGCTTTCCCAAGGGTCTTCTTCGGTGGCCGCCTGGGCAGCGAACGGGACCAGCAAAACGCCGGCAAACACACATACTCGAGCCAGGCAATTGCTCCAGCGCATAGACGCAAACTCCTTGGTTGGTACTGGCCCTGGTCGCAAAACCCGGGCAATAAGCCGCCTAGTATAAGACGGATGCCCGCTTTCAGGGAAATCACCTACAACTCATCAGCCTATAATCAGGCCCTTTTTTGTCACTCAACTGTCACTCTGCTGCCTTAACCTCTCTGATTATTTCAGGGATGTAATAATGCCCCACGCTCAGACAGTCCCACACCCCATCCCCCACCCCACCGCCATACTCTTCGGCCTGAGCGGCTGCCTGGTGGATTTCGGCGCCCGCACCCGACACGACGGCGCCAACTGCACCCGGCACGCACAACCAACACCTGGGGCCGAGCAAGCGCTGCTCTCCCTGCAACTGCAAGGCATTCCCTGTGCCTGGCTCGAGGAGTTGCCTCCCAGACAAAGCCAGGCACTGGCCGTCTCGCTGCCGGACTGGATCATTGCCAGCCCGCGCACCCCGAGCGTCGGCCAGTGGCCCGCTCCCGATGCCTGTTGGCAAGCCCTGATGACGCTCAATATCGATCGCCTGGACGGTTGCGTGCTGGTCAGCGGTGAACCGCGCCTGTTGCAATCGGGCCTCAACGCCGGACTCTGGACCATCGGCCTGGCGTCCTGCGGTTCATTGTGCGGGCTGGCACCGAACGAATGGCATGCCCTGAGCCAGCAGGAACGCGAACTCAAACGTGGCAAGGCGACCCTGCAACTGTTCGGCCTGGGCGTGCACTCGGTCATCGATCACCTGGGCGAACTCGACACCTGCCTGTCGGACATCGGCCTGCGTCGACGCAAGGGCGAGAAGCCCTGATCGGTCATTGTTGATCAAGATCATGCACTTCGCTCGCCAGTGGATTAATCTAAAGGCCAGACGTAGACCTTTGATCCACGCTTGCGGTCTATGCCAGTGCCTATCGATAAAAGGAAAGACGTCATGCCTGCCCGCGAACTGCAAGAACAACTCACTACCCTGCGCGAGCAACTGGAACAGAACCCTCCACTGTCCGAATCCGAGCGCGCCAACCTGCATGAACTGATGCAACAGATTGAACTCAAGCTTGAGCTCGAAACCAAGACCCAGGACGCCAGCCTCGCCGACGGCGTCAACCTGGCCGTCGAACGCTTCGAACTCGAACACCCCACACTTGCCGCAACCCTGCGCAACATCGGGCAAGCGTTGGGCAATATGGGTATCTGAACCCGCCAAATGCAAAAAAGCCCTGCTGGCGATAGCAGGGCTTTTTCATTTCTGCGTTTGACAATGCAATCCCTTGTGGGAGCGAGCTTGCTCCGGGCGGCGTTCCGACGAAGAGGTCATCACATTCAACATCAATGGTGACTGGCACTCCGCCTTCGCGAGCAAGCCCGCTCCCACATTAGATCTTTATTGACGGACCAGACGATGGTTCGGCAGTTGCACGTCCTCGGTACTGCGATACGGGTTGATGTCCAGCCCGCCACGGCGCACATAACGCGCATACACCGTGAGTTTTTCCGGCTTCAACAAGCGCTGCAGGTCAAGGAAGATCCGCTCCACGCACTGCTCGTGGAAATCCGAGTGCTGGCGGAAACTCACCAGATAGGCCAACAGGCTGGCGTGATCCAGTGCCGCGCCACGGTACTCCACCGCCACGCTGCCCCAGTCCGGCTGGCTGGTGACCGGGCAGTTGGATTTGAGCAGATGGCTGTGCACGCTCTCTTCAACGATACGCGAAGCATCACAACGCAGCAGTTCCGGGCGCGGATGCTCGTAGTTGCTGACACTGATATCCAGGTCATCGATACACACGCCCGGCAAGGCCACGACACCCTCGGCCTGCACCTCGTCCAGACGACGAATGCGCACGCCCACCGGCTTACCAGCGGCGGCCGACAGGTCGGTCGCCAATGTGGCTTGCAGTGTCTGGGTGTCGACGAACGGCGTCTGGTTCAGCGAGTTCAGGTACAGCTTGAAGGACTTGGACTCAATGATATTCGGTGAGTCCGCCGGAATACTGAACTCGCCAATGGCCACCACCGGCTTGCCCGATGGCAGCAGCCAGGACAGTTCAAAGCAGTTCCAGAAATCCACGCCCTTGTACGGCAGGGTGTCGGCCGTCAGGCCTAGCTCGGCCCATTTCGCGGTGCGCGGGATCGGGAACAGCAAGGACGGCGTGTAGGTGGCGATGTATTCGCTGGACTTGCCCAGCGGCGAGTGTTCGGCTGCGGGATGCATGGCGGAAACCTGACTGAAGAATCAGCCGATTCTATCAGCCTTTGCTCCCGCCTTTGAGTGCTTACTGACTGACCGTCAGTTTGCCGACCATACCGGCCTGATAATGGCCGGGAACATTGCAGGCAAATTCCAGGCTACCGGCCTTGCTGAAGGTCCAGGTCAGCTCGACGGTCTTGCCCGGCTCTACCAGCACGCTATTGGGGTCGTCATGCTTCATCGCGCCATGGTCCATGCCAGCCATCGAGCCGTGCCCCATGGCGGCGTGATCCATCGGCGCTGCGGTGGTTTTCATCGCGGTCGGGGTGAGCATGCCGCTTTGCTGCATTTTCAGCATTTCGGCCTGATGCTGGGCATGCATGGTCACGTCGCCCAGGTTGAACTCGTGCAGCAACTGGCCTTTATTGATCAGCACAAAACGCACGGTCTCGCCCGCCTTGATCTGCAGGGCCTTGGGGTTGAACGACATATCGCCCATGACGATTTCAACGGTGCGCGTGGCCTTCGCCGCCGGGGCCGGCGTGCCGAACCCGTAGGTCTGTGCCGGCGCGGCAAATACCGGAAAACTCAACACCAGCAAGCAGCCAGCCAGTACCAGTCGATTACGCAAAAACATGATTACACTCCAACAAGATGAGGTTCAGCCTGTGGGAAACTCTAGTGTCCCGCCGCTGCCAAGCAGCTGACAAGCAGATTACAACTTTGTAAGGTTGGGCTGATCGACCGCCCGCCACGGTATAACGCACCCGTGCCATCCCACTCGAGTCGCCCATGAAACTGCTGATCGTCGAAGACCAACCGAAAACCGGCCACTACTTGCGCCAGGGCCTGGCCGAGGCCGGCTTCAACGCCGAACTGGTGGCCGATGGCAATACCGGCCAGCATCTGGCCCTGACCGGCGATTACTCATTGCTGATTCTCGACGTGATGCTGCCCGGCCGCGACGGTTGGCAGATCCTGCAAGCCGTGCGCAGCGCTGGCCTGGAGATTCCGGTGCTATTCCTCACCGCGCGGGACGCGGTGGAAGACCGGGTCCACGGCCTGGAGCTGGGCGCCGACGATTACCTGGTCAAACCCTTTGCCTTCTCCGAACTGCTGGCCCGGGTGCGCAGCCTGTTGCGTCGCGGCAGCGCCACGCCGCAGGAAACCAGCCTGCAACTGGCCGACTTGCGCCTGGACCTGATTCGCCGCCGGGTCGAGCGCAGCGGCCAGCGTATCGACCTGACCGCCAAGGAGTTCGCCCTGCTGGAAATGCTCCTGCGCCGCCAGGGCGAAGTGCTGCCCAAATCGCTGATCGCTTCCCAGGTCTGGGACATGAATTTCGACAGCGACACCAACGTGATTGAAGTGGCGATCCGGCGCCTGCGCTTGAAGATCGACGATGACTTCCCGAACAAGTTGATTCATACCGTGCGCGGCATGGGCTATGTGCTTGAAGAGCGGCCAGCCTGATGCGCCGCCTGTCCCTGGGCACGCGCCTGGCCCTGCTGTTTGCCGCCTGCACCGCAGTGGTTTCGCTGTTTGCCGGCGTCCTGTTCAGCCGCGCCAGCGAAGCACATTTCATTGAACTCGACCAGCAACTGCTCGACGGCAAGCTGATCGCCCTGCGCAGTGCACTGCAGGGCGCCGACGATCCCGTACTGTTTGCCGAGCGCAAAACACAATTGCAGGATGAGATGAGCCACCAGACCGACCTGGCGTTGCGCGTGCGTGGCGCCGACGGCGGCCTATGGTTCGACAGCAGCCCGAACCTGCCCACCGACCTGCCCGCCCAGCCCGGCCTCCATACCGTGCAAAGCGCGGGCACGGCCTACCGGGTCTACAGCGTGCCGCTGCAGCCAGAACAGGCCGACTCCGCACAACTGACACTGTTGCTCGACATCACCCACCATCAGCACTTCCTGCAACGCATGCAGCACTTGATCTGGCTGACGGTGAGCCTCTGCGCGCTGGCCACTGCACTGCTCGGCGCCTGGGCCGCGCGCAGCGGGCTGCGGCCGTTGCGGCGCATGAGTGAAGTCGCCGCCGGCGTCTCCGCCAGCTCCCTGACCCAGCGCCTGCCTGAAGACCAGATGCCCGCCGAGCTTGCGGAACTGGCCCACACGTTCAACGCCATGCTCGGCAGGCTCGATGATTCGTTCCAGCGGCTGTCGGCGTTTTCCGCCGACATTGCCCATGAGCTACGCACGCCGCTGTCGAACCTGCTGACCCACACCCAAGTCACCCTGACCCGCCCCCGGGGCCTGGAAGACTATCGCGAAGCCCTGCACAGCAACCTCGAAGAACTGCAATGGATGGCGCAACTGGTCAATGACATGCTGTACCTGGCCAAGGCCGACCACGGCTTATTGATGCCCAAGCGTGAACCGCTGCAACTGGGCGATGAGGCGGATCTGCTGCTGGAGTATTACGCGCCGCTGGCCGAAGACGCGCAGGTCCGCCTGACCCGCCACGGTGACGCGCCCATCCGAGGCGACCGCAGCATGCTGCGCCGCGCCCTCTCCAACCTGCTGGACAACGCACTGCGCTTTACCCCGCCACAGGGCGCGGTTGAGGTACGGATTGTCGATGGCGACAAGGGACTGCAGCTGAGTATCGAAAACTCCGGGGAAGGCATTCCCGAAGCCTTGTTGCCGCGCCTGTTCGACCGCTTCTATCGCGCCGACCCGGCGCGCCGTGAAGGCAGCAGTGAACATGCCGGGCTGGGACTGGCGATTACCCAGTCGATCATCCGCGCCCATGGCGGAACGATTCGTTGCGAATCAGGCCCAGGCTGGACGCGGTTTGTGATGGAGTTGCCCCGCACCTGATCGTTCCCACGCGGAGCGTCACTAGTGTCCGGTAAAAACCGAAGGGGGAGCTTGCTCCCCCTTGCTGTTGGCGGCCTTCGGTCATAATCGGATCTTTCAGACTCGATTTCGACTCATGTTTTCCAGCACCCGCTTAGGCCAACTGCTCAGTGCGATCCCGCGCCCGTACTTCCAGCAATCCATCGAAACGCATCGGGCTGATCACTACGTCAAACGCTGTACGTCCTGGCAACTGTTGGTGACATTGATCAGCGGCCATCTGACCCAAGCCTTGAGCCTGCGGTCCCTGGCGACTTTCTCCGAGACTCTGGCTGCGCATAGCTACCATCTGCAGGCCGGTCCCATTGCTCGCTCGACACTGTCGGATGCCTTGAACAAGCGTGACTACCGGCCGTTTCAGGACCTTTGCGAACTCCTGTTACGCGGCGTCAGTCACCAGCAGCGCAAGGCAGTCGGCGCCATGGTCAGCTTAATTGACTCCACGTCCATTACCTTGCGCGGACCTCACTTCGATGATTGGACTGCCGCGACGAAAACCCGCATTACACAAGGTCTCAAAGTGCATGTAGGGCTGGATCTGGCGCAGTTGGCCCCGGTCTACGTGAACATTACTCACGCCAACGTCAACGACCTGAGTGACGCGTTGGACATGCCGATTCAGGCCGGCATGACCTACGTCTTTGACAAGGGCTACTGCGATTACAACTGGTGGCACCAGTTGCAAACCAAGGGGGCTCTGTTCGTTACCCGGTTGAAGAAAAACGCCAATATCAAGGTGCTGCACGAGCACTCAAATGTGGCTGAGCACAGCGTGGTCATGACCGATGAAGTCATACGGTTCGGCAAAAAGCACCTAGGCGGCAAACGTCTGAATGACTACTGGGAAGAGCCGGTAAGGCGTGTCGTGGTTGCACGCGAGGGGCATGCAACGCCGCTGATCCTGGTGACCAACGACTTCGCGAGAACCGCTGAAGAAATCGCTGATTTGTACAAAGATCGTTGGAAAATCGAGCTGTTTTTCAAGTGGATCAAGCAACATCTGAAACTCAAACGCTTCTATGCCTTCTCCGAAAACGCCGTGCGCCTACAGATCTACAGTGCCTTGATCAGCTACCTGCTGTTGCACCTTTTCCAGCGCCGCTCAGGGTTTCCCGGCTCGTTATTTGAACTGACGGTTCGCATCGCTCATGTCCTGCATGAACGGCCTGCTACCCAAGAATTCAAAGACCGACGAAGGCAGGAGCGAGAAAAGCTGAAGGCTGCCCAAGGCAGCCTTCAGCTATGACACATGTTTACCGGACACTAGTGACGCGGGAGCGTGGGATCGATCAGCCTTACGAATAACGCAACGCGTTCGCCGGTTCGGTTTTCGCCGCACGCCAGGCCGGGTAAAGGGTGGCCAGGAAGCTCAGGATAAAACCGGCCGAGCAGATCAACACCACATCGGCGCCCTGCAACTCCGAGGGCAGGTTGCTGACGAAATACACGTCGGAGCTGAAGATGTGCTGGCCGCTCACCCGCTCCACCCAGCCCACCAGCGCACTCACGTTCAGCGCCGCGAGCACCCCAAGGGCGCCGCCGATCAGCGTCCCGACGACACCGATCACCGTGCCCTGCACCATGAAGATCGCCATGATCTGCCGCGGCGTGGCGCCGATGGTGCGCAGGATCGCAATGTCCGCGCCCTTGTCGTTCACCACCATGATCAGGGTGGCGATGATGTTGAACGCCGCCACGGCCACGATCATCAGCAGCAACAGGCCGATCATGGTCTTTTCCATTTTCATCGCGCTGAACAGGCTGCCCTGGGTATGGGTCCAGTCATCGGCCTTGTAGGCGCTGCCCAGGCTTGCCGCGATATCGCTCGACACCTTGGGCGCGGCATACAGGTCTGTCACCGCCAGGCGCACGCTCTGCACCTGATTCGGCTCCCAGCGCTGCATTTGCGCGGCGTCGGCGACATGGATCAGGGCCATCGAACCGTCCAGCTCGGCACCGACCTTGAACACCCCCACCACGTTCAACCGCTGCATGCGCGGCGTGATCCCACCCGGTGCGGTGCTGACCTCCGGCACGATCAGGGTAATCCTGTCACCGACGTTCAAGCGAAAGCGCCGTGCGGTGATTTCACCCAGCACCACGCCGAACTCGCCAGGCTTCAAGGCATCTAGACGGCCCTGCACAATGTGCTGGGCGACGATGGACACCTTGCCTTCCTGAGCCGGATCAATGCCACTGATCTGGATCGGCTGCATCGACCCCTTGTAGGACAGCATGCCTTCCATTTCGGTGAACGGTACGGCGGCGGTCACTTGCGGATTTTTCATCGCGGCCGCTGCCACCGGCTGCCAGTCGTCGATCGGCTTGACCCCGACGATAGTGGCGTGGGGCACCATGCCGAGGATGCGCGAACTCATTTCGCGCTGGAAGCCGTTCATCACCGACAGCACCACGATCATCGCCAGCACGCCCAGGGCGAGGCCGATCATCGAGGTCATCGAGATAAACGAAACAAAGCGATTGCGGCGCTTGGCGCGGGTATAGCGCGTGCCGATAAAGATCGATAACGGTCTGAACATTCGCTGGGGCACCGTATAAAAATAAAAGACCCGGTGCCGCTTCAGGCACCGGGTTTCAACCCATCAGATGGGCGTCAGAAAACCTTCCTGCAAGTGCAGGACACGGTCCATCTGGCGCGCCAGGTTCATGTCGTGGGTCACCACCAGGAACGCCGTGCGCATCGAGGTGCTGAGTTCCAGCATCAAGTCCTGGATGCCCTGGGCCGTGTGGGAGTCGAGGTTGCCGGTGGGCTCGTCGAGCATCACCAACCCGGGGTTGTTCACCAGGGCACGGGCAATGGCCACGCGCTGACGCTCGCCGCCGGACAGTTCGGCCGGCTTGTGCTCCAGGCGATGGCTCAGGCCCACCCGCTCCAGCAACGCCGTGGCGCGCTGACGGGCCTCCGGGATCGCGGTGCGGCCGATCAACAGCGGCATGCAGACGTTTTCCAGGGCGGTGAACTCAGGCAGCAGGTGGTGGAACTGGTAGACGAAACCCAGGGAGCGGTTGCGCAGCAGGCCACGTTTCTTTTCGTTCAGCGCCGACAGTTCTTCGCCGGCCAGCCAGACGCTGCCCTCGGTTGGCGTGTCGAGACCGCCCAGCAGGTTGAGCAAGGTACTCTTGCCCGACCCCGAAGTGCCCACGATCGCTGCGCGTTCGCCCGGATGCAGCTCCAGCTGCAAACCGTTCAGCACCACCACCGACTCCGGGCCTTCCTCGTAGGACTTGCCCAGGTTGCGGCAACTCAAGATTGCTTTATCACTCATGCCCGACTCACTCATAACGTAGCGCCTCCGCCGGCTGGGTGCGCGCAGCACGCCAGGCTGGATACAGGGTGGCGAGGAAACTCAGGACCAACGCCGCGCCGCAGACCATCAACACATCCCGGGCCTGCAACTGCGAAGGCAGGTAGTCGATGAAGTACACGTCAGCGTTAAGGAATTTGTGCCCGATCAGGCTCTCGAGGGCGGCGATCGCGGCGCTGACATTCAGCGCGGCAAACATGCCGACCACCGCGCCGATCGCCGTGCCAACCACGCCGATCACCGTGCCCTGGACCATGAAGATCGCCATGATCTGCCCCGGCGTGGAGCCCAGGGTACGCAGGATCGCGATGTCGCCCTTCTTGTCATTGACCACCATCACCAGCGTGGAAATGATGTTGAACGCCGCCACGGCAACGATCAGCAGCAACAACAGGCCGATCATGGCTTTTTCCATGCGAATGGCCTGATAGAGGTTGCCGTGGGTGCGGGTCCAGTCACGGGCATAGAAACGGTCGTCACCCAGTTGCTGGGCGATGCTCCACGCCGTGCGCGGCGCCTGGAACAGGTCGTCGAACTTCAGGCGCAAGCCCTGGATCTGGTCCGGCTTCCAGCGATGCAGTTTCGACAGGTCCTGCAGGTTGGTAACCCCCAGGTAGCCGTCGATCTCGCCGGCGCCGACGTGGAAGATGCCGACCACGGTAAAGCGCTTCATGCGCGGGAACATCCCGGCCGGCGTCACCGTGACCTCGGGGGCGACGAAGGTCAGCTTGTCGCCGACACCCACGCCCAGCTTGGCCGCGGCCTTGTCACCGATCACGATGCCGAAGCTGCCCGGGGACAGGTCGTCGAGTTTGCCCTGCTGCATGAAGTTGTCGATGATCGACACCTGCCGCTCCAGCGCAGGATCAATGCCATTGAGCAACACCTTGGAGACCTGGCCGTTGTTGGTCAGCAACCCCTGCATCTGGGTGAACGGCGCAACGGCCAGCACCTGCGGATTCTGCTTGACCTTGGCGGCCAGGCCTTGCCAGTCGTTGATGGCTTCACCGGATTCGATGGTCGCATGGGGCACCATGCCCAGCACGCGGGTGCGCATCTCATGATCGAAGCCGTTCATGACCGACAGCACCACGATCATCACGACCACGCCAAGGGCGAGCCCGATCATCGAAGTCAGGGAAATGAATGACACAAAATGATTGCGACGCTTTGCACGGGTATAACGCGTGCCGATAAATACGAAGAGTGGTCTGAACATGTCGGGGCTTGTTCGGAGGGAAAAGGAACGTCCTTGTGGCGGGGGTCGATAACCAGCTTTACACTCAGACCACCGCCGCTACCATGGGTTCGCCATGTCGACATTAGATGAAGAAGATCGCCGCGAATACTACCGTATCGAGGACATGATCGCACTGGAAATTCAGCCCCTGTCCGGCCCCGAAGCCGCAGGCCAGGAAGTGTTGCAGGATGCTTCCCCGCTGTTCAATCTGCTCAGCGAACTGCACCTGAGCGAATTCGAGTCGCAACACTTGCTGCGCCAGATCACTGAGCGCGACCGAAACACTGCGGCGTACCTGAAAGTGCTGAACAAACGCATCGACCTGCTCAGTCAGGTGGTCGCCCAAACCGTGCTCGGTAAGTTCGATGAGCCGCAGCGCGTGGTGCTGTCGGAAGGCGGTATCGAGTTCGAGCACCACCTCCCCTACCCGGCCGGCAGCCATCTGGCGATCAAGCTGTTGTTGATGCCGCAAGCGCTGGGCCTGTTGTTGCGAGCCAAGGTCACTCACTGTGAACCGGAGAGTTTCGGTACCTTCGCGATCGGCACCGAGTTCCAATACCTGACCGATGCCCAGCGACAATTGCTGGCCCGCTATATCTTGCAGCGACAGGCCCAAGAACGACGCCTGGCACGCGAGCACACCGAATCCGGCAATTAATTAAGGAACAACCGTGACCCTCATCTATGGCCACCGCGGCGCCAAAGGCGAAGCACCGGAAAACACCCTGAGCAGTTTCCAGCAATGCCTCAAGCACGGCGTGCGCCGTTGCGAACTGGACCTGCACCTGTCCATGGACGGCGAGTTGATGGTCATCCACGACCCGACACTCAAGCGCACCACCGACCGTCGCGGCAAGGTGGTCGAGCATACAGCGGCAGAGCTGGTGACCTACGACGCACGCAAGGGCGGCCCGGGCTGGATCAAGCCCTGCCCGATCCCGACGCTGGAGACGCTGTTCGAGCAATGCGATTTCGAGCACTGGCAACTGGAAGTCAAAAGCGCCTCACGCACCCGCGCCGCCACCACGGTACTGGCGATTCGCGAAATGGCGCAGCGTTTCGGCCTGCTGGACAAGGTGACGATCACCTCGAGCTCACGGGAAGTGCTCAAGGCCGCACTGGACCTAGTGCCGGATGTGTCGCGCGGACTGGTGGCCGAATACGCCTGGCTCGACCCGCTGAAGGTCGCGCAGGGTTATGGCTGCGAGATGCTGGCGCTGAACTGGACCCTGTGTACGCCGGAACGCCTGGAGAAGGCGCAGCGCCAGGGGCTGCATGTCTCGGTGTGGACAGTCAACGAACCCGCGCTGATGCGCAGGCTCGCTGATTTCGGCGTTGACAGCCTGATTACAGACTTTCCCGGTTTGGCCACTGCCACCCTCGAGAATTGCTGAAATCGGTCTCCCCGGCCGGCTCAGGCCACCGGCCGGAGCCGCTCAAAAAAGCCGGTTGAGGCCGTCGTATGCCGCTACCCGATAGGCTTCGGCCATGGTCGGGTAGTTGAACGTGGTGTTGACGAAGTACTTCAGGGTGTTCAGGTCGCCCGGCTGGTTCATGATCGCCTGGCCGATGTGCACGATCTCCGACGCCTGATAACCGAAGCAGTGCACGCCCAGCACTTCCAGGGTCTCGCGGTGGAACAGGATCTTCAGCATGCCTTGCGGCTCGCCGGCGATCTGCGCACGCGCCATGCTCTTGAAGAACGCCTTGCCGACTTCGTACGGCACCTTGGCCTGGGTCAGCTCCTGCTCGTTCTTGCCGATCGAGCTGATCTCCGGAATGGTGTAGATCCCGGTCGGCACGTCGTTGACGAAGCGCCAGCTGCCGTTGTCGACGATGCTGCCAGCGGCCGAACGGCCCTGGTCATGGGCAGCACTGGCCAGGCTCGGCCAGCCGATCACATCACCGGCACCATAGATATTCTGGATACAGGTGCGATAGTTTTCGTCGACTTCGATCTGGCCACGACTGTTGACCTTCACCCCGATGTTTTCCAGACCCAACTGGTCGGTGTTGCCGGTACGGCCGTTGCACCAGAGCAAGGCGTCGGCCTTGATCTTCTTGCCGGACTTGAGGTGCAGGATCACACCGTTGTCCACGCCTTCAACGTGATCGTAATCCTCGTTATGGCGCACAGTGATGTTGTTGTTGCTGAAGTGGTAGCTCAGGGCCTGGGAGATTTCCGAGTCCAGGAAGCTCAGCAACTGGCCACGGTTGTCCACCAGTTCAACCAGCACACCCAGGCCACTGAAGATCGAGGCGTATTCGCAACCGATCACACCGGCGCCGTAAACGATGAGTTTGCGCGGGGTGTGGCCGAGGCTGAGGATGGTGTCGCTATCGTAGATACGCGGGTGGTGAAAATCGATATCGGCCGGGCGGTATGGGCGCGAGCCAGTGGCGATGATGATGTGCTTGGCCACCAGTTTTTCGACCACGCCGTTGGCGCAGACCACTTCGATGGTTTGCTCGTCAGCGAAACTGCCGGTGCCGAAGAACACGTCAATCCGATTGCGCGCGTAGTAACCGGTGCGCGAGGCGACCTGCTTGGAGATGACTTTCTCGGCGCTCTTGAGCACGTCCGGGAACGAGAACCAGCGCGGCTCACCAATGGCCCGGAACATCGGGTTGGTGTTGAACTGCATGATCTGCCGGACCGAGTGACGCAATGCCTTGGACGGGATGGTGCCCAGGTGAGTGCAGTTGCCGCCGACCTGGCGACGGCTGTCAACCATCGCCACCTTGCGTCCTGCCTTGGCGGCGTTCATTGCCGCGCCTTCTCCCGCCGGGCCGGAACCCAACACCACCACGTCGTAGTTGTAGACAGCCATGCGTACTCCTCAGAACAGGCCGCGGCACCCCGTTGGCACCCGCGGCTAAATCATGCCGACGGCGCGGCATGAAGGAACAATTTGGGGTCAGTCGAAAACCCAGGAACAGTCTATAGATGCGTCAACGCCGCGCACATTAACCCTTGGTAGCGTCGTAGGCTAGTTTTGCCTGCACTACAACGCCAGCAATCCTTGCGATCGGGGCCGTGTTCACTGGGTTTTTCCGGCACTCAGGCGATCAAAAGCCTGACTGGTAGATGTGACGAAGCCTGTATCGGTACGCATCACAAAAAATGCAGCGATCTGGCTCCTTTGCGCATAATCCCGGCCGCGCTCGGGCCCCAGAATCAGCAACAGCGTTGACAAGCCATCGGCCATCAACGCCTGAGGATGAATCACCGTCACCGACGCCAGGTCATGCAAGACCGGTCTGCCGGTACGGGCATCGAAGGTGTGGGAGTAGCGGCGCCCGTCCTGCTCGAAATAGTTGCGGTAGTCACCGGACGTCGATACACCGTAACCGTCGATGGCGATGATCCGCTCGGCCACTTGCCTGTCATCCCGAGGTTCTTCCAGGGCGATGCGCCATGGCGAGCCGTCGAGCTTCTTGCCGACCGCCTTGAGTTCGCCGGTGACTTCAGCCAGGTAGCTATGAATGCCGGCGGCTTCGAGCTGTGCCGCAATGCGATCCACCGCGTAACCGGCGGCGATGCTGTTGAAGTCGACCTCGACCGCAGCATCCTTGCACAACTGATCGCCATCGATGCGCAGGTGCCCATGACCGACTCGCTGCCGTGCCTCGGCGAGCGCTTCGGCGGTCGGGACTTTTTCCTCGCGGGCTTGCGGGCCAAACCCCCAGAGATTGAGCAACGGCTCGACCGTCAAATCGAAGGAGCCTTCACTTTGCACAGACAAATCCTCGCCAACGCGAACCAACTCAAGGATTGGCACAGGCATAGGCTGACAACGGTTGGCGGGTAATGCGTTGAAGCGCTCGATGTCCGAGTCGCTGCGGTAGGTCGACATTTGCCGGTCGACTTCGGCGAGGATTTTCTCGACTTCCACTTGAACGTCCGCCGGAGCGGGTAATCCAGCGTGACGGGCGTACTTGATCGAATAGGTGCTGCCCATGGTCGGGCCGCCGAAGCTTTCCATGGAGTCGCCAGCACCGCAGCCAGACAGGGCAACGAACAACACCAGAAAAGAACCCTTGCGCCCACTCAACAAAACCGTCTCCCCCGATGCTCCGCCCTGACACAACGCCAAGGCCGGGTATTATGCGATAGAACGGTAGGAGCGGGCTTGCTCACTCCTACAAACCGCACAAACAAAAACGCCCCGACAGGGTCGGGGCGTCTTCATGTGCGGCTAAGGCTTAGCGCGGGAATGCTGGCGGGTTTACACCGGCCATGTCTTCCATCACGCGAACCACCTGGCAGCTGTAACCGAATTCGTTGTCGTACCAAACGTACAGAACAACGCGGTTGTCTTGGGTGATGGTTGCTTCAGCGTCGACAACGCCTGCGTGGCGCGAGCCAACGAAGTCGGTGGAAACCACTTCCTGGGAGCTGACGTAGTCGATCTGCTTGTGCAGATCCGAGTGCATGGCCATCTGGCGCAGGTACTCGTTGATCTCTTCGCGAGTGGTAGCCTTTTCCAGGTTCAGGTTCAGGATAGCCATCGACACGTTTGGTGTAGGAACGCGAATCGCGTTGCCGGTCAGCTTGCCCTTGAGCACTGGCAGCGCCTTGGCGGCTGCGGTGGCGGCACCCGTCTCGGTGATCACCATGTTCAGCGGCGCGGAGCGGCCACGACGGCTGCCCTTGTGGAAGTTGTCGATCAGGTTCTGGTCGTTGGTGAACGAGTGAACGGTTTCGACATGGCCATTGACGATGCCGTACTTGTCGTTGACTGCCTTGAGCACCGGCACGATGGCGTTGGTGGTGCAGGAAGCCGCCGAGATGATCTTGTCGTCAGGGGTGATGTCGCCATGGTTGATGCCATGCACGATGTTCTTCAGCGCGCCCTTGCCAGGTGCGGTGAGGATCACGCGGGCAGCGCCCGGGCAAGCCAGGTGCTGGCTCAGGCCGTCAGCGTCACGCCATACACCGGTGTTGTCGACGATCAGCGCGTTTTCGATGCCGTACTGGGTGTAGTCGACTTCGCTCGGGCCCTTGGCGTAGATAACCTGGATCAGGTTGCCGTTGGCGGTGATGGTGTTGTTGGCTTCATCAATGGTGATGGTGCCATCGAACGGACCATGAACCGAGTCGCGACGCAGCAGGCTGGCACGCTTGACCAGATCGTTCTCGGCGCCCTTGCGGACAACGATGGCGCGCAGACGCAGGCCATCGCCACCACCGGTTTTCTCGATCAGGATGCGCGCCAGCAGACGGCCGATACGACCGAAACCGTACAGGACAACGTCGGTGCCTTTACGGGCGGAAGCGTTCTGCTGGCCAACCACGTCGGCCATCTCGTCACGGACGAACTGCTCGGCAGTACGGCCATTGCCTTCGGCCTTGAACTTGGCCGCCAGCTTGCCCAGGTCTACCGAAGCGGCGCCGAGCTTGAGCTCGCTCATCGCTTTGAGCAGCGGGAATGTTTCGTGGACGGACAGCTCGCTTTCGTCGGACTGACGGTGACGAGCAAAGCGGTGAGCTTTGAGAATCGCAATGACTGAACGATTGATCAGGCTGCGGCCATAGATCGAGCTCACCACGTTGTTATTGCGGTAGAGCTGACCGATAAGCGGAATCATCGCTTCTGCGAGTGCTTCACGGTCGATCCATTCACCAAGACACTGGTCGGGCTTCTGAGTCACGGGAACCTTCCACATGTAGGGGCAGAAAAAAGGGGCTACATTATGCCGCCGAGTGACTCGTGTAGCAATGCGCGCCTGTCGTTCGAGCAGTAACAAAATCTCTTGCAAAAAAAACACGCCCTGCGCCAGCCCAGTAAAACCGGGGCTTTCAGCGCCGTCAAATAATCGACGACAGCGCAGTCATGTCTGTAACCCTCCGTAACACACCCCCGTTTCGGCACTACATATCCGGCAAAACACCCGCCGTTTTTGTCATTACCACTACATTTTTCGCACCCCACGTAGATAGACACAGTCTGCAACTGACAGCCGGCACCCGAGGCCGCTACAATTGACGACTTTGTCGCAACGCTTGGAGCTCAACCTTCCGTGCCCGTTCTGCGTCTACCGCTTCTCCCTGCCGCGGCAGGTAAACAGCACTGGGGCAACCTGCCCGGTGCCGCCCTGAGCCTGGCCATTGCCGAGGCCGCCAGCGCTGCCAAGCGCTTCACCCTGCTACTGACGGCCGACAGCCAAAGCGCTGAACGGCTGGAACAGGAGCTGAGTTTCTTCGCCCCCGATTTGCCGGTACTGCATTTCCCGGACTGGGAAACACTTCCTTACGATCTTTTTTCGCCCCACCAGGACATCATCTCCCAGCGCATCGCCAGCCTCTATCGGTTGCCCGAGCTGAGTCACGGCGTTCTGGTTGTGCCGATCACTACCGCCCTGCATCGCTTGGCGCCGACCAAATTCCTGCTTGGCAGCAGCCTGGTGCTGGACATTGGCCAGAAGCTCGACGTCGAGCACATGCGCACACGCCTTGAGGCCACCGGCTATCGCTATGTCGATACCGTGTACGAGCACGGCGAGTTCACGGTGCGCGGCTCGCTGATCGACCTGTTTCCGATGGGCAGCAAGCTGCCTTATCGCATCGACCTGTTCGACGACGAAATCGAAACCCTACGCACCTTCGACCCGGAGAACCAACGCTCCATCGACAAGGTCGATTCGGTCAAGCTGCTGCCGGCGCGCGAGTTTCCGTTGCAAAAGGATGCGGTGACCCGCTTCAAGGCGCGCTTTCGCGAGCGCTTCGATGTCGACTTCCGCCGCTGCCCGATCTTCCAGGACCTGAGCAGCGGGATCACACCTGCCGGCATCGAGTACTACCTGCCGCTGTTCTTCGACGAAACCTCGACGCTGTTCGACTACCTGCCCCAGGATACCCAGGTGTTCTCCCTGCCCGGTATCGAGCAGGCGGCCGAGAACTTCTGGAACGACGTGCGCAACCGCTATGAAGAGCGCCGCATCGATCCGTCCCGTCCTTTATTGCCGCCCGCCGAGCTGTTCCTGCCGGTGGAAGACTGCTTTGCCCGCCTCAAGAACTGGCCGCGAGTGGTCGCCAGCCAGCAGGACGTCGAAACCGGTATCGGTCGTGAACGCTTCCCGGCCCAGTCGCTGCCGAACCTGGCCATCGAGGCCAAGGCCAATCAGCCGCTGGAAGCACTGGCGAACTTCCTCGACGGGTTCTCCGGGCGCGTGCTGTTTACCGCCGAGTCGGCCGGTCGCCGCGAAGTCCTGCTGGAATTGCTGGAACGCCTGAAGCTGCGGCCGAAGACCGTCGACAGCTGGCCGGACTTCGTCGCCAGCAAGGAACGCCTGGCCATCACCATCGCGCCACTGGACGAAGGCCTGCTACTGGACGATCCAGCCCTGGCGCTGGTTGCCGAGAGCCCGCTGTTCGGTCAGCGCGTGATGCAGCGTCGTCGCCGCGAGAAACGCGCCGATGCCAACAACGATGCGGTGATCAAGAACCTCACCGAACTGCGCGAAGGCGCGCCGGTGGTGCACATCGATCACGGCGTTGGCCGCTACCTGGGCCTGGCGACCCTGGAAATCGAACACCAGGCCGCCGAGTTCCTGACCCTCGAATACGCCGAGGGCGCCAAGCTGTACGTGCCGGTGGCCAACCTGCATCTGATCGCCCGCTACACCGGCAGCGATGACGCCCTGGCACCATTGCACCGACTGGGCTCCGAGACCTGGCAGAAGGCCAAGCGCAAGGCCGCCGAACAAGTGCGCGACGTGGCCGCCGAGCTGCTCGATATCTATGCTCGCCGCGCCGCTCGCGAAGGCTATGCCTTCGCCGACCCGAAGGCCGACTACGCCACGTTCAGCGCCGGCTTCCCGTTTGAAGAAACGCCGGACCAGCAAACCACCATCGAAGCGGTGCGCGAAGACATGCTCGCGCCCAGGCCGATGGACCGCCTGGTCTGCGGCGACGTCGGATTCGGCAAGACCGAAGTGGCGATGCGCGCGGCCTTCATCGCCGTGCACGGCGGTCGCCAGGTGGCGATCCTGGTGCCCACCACCCTGCTCGCCCAACAGCACTACAACAGCTTCCGCGACCGCTTTGCCGACTGGCCGGTGACCGTGGAAGTAATGAGCCGCTTCAAGTCGACCAAGGAAGTGAATGCCGCAGTGGCGGATCTGGCCGAAGGCAAGATCGACATCGTCATCGGCACCCACAAGCTGCTGCAAGACGATGTGAAGATCAAAAACCTCGGCCTGGTGATCATCGACGAAGAACACCGCTTCGGTGTCCGCCAGAAAGAACAGCTCAAGGCCCTGCGCAGCGAAGTCGACATCCTGACTCTGACCGCCACGCCGATTCCGCGCACGCTGAACATGGCGGTCTCGGGCATGCGCGACCTGTCGATCATCGCCACCCCACCGGCCCGTCGCCTGTCGGTGCGCACCTTCGTCATGGAGCAGAACAAGAGCACGGTCAAAGAAGCCCTGCTCCGTGAGCTGCTGCGCGGCGGCCAGGTCTACTACCTGCACAACGATGTGAAAACCATCGAGAAGTGCGCCGCCGACCTCGCCGAACTGGTGCCCGAGGCGCGGATCGCCATCGGCCACGGGCAGATGCGCGAACGCGAGCTCGAACAGGTGATGAGCGACTTCTATCACAAGCGCTTCAACGTGCTGATCGCCTCGACCATCATCGAGACCGGCATCGACGTGCCGAGCGCCAACACCATCATCATCGAGCGTGCCGACAAGTTCGGCCTGGCGCAGTTGCACCAGTTGCGCGGCCGGGTCGGTCGCAGTCACCACCAGGCCTACGCCTACCTGCTCACGCCACCGCGCCAGCAAATCACCCCGGACGCGGAAAAACGCCTGGAAGCCATCGCCAACACCCAGGACCTCGGCGCGGGCTTTGTGCTCGCCACCAATGACCTGGAAATCCGTGGCGCCGGCGAACTGCTGGGTGACGGCCAGAGCGGGCAGATCCAGGCGGTGGGCTTCACCCTGTACATGGAAATGCTCGAGCGCGCGGTGAAATCGATCCGCAAGGGCGAACAACCGAACCTCGATCAACCCCTCGGTGGCGGACCGGAAATCAACCTGCGCTTGCCGGCACTGATTCCCGAGGACTACCTGCCGGACGTGCATGCCCGCCTGATTCTCTACAAACGCATCGCCTCGGCCACCGACGAGGACGGCCTCAAGGACCTGCAAGTGGAGATGATCGACCGCTTTGGCCTGCTGCCGGAGCCGACCAAGAACCTGGTGCGGATCACCGCCCTGAAATTGCAGGCCGAGAAGCTGGGCATCAAGAAAGTCGACGGCGGTCCGCAAGGCGGCCGCATCGAGTTCAGTGCGCAAACGCCGGTCGATCCACTGACGCTGATCAAACTGATCCAGGGCCAGCCCAAACGCTACAAGTTCGAAGGCGCGACCCTGTTCAAGTTCATGGTGCCCATGGAAAGCCCGCAAGAGCGCTTTAATACTGTAGAGGCGCTGCTTGAGCACCTCATCCCGAAAACTGCTTGAAGGACGCCCCATGCGCCTGTTTCGCTCACTGACCTTGCTGATGACGCTGCTCGCCCCCACCGCATTTGCCGCCGACCTGTATCAGGTTGAAATGATCCTGGTTCGCCAGAACGCCGTACCGGCCGTTGCCAGCCCCGCCGCACCCGAAGATTGGGCCGCCGGCGCGCAGCCGGTCGGTGCTGACAGCCTGCGCACGCCAGCCCTCAACGCCGACGTGGAAAAACTCAGCGCCAGCGCTGACTACACCGTCCTGCTGCACAAGGCCTGGCAGCAGTACATCGACGAAACGGGGAGCAAAGTGGCGATCAGCGATGGCCGGGAGCAATACGGCCACTTTCCGATCGAAGGCACGCTGGACCTTAAACTGGGGCGCTTTACCGACGTCAACGCCGACTTCTGGGTCAATCAATTCGGCAGCAATGGCCTGGTCGCCACCAGCGAGCGCCTGCAACAGCAGAGCCACACCAAAAATGGCCAGCTGAACTTTCTCGATAACGGCCACCTGGGCCTGTTGATCAAGATCACGTCCCTGACGGCACCTGCACCGCAACCAGCTCCCGATGTCATTCCGGACTGATTGAAGTCCCTATGTCCCCGAGCCTGAGCAAGCCCCTGGCCCCTTCCTGGGCCAGCCGATTCAAGGAACAAAGCCTGGAGCGTGGCCGCCGCTACGCCCTGGAAAACCGCGTCAGGATCGTCGAAGCCGGCGACAGCACTATCACTGCCAGTTGCGAGGGCTCTGGCGGCAATGTCTACCGCCAGACCATCACCCTGCGCGAGTCAGCCAAAAACACACTGCTGCTGGTCGACGCCCTGTGCAGTTGCCCGGTACGGGTGAACTGCAAGCATTGCGCGGCGGTGCTGCTCAAAGTCCAGGACACCCTGCAATACCCTGCGGCCGCCACGGACCTGCAGTTGCTGGAAAAGCTTCAGGCGGTCCTGGAAAACCGCACGCCCGCACCGCTCCCGCAGCAGTTGATCGACACCGTACAACCGGTGCCGCGCCTGTGGCTGGCCAGCGTCGAGTTCAGCGCCTTCGAACCGCGCAACGGCAAAATGCAGCGCTACATCCAGCACCGCGCAGCGCTGTCCTTCAGCTACCTGGATGAATACGTCAGCGGACAGAAGAACGCCGACATCCTGATTCGTCAGGAGACGCAGACGTTGCGGATAAAACGTCACCCTGAAGTCGAACAGATCTACAGGGAAAAGCTGCGCACCCTCGGTTTCAAAGTCGCCACCCGCCAAAGCAAGGCCTTGCCTGAAAGTGCCGGCGAACTCTATGAGATGGTCAATGACAGCGCCTGGCTGACCTTTACCCTCAATGAGCTGCCCAAGCTGCGCACCCAGGGCTGGGAACTGCAGATCGACGAAGACTTCGGGTTCGACCTGACGGCCGTCGATGACTGGTACGCCACGGTCGACGAGGCGCCGGAACGTGACTGGTTCGACCTGGAACTGGGGATCATCGTCAACGGCGAGCGCCTGAGCTTGTTGCCGATTCTGTTGAACCTGATGCGTTCGCACACCGAGATTCTCAACCCGGAGCGCCTGGCCAGGCGTCGCGACGACGAGTTGATTCTGGTGAATATCCCGCACCGCCCGAACGCTGACGGCCCCCTGCAGGTCGCACTGCCGTTCGGCCGCTTGAAGCCAGTGCTGGCGACCCTCGGCGAGTTCTACCTGCAAGAGCCCGGTGAAACCACCCTGCGCCTGAGCAACGCCGACGCCACGCGCCTGAACCCTCTGCAAGACCTGCCACTGCTCTGGGAAGGCGGCGAGCACATCCGCACCTTCGCCCAGCGCCTGCGCGACATCCGGGACTACAGCGCCGAAGCCCCCGAGGGGCTGAACGCCACCTTGCGCCCGTATCAGCTCGAAGGCTTGAGCTGGATGCAGTCACTGCGCCAACTCGAAGTCGGCGGCATCCTGGCGGACGACATGGGGCTGGGCAAAACCCTGCAAACCCTGGCTCATGTGCTGAGCGAGAAAAACGCCGGGCGCCTCGACCGCCCCTGCATGGTGGTGATGCCCACCAGCCTGATTCCCAACTGGCTCGACGAAGCGGCGCACTTCGCCCCACAGCTCAAGGTGTTGGCGCTGTATGGCGCCGGACGCAAAAAATATTTCGAGCAGTTGGGCGACTACGACCTGATTCTCACCACCTACGCACTGCTGCCCAAGGATGTCGAACGCCTCGCCAGACAACCCTTGCACATCCTGGTGCTCGACGAAGCGCAGTACATCAAGAACCCCACCAGCAAGGCCGCCCAAGCGGCACGCGAGCTCAACGCCCGCCAGCGCCTGTGCCTGAGCGGCACACCCCTGGAGAATCACCTGGGCGAGCTGTGGTCACTGTTTCACTTCCTGCTGCCAGGCTGGCTGGGAGACGTCAAAAGCTTCAACCGCGATTACCGCGTGCCGATCGAAAAGCACGCCAGCGACGTACGACTGCAGCACCTGAACGGCCGAATCAAGCCCTTCCTGCTGCGCCGAACCAAGGAACAGGTGGCCACCGAACTGCCACCGAAAACCGAGATCATCCACTGGGTCGAACTCAACGAGGCGCAGCGTGATGTTTACGAAACCATGCGCCTGGCCATGGACAAGAAAGTGCGCGACGAAATTACCCGCAAAGGCGTGGCGCGCAGCCAGATCATCATTCTCGAAGCACTGCTCAAGCTGCGCCAGGTGTGCTGCGACCTGAGGCTGGTCAATGAAGCCGCCCTGCCCACCCGCGGCAGCACCTCAGGCAAGCTGGACAGCCTGATGGAAATGCTCGAGGAGCTGCTCGATGAAGGCCGCAGGATCCTGCTGTTTTCCCAGTTCACCTCGATGCTCTCGCTGATCGAAGATGAACTGAACAAGCGCGGGATCGCGTATGCACTGCTGACCGGCCAGACCCGGGACCGACGCACCCCGGTGAAGGAATTCCAGAGCGGCAAGCGACCGATTTTCCTGATCAGCCTTAAAGCCGGCGGCGTGGGCCTGAACCTGACGGAAGCCGACACGGTGATTCACTACGATCCGTGGTGGAACCCGGCCACGGAAAACCAGGCCACCGACCGGGCATACCGGATTGGCCAGGAGAAACCGGTGTTCGTCTACAAGATGATCGCCCGTGGCACGGTCGAAGAGAAAATCCAGCACCTGCAGAAGGAAAAATCCGACCTGGCAGCCGGCGTGCTGGATGGGCGCACGACGGGCGACTGGAAGCTGCAGAGTGATGACATCGAGGCGCTGTTTGCGCCACTGCCTGACAAGCTCGACAAGCGCTGAGGTCTTCGCCGCCAGACAGGTAGCCATCGCGGGCAAGCCCTAATGTCAGCCAGTTAAGCGAACGTCGACCTTTGTAGGAGCAGCCGGTCGACGCTCGAGTGCTCGCGTTGGACGCTAACGATAACGCGTGCTTTCTGATTAAACGCGTTGCTCTTGAGTTCATCGCGAGCACGCTCGCTCCTACAAATGCGCCCCACCTTAAACTGGCTCGCCCGCGATGGGATCAACCCAATGGAAAGCCGGACTCAGCCCTTGAGCACCCGCGCCAATGTCGACTTCACCTTGCCCATTCCGTCATGCAGGGCCTGCTCGATCTCGGCCATGGTGATCACCGCCGTCGACTTGCCCGCCGCCGGGTTCACCACCAGCGCCAGACAGGCGTAATCGAGCTCCAGCTCACGGGCCAGCGCGGCTTCCGGCATACCGGTCATGCCGACGATGTCGCAACCATCGCGCTCCAGGCGAGCGATCTCGGCAACGGTTTCCAGGCGCGGGCCCTGGGTGCAGGCGTATACGCCATGGCTGCTGTAGGCACAGCCTTCGGCAGCCAGCGCAGCGATCAACTGTTCGCGCAAGGGCTCGCTGTAGGGATAGCTGAAGTCGATATGGGTGACCTGCTCCAGGTCATCGGCAAAGTAGGTGTGCTGACGACCACTGGTGTAGTCGATCAACTGATGGGGCACGCAGAAATGCCCGGTGCCCATCGCCGCGTGAATCCCGCCCACCGCATTGACTGCCAGGATCGCCTGCGCGCCGGCTTGCTTGAGCGCCCACAGGTTGGCGCGATAGTTCACCTGATGCGGCGGGAAGCGGTGCGGGTGGCCGTGACGGGCCAGGAACAGCACTTCACGCCCTGCGTACTCGCCCACCTGAATCTCGGCCGACGGCGCGCCATACGGCGTATCCAGGGCCAACGACCGACGAATGTCCAGACCTTCGAGCTGGGTCAGGCCGGTGCCACCGATAATTGCGTAAACCGTCATTGCAAAAAGTCCTTAATCAATCAGTTGGGCGTCTTTGAGGGCGCCGATGGCTGCGAGCCAGCGGGGATCCTGTCGGTAATCGGTGCTGGCGAAGGCTTGGCCACGCATCCGCGCAATCCGCGCCGACGGCTTGACCTTCATGCGCTGCGCCGCCGTCAGGGCCAGTTCGGCCGCCGCACGATCATTGCACACCAGCCCCATGTCGCAACCGGCCGTCAGGGCCGCCTCGATGCGACTGGCGGCATCGCCCACCACATGGGCGCCGGCCATCGACAGGTCATCGCTGAAAATCACGCCATCGAACTGCAACTCGCCACGCAGAATGTCCTGCAACCAGCGTCGCGAGAAACCGGCAGGCTGGGAATCGACCTGCGGGTAGATCACGTGGGCCGGCATCACGGCCGCCAATTGCTTGCTCAAGCGCGCGAACGGCACCAGGTCATGGGCGCGGATGTCATCCAGGCTGCGCTCGTCATTCGGGATCGCGACATGGGAATCCGCCTCCGCCCAGCCGTGGCCCGGGAAGTGCTTGCCAGTGGCCGCCATGCCGGCGCTGTTCATGCCGCGGATGAAAGCACCGGCCAACAGGGCCGCACGCTCCGGATCGCCCTCGAACGAACGGGTACCCACCACCGCGCTGCGCTGGTAGTCGAGATCCAGCACCGGCGCAAAGCTCAGGTCCAGGCCCACGGCCAATACTTCGGTGGCCATGATCCAGCCACACTGCTCAGCCAGGTATTCAGCGTTCGGATTGTCGGCTATCGCCCGCATGGCTGGCAGACGGACGAAGCCCTGACGCAAGCGCTGCACCCGACCGCCCTCCTGGTCCACCGCCAGCAGCAGGTCCGGACGCACCGCGCGGATCGACGCGCTCAACTCGCGCACCTGACGTGGATGCTCGATGTTGCGCGCAAAAATGATCAGGCCGCCCACTTCGGGCTGACGCAACAACTGGCGATCTTCGGCCGTCAGCCAGGTACCGGCGACGTCCACCATCAACGAGCCTTGCAGGCCAGCAGTCATAGAGATTCCTTGATAACGAAATGCGCGCACGGCGCGTCTTTGAAGGACCCGGCTCGAGGCAGACACACGACCACGCCGCCAAGGGTAATGCCCGGCGCAACGGAGTCGGTAGAGGGAAACGGGAGCAGGTCTGAAACGAGAGTCGGCATGGGCGGCTAGCTTAGCGGATGTCAGCTGCCGCGCCCACCCGTACGCGGTTAAACCTTGGCGGCCACCGGTACCGATTTGCTGCGCGGACGCAATTGGGCCGCGGCCATGGCGTCGTCGGTCACGCCGGTTTCAGCGCGCATGCCCGCGGCCAGGAACGGCACCATCAGGCGCATGACCTGCTCGATGGAGGTGTTGACCCCGAAATCGGTTTCGGCGATAGCCCGCAAGGCCTTGATCCCCGACATGCTGAACGCCGCCGCACCCAACATGAAGTGCACGCGCCAGAACAGTTCGATCGGTGGGATACGCGGGGCGGCTTCGTTGACCAGCATCATGTAGCGGCGGAACACCTTGCCGTACATATCTTCCAGATAACGCCGCAAGTGCCCCTGGCTCTGGCTGAATGCCAGGCCCAGCAAGCGCATGAAGATAGACAGGTCATTGCCGCTGCGTGGCTGCACCACCAGGGCCTGCTCGACGAGGATTTCCAGCAGCTCTTCCAGGCTCGGCTTGTTGTCCGGCCGGGCGGAACGACGCTCCAGCTCACGCTCGAGACTGCTGCAGAACGGACCGAGAAAACGCGAGAAGACCGCCTGGATCAAGGCTTTCTTCGAGCCGAAATGATAGTTCACCGCCGCCAGGTTGACCCCAGCCTTGCTGGTGATCAGACGCAATGAAGTTTCGGCAAACCCTTTTTCCGCGAACAACTGCTCGGCGGCATCAAGAATGCGTTCAACGGTTTCCGACTGGGCCATGGCTACTCCGCCTGACAAACACTTGTTTGAAACATACGTTTCAGTCTGTATCTTGTCAAGTCTACCGGTTCGTTTTGCGAACGCCCAGTCAGCCATTTAACCATATAAACCGCCGGCTGTAGCCGCCCCCGCACCTTGCGGGCCAACGACCTGTCGGTGACCGTCCGGCGACCCTGCGCAAATGGAGGATTGCCAAGCCCACTCCACTGTATATAATTCCAGTCACTGTATAAAAAGACAGAGCGATCGAGATGCTAAAACTGACGCCACGCCAAGCTGAGATTCTGGCCTTCATCAAACGTTGCCTCGAAGACAACGGCTATCCGCCCACCCGCGCGGAAATCGCCCTGGAACTGGGGTTCAAGTCGCCCAACGCGGCGGAAGAACACCTCAAAGCCCTGGCCCGCAAGGGCGCTATCGAAATGACCCCCGGTGCATCGCGGGGCATTCGTATCCCGGGCTTCGAAGCCAAGGCCGACGAGTCCTCCCTGCCGATCATCGGCCGGGTCGCTGCAGGCGCGCCGATTCTCGCCCAGCAGCACATCGAAGAGTCCTGCAACATCAACCCGGCGTTCTTTCATCCACGCGCCGACTACCTACTGCGGGTCCACGGCATGAGCATGAAGGACGTGGGGATTTTCGACGGTGACCTCCTCGCCGTACACACCACTCGCGAAGCCCGCAATGGCCAGATCGTCGTCGCGCGGATCGGCGACGAAGTCACCGTCAAGCGCTTCAAGCGCGATGGCAGCAAGGTCTGGCTGCTTGCCGAAAACCCGGAGTTTGCCCCGATCGAAGTGAACCTGAAAGACCAGGAACTGGTGATCGAAGGCTTGAGTGTCGGCGTCATTCGCCGCTAAAGGAGGCGTTATGCAGTTTCCACACACACCACAACACGCACAACTTCCGCTGTTCGAAGCGTTTCTGGCCCAGCCATTGGCGCCGATCCTCAAAGAGGTGGCCGAGACACCCTGGAGTGCCGAACCCGAAGCCTTCAGTGAGCTGTCGTTACGTGGTGCGGCCGGGAACTGCCTGAACCTTCTGGCCCCTATCCTCAGGGAGCTTAGCCAGGACCAGGACGCCCGCTGGCTGACGCTGATTGCGCCACCGGCCAGCCTGACCCAAGCCTGGTTACGCGATGCCGGCCTGAACCGCGAGCGTATTCTTCTGTTGCAGCCAAGCGGAACACAAAGCGCCCAGCAACTGGCCTGCGAAGCCTTGCGCCTGGGCCGCAGCCACACGGTCGTCAGCTGGCTGAACCCGCTAAATGGCAGCGCACGGCAACAGTTGATCAGCGCCGCCCGTATCGGGGATGCACAGAGCCTGAATATTCGCTTGGGTTAAGTGACGCGCAATGCGTACTTGAAGGATGCAGGGCTTCTCCAGAACAGAGAAGCCGATCTGTCACAATAACGTGCAATGATGCTTCAGGAAAAACCGACAAACGGAATCAATGAAGAATCCGCGGCCCTTCTTCCTTCTCGAATTCGCCTTCGACCAAGCGCCCGGCCATCTGCACGCCCACGCTCAACATCGCCTTGGCGACCTCGACGTGCTGGCCTTGCAGGAACGCCTTGGCGTCTTCAGAGAAGTCCAGCGTCACCAGAGAACCCTCGTCCTCAGCCCTACGCAGCTCAATACGGCCGTCTGGCAGTTCGACAATTTCTAGAAAGGACGTTGGCATAAAGGTCTGTTCTCCACGAAAGGCGGGGATTATATAGGCATCGACGCTGCTTCGCTCGGGATCTTGACCGGCTGCATGTCACCGAAACCACTGTTTGCGATCATCCCTGATCCATGGCCACACTTGAGCGATCAGCGCATCGCGCGGACACTCAACACTCGTTCAGCCCTTCGCGAAAGCGTAATGCCAGGCTTTTAAGGTTCTGGCGCCAGCTCTCAAGTTCTTCCCTGCTCAACTCCGTCGGCGCTTCGTCATCAAGGCTCACCGCCACAATCAACGGCTGCGTCACGTCGCCTTTAGGTTTGTGCGGTGCGCGGGGTGGCTGAAACAGCGCGGCATGGGCGGCTATCAGCTTTGCCAGCCAGGTTTCGGGGTTATGCGCCAACTCGACCATTTCAGCCATTTCCGGAATGGCAATGGTCTCGAGCACCTCACGGGTCAGCAGCAGTTCTGCCCGTGGCGCATTGGCCTGAGGCAACCGGTAAAAACCGGCAATCTCATGGCACAAACCCAGCAACGCACCATACAAATGAAACAGCGCCGATTCGCGCCCGGCCTGAATCAGCGCCAGGGAGTTCATCGCCCGCCCCTCTTCCGCTCGGGCCAACGCCTCGAGCGACAGGCCGGCGAAGTAAATTTTCTGATTGGTGCGGGTATAGAGCTCAAAGGCCATGACGGCAGTCTCCACAACGAAATAAGACGCATGATGCAGGTCAGACAGTGTCGTGGATCGGACGAGCTGACTGCAAGCCCAAAACAAAGGCCGCAGGCCAACCCGAGGGTTTGCATGCGGCCTTTGGTATCACGCTGCCTGGTTACTTGGCTACGCGCTTGTCTTCAACCACCCACTTGCCGCCGTCGTAGAACGCTTTCCAGCCGGTAGGCTTGCCTTCGACTTCGGTCTGCACGTACTGCTCCTTGGTCTTGCGGCTGTAGCGAATCACCGCTGGACGACCCTCCGGATCCTTCTTCGGCGCCTCGCACAGGAAGTGGTACTTCGGATCGATCTCATCCTTGTGCGGCACGATCTCGATCACCAGCGGAGCACGGGTCTCGCGGTTTTTCGGGAACTGGCTGGCCGCCAGGAACAGGCCGGAAGCACCGTCACGCAGAATGTAAGTGTCGTTGACCTTCTCGCACTTGAGCTCAGGCATCTTCACCGGGTCCATCTTCGGCGGCGCCGCATCACCGCTTTTCAGCAGCTTGCGGGTGTTCTTGCAGGTGGCGTTGGTGCACCCGAAGAACTTGCCGAAACGACCGGTCTTGAGCTGCATTTCACTGCCGCACTTGTCGCATTCCAGGCTCGGGCCTTCGTAGCCCTTGATGCGGTAGCTGCCTTGTTCGATTTCGTAGCCGTCGCAATCAGGATTGTTACCGCAGATGTGCAGCTTGCGCTTCTCATCCAGCAGGTAAGCATCCATCGCGGTGCTGCAGATCGGGCAACGGTGCTTGCCACGCAGCACCAGCGACTCCGACTCACCCTCGTCGTCCGCGGCGATCTCGTCGCCCGGCACCAGGTTGACGGTGGCCTTGCAGCGCTCTTTCGGCGGCAGGCTGTAGCCCGAGCAACCGAGGAACACGCCGGTCGATGCGGTGCGAATCTGCATCGGACGGCCGCAGGTCAGGCACGCAATATCGGTCATGACCGGCTGGTTGGCACGCATGCCGCTTTCCGGGCTCTCGGCCACTTCGAGTTTCTTCTTGAAGTCGCCGTAGAATTCGTCGAGCACGCTCTTCCAGTCACGCTCGCCCTGGGCGACGTCATCGAGGTTCTCTTCCATGCCGGCGGTAAAGCCGTAGTCCATCAGGTTCGAGAAGCTCTCGGACAGACGCTCGGTGACGATGTCACCCATCTTTTCCGAATAGAAACGACGGTTATGCAGGGCGACGTAGCCGCGGTCCTGGATGGTCGAGATGATTGCCGCGTAGGTCGACGGACGACCGATACCGCGCTTTTCCATTTCCTTGACCAGGCTCGCTTCCGAGTAACGCGCCGGCGGCTTGGTGAAGTGTTGGCTTGGATCGAGCTTGATCAGCTTGAGCACGTCGCCCTGAGCCATGTCCGGCAGTACGTCGTCGTCGCCCGGCTTGGCGATTTGCGGCATGACGCGGGTGTAACCGTCGAACTTCAGGATGCGGCCCTTGGCGCGCAGCTCGAAGCCGCTGGCAGCGACGCTGACGGTGGTCGACAGGTATTTGGCAGGCAGCATCTGGCACGCGACGAATTGGCGCCAGATCAGCTCGTAGAGACGCTCAGCGTCACGCTCCATGCCCGACAGCTTGCTTGGGTCGGTATTCACGTCAGAAGGACGAATCGCTTCGTGAGCCTCTTGCGCGCCTTCCTTGCTGCTGTAGACATTCGGGGTTTCCGGCAGGTACTTGCCGCCGAATTCGCCTTCAATATAAGTACGGGCCATCGCCACGGCATCGGCCGAGAGGTTGGTCGAGTCGGTACGCATATAGGTGATGTAGCCGGCTTCATACAAACGCTGGGCCATCATCATGGTTTTCTTCACGCCGAAGCCCAGGCGGTTACTCGCGGCCTGTTGCAGGGTAGACGTGATGAACGGGGCCGACGGCTTGCTGCTGGTCGGCTTGTCTTCGCGCTTGGCGATGGTGTAGCTGGATGCCTTGAGCTTCTCCAGCGCGGCCATGGCCTGGGCTTCGTTGAGCGGCTTGAAGGCTTCGCCGTTTTCACGGGCCACTTCAAAGCGCACATTGGCGCCCTTGGCGGTGCCGAGGTCAGCGTGGACTTCCCAGTACTCTTCCGGGTTGAACGCGCGAATCTCGCGCTCACGCTCCACCACCAGCTTCACGGCAACCGATTGCACACGGCCGGCCGACAGACCGCGGGCGATCTTGGCCCACAGCAGCGGCGAGACCATGTAACCCACCACGCGGTCGAGAAAACGACGTGCCTGCTGGGCGTTGACACGATCGATGTCCAGCTCGCCTGGCTGGGAGAAGGCTTCCTGGATCGCCTTCTTGGTGATTTCGTTGAACACCACGCGCTTGTAGCGGCTGTCGTCACCACCAATGGCTTCGCGCAGGTGCCAGGCAATAGCTTCCCCCTCGCGGTCCAAGTCGGTTGCGAGATAGATGGTGTCAGCATCCTTGGCGAGCCGGCGCAGCTCTTCGATGACCTTTTCCTTGCCCGGGAGGATCTCGTACTTGGCTTTCCAGCCATGATCCGGATCGACACCCATGCGCGCGACCAGCTGCTTGCGCGCCTTTTCCTTGGGCGATAGCGCCGGCACTTCACCAGCAGCCGCCTTGCCACGCTTGGCGGCAGGCTCTTTGCTGGCGCTAGCCGAACCGCTGGTGGGCAGGTCTCGGATATGGCCGATACTCGACTTCACCACGTATTCGTTGCCCAAATACTTGTTGATGGTCTTGGCCTTAGCCGGGGATTCCACAATGACCAGCGATTTGCCCATGGATCAGAAAATTCCTGAATTCTAGAAGTGAAAGGCGGTTGGCGCCTGACGCGGCACCGCTATATATAGTGGCAACAAGGTGAGGTCAAGCGCAGGGTTCTGCGCGCCCTGCCCTTATGGCCTTGAAAAAAGGCTCGGCTCGGCCTGCACCAAAGCAAAGCGTGGGACCTGCTCGCCGTCAACTTCGACCGACTCCAGGAACATGCTCAAGGGACGCACCCAAAAGCCGTAATCACCATACAGGGCTTGGTAGAAGACCACTTCTTCTTCGGTCTCGGAGTGCCGCGCAACACTGAAAACACGGTACTGCGGACCTTTGTAATGCTGGTAGAGCCCTGGTTGTATCGGCATGCTTTGGGCCTCGCTGAAATCCAATCAAATAAAAAACAAAAAAATCTTCAGAAAAACAAAAACCGGGGCACTTGGCCCCGGCTTCCGTCAACGCAACGCTTAAACGCGTTCGAAGACGGTGGCAATGCCCTGGCCGAGGCCAATGCACATGGTCGACACACCGAAGGTGCCGCCATTTTGCTTCATTACATTGAGCAACGTGCCGGAGATACGCGCGCCAGAGCAACCGAATGGGTGGCCCAGGGCGATCGCGCCGCCGTGCAGGTTAACCTTCTCGTTCATCTTGTCGAGCACTTTCAGATCTTTCAGCACTGGCAAGGCCTGCGCTGCAAAAGCTTCGTTGAGCTCGAAGAAGTCGATATCGGAAATACCCAGACCCGCGCGCTTCAATGCTTTCTGTGTAGCCGGTACTGGACCATAGCCCATGATCGCCGGATCCACACCCGCCACCGCCATCGAACGGATCACCGCCATTGGCTGGATACCCAGGTCCTGGGCACGCTGCGCCGACATCACGATCATGCACGAAGCACCATCGGTGATCTGCGACGAAGTACCAGCTGTCACGGTGCCACCCTTCGGATTGAACGCCGGCTTCAGAGCCGCCAGGCTTTCCAGGGTGGTTTCCGGACGAATGGTTTCGTCGTAGTCGAACAGTTTCAGGAAACCGTTCTCGTCGTAGCCCTGCATCGGGATGATTTCGTCCTTGAACTTGCCTTCCACGGTCGCCTTGTGGGCGAGTTGGTGGGAGCGCACGCCAAAGGCATCCTGCTGCTCGCGAGTGATGCCGTGCATCTTGCCCAGCATTTCCGCGGTCAGGCCCATCATGCCCGAGGCTTTCGCCGCGTACAGCGACATGTGCGGGTTAGGATCGACACCGTGCATCATGCTCACGTGACCCATATGCTCGACGCCGCCCACGACGAATACGTCACCGTTGCCGGTCATGATCGCTTGCGCCGCGGTGTGCAGGGCACTCATGGAGGAGCCACACAGGCGGCTGACGGTCTGGCCGGCAGCGGTGTGCGGGATCTGGGTCATCAGGGATGCCATGCGGGCGATGTTCCAGCCCTGCTCCAGGGTCTGGTTCACGCAGCCCCAGATCACGTCTTCGACTTCGCTCGGGTCGACCTTGACGTTGCGTTCCAGCAATTTGCTGATCAGGTGCGCCGACATGTCTTCAGCGCGGGTGTTGCGGTGCATGCCGCCCTTGGAGCGGCCCATCGGAGTACGACCGAAGTCGACAATCACGACGTCTCTTGGATTCAAGCTCATAAATATTCTCGCTCTAGTCGTTTGGGCGCTTAACCGAAGAAGCTCTGGCCGTTCTTGGCCATCTCGCGCAGCTTCGCGGTCGGGTGGTACAGCGCGCCCAAATCAGCGTACTGGTCAGCCAGGGCAACGAATGCTGCAACACCGAGCGAATCGATGTAGCGCAGCGCGCCACCACGGAATGGAGGGAAACCAATACCGTAGACCAGACCCATGTCGGCTTCGGCAGCGGTTTCGACAATGCCGTCTTCCAGGCAACGCACGGTTTCCAGGCACAGCGGGATCATCATCCAGTTGATGATGTCTTCGTCGGTGACTTCGCGCTGCTCGTAAACGATCGGCTTGAGCACTTCCAGCACCGACGGGTCGGCCACTTTCTTCTGCTTGCCGCGCTTGTCGGTCTCGTAGGCGTAGAAGCCCTTGCCGTTCTTCTGGCCCAGGCGCTTGGCTTCGTAGAGCACGTCAACGGCCGAACGACGGTCGTCCTTCATGCGGTCCGGGAAGCCCTCGGCCATCACGTCACGACCGTGGTGGCCGGTGTCGATGCCGACTACGTCCATCAGGTACGCCGGGCCCATCGGCCAGCCGAATTTTTCCATGATCTTGTCGATACGGACGAAGTCCACACCGGCGCTGACCAGCTTGGCGAAACCGCCGAAGTACGGGAACAGCACGCGGTTGACCAAAAAGCCCGGGCAGTCGTTGACGACGATCGGGTTCTTGCCCATTTTCTTGGCGTAGGCAACGGTGGTAGCAACAGCCAGCTCGCTGGACTTCTCACCACGGATGACTTCCACCAGCGGCATCATGTGCACCGGGTTGAAGAAGTGCATGCCGACGAAGTTTTCCGGACGCTTGAGGGCCTTGGCCAGCAAGGTGATGGAAATGGTCGAGGTGTTCGAGGCGAGGATGGTGTCCTCTTTGACCTTGTCTTCAACTTCAGCCAGTACGGCTTGCTTGACCTTCGGGTTCTCGACCACGGCTTCAACCACCAGGTCCACGTGACCGAAGTCACCGTAGGACAGGGTCGGACGAATGCCGTTGAGCACTTCAGCCATTTTCGCGGCGGTCATGCGGCCTTTGTCAACGCGGCCAACCAGCAGCTTGGCGGCTTCGGCCAGACCCTGCTCGATACCGTGCTCGTTGATGTCCTTCATCAGGATCGGCGTGCCTTTGGACGCCGACTGATAGGCGATACCGCCACCCATGATGCCGGCGCCCAATACGGCGGCCTGCTTCACGTCCTTGGCGATTTCGTCGTAGGCCTTGGCCTTTTTCTTCAGCTCCTGATCGTTCAGGAACAGACCGATCAAGCTCTGCGCGGCAGAGGTCTTGGCCAGCTTGACGAAACCTGCAGCTTCGACTTCCAGTGCCTTGTCGCGACCGAAGTTCGCGGCTTTCTGAATGGTCTTGATCGCTTCAACCGGTGCCGGGTAGTTCGGGCCCGCCTGGCCGGCCACGAAACCCTTGGCGGTTTCGAACGACATCATTTGTTCGATGGCGTTGAGCTTGAGTTTTTCCAGCTTTGGCTGACGCTTGGCCTTGTAGTCAAATTCGCCGCTGATGGCGCCCTTGATCAGGCTCAATGCGGCGTCCGCCAGCTTCTCGGGAGCAACCACGGCATCGACGGCGCCAACCTTCAGCGCGTCTTCAGCACGGTTTTCCTTGCCAGCGGCAATCCACTCGATGGCGTTGTCGGCACCGATGATGCGCGGCAGGCGCACGGTACCGCCGAAACCTGGGTAGATGCCCAGCTTGACTTCCGGCAGGCCGATTTTCGCGCTGGAGGCCATGACGCGGAAGTCCGCCGCCAGGCACATTTCCAGACCGCCACCCAAGGCGATGCCATTGATCGCGGCGACGGTCGGAACATTGAGGTCTTCGAAATCGCTGAAGATCTTGTTGGCTTCGAGATTGCCAGCAACCAGCTCTGCATCCGGCAGCTTGAAGTTGTCGACGAATTCGGTGATGTCGGCGCCGACGATGAAGACGTCTTTACCGCTGCTGACGATCACACCCTTGACCGACGCATCTGCCTTGATGGCGTCCACGGCCTGACGCAATTCGTTCAGGGTTAGACGGTTGAACTTGTTGACGGACTCACCCTTGAGGTCGAACTTCAGTTCGACGATGCCACTTTCAAGAGCCGTAACCGTGATGGCTTTACCTTCGTAAATCATCAACTGATCTCCACGATATGGAAGCTGAACAGTACACGTCGGACGCTGATGTTCTGGCTCGGCATGGACATATACGTCGATGCTGACACCATTCCACCAGGCACACCCGCCAACGCGATAGTCGGGATTCTGTAGGAGCGGTCTGAAATACAAACGCTCAATTCATACGCCCGTTTGATTTGGGTACGCCACCTTCACGGAATTTCCGACAATTGTCAATCGCCCAAAATGCGGGTTGAAACTCGACTTTGCAGTCATTTCCGTAACGCGAAGAGCCGCAACACGCCGAAGCCTGTACAGACATTCATAGAATCAATATTTAGAAACGTCGCCCTAATCCGACGCAACGTGCGCTCAAGCAGCTACGCTGGCAGGACTTGAAGGAAAAAGATCAACGCTTTGGGCGAATACCCGGCGTGAGATCGGACCGAACCCGATTGCCGGCCTGCCTGGCCAACTCCAGCCCGATGATGATGTCGGGCTTTTTATGCCCCGCCATAAACACGCCCCCCGCGGCGGCCAGCCAAGCCTGCCGCCACGGGGAGCGAAGTATTCAGGCGAGCGCCTTGAGCGTGGCATCGATGTGCTGCAACACCTCAACCTCGCCCTTCTCGCCCCAATACAGAGTAATCATCTGTTTGTCGGCCTCGACCTTGTACACGTTGGCCGGCAACTTCTCGAAATGAATCAGTAACGCCCGATCCTCGCAGACCTCCTGCCACTGATTGACCCAAACCCCCGGGGTCTTTTGCCAGTAACTCCAGCACGCCGGCCGATTGCCGCGCCGTGGCCGATGGTACTGCGCACAGGGGCTGGGCGGCTCGGGCGCCAGCCAGTGGGGCCACACCTGGGGCGCCAGTTGCATGGCCAGGCCAATGCGCCGAGCCTCCATGCGCAGCGCCATCTGGCCACCCTGGCGACGTGATGGCCGAAGCCACGCCAAGGGGCTCAGCACCACTGCAAGGATTGACACCACTATCCAGACCGTCATATCTGTACTCCCGATTCTTGATGAGCGAATTGATCCCTGTCGAAAACCATTCGCTTGAAACCAGCCATACTTACCCTTATCGCAATCCTCAGGAGGAGCACCTCATGCCCTACCACCATATTCTGGTCGCCGTAGACCTAACCGAAGAGTGCGATCCTGTGATTCACCGCGCTCGCGAGCTGTCGGTCAGCAACAGCGCCAAACTGTCCCTGGTGCACATCGTCGAACCGATGGCCATGGCCTTTGGTGGTGACGTGCCGATGGACCTGTCGCAATTGCAACAACAGCAGTTCGACCAGGCCAAGGAGCGCCTCGAGCGCCTGATCAACAAATACCCCGAGCTTTCCAAGGAAAACAGCCACCTGACCTACGGCCAGCCACGCCAGGAAATCCACCATTTCGCCAAGGAGCAAGGTTGTGACCTGATTGTCGTCGGCAGCCATGGTCGTCACGGCCTGGCATTGCTGCTGGGTTCCACCGCCAACGACGTACTGCACGGCGCGCCGTGCGATGTGCTGGCGGTACGCCTGGTCAAAAGCTGACACGCCCCCTGTAGGAGCGAGCTTGCTCGCGATGAGCCCGAGAACGCCACGCGGGTGTCAGGCTCCCCGCGTCATCGTTGACGACCATCGCGAGCAAGCTCGCTCCTACAGCGGATCGAGTCGATCCTGCTGCATACAAAAAGCCCGGCACTCATCACTGAACGCCGGGCTTTTTTATCGCAGGATCACTCAGGCATCCAGCTCGGCCCAACGCTCGACCATCACGTCGAGCTCAGCCTGCAACTGTTCCAGCTGAGCGATCACCGTCGCGGTTTCGGCAGCAGGACGCTGATAGAACCCGGCGTCGGCCATCTGGGCCTCAACCACAGCGATCTGCTGTTCCATGGCCTCGATCTGCCCTGGCAAGGCTTCCAGCTCGCGCTGCAGCTTGTAGCTGAGCTTCTTCTTCGCCGCCGGTGCTTCCTGAACAGCCGGTGCCGGCGCAGGTGCCGCGGTGACCACGGCAGAGTTCAGGTCGGCCTTGCCGGACTTGCTCTCGGTCACGCCCAGCAGGCGCGGCGAGCCACCCTGACGCAGCCAGTCCTGGTAACCACCGACGTATTCACGGACCTTGCCTTCACCTTCGAAGACCAGGGTGCTGGTGACCACGTTATCGAGGAATGCCCGGTCGTGGCTGACCATCAGCACGGTGCCGTTGAAGGTCAGCAGGACCTCTTCCAGCAGCTCAAGGGTTTCCACGTCCAGGTCGTTGGTCGGTTCGTCGAGGACCAGCAAGTTGGCCGGCTTGCTGAACAGCTTGGCCAGCAACAGACGGGCACGCTCACCACCGGACAGCGCCTTGACCGGCGTGCGGGCACGCTGCGGGCTGAACAGGAAGTCGCCCAGGTAGCTCAGCACGTGGCGGCTCTGGCCGTCGATGTCGATGAAATCGCGGCCTTCGGCCACGTTGTCGATCACGGTCTTTTCCAGGTCCAACTGGTGGCGCAACTGGTCGAAGTAGGCCACGTCGATGCGCGTCCCCTCTTCCACGGTGCCGCTGGTCGGCTGCAAGCCGTTGAGCATCAGTTTCAGCAAGGTGGTCTTGCCGGTACCGTTGGCGCCCAGCAGGCCGATACGGTCGCCGCGCTGCAAGACCATGGAGAAATCCTTGATCAGGAACGGGCCGTCCGGGTGAGCGAAGCTGACGTTCTCGAGGACCATCACTTGCTTGCCAGACTTGTCGGCGGTGTCCAGCTGGATATTGGCCTTGCCGGTACGCTCACGACGCTCGCTGCGCTCAACACGCAGGGCCTTGAGGGCACGCACGCGGCCTTCGTTACGGGTGCGACGGGCCTTGATGCCCTGGCGGATCCAGACTTCTTCCTGGGCCAGCTTTTTGTCGAACAGCGCATTGGCGGTTTCTTCAGCCGCCAGTGTGGCTTCCTTGTGCACCAGGAAACTGGCGTAGTCGCCGTTCCAGTCGATCAGGCCGCCACGATCCAGTTCCAGGATGCGCGTGGCAAGGTTCTGCAGGAAGGAACGGTCGTGCGTGATGAACAGCACGGCGCCCTGGAAATCCTTCAGGGCTTCTTCAAGCCAGGCAATCGCACCGATGTCCAGGTGGTTGGTCGGTTCGTCGAGCAGCAGCAGGTCCGGCTCGGAAACCAGGGCTTGTGCCAGCAGGACGCGACGACGCCAGCCGCCGGACAATTCGGCGAGGGTCTTGTCGGCCGGCAATTGCAGACGGCTCAGGGTGCTGTCGACCAGTTGCTGCAAACGCCAGCCGTCGCGAGCTTCGAGGTCGTGCTGGACGTGCATCAGCTTGTCCAGGTCGGCGTCGGTGACGATGTTCTGGCTCAGGTGGTGGTACTGCGCAAGCAGCTCGCCCACACCGTCCAGGCCTTCGGCCACCACGTCGAACACTGTCCGCTCGTCGGCCACTGGCAATTCTTGCGGCAATTCGCCGATCTTGAGGCCAGGGGCACGCCATACAGAGCCGTCATCGGGCTTCTGATCGCCCTTGACCAGCTTCATCATGCTGGACTTGCCTGTGCCGTTGCGGCCGATGATGCACACCCGCTCACCACGGGCGATCTGCCAGGACACCTTGTCCAACAACGGCATAGCGCCGAAAGCAAGGGACACATCGCTGAATTTGAGCAGGGTCATGAGCTTCTCCAAAAACCGGGCGCGCATTCTACCTGACTTGAGGCTCCAGAAGGCCGGCATTTTCACTGCCGAAGCACTCTGCACATTAATTGTTGCGAACTTGTGCCGCCGAACCGGCAAAGCTTTCACCCGTTGCTGGCAAAAGGCTAAGCTACAAGTAATCAGTGCCGGCACCAGCCGGCACTTGTCATGATTTCTCTGCCCGGATGTCTCATGCGCAGTCGCCTTTTCAGTTTTTTATCCTGCCTGCTTCTTACAGCCACTGCCGCTCAATCCGCTCAGGCGGTGGACCTGTCCACCCAACGCCAGTACTACGATGAAGCCAAGCGTGCCCTGGCCAAGGGTGACACCGGCCCGTACTTTCGCTACAGCCAGGCGCTCGCCGACTACCCGCTCGAACCTTATCTGGCCTATGACGAGCTGACCGCGCGACTGAAAAGCGCGAGCAATGCCGAAATCGAAAAGTTCCTCGCCGAACACGGTGACCTGCCACAGGCCAACTGGATGAAGCTGCGCTGGTTGCGCTGGCTGGCCGAGCGCGGCGACTGGTCGACCTTCGTCAAATACTACGACCCCAAGCTCAACTTCACTGAGCTGGACTGCCTCAACGCCCAATACCAGATCAGCCACAATCTCAAGGCTGAAGGCTATGCCAACACCGAAAAACTCTGGCTGACTGGAAAATCCCAGCCGGCGGCCTGTGATGCGCTGTTTGCCCAGTGGGCCGCCCAAGGCCAACTGACCGAGCAGAAGCGCTGGGAACGCGCCAAACTGGCCGCCCAGAGCCGTAACTATGCCCTGGCCAACAGTCTGATCAACAACATGACCACCCTGGCCCCCCGTGGCCGCCTGCTGGTGGACGTGGCGCAAAAGCCGGAGCTGCTTAACCAGCCGTCGCGCTTTACCCCCGCCGATGAAGCCATGGGCGATGTGGTCAGCCTTGGCTTGCGGCGCCTGGCACGCCAGGATCCGGAGCGGGCCATGGCGTTGCTCGACGATTACGCCAGCCGCATGCATTTTTCCCGCGACGAAAAAGTCGCCATTGCCCGGGAAATCGGCCTGACCCTGGCGCGTCGCTACGACAGCCGCGCCCTTGATGTCATGACCAAGTACGACCCGGAACTGCGTGACAACACCGTATCCGAATGGCGCCTGCGCCTGTTGCTGCGCCTGGCCCGCTGGGACGATGCCTATCAGCTGACCCTCCGCCTGCCGCAGGACCTGGCCACCACCAACCGCTGGCGCTACTGGCAGGCCCGCAGCCTGGAACTGGCCCAGCCAAAGAACCCGGAAGCACAGACCCTGTACCGCAACCTCGCCCGCGAGCGGGACTTCTACGGTTTCCTGGCGGCCGATCGCTCGCAATCACCGTACTCCCTGAACCACAAGCCGCTGGTGATGAGCCAGGCACTGATCAACAAGGTGCGCAACACACCGGGCATTCGCCGCGCACTGGAGTTCCATGCCCGCGGGCAGATCGTCGACGGGCGCCGCGAGTGGTACCACGTCAGTCGCCGCTTCAACCGTGACGAAATGGTTGCCCAGGCCAAGCTGGCCTACGACCTGAAGTGGTACTTCCCGGCTATTCGTACCATCAGTCAGGCGCAGTACTGGGACGACCTGGACATCCGTTTCCCGATGGCCTACCGCGGCACCCTGGTCAGGGAAGCCAAGGTCCGTGGCCTGCATTCGAGCTGGGTGTTCGCCATTACCCGCCAGGAAAGCGCCTTCATGGAGGATGCCCGCTCCAGTGTCGGCGCCAGCGGCCTGATGCAGTTGATGCCCGCCACCGCCAAGGAAACCGCGCGCAAGTTCAGCATTCCGCTGGCCTCGCCACAGCAAGTACTGAATCCGGAGAAAAACATCCAGCTCGGCGCCGCCTACCTGAGCCAGGTGCACAGCCAGTTCAATGGCAACCGCGTGCTCGCCTCCGCGGCCTACAACGCCGGCCCCGGCCGCGTCCGCCAATGGCTGCGCGGCGCCGACCACCTGAGCTTCGACGTCTGGGTGGAGAGCATCCCGTTCGACGAAACCCGCCAGTACGTGCAGAACGTGTTGTCGTACTCGGTGATCTACGGCCAGAAACTCAATTCACCGCAACCGCTGGTGGATTGGCATGAGCGGTATTTTGACGATCAATAAGAGCAGCAAGCTGTAAGCCGCTCTGGTTGGCCGTAAGAAAAATGCCCATATCGCGAGATGTGGGCATTTTTTGTGGGGTTCTACTTAGTCGGTTGCCTGGTCGGTGAGGGCAGTCTGTCCGTCACTGAACTGCAGCGCCGCCAGCCGCGCGTACAACGGATTGCTCACGACCAGCTCCTGATGCGTCCCCACCGCCACCAGCCGGCCTTGATCCATCACCGCAATCCGGTCGGCATTTTTCACCGTGGCCAGGCGATGGGCGATGACCAGGGTGGTGCGGTTTTTCATCAGGCTGGGCAGTGCTTGCTGGATCAGGTGTTCACTCTGCGCATCGAGGGCGCTGGTGGCTTCGTCGAGCAACAGGATCGGCGCGTCCACCAGCAGCGCCCGAGCGATGGCCAGGCGCTGGCGCTGACCGCCGGAGAGGCCCTGCCCGCCATCGCCCAGATGGGTCTGGTAACCGCTGGGCATCTGCTCGATGAACTCGTGGGCATAGGCAATCTTCGCCGCCTCCTGGACCTGCTCCAGCGTCGCCGAGGGTTTACCGTAGCGAATATTCTCTTCGATGCTGCCGAAAAACAGCGCCGGGGTCTGTGACACCAGGGCAAAGCAACGGCGCACATCCAGAGGGTCGAGCCGGGTCAACGGCACACCATCGAGCAGAATGCGCCCCTGCACCGGGTCGTAGAAACGCAGCAGCAGGTCATACACCGTCGACTTGCCCGCACCGGAAGGGCCGACCAGCGCCAGGGTTTCACCCGCCTTGATCGCCAGGCTCAGGCCGTCGATTGCGTAGCTTTCAGGGCGTGACGGGTAGCAAAAGCGCAGGTCTTCAAGTTGCAGTTCACCACGCACCCGATCCGGCAATGTCACCCGGCCAGTCACGGGCGGCTGGATGATGTTTTCCGAGCGCAGCAACTCGGCAATCCGCTCCGCCGCCCCGGCTGCCCGCTGCAACTCACCAATCACTTCGCTCAAAGTCCCGAAGGCACCGCCGACAATCAGGCTGTAAAACACAAACGCCGCCAGTTCGCCGGTGGAGATGCGTCCGGCGATCACGTCCATGCCGCCGACCCAGAGCATCACCCCGACCGCCCCCAGCACCAGGACGATCACCAGGGTGATCAGCCAGGCCCGCTGCAGGATACGTTTGCGCGCCGTATCGAAGGCCTGCTCCACGGTCACCGCGAAGCGTTGTTCATCCTGCCCCTGATGATTGTAGGCCTGCACGGTTTTGATCTGGCCCAGGGTTTCCGAGACATAACTGCCGACATCGGCGATACGGTCCTGGCTCTGGCGCGACAGGCTACGCACCCGCCGCCCGAAAATCAGGATCGGCGCCAGCACCAGGGGCAAGGCGACCACCACAATGCTGGTGAGTTTTGGGTTGGTGATGAACAGCAGCACAATGCCGCCGATCACCATCAACCCATTGCGCAGGAACAGTGACAGCGAGGAGCCAATCACCGTTTGCAACAGCGTGGTGTCGGCCGTCAGGCGCGACTGGATCTCGGAGCTTCGGTTGTTTTCGTAGAACCCCGGGTGCAGGTAGATCAAGTGGTTGAACACCTGCCGGCGGATATCGGCCACGCAGCGCTCGCCGATCCATGACACCAGGTAAAACCGGGTAAAGGTGCCTATCGCCAGCCCCACCACCAACATCAGGAACAGGCCGATACTCTGGTTGAGCAGGTGGGGCGAGCGGGTCATGAAGCCCTGATCCACCAGCAGGCGGATCCCCTGCCCCATAGACAAGGTAATGCCCGCCGTGACGACCAGCGCCAGCAAGGCACCCAACGCCTGCCAACGATAGGGCGCGATAAACCGCACGGAAAGACGAATGGCGCGGCGGTGACGGGCAGACAGCATCAGGATCATCCGAAAAGACCAACGGTAAGGATCAACAGGATGAGCCTACACCGGTCAATCCGTTTGAACTGATGTAAATCACAATGAGTCGGTTTGAATATGACCGCTGACACTAGAGCCTAGTTGTTATTGGTCTAAAGTCCGGCTGGCAGTCAGAGGTTATTTCTGATGGACTGAATAGACCGCCTCATCGCCTGTGGGGAGCTGTCACAGCGTGGTCATTTGGCGGATCTACACTATGCGCACAACCTGATGAGGAGACAGGCCATGTCCTTGCAACACAGCAGCGATGACAAGATTCAAGTGATCCGCACGCAGCCAGACCAGTCTCTGGGGTGCTCGATTATTGATGCTCAGGGCCGCGAAGTACCGATCACTGAAGCCATGATCCAGAGCGCTTGCCGCGAACTGGAACAGCGATTGGTCAAGCCTGCCAAGCAAGATTGATACATAGCCTTACGTCTTCCGACCCGGCCCCTATAGGCCGGGTTTTTTATGGGCGCGAATGACTCAGACTGCTTGCGCGCCCAGCGCCGTCACGATCTGCCGTAACGCTGGCGAATCACCCTCGATCCGCACCTTCAGCCCGTCAATCTCGCGTCGCTCCGGGTAGTGCTTGCGCAACAGGTCGAATGCCGTGCGTTGTTCGGCACCGCTGACGACCAGGCTGCGACGAAAGTCCGCATCGTCACGGCGCGGGTCGTACACCCCGCGGCACAGCATCGCCAGGGCCCAGGCTGGATCACTGCTGGCGTTCAGGCTGACCTGTGCCAGCCACGGCGCCGGCAGCAGATCATCCAGGGAAACCGTCGCGGGTTGGCCGAGGAACTGGCAAAGCGCCTGGTAGATCTGCGCGGTCCCGCGCTGCTTGCCATCCAGGCTGTAGCCGGCGATATGCGGAGTGGCGATCACGCACAGTTCCGCCAGGGCGATATCCACACTCGGCTCGCCCTCCCACACATCCAGCACCGCCTGCAGGTCCTCGCGCTCCAGCAAGACTTCGCGCAGCGCGCTGTTATCCACCACCGGGCCACGGCTGGCGTTGATCAGCCAGGCGCCTGGCTTGAGCTGCCGTAAACGTGGCTCATCGAACAGGTGCCAGGTAGGCTGCTCGGCACTCTTGGTCAGCGGGGTGTGCAGACTGATGACGTCACACTGTGCAACGATCTGCTCCAGGCTGACGTAATCGCCGCCTTCGACGGCCTGGCGCGGCGGATCGCAGACCAGCACGTTCCAGCCCAGCCCCTTGAGCACCTTGACCAGTCGCCCGCCCACCTCACCGGCCCCGACCACGCCATAGGTGCGCTCGGTCAACGCCACGCCTTCGATCTCGGCCAGGGTCAGCAGACTGCCGAGCACGTAATCGACCACCCCTCGCGCATTGCAACCCGGCGCACTGGACCAGGTGATGCCGGCCTGCTGGAAATAATCCAGATCCAGGTGATCCGTGCCGATGGTGCAGGTGCCGACAAACCGTACCTTGCTGCCTTCGAGCAACGCGCGACTGACGTTGGTCACCGAGCGCACGAGCAGCACATCGGCCTGCTCGACCGTGGCACGGTCGATGGAGCGTCCTGGCACACGGCGGATTTCGCCGAACCCTTCAAAAAAGGCATCGAGCAGCGGGATATTTTCGTCGGCAACAATCAGCATGGCAGGCTCCTTTGGCGGATCGGCAGTGTAGCGCAGCTCCCGTCAGTCGGGGTTTACAAATCCCTAACACGGGAGTTTTCCTGACCGCTGTGTCAAAGGCGTAGAATGCGTCGCTTTGCGCATCAACACCTTCTGGACGCTTCGCCTGTGAACTCTGTGACTGACAGCCTCGCCGCTACTTCCCTCCCCCGCCCGGCCCGGGTTCGCCTGGAGCTCAAAGGGCTGCTTGGCCTGGCCGTGCCGATCATCATCGCGCAACTGGCCACCACGGCCATGGGTTTCGTCGATGCGGTGATGGCCGGCAGGGTGAGCCCACGAGACCTGGCTGCGGTGGCTCTGGGCAATTCGATCTGGATCCCGATTTACCTGTTGATGTCCGGCGTTCTGCTGGCGACCACACCCAAGATTGCCCAACGCTTTGGTGCAGAGCAGTACGATGAGATCGGTCCGCTGGCACGCCAGGCCTTGTGGCTGGCACTTTGTGTCGGACTGATGGGCAGCGGCCTGCTGCTCAGCGCAGAGCCGATCCTGCACTGGATGAAAGTCGACCCACAGCTGATCGAACCGAGCATGGGCTACCTGCACGGTATCGCCTTCGGCTTGCCGGGCATTGCCTTCTATTACGTACTGCGCTGCTACAGCGATGGCATGGGCCGCACCCGCCCAAGCATGGTCATTGGCCTGTGCGGCCTGCTGCTCAACATCCCGCTGAACTATGCGCTGATCTATGGCCATTTCGGCCTGCCTGCCCTGGGTGGCGTCGGCTGTGGCTGGGCCAGTGGCATCGTCATGTGGTTCATGGCCCTGAGCATGGCCGGATGGACCCGCTGGGCGCCCGTCTATGCCCGTACCCGCGTGCTGGTGCGTTTCGATCGCCCGCAGTGGGCCGTGATCAAGCGCCTGGTCAGCATCGGCTTGCCAATTGGTATCGCCGTCTTCGCCGAGTCCAGCATCTTCGCGGTCATTGCCCTGCTGATCGGCAGCCTCGGCTCGACTGTGGTGGCCGGGCACCAGATTGCCCTGAACATCAGTTCGTTGCTGTTCATGATTCCTTATTCACTGGGCATGGCGGTCACCGTGCGAGTGGGCCAGGCACTGGGGGCCGGTGACCCGTATCAGGCGCGCTTCGCGGCCAAGGTCGGGCTGGGCGCGGCACTGGTGTTCGCGGCGTTCTCGGCGAGCCTGATCCTGCTGCTGCGCGAGCCCATCGCCTCGATCTACACCCCCGACAAGGCGGTGATCCAGATCGCCTCGATGCTGATCGTGTATGCGGCGCTGTACCAGTTCTCCGATGCGATCCAGGTGATCTGCGCGGGCGCCTTGCGCGGCTACCAGGACACCCGGGTGACCATGATCCTGACGCTGTTTGCCTACTGGGGCATTGGCTTGCCGGTGGGCTACGTACTGGGGCTGACCGACTGGTTCGGCCCGGCCAGCGGCCCGAGCGGACTGTGGGAGGGGTTGATTGCCGGCTTGAGTTGCGCGGCGTTGATGCTGTCGATCCGGCTGGTGCGCAGTTCACGCAAGCGGATACGCATCAGTCAATTGAACGAACGCTGACCCTTGTAGGAGCAGCCGGTCGACGTTCGAGCGCTCGCGATGAACTCCAGAGCAACGCGTTTACCCAGAAAATACGCGTTATCGTTGACGTCCATCGCGAGCGCGCTCGCTCCTACACGTCTGACTGGCAGCTCTACAAACGCTGGCTAAACGGACTTTTTGCGAATCCAGTACAGAAAGGTTCCGGCGTCTTCATGCTGCCCGACCAGCTCATGGTCCAGAAACACGCAAAACTTGGGAATGTCGCGACGGGTCGACGGATCAGTGGCAATCACCTTGAGCAGGCCGCCAGGCACCAGGTCGCGGATGTGCTGGTGCAGCATCATCACCGGTTCCGGGCAATTGAGGCCAGTGGCGTCGAGGGTGCCGTCTACCGGCGCATTGATCATTTCACTCATGGTTAACTCCTGAAACTGGCCGGCATTGTCGCGCAAAACCGGATGCGTTAACAGCGCATGCAAACTGTACCTGTGGCGAGGGAGCTGGCTCCCCTCGCCACAAAAGCCTGGTCCGCGGGAATTAGCGTCTCTTCGGCTTGCTCACATCATGCCGACGCAAATGACAGGTCACTTCCTCACGGTCGTGGTACAGCTGCTTGCAACCGATGTCGACCTTGATGCCACGTGCCTTGAAGCCGTCCTCGATACGCTCGAGCAGGCGCTTCACTTCAGCGTAACGCTGTTTCATCGGCAGCTTCAGGTTGACCACCGCTTCGCGGCAATGTCCGTCGCCGATCCACTCTTCCAGCATCGCCGCGTTGCGCGCCGGTTTCTCGACAATGTCGCAGACCATCCAGTCCACCGGCTGTTTGGGCTTGAAGGTAAAACCGTCGGCCATCAAGTGCTGCACCAGCCCGGTGTCCATCAGGCTTTCGGCCATCGGGCCGTTGTCGATGGCGGTCACCAGCATGCCGCGGTTGACCAACTGCCAGGTCCAGCCGCCAGGGGCGGCACCCAGGTCGACGCCAGTCATGTCACTGTGCAGGCGCTCGTCCCACTGATCACGCGGGATGAAGTGGTGCCAGGCCTCTTCCAGCTTCAAGGTGGAGCGGCTTGGCGCTTCACGGGGGAACTTCAAGCGCGGAATGCCCATCGGCCACATGGCCGAGTTGTTGGCCTCGGCCAGGCCCATGAACACTTCACGGCCGCTTTTGAAGGTCAGCAACAGACGCGGCTTGTGGGCATCTTCCACCAGCTTGCCGGCGGCCATCAGTGCCTTGCGCAGATGGACTTCGAACTTTCTGCAGAAGTTCGACAGTTCTTTGCCGTCGTTGGTGTCGACCATTTCCAGCCACAGGCTGCCGCACACCGGGAAATCCGCCATGTGCGCCAGGATCACGCTGATGCGGTCGGTTTCCGGCAGGTCGATAAACATCCCACGGGCCCATTGCCGTGGAAAGATCAACTGCGAGAAACGCTGGCCGCGCATCAAGCGTTCGGCGCCGTCTTCTTCCGTGCAGACAAACTCGGCGCACGCAGCACCGGTCTTGGCCTTGGCATAACCGGCCACGTTCAAGCGCGCGGCGTGCTCGGCTATCTCGGAGCAGACTTCACCTTCGAAGCCTGGCCGGCAATGCATAAAGAGGATGTTCATTAAATCTCCTGGGCAAATGCGCGCAAACTTGCCCTGTAGCAAAGCCTGTCACGAAAACCGGCGCATGATAGCTGACTTCGCAACGCTGGACCTGCCCATAGAGTCCGGTTATTAGCCAGCTACTTGAAACAGGGCTAGGTTTAAAGCTCTGTCCGTCCCGCCTGTCCGTAGCCGTGCGGACCCAAAGGAGTCATTTCAATGCCGTCCCTCGATAGCCTGAAAACCCTTGAGACACTGGAAATAGACGACAAGACCTACCACTATTTCAGCCTCCCGCACGCCGCCAGGAGCCTGGGCGATCTCGACAAACTACCGATGTCGCTCAAAGTCCTGCTGGAAAACCTGCTGCGCTGGGAGGACGACAAGACCGTCACTGGCACCGACCTCAAGGCCCTCGCCGACTGGCTCAAGGAACGCCGCAGCGACCGGGAAATCCAGTACCGCCCCGCACGGGTCCTGATGCAGGACTTCACCGGCGTCCCGGCGGTGGTCGACCTGGCCGCCATGCGCGCCGCCATGGCCAAGGCCGGTGGCGACCCGCAGCGGATCAATCCACTGTCACCGGTTGATCTGGTGATCGACCACTCGGTGATGGTCGACAAGTTCGCCAGTAGCCGCGCCTTTGAACAGAACGTCGACATCGAGATGCAGCGCAACGGCGAGCGTTATGCCTTCCTGCGCTGGGGGCAAAGTGCCTTCGACAACTTCAGCGTGGTCCCCCCCGGCACCGGTATCTGTCACCAGGTGAACCTGGAGTACCTGGGGCGCACGGTGTGGACCAAGGACGAAGACGGTCGCACCTATGCCTTCCCGGACACCCTGGTGGGCACCGACTCCCACACCACCATGATCAACGGCCTCGGCGTACTCGGCTGGGGCGTGGGCGGCATCGAGGCAGAGGCGGCGATGCTCGGCCAGCCCGTGTCGATGCTGATCCCGGAAGTGATCGGCTTCAAACTCACCGGCAAGCTCAAGGAAGGCATCACCGCCACCGACCTGGTGCTGACCGTCACCCAGATGCTGCGCAAGAAAGGCGTGGTGGGCAAATTCGTCGAATTCTATGGTGACGGCCTCGCCGATCTGCCGCTGGCCGACCGCGCGACCATCGCCAACATGGCCCCGGAGTACGGCGCCACCTGCGGGTTCTTCCCGGTGGACGAGGTGACGCTGGACTACCTGCGCCTGTCCGGCCGCCCCACGGCGGTGGTCAAGCTGGTGGAGGCCTACTGCAAGGTCCAGGGCCTGTGGCGCCTGCCGGGCAAGGAACCGGTGTTCACCGACAGCCTGGCGCTGGACATGGGCAGCGTCGAAGCCAGCCTGGCGGGGCCGAAACGTCCACAGGACCGGGTGTCGCTGCCGAATGTCGGCCAGGCGTTCAACGACTTCCTCGGGCTACAGATCAAACCCACCAGCAAGGAAGAAAGTCGCCTGGAGAGCGAAGGCGGCGGTGGCGTTGCCGTGGGCAATGCCGACCTGATCGGTGAGGCTGACTACCATTTTGAGGGCTACACCCACCGCCTGAAAAACGGCGCCGTGGTGATTGCCGCCATCACCTCCTGCACCAACACCTCCAACCCGAGCGTGATGATGGCGGCAGGCCTGTTGGCAAAAAAAGCCGTGGAAAAAGGCCTCAAGCGCAAACCCTGGGTCAAGAGTTCGCTGGCCCCCGGTTCCAAGGTGGTCACCGACTACTACAAGGCTGCGGGCCTGACCCAGTACCTCGACCAACTGGGTTTTGCCTTGGTCGGCTATGGCTGTACCACCTGCATCGGCAACTCCGGACCGCTGCCCGAACCGATTGAAAAAGCCATCCAGAGCTCTGACCTCACCGTGGCCTCGGTCCTGTCCGGCAACCGCAACTTCGAAGGCCGGGTGCATCCGCTGGTGAAAACCAACTGGCTGGCCTCCCCGCCCCTGGTGGTGGCCTATGCTTTGGCCGGCACCGTACGCATCGATATCAGCAGCGAGTCCCTGGGCAATGACAAGGACGGCAACCCGGTCTACCTGCGGGACATCTGGCCCAGCACCCAGGAGATTGCCGACGCGGTGAATCAGGTCAACACCGCCATGTTCCACAAGGAGTACGCCGAAGTCTTTACCGGCGACGCACAGTGGCAAGCCATCCAGGTGCCGCAGGCCGCCACTTATGTCTGGCAGAAGGACTCGACCTACATCCAGCACCCGCCGTTCTTCGACGACATCGCCGGCCCCCTGCCGGTGATTCAGGACATCAGCGGCGCCCGGGTCCTGGCCCTGCTCGGCGACTCGGTGACCACCGACCACATCTCCCCCGCTGGCAACATCAAGGTCGACAGCCCGGCCGGCCACTACCTGCGCGCACAAGGCGTGGAGCCGCGAGACTTCAACTCCTATGGCTCACGGCGCGGCAATCATGAGGTGATGATGCGCGGCACCTTCGCCAATATCCGGATCCGCAACGAAATGCTCGGTGGCGAAGAAGGCGGCAACACCTTGCACATTCCCAGTGGCGAGAAGCTGGCCATCTACGATGCCGCCATGCGCTATCAAGCCGAGGGCACCCCGCTGGTGGTAATCGCAGGCCAGGAATACGGCACCGGCTCCAGCCGCGACTGGGCCGCCAAGGGCACCAATCTTCTGGGGGTCAAGGCGGTCATCGCCGAAAGCTTCGAGCGGATCCACCGCTCCAACCTGGTGGGCATGGGCGTCCTGCCGCTGCAGTTCAAGCTCGACCAGAACCGCAAGAGCCTCAACCTCACGGGCAAAGAGACATTCAGCATTGAGGGCCTGAGCCAGGTCGAGCTCACGCCACGAATGAACCTGCCCCTGGTGATCACCCGTGAGGACGGCAGCAGCGAAAAAATCGAAGTGCTGTGCCGGATCGACACCCTCAACGAAGTGGAATACTTCAAGGCCGGAGGGATTTTGCACTACGTGTTGCGACAATTGATTGCCTCATAACACCCCTCCCACAAAGACACCGCCTCAGGGCGGTGTTTTTGTAGGTTCGCTGTTTATAATTGCGCCCCCGCAAACACCCCCGCCCCGTAGGCGCGTAAGGACTGCACATGCTTGCCTTGCCATGGACGTACCTGGCACTCCTCTCCATGGGTTACGGCATGGCGCTGGCCTATGGTCGACTCGGCGGGTTGGCCGTCATCTCCTTCAGCCTGTTGCTGTTCGCCGGTTATGCCGTACATCAGCGACAGGTGCTCATCGGTCGCTACCTGGGCCACGCCTTGTTCATCGTGATGACCCTGGCGCTGGCGCTGCACTGGCTGCCCGGTTTCTACAATGGCCGCGGGATCAACCCGCAGCGCTTCACGGACGACGCCGTCACCTTCGTCCTGTACCTGAATCTGGACAAGCCACTGATCGGCTTCTGGCTGTTGCTGGTCTGCCCGTGGATCGTCGGCCGGCGCTCGCTGCCCCAGGCCATTCGCGCCACAGCCGCGGCATTGATCTTGAGCGCAACGCTGGGTCTTGGCGGCGCGCTGTTGCTGGGCATGATCAACTGGGCACCAAAATGGCCAGACCAGGCCTGGTTGTGGGTGCTCAACAATCTGTTGCTGGTGACCCTGGTCGAGGAAGCCCTGTTTCGTGGCTACATTCAAGGTGGCCTGAGCCGGCACTTCAAGCACCTGCCTTATGGCGAGCACCTGGCGTTGCTGCTCGCCTCGTTGTTGTTCGGCCTGGCGCACCTGGGCGCGGGCTGGCAGTGGGTGCTGCTCGCGGGCCTGGCCGGCGTCGGTTATGGCCTGGCCTACCGCTTCGGCGGACTGGCTGCTGCGATCGCCACGCATTTTGGCTTGAACCTGCTGCATTTCGGCTTGTTCAGCTACCCGATGCTCGCCCACTGACGCATCGGTCGTTTTGCGACGCAGTGCCAACAATTGAAAAAAATTTTCAATAATTCGCCCGCCATGCCGACACCCTGTCAAAGCCTTGCGGATTGAAAAAGCCATGCGTAATAACCAGCCCATTACACAACGCGAACGGACCTTCCCGGCTCAGCAACGGTTGATTTCCACAACCGATGCCAAGGGCGTGATCACCTACTGCAATGACGCCTTCGTCGAGATCAGCGGGTTTTCTCGTGAGGAGCTGATCCGTGCATCGCACAACCTGGTCCGTCACCCCGACGTTCCGGCAGCGGTGTTCGCGCACATGTGGGGCACACTGAAACAAGGCTTGCCATGGATGGGCATTGTCAAGAATCGCTGCAAGACCGGTGACCACTACTGGGTGAACGCCTATGTCACACCGGTGTTCGACGGCAATCAGGTGGTCGGTTACGAGTCGGTGCGGGTCAAGCCCACCGCTGAACAGATCCGCCGCGCCGAAGCGCTCTATCAACGCATCAACCAGGGCAAGTCGGCTATCCCTAAACGCGACACATGGTTGCCGGTGTTGCAGGACTGGCTGCCGTTCATTCTGGTCAGCCAGTTGAGCTTCATGATCGGCGCCACGCTGAACTCGCAATGGGGCTTTGCCCTGGCCGCCGGCCTTTGCGTGCCACTGGGCTTGCTGGGGCTGGGTTGGCAACAACGCGGCATCAAGCGCCTGCTGCGCCTGGCCGAACAGACCACCTCCGACCCGCTGATCGCCCAGATGTACACCGACAGCCGCGGTGCCCAGGCGCGCCTGGAGATGTCGATCCTCAGCCAGGAAGCTCGCCTCAGGACCTGCCTGACCCGTCTGCAGGACACCGCCGAGCACCTGACCGACCAGGCGCGCCAATCCGATACCCTGGCACACAACAGTTCCAGCGGCCTGGAGCGCCAGCGCGTCGAAACCGAACAAGTGGCCACTGCCGTCAACCAGATGGCCGCGACCACCCAGGAAGTTGCCAGCCACGTGCAGCGCACGGCGGACGCCACCCAGGAAGCCAACCGCCTGACCGGGCGCGGGCGTGACATCGCCGGCGAAACCCGCGACGCCATTCAGCGCCTGTCGGCGGTGGTGGGAGAGACCGGCCTCACCGTCACCCAGCTGGCCAAGGACAGCGACGAAATCGGTGGTGTGGTCGATGTGATCAAAGGCATTGCCGACCAGACCAACCTGCTGGCCTTGAACGCCGCCATCGAAGCGGCTCGCGCCGGCGAGATGGGACGTGGCTTTGCGGTGGTGGCCGACGAAGTTCGACAGCTGGCACAACGCACCGCTGAATCGACCGGGCAGATCCACAGCCTGATCGCCAAGCTCCAGCAAACCGCCAGCACCGCGGTCCAGACCATGGAAGCCGGGCATCGCCAGGCTGAAGAAGGTGTGGCACGGGTCCTGGAAGCAGACCAGGCGCTAGTGGGCATCAGTGAAGCGGTGGCCAACATCACCGACATGACCACCCAGATCGCCGCCGCGACCGAAGAGCAGAGCGCGGTTGCCGAAGAGATCAGCCGCAACATCAGCAACATTTCCCAACTGGCCGACCACACCTCGGAACAGGCACAGAGCTCGGCACTGTTGAGTGAAGAGCTGACCAGGACAGCCAATACCCAGTACTCGTTGGTGGAGCGGTTTAACCGCTAGGCCTGTCACCCCCATCATTCCCACGCTCTGCGTGGGAATGCATCTTGTGACGCTCTGCGTCACCTCCAAAATCGGAACGCGGAGCGTCCCTGGCGGCGTCCCCACGCAGAGCGTGGGTACGATCATCACAAACCCTGTAAAAAGCCTGCGACCTTCGCAGCCGCCGCTTCCAGATGCTGCTCATGGCTAAACCCGGAAGCCTTCAACGGCTTCAAGTCATGATCCCCCGCCACCAGCCACATCAGCTCGATGTTCGGCGACAATGTGTAGCCTTCCACCGCCTGGCGGTTGCCCAGCGCATCCCTCTCCCCCTGCACAATCAAGGTCGGGGTCTTGAGCTCGGCCAGATGCTCCACCCGGGGTTTCTCCGGCTTGCCCACCGCATAAAACGGATAGCCCAGGCACACCAACCCGTCCGCGCCCAATTCATCGACCAGTAGACTGGCCATCCGCCCGCCCATGGACTTGCCACCTATCGCCAGACGCCCAGTGACATGGCGTCGCACCACGGCATACACCGCGCGCCAACACTCCAGCAGTTTCGGTGCAGGGTTGGGTGGGCGCTTGCCGCCGTCGATACGTCGCTGGGCCATGTACGGGAACTCGAAGCGCAGCACGTTGACGCCACGGGCGGCAAGGCGTGCAGCGATGTCAGTCATGAAATCGCTGTCCATCGGTGCGCCCGCACCATGGGCCAGGATCAGGGTCGGCGCTGCGCCCGACAGCGGCTCGCTGGCGCGATTCCACAGCCATCCCTGCTCGCGTACACACTGCGCCCATTGATCCCCGTCAATACTGGCCCCGTGCTCTTTGTCCATGCTTGCCTCGCTTTTAATCTGCCTATAACTCCAGGCGAAGGGAGCGTCATCGCCTTGCGCAGACGCCTCACTTCGGCTGAACCGTGGATGGGGAACCATGAACACTTCTTTAAGTACCGCCTATAACTACAAGGTGGTCCGCCAATTCGCCATTATGACGGTGGTGTGGGGCATCGTCGGCATGGGGCTCGGGGTTTTTCTCGCAGCTCAATTGGTCTGGCCCGAACTGAACTTCGATTTACCCTGGACCAGCTTCGGTCGCTTGCGCCCGCTGCACACCAACGCGGTGATCTTCGCCTTTGGCGGCTGCGCCCTGTTTGCCGCCTCGTTCTACTCCGTGCAACGCACCTGCCAGACCCAGCTGTTCGCGCCGAAAATCGCTGCCTTCACCTTCTGGGGCTGGCAATTGGTGATCGTACTGGCGGCCATCACCCTGCCACTGGGCTACACCAGCTCCAAGGAGTACGCCGAGCTGGAATGGCCGATCGATATCCTGATCACCATTGTCTGGGTCGCCTACGCCATCGTGTTCTTCGGCACGCTGATCAAGCGCAAGACCAAGCACATCTACGTCGGTAACTGGTTCTTCGGTGCCTTCATCATCACCGTCGCCATCCTGCACATCGTCAACAATGCCGAACTGCCGGTGAGCCTGACCAAGTCCTACTCCGCCTACGCCGGTGCAACCGATGCGATGGTGCAGTGGTGGTACGGCCACAACGCGGTCGGTTTCTTCCTGACCGCAGGCTTTCTGGGGATGATGTACTACTTCGTGCCGAAACAGGCCGAACGCCCGGTGTACTCCTATCGCCTGTCGATCGTGCACTTCTGGGCACTGATCACCCTGTACATCTGGGCCGGCCCTCACCACCTGCACTACACCGCCCTGCCGGACTGGGCCCAGTCCCTGGGCATGGTGATGTCGCTGATTCTGCTGGCACCAAGCTGGGGCGGCATGATCAACGGCATGATGACCCTGTCGGGTGCCTGGCATAAGCTGCGCAGCGACCCGATCCTGCGCTTTTTGGTGGTGTCCCTGGCGTTCTACGGCATGTCGACCTTCGAAGGCCCGATGATGGCCATCAAGACCGTCAACGCCCTCTCCCACTACACCGACTGGACCATCGGCCACGTACACGCCGGCGCCCTGGGCTGGGTAGCGATGATTTCCATCGGCGCGCTGTACCACATGATCCCGAAAATCTTCGGCCGCCAGCAGATGCACAGCCTCGGCCTGATCAACGCGCACTTCTGGCTCGCCACCATCGGCACCGTGCTCTACATCGCGTCGATGTGGGTCAACGGCATCGCCCAGGGCCTGATGTGGCGCGCGATCAACGAAGACGGCACGCTGACCTACTCCTTCGTCGAAACCCTGGTGGCCAGCCACCCTGGCTTCATCGTGCGGCTGGTGGGTGGCGCTATCTTCCTGAGCGGCATGTTCCTGATGGCCTACAACACCTGGCGCACCGTGCGTGAGGCACAACCAGCCGAAATCGCCGCCGCAGCGCAGATGGCCTGAGGAGTCCGCCATGAAACACGAAACGATTGAGAAAAACGTCGGCCTGCTCCTGCTGCTGATGGTGTTTGCGGTGAGCATCGGCGGTCTGACCCAGATCGTCCCGCTGTTCTTCCAGGACGTCACCAACAAGCCGGTCGCCGGCATGAAACCCTATACCGCCCTGCAACTGGAAGGCCGTGACATCTACATCCGCGAGGGTTGCGTACAGTGCCACTCGCAGATGGTCCGCCCGTTCCGCGCCGAGACCGAGCGCTACGGCCACTACTCGGTGGCCGGTGAAAGCGTCTGGGATCACCCGTTCCTGTGGGGTTCCAAGCGCACCGGTCCGGACCTGGCCCGTGTCGGCGGCCGCTACTCCGATGACTGGCACCGCGCGCACCTGTACAACCCGCGCAACGTGGTACCGGAATCGAAGATGCCCGCCTACCCGTGGCTGGTCACCCAGCCGGTGGACAGCAGCAACACCGAAACCAAGATCAAGGTCATGCGCACCCTTGGCGTTCCGTACACCGACGAAGACATCGCAGGCTCAGTCGCGACCCTCAAGGGCAAGACCGAGATGGACGCACTGGTCTCCTACCTGCAAGTGCTGGGCACTGCGATCAAGAGCAAGAGGTGAGCCATGGGTTTTGAACTCGATACAGGAATGATCCGCGGCCTGGGTACGCTGGTGGTGATGATCGCCTTCATCGGCCTGTCGCTGTGGGTGTTCAACAGCAAACGCAATCCGGAGTTCGCCCAGGCACGGCTGCTGCCGTTCGCCGACGAGCCGCTGATTCAACCAGATGACGCTCACTCTCAAGAGCCTGCAACAAGGAGCATTCGGCCATGACGACCTTCTGGAGTACGTGGATCTGCGTACTGACCATCGGCAGCCTGATCGGCCTGACCTGGCTGTTGATCGGCACCCGCAAGGGCGAAACCAAGGGCAGTGTCGACCAGACCATGGGCCATGCCTTCGACGGCATCGAGGAATACGACAATCCATTGCCACAATGGTGGTTCCTGTTGTTCGCCGGCACCCTGGTGTTTGCCGTCGGCTACCTGATCCTCTATCCGGGCCTGGGTAACTGGAAAGGCATCTTGCCCGGTTACGAGAACGGCTGGACGGGCGCCCACGAGTGGGAAAAGGAAATGGCCAAGGCCGACGCGAAGTTCGGGCCGATCTTCGCCAAGTTTGCAGCCATGCCCGTGGAAGAAGTGGCAAAAGACCCACAAGCACTGAAAATGGGCGGTCGCCTGTTCGCCTCCAACTGCTCGGTGTGCCACGGTTCGGACGCCAAGGGTGCGTTCGGCTTCCCTAACCTGGCCGACAGCGCCTGGCGCTGGGGCGGCAGTGCCGACGCCATCAAGACCACCATCATGGGTGGCCGGATGGCGGCGATGCCGGCCTGGGGTGAAGTGCTGGGCGATGCCGGGGTGAAAAACGTCGCCGCTTATGTTCGTCATGAACTGGCCGGCCTGCCGCTGCCGGCCGACAACGGCGCCGACCTTGTCGCCGGACAGCAAGCGTTCAGCACCACTTGCGTAGCGTGTCACGGAGCAAAAGGCCAGGGCATGGAAATGATGGGCGCGCCCAACCTGACACAACCGGCGGCGTTCATCTACGGCACTAGCCTGGCCCAGCTGCAACAGACCATTCGCCATGGTCGCCAGGGGCACATGCCGGCGCAGAACGAACTGCTGGGCAACGACAAGGTGCAACTGCTGGCCGCTTATGTGTATAGCTTGAGCAGCGACAAGCCTCAAGCTGCAAGCGGTAAGTAAGAGGAGCAGTTGCAAGCGGTAAGCTACAAGCCGCAAGCAAAAGCAAAAGCAAAAGCTGCAAGCGACGAGATCCCTCTTGAAGCTTGCAGCTGCCCCCCCTTTGCGACCCATTGTCGCACCCCTCAAGGGTCCGCCTTTCCGTTCGGTGGATTCACGTCTAAGCTTGCTCCGAAGCGGACTGGCAACAGCCGGTCACAGGTCAACCGTACCGGATGCGTTCGACGAATCTGTTCGATGACAGGCCGCAAAGGCTGGTAGTTACCGGCTGTCGCGCAAGTTGCCGTCTGTCACCTGCGCGCTTCGTTTGAACACGCCTAGCTACAACCGACCCGACCCCCTCGCCTTTTCCGTCCGCCGAGACATTTTGCCCCCAGGCAATTTTGTCCCTACGCGGCGCATGGAAAGGCCGCAGAATCAGCTTTTGAAAGCATTGACCCAGGTCATGGCGCGTTGCAATGACCCCCCGCTTTCTCCATACTTGCGGCCGATTTTTATCCCTAATAAAACACCCAAACCGTGGAACCTTAGAATGAGCACAGCAATCAGTCCGACTGCTTATAACTATAAGGTAGTCCGCCAGTTCGCCATCATGACGGTGGTCTGGGGGATCCTTGGCATGGGGCTCGGTGTCTTCATCGCCTCGCAACTGGTCTGGCCGGAGTTGAACTTCGACCTGCCGTGGACGAGCTTTGGACGCCTGCGCCCACTGCACACCAACCTGGTGATTTTCGCCTTCGGTGGATGTGCATTGTTTGCCACTTCTTATTACGTCGTGCAGCGAACCTGCCAAACGCGACTGATTTCCGACAGCCTCGCGGCCTTCACCTTCTGGGGCTGGCAAGCGGTGATTGTCGGTGCAGGCATCTCCTTGCCATTGGGTTACACCACCAGCAAGGAATACGCCGAACTGGAATGGCCTATTGCCATTCTGCTGGCCATCGTCTGGGTCACCTACGGTCTGGTGTTCTTCGGCACCATCGTCAAGCGCAAGACCAAGCACATCTATGTGGGCAACTGGTTCTACGGTGCCTTCATCGTCGTGACGGCGATGCTGCACATCGTCAACCACGCCTCCCTGCCGGTCAGCTTCTTCAAGTCCTACTCGGCCTACGCCGGTGCGACCGATGCCATGATCCAGTGGTGGTACGGCCACAACGCGGTAGGTTTCTTCCTGACCACCGGCTTCCTGGGGATGATGTACTACTTCGTGCCTAAACAGGCCGAGCGTCCGATCTACTCCTATCGCCTGTCGATCGTGCACTTCTGGGCACTGATCACCCTGTACATCTGGGCCGGCCCTCACCACCTGCATTACACCGCACTGCCGGACTGGGCTCAGTCCCTGGGCATGGCGATGTCGATCATCCTGCTGGCACCGAGCTGGGGCGGCATGATCAACGGCATGATGACCCTGTCGGGCGCCTGGCATAAGCTGCGCACCGACCCGATCCTGCGTTTCCTGGTCGTATCCCTGGCGTTCTACGGCATGTCGACCTTCGAAGGCCCGATGATGGCCATCAAGACCGTCAACTCGCTGTCTCACTACACTGACTGGACCATCGGCCACGTACACGCCGGTGCCTTGGGCTGGGTAGCGATGATCTCGATCGGCGCCATCTACCACATGATCCCGAAACTGTTCGGTCGCCAGCAGATGCACAGCACCGGCCTGATCAACACCCACTTCTGGCTCGCGACCATCGGTACCGTGCTCTACATCGCCTCGATGTGGGTAAACGGCATCACCCAGGGCCTGATGTGGCGTGCAATCAACGACGACGGCACCCTGACCTACTCGTTCGTTGAAGCGCTGCAAGCCAGCCATCCTGGTTTCATCGTTCGCGCCCTGGGCGGTGCATTCTTCGCCACCGGCATGCTGTTCATGGCCTACAACGTATTCCGTACCGTACGCGCCTCGAACCCGGCTGAAGCCAAAGCCGCCGAACAGATTGCCGTAGTTGGAGCTCACTGATGAAGCATGAAGCAGTCGAGAAGAATATTGGCCTGCTGGCCTTCTTCATGGTCATCGCCGTCAGCATTGGCGGCCTGACCCAGATCGTTCCGCTGTTTTTCCAGGACGTCACCAACAAGCCGGTCGAGGGCATGAAGCCGCGTACCGCCCTTGAACTGGAAGGCCGCGACATTTATATCGCCAACGGTTGTGTCGGCTGCCACTCGCAGATGATCCGTCCGTTTCGCGCTGAAACCGAACGTTATGGCCACTACTCGGTAGCCGGTGAAAGCGTTTGGGACCACCCGTTCCTGTGGGGTTCCAAGCGTACCGGTCCGGACCTGGCCCGCGTAGGCGGTCGTTACTCCGATGACTGGCAGCGTGCGCACTTGTACAACCCGCGCAACGTTGTACCCGAGTCGAAAATGCCGGGTTACCCGTTCCTCGTGGAAAACAAGCTCGACGGCAAAGACACCGCGAAGAAAATGGAAGTCTTGCGTACGCTCGGCGTCCCTTACACCGACGAAGACATCGCCGGTGCAAAAGACGCAGTGAAGGGCAAAACCGAAATGGACGCGCTGGTGGCCTATCTGCAAGGCCTGGGCACCATCATCAAAAGCAAACGGTGATTTAGATGGATATCGGGATGATTCGTGGCCTGGGCACCGTTGTCGTGATGGTTGCCTTTATCGGTCTGGCCCTGTGGGTGTTCAGCCCCAAGCGCAAGTCCGAGTTTGAAGACGCGACCTTGCTGCCTTTCGCGGATGATCCCGAAGCCATCAAGCACGTCGAGCAAGCTTCTAGGAGTAACAAAGAATGACTACGTTCTGGAGTCTGTACGTCACAGTCCTCAGTCTGGGTACCATCTTCGCCCTGACCTGGCTGTTGCTGTCGACCCGCAAGGGCCAGCGCAGCGAACAGACAGATGAGAAGGTTGGCCACTCCTTCGACGGGATCGAGGAGTACGACAACCCGCTGCCGAAATGGTGGTTCATGCTGTTCGTCGGCACCATCGTCTTCGCCCTCGGCTATCTGGTCCTGTACCCGGGCCTGGGCAACTGGAAAGGTCTGCTGCCAGGTTACGCCTACCTGGATAACGACAAGAAAACCGAGTTCGCCAACGGCCAGTCTGGCTGGACCGGTGTTCACGAGTGGGAAAAGGAAATGGCCAAGTCGGACGCCAAGTTCGGTCCGATCTTCGCCAAGTTCGCCGCCATGCCGATTGAAGAAGTCGCCAAGGACCCGCAAGCCCTGAAGATGGGTGGCCGCCTGTTCGCCTCCAACTGCTCGGTCTGCCACGGCTCCGACGCCAAGGGCGCTTATGGCTTCCCTAACCTGACCGACGCCGACTGGCGCTGGGGCGGCGCACCGCAAGACATCAAGGCCACCATCATGGCCGGTCGTCACGCGGTAATGCCAGCCTGGGCCGACGTGATCGGCGAGCAAGGCGTCAGCGACGTGGCTGCATTTGTCCTGACCAACCTCGATGGCCGCAAACTGCCAGAAGGCGCGAAAGCCGATCCGGCTGCCGGCCAGAAGCTGTTCGCCACCAACTGCGCGGTCTGCCACGGTCCGGAAGGCAAAGGTACCCCGGCAATGGGCGCACCTAACCTGACCCACCCGGCAGCGTTCATCTACGGTTCGAGCTTCGCTCAACTGCAGCAGACCATCCGTTACGGCCGTCAGGGCCAGATGCCTGCGCAAGAGCAAATGCAGGGTAACGACAAGGTTCACCTGCTGGCCGCTTACGTCTACAGCCTGTCTCACGGTGAGAAGGCAGCGGACGCCGAGTAAGGCAAACGCTTGAAGCAGTAAAAAACGGCCCCGCCAATGAGAATTGGCGGGGCCGTTTGCATTTCCCGGTTATTTGAATACGCCGTACCGGTGGGCGGGATTCCCCGGGAGGCGGCAACCCTCCTTGACGCCAGCGCATCATCGGAGTGAACTACGCAAGTAACCGGTGTGCCGCGCCAGCCCGCTGCATACCCCTCCCCGAACCAGATCATGCGCAGGCAGCCAAGGAAAAAGGGGAATCGGCTATAGTCAATTGACCTGCATCACGATTTGTTACATTTGCTACACCATCCAGGTTTTTTCCCCAACGCGACCAAAGGTCGCACCCTTGAACTAGAGCGACAGGCGTATCATTGCGCCACTGTTACAGCCCTTTTTGACCGCGGTCGGCACGTACTGACCGCGGCATTTTTCCACTGCCGTGGGATGCAATGATGAGCAACCAGATTCCGGTACACGACGTCACCCCGCCCACCAAGAACGCGAACAACAGCGTCGACCTTTACGCCTCCAGAGAGAAAATCTACACCCGCGCCTTCACCGGCCTGTTCCGTAACCTGCGGATGATGGGCGGTGCCGGGTTGTTTCTGCTGTATTTCGGTACGGTGTGGCTCAACTGGGGCGGCCATCAGGCTGTCTGGTGGAACCTGCCGGAGCGCAAGTTCTTCATCTTCGGCGCCACCTTCTGGCCGCAGGACTTCATCCTGCTGTCGGGCCTGTTGATCATCGCCGCCTTCGGCCTGTTCTTCATTACCGTGTACGCCGGGCGCGTCTGGTGCGGCTATACCTGCCCGCAGAGCGTCTGGACATGGATTTTCATGTGGTGCGAGAAGGTCACCGAAGGCGACCGCAATCAACGCATCAAGCTCGACAAGGCGCCGATGAGCGCCAACAAATTCCTGCGCAAATTCAGCAAGCACACGATGTGGCTGCTGATCGGCTTCGTCACCGGCATGACCTTTGTCGGTTACTTCTCGCCGATTCGTGAGCTGGTGATCGAGTTTTTCACCGGGCAAGCCGATGGCTGGTCCTACTTCTGGGTGGGTTTCTTCACCCTCGCCACCTATGGCAACGCCGGCTGGCTGCGCGAGCAAGTGTGCATCTACATGTGCCCCTACGCACGCTTCCAGAGCGTGATGTTCGACAAGGACACCCTGATCGTCTCCTACGACCCGCGCCGTGGCGAAAGCCGTGGTCCGCGCAAGAAAGGCGCTGACTACAAGGCCCTGGGGCTGGGCGACTGCATCGATTGCACCATGTGCGTCCAGGTCTGCCCGACCGGCATCGACATCCGCGACGGCCTGCAGATCGAATGCATTGGCTGCGCGGCCTGCATCGACGCCTGCGACAGCATCATGGACAAGATGGAGTACCCTCGCGGCCTGATCAGCTACACCACCGAGCACAACCTGTCCGGGCAAAAAACCCATAAACTGCGTCCGCGCCTGATCGGTTACGCCCTGGTGTTGCTGGCCATGATCAGCCTGCTGGTCACCGCGTTCTTCATGCGCTCGCTGGTGGGTTTCGACGTCAGCAAGGACCGCGTGCTGTACCGCGAAAACGCCGAAGGCCGGATCGAGAACGTCTACAGCCTCAAAATCATGAACAAGGACCAGCACGACCATACCTACGTGCTGGACGCCGCCGGCCTGCCCGACCTCAAGCTGCAAGGCAAGCGTGAGATCAAGGTAGCCGCGGGTGATATTTTCAGCATGCCGGTCGAGTTGTCGAGCGCACCGGACCAACTGCCGTCGAGCACCAACGAGGTGAAATTCATCCTCAAGGATGCCGATGACGACAGCGTCCACGTTGAAGCCAAGAGCCGATTCATCGGCCCACAAATTCGTTGAGAGACGTCATCATGCCCGCAGCAACTGCCACCAGCCCTTGGTACAAGCACCTCTGGCCATGGATCATCATCGCTATCCTGGCCTGTTCGGTAACGCTGACCCTGTCGATGGTGACCATCGCGGTGAACAACCCGGACAACCTGGTCAACGACAACTACTACGAAGCTGGCAAGGGCATCAACCGCTCACTGGACCGTGAGCTGCTGGCCCAGACCCTGCTGATGCGCGCCAGCATGCACCTGGACGGCGTGACCGGTGAAGTCGACCTGCACCTGACCGGCAACAGCCAGCCGAAGACCCTGGAGCTGAACCTGATCTCGCCCACCCAGCCGGAGAAAGACCGCAAGATCATCCTGACCCGCAGTGAAACCGAACAAGGCCGCTACATCGGCCAGGTGAACGACAAGATTGAAGGTCGCCGCTTCGTCGAGCTGCTGGGCACCCAGGACGACCACATCTGGCGCATGTTCGAAGAAGAACAGGTCAGCCACGACAAAGACCTGCTGCTGGGTGACGAACCGCTGCAAGGCGCCGAAGACCTGAAGCAGTAAGCCCTACCCCTGATCGTTCCCACGCTCTGCGCGGGAACGCAGCCAGGGACGCTCTGCGTCCCAGCCGAAGCGGACGCGGAGCGTCCGGGGAGGCATTCCCACGCAGAGCGTGGGAACGATCATCGGACAACGCCTCATGACCACCCCAACTCCCTGCTACCACTGCGCCCTGCCCGTCCCACCCGGCAGCCGGTTCACCGCCGTCATCCTTGGCGAGACGCGCGAGCTCTGCTGCCCGGGCTGCCAGGCGGTGGCCGAAGCGATTGTCGCCGGTGGCCTGGAACACTATTACAGCCACCGCAGCGAGGCCTCGGCCAACCCCGACGCCTTGCCGGTGCAACTGGTGGACGAACTGGCGCTGTATGACCGCGCCGACGTGCAACAGCCCTTTGTACGCCACGAAGGCGAGCTGGCCGAAACCACGCTATTGATGGAAGGCATCAGCTGCGCCGCCTGTGGCTGGCTGATCGAGAAACACCTGCGCAACCTGCCCGCCGTGGCGGAGGCGCGCCTGAACCTGTCCAACCATCGCCTGCACGTACGCTGGGTCGACAGCCAGCTGCCGTTGAGCCAGCTGCTCGGCGAGCTGCGCCACATCGGCTACGCCGCCCACCCCTATCAAGCGGACCGCGCCAGCGAGCAACTGGCCAGCGAAAACCGCCTGGCCTTGCGCCAATTGGGCGTGGCGGGCTTGTTGTGGTTCCAGGCGATGATGGCAACCATGGCCACCTGGCCGGAGTTCAACATCGACCTCAGCCCCGAGCTGCATGCGATCCTGCGCTGGGTCGCGCTGTTCCTGACCACCCCGATCGTGTTCTACAGCTGCGCACCCTTCTTCAAAGGGGCAATGCGCGACCTGCGCACCCGTCACCTGACCATGGACGTGTCAGTCTCGCTGGCGATCGGTGGCGCCTACCTGGCCGGCATCTGGACCTCGATCACCGGCACCGGCGAGCTGTACTTCGACGCGGTCGGCATGTTCGCCCTGTTCCTGCTCGCTGGCCGCTATCTGGAGCGCCGTGCCCGCGAACGCACGGCTGCCGCCACCGCCCAACTGGTCAACCTGCTGCCCGCATCGTGCCTGCGATTAAGCCCGGACGGCCAGAGCGAGCGCATTCTGCTCAGCGAGTTGCGCCTGGGTGACCGGGTGCTGGTCCATCCCGGCGCCATCCTGCCGGCCGACGGCAAGATCCTCGACGGCCAGTCGAGTATCGATGAGTCGCTGCTGACGGGCGAATACCTGCCACAACCGCGCACCGCTGGCGATGCCGTCACCGCCGGCACCCTGAACGTCGAGGGTGCGCTGACCGTCGAAGTGCTGGCGCTGGGTCAGGACACACGCCTGTCAGCCATCGTCCGCCTGCTGGACCGCGCCCAGGCCGAGAAACCACGCCTGGCACAAATCGCCGACCGCGCGGCGCAATGGTTCCTGCTGCTGTCGCTGGTGGCCGCGGCGGTCATTGGCCTGATCTGGTGGGAGCTGGATCCGTCCCGTGCGTTCTGGATCGTGCTGGCCATGCTGGTCGCGACCTGCCCTTGCGCCTTGTCGCTGGCCACTCCCACCGCCCTCACCGCCGCCACCGGCACCCTGCATAAACTCGGCCTGCTCCTGACCCGAGGCCATGTGCTGGAAGGCCTGAACCAGATCGACACGGTGATTTTCGACAAGACCGGCACCCTCACGGAAGGTCGGCTGGCGTTGCGCTCGATCCGCCCACTGGCAGCCCTCGACAGCAACCAGTGCCTGGCGCTTGCCGCCGCCCTGGAAAACCGCTCGGAACACCCGATTGCCAGGGCCTTTGGTCGAGCCCCCGTGGCCGCCGAAGAAGTGTTGAGCACCCCCGGCCTGGGCCTTGAAGGTCTGGTCGGCTCGCAGCGCCTGCGCATCGGCCAGCCGGGATTCGTCTGCGAACTCAGCGGTTGCGCCGTCCCCCCGATGCCCGACGAAGCCGGTCAATGGCTGCTGCTGGGCGACAGCAACGGCGCACTGGCCTGGCTGGTCCTCGACGACCGCCTGCGCAGCGACGCACCGGCCCTGCTCGCCGCCTGCCAGGCACGCGGCTGGCGCACCCTGTTGCTGTCGGGCGACAGTTCGCCGATGGTGGCCAGCGTTGCGGCAGAGTTGGGCATCGACGAAGCCCGTGGCGGATTGCGTCCGGACGACAAACTGCAGGTGCTCAAGCAACTGCACCAGGAAGGTCGCAAAGTATTGATGCTTGGCGACGGCGTCAACGATGTGCCGGTACTGGCCGCGGCCGACATCAGCGTGGCCATGGGCTCGGCCACCGACCTTGCGAAAACCAGCGCCGATGCCGTGCTGCTGTCCAACCGCCTGGATGCCCTGGTACAAGCCTTCAGCCTGGCCCGCCGCACCCGCCGGGTAATCATCGAGAACCTGCTGTGGGCGGGGCTGTACAATGGCCTCATGTTGCCGTTTGCCGCCCTCGGCTGGATCACTCCGGTGTGGGCCGCGGTCGGCATGTCCATCAGTTCGTTGACCGTGGTACTCAATGCCTTGCGCCTGACTCGCATGCCGAGTGTTCCGGGCACCGGCACCACGCCAGAAACCCGCCCGCTGCCGGCCTGAGCCGCGCGGGCATGGAGTAAAGATGCCAGCTCTCTACGTGATGATCCCGGCGGCGCTGCTGATCGTCGCCATCGCCATTTACATCTTCTTCTGGGCCGTCGACAGCGGCCAGTACGACGACCTCGACGGGCCGGCCCACAGCATCCTGTTCGACGACCAGGACCCGAACCACAAGGCTGCCATCGACGAAGCCGACGGCCAGCCAACAGCGGATCCGGCCAAGCCAACCGACAAGGCGCCACCCGATGCTTGAGCTGGCACCCCTGCTGGTGTCAGCGCTGATCCTGGGCCTGCTCGGTGGCGGTCATTGCCTGGGCATGTGCGGCGGGTTGATGGGCGCACTGACCCTGGCGATCCCCAAGGAACAACGCAGCCGACGCTTTCGCCTGCTGCTGGCGTACAACCTGGGCAGAATCCTCAGCTACGCCACCGCCGGCCTGCTGATCGGCCTCGCCGGCTGGGCCCTGGCCAACAGTCCGGCGGCGATGTTCATGCGCGTGCTTGCCGGTTTGCTGCTGATCGCCATGGGGCTGTACCTGGCGGGCTGGTGGAGCGGCCTGACCCGCATCGAAAGCCTGGGCCGCGGCCTGTGGCGCCATATCCAGCCCGTTGCCAACCGCCTGCTGCCGGTATCGAGCGTACCGCGCGCCTTGCTGCTGGGCGCGCTGTGGGGCTGGCTACCATGTGGCCTGGTCTACAGCACCCTGTTGTGGGCCGCCAGCCAGGGCGATGCCATCGACAGTGCGCTGTTGATGCTCGCCTTTGGCCTTGGCACCTGGCCGGTGTTGTTGGCCACGGGGCTCGCCGCCGAACGCGTCACGGCGCTGTTACGCCAACGCAGCGTGCGCATGACCGGCGGCCTGCTGGTGATCCTGTTCGGTATCTGGACCCTGCCCGGGCCACACCAGCATTGGCTCATGGGGCACTAGGGCCGCCGCGATTGAAGGCTTGAAGAGCCCCCATGTAACCGCATACAGGGCATTTACCCCGGCTCGACGGTGTACACCCGTACACTCTTGATACAAATCAAGATTCCCCTCGTGGCAACCCCCTAGACTCGCTGACACTGCCAGCCTATCCGGGGGAACGCCCGCATGCTCGACGCCATTCGTTGGGACACAGACCTGATCCGCCGTTACGACCTGGCGGGACCACGCTACACCTCGTACCCGACCGCGGTGCAATTCAACAGCCAGGTCGGCACGTTCGACCTGCTCCACGCCCTGCGCGACAGCCGCAAGGCCCGGCGCCCGCTCTCGCTGTATGTGCACGTGCCGTTTTGCGCGAACATCTGCTACTACTGCGCCTGCAACAAAGTCATCACCAAGGATCGCGGCCGCGCCCAGCCCTACCTGCAACGCCTGGAACAGGAAATCCAGCTGGTCGCCTGCCACCTGGACCCGAACCAGAAAGTCGAACAACTGCACTTCGGTGGCGGCACCCCGACCTTTCTCAGCCATGACGAACTGCGCCAGTTGATGGCGCAACTGCGCAAGCACTTCAACCTGCTGGATGACGATTCGGGCGACTACGGCATCGAAATCGACCCCCGGGAAGCGGACTGGTCGACCATGGGCCTGCTGCGCGAACTGGGCTTCAATCGCGTCAGTATCGGCCTGCAGGATCTCGACCCGGCGGTACAACGGGCGGTCAATCGCCTGCAAAGCCTGGAGGAAACCCGAGCGGTGATCGATGCCGCGCGCACCTTGCAGTTCCGCTCGATCAACATCGACCTGATCTACGGCCTGCCCAAGCAAACCGCCGACAACTTCGCCCGCACTGTCGAAGAAGTCATCAGCCTGCAGCCCGACCGCCTTTCGGTGTTCAACTACGCCCACCTGCCCGAGCGCTTCATGCCGCAGCGGCGAATCAACAGCGACGACCTGCCGGCGCCTGCCGAAAAGCTGAAAATGCTTGAGCGCACCATCGAGCAACTGACCGCCGCCGGTTATCGCTACATCGGCATGGACCATTTCGCCCTGCCCGACGATGAACTGGCCATCGCGCAGGAAGAATCGACCCTGCAACGCAATTTCCAGGGTTACACCACGCACGGCCATTGCGACCTGATCGGCCTCGGCGTGTCGGCCATCAGCCAGATCGGTGACCTGTACTGCCAGAACAGCAGCGACCTGAACGAGTACCAGAACGCCTTGGCCAACTCCCAACTCGGCACCAGCCGTGGCCTGCTGTGCAATCAGGACGATCGGTTGCGCCGGGCGGTGATCCAGCAACTGATCTGCAATTTCCGCCTGGACTTCGCCACCATCGAACAGGACTTCAACATCGATTTTCGCGGCTACTTCGCACAGCTCTGGCCACAGTTGCAGGCCATGGCCGAGGATGGCCTGATCGAACTCGACCGTGAAAAAATCCTGGTCCTGCCCGCCGGGCGACTGCTGGTGCGTTCAGTGTGCATGGTGTTCGATGCCTATCTGGAGCAGCAGAACCGCCAACGCTTCTCTCGGGTTATTTAAAGCACTGGGCGCACCCACGAGGTTGCGCCATGTTGCCGCAGACTGGCTTCAAGGTCCTTGCGTAGGTTACCCTTACGCCTTATGTGTGTTTTCCCACAAGGATCTAAGAAATGTCCGAGCCAGTTAAACTGCGCGCTCATAACCAGGCTCATTGCAAGGATTGCAGCCTGGCACCACTTTGCCTGCCACTTTCTCTGAATCTGGAAGACATGGATGCGCTGGACGACATCGTCAAACGTGGCCGCCCACTGAAAAAAGGCGAATTCCTGTTCCGCCAGGGCGACGTTTTCGATTCCGTCTTTGCAGTACGCTCGGGCGCCTTGAAAACCTTCAGCCTGAGCGACAGCGGCGAAGAACAGATCACCGGCTTCCACCTGCCGAGTGAACTGGTCGGCTTGTCCGGCATGGACACCGAGAGTCATCCGGTGTCCGCCCAGGCGCTGGAAACCACCTCGGTCTGCGAAATCCCCTTCGAGCGCCTTGATGAACTGGCCCTGCAACTGCCGCAATTGCGCCGTCAATTGATGCGGGTGATGAGCCGTGAAATCCGCGACGACCAGCAAATGATGCTGTTGCTGTCGAAGAAGACCGCCGACGAGCGCATCGCCACCTTCCTGGTCAACCTGTCGGCACGCTTCCGCGCTCGCGGGTTCTCGGCCAACCAGTTCCGCCTGAGCATGTCGCGCAACGAAATCGGCAACTACCTGGGTCTGGCGGTGGAAACCGTGTCCCGGGTGTTCACGCGCTTCCAGCAAAACGAGTTGCTCGCCGCCGAAGGCAAGGAAGTGCACATCCTCGACCCGATCCAGCTGTGCGCGCTGGCCGGTGGTTCAGTCGAAGGCTGACGATCCGCAGGTGGCTGAGCGGCCCCGCTCAGCCACGGTTATACTGTCGCGTTTGTAGCCTGCCAGGACATCCCGACGATGGTCATCGACTCCTTCGACATCAAATCCCTGATCCGCCCCGTGATCGACTTCCCGAAGCCGGGCGTAATCTTCCGCGACATCACCCCGCTGTTCCAGTCGCCCAAGGCCTTGCGCCTGGTGATGGACAGCTTTGCGCACCGCTATGTCGAGGCCGACTTCACCCACATCGGTGCCATGGATGCCCGTGGTTTCCTGATCGGCTCGGTGCTCGCCTACCAACTGAACAAGCCACTGGTGCTGTTTCGCAAGCAAGGCAAACTGCCGGCCGACGTGTTGGCCGAGGGTTACCAGACCGAGTACGGCGAAGCCTTCCTCGAAGTCCACGCCGACAGCCTCTGTGAAGGGGACTCGGTGCTGATGTTCGACGACCTGATCGCCACCGGCGGGACCCTGATCGCCGCCGCCAATCTGGTGCGACGCATGGGCGCCAGCCTCTTCGAGGCCGCGGCCATTATCGACCTGCCGGAACTGGGCGGCTCCCAGCGCCTGGAAGACATGGGCATCCCGACGTTCTGCCTGACGCAGTTTGCGCTGTCCGAAAAGTAAGCGCTTGCACTGACGCCTTCGCGGGCAAGCGGAACACCGCCCGACGCTCGCTCCTACAGGGCAATGCAGGCGGCGCCCATGTAGGAGCGAGCTTGCTCGCGATGACCGTGAGCGCGACGCGGGGTGTCAGGCAGCACGCGTTATCGTTGCCGACCATCGCGAGCACGCTCGCTCCTACAGGGATCTGTTTCGCACACAAGATTTGTGTCTCGCGACAATCCCCAGTGGGAGCGGGCACGTCAGCCGCCATACCGCAATCTATAGCCCCATCTGCTTGCTGATGATTTCATTCATCACCTCCCGGGTACCGCCGCCAATGGAGAGGATCCGGTTATCGCGATACAGCCGTTCCACCAGGCTGTCGCGCATGTAACCCTGCCCACCGAGGATCTGCACCGCGTCGTAGGTGATGCGGTCGGCAGTGTCGGTGGCGAGGTTCTTGGCCATGGATATTTCCTTGATCACACTCTTGCCCGCCGCCATTTTCGCGGCCTGGCGATAGGTGAACTCCCGGGACACCTCCAGCGCCGTGGCCATTTCCGCCAGACGATGCTTGAGCACCTGGAACTTGCCAATCGGCTTGCCGAACGCTTCGCGCTGCCGCGCCCACTTCAGGCTCTCTTCCAGTGCCAGTTGCGCGGTCATATTGGCCATCAGCGCCAGGGCCAGGCGCTCGCTTTGAAAGTTGCCCATGATGCAGGCAAAGCCCATGTTCTCGACACCGATCAGGTTGCCCACCGGCACCTTGCAGTCGTCGAAAAACAGCTCGGCCGTGTCCGACGCCCACCAGCCCATTTTCTTCAACTGGCGACCGACGGTGAATCCCGGCGTGCCCTTCTCGATCAACAGCAGGCTGATGCCGGAAAACCCCGGCTCACCGGTGCGCACCGCAACGGTATAAAAATCCGCACGCACACCGCTGGTGATAAAGGTTTTACTGCCATTGACCCGGTAATGGTCGCCGTCACGCACAGCGCGGGTCTGCAGGTTGGCGACATCCGAGCCGCCGCCGGGTTCGGTGACCGCCAGGGCGCTGATTTTCTCGCCACTCAGGACGTGCGGCACCACCCGGTCGCGCACCTCGGGCCTGGCCCACTTGACGATCGGCGGCAGGCCGATGTCCAGCGAGCCGAGCCCCGCCACCAGCCCCCCGGAACCGCAGCGCATCAAGGCTTCGCTGGCGGCGATCTTGGCAAACAGGTCGCCTTCGTGGCTGCCACCCAGCGCCTCGGGGTAACCGATGCCGAGGATGCCCGCCGCGCCGGCCTTGAGGTAGAGCTCACGGGGAAAGCCCTCGGCCTCCTCCCACTGATCAATGTCCGGAAGAATCTCGCGCTCGACGAAGCGTCGCACGCTGTCACGGACCAATTCATGGCTTGGGTCGAAGTATTCCTGGAAGGCAGGCATCGGCGAACTCCACTGAAGGTTCAGCGAAGTTAACCGAGCGCTTGCTTGGTTTTCAAGCGTCTTCAGCGAAGACGGCGAAGCGAGAGGCCAGAAACGTCAAGCCAGACGCTACAGAGCGATCGGCTTACGCCCCGCAAAGGAATGAGCCAGGGTACCGCCGTCTACCAGTTCCAACTCGCCACCCAAAGGCACGCCATGGGCAATGCGCGAAGCGATCAGGCCCTTGTTGCTGAGCAACTGGGCGATGTAGTGCGCGGTGGCTTCGCCTTCCACGGTTGGGTTGGTTGCCAGAATGACTTCGGTGAAGGTGCCCGCCTCTTCGATCCGCGCCAGCAGTTGCGGGATACCGATGGCTTCGGGGCCCAGGCCGTCAAGGGGCGACAAATGGCCCTTGAGCACGAAGTAACGACCGCGAAAACCGGTCTGCTCCACGGCATAGACATCCATCGGCCCTTCAACCACACACAACAATGTGTCGTCACGGCGAGTGTCCGAGCATTGCGGGCACAAGTCATCTTCAGTCAGCGTGCGGCACAGCCGGCAATGGCCAACCCCTTCCATCGCCTGGCTCAACGCCAATGCCAGCCGCGAACCGCCGCTACGGTCACGCTCGAGCAGTTGCAGCGCCATGCGCTGGGCGGTTTTCTGACCGACACCGGGCAAAGTACGCAGGGCGTCGATCAGTTGGCGAATCAAAGGGCTGAAGCTCATGGTAGAAAGGTCCGACAAATCAACGAGACGCGGTTTATACCCGCGCCTCTGGCCAGCGTCAAATGCTCATCCAGGCGTCAGTCTTCAGCGACCCGCACCACCAGCTTGCCGAAGTTGCGTCCTTCCAGCAGCCCGATAAATGCCTCGGGTGCTTGTTCCAGACCGAGGACGACATCCTCACGAAACTTCACCTTACCCTCGCGTACCCAGGGTGCCATCGCCTTGATGAATTCCGATTGCCGATCACCGTAGTCGTCAAAGACGATAAAGCCCTGCATCCGCACACGCTTGGTCAGCAGCAGGCGTTGCAGCAGTGGCAAGCGATCCGGGCCGGGTGGTAGCTCCTGGGCATTGTACTGCGCAATCAGGCCGCACACTGGGATCCGCGCCTTGGGATTGAGCAGCGGCAAGACCGCGTCGAACACCTTGCCACCGACGTTTTCGAAATACACATCGATGCCGTCGCCGCAGGCCTGCGCCAACTCATCGGCAAAGGTCGGACTGCGGTGATCAATGCAGGCATCGAAGCCCAGCTCCCTGACCACGTAACGGCACTTGTCGGCACCCCCTGCAACCCCCACGACCTTCAGGCCCTTGATTTTAGCCACCTGCCCCACCACCGAACCCACGGCACCGGACGCTGCGGCAACCACCAGAGTCTCGCCGGCCTTGGGCTGGCCGATGTCCATCAGGCCCATGTAGGCGGTCATCCCCGGCATGCCGAGTACACCCAGTGCCAGGGAAGGACTCGGCCAGCCCGACGGCACGGGGACCAGCGCCCGGCCATCACTGATGCTATGGCTCTGCCAGCCCGTGGTGCCCACCACCAGGTCGCCCTCCTGGAATTTCGGGTTCAGCGAACGCTCGACCCGGCTGACGGCACCACCGGTCATCACATCGCCGAGCGCCACGGGCGCTGCATAGGACGGTGCATCGCTCATGCGTCCGCGCATGTAGGGATCGAGCGACAGGTAGAGGGTTTTGAGCAGCACCTGACCTTCGCTCAGCTCCGGGAGCGCCACCCGCTCCAGGCGAAAGTTCTCCGGTACCGGCGCCCCCGTGGGCCGCGACACCAGGACGATACGTTGGTTGAGGGTCAATGCGTGTGGCATGTGAGCATCTCCTTGACGATGAGTTCGGTGGTATAGAGAGCAGACCGTGGCCAGGGGCTGGCGTTCGATGTTTCTCAGGGCCGGTGCCTGTCTAGACGCGAAGCGTCCGTGGCGGCGCTCCAACGCAGAGCATGGGAACGATCAGTGTGCCGCAAAAACAAAAATGCCAGGCGCGATGCCTGGCATTTTTTGTAGCCCATCCGAAGCGCCTTGGCGAATCAGAACGGCAGTTTCATGCCCGGTGGCAATTGCATGCCTGCGGTCATGCCGGACATCTTGTCCTGGCTGTTGGCTTCGATCTTGCGCACCGCGTCGTTGACGGCGGCGGCGAACACGGCTTCGAGCATCTCTTTGTCGTCTTCGCTCAGGCCTTCCACCAGGCTTGGATCGATGGTCACGCGTTTGACGTCGTGACGACCGGTCATCACCACGGTGACCATATCGCCACCGGCTTTACCGGTGACTTCGGCGTTGGCCAGCTCTTCCTGCATCTTGGCCATTTTTTCCTGCATCTGCTGCGCCTGCTTCATCAGGCCGGCCATGCCACCTTTCATCATGGGAATCACCTCAAAAGTACTTGGATCAAAACAGCGCCCGGCCAACCGGACCGAGCGCCTTCAGTTATTAGCCCTGGCTGACCAGAGCCTCGACAGGTTCAATAGTATCGTTACGGATCACCGCGCCGAACTGTTGCATCATTTGCTGGATGAACGGATCACCGTGGATCGAATCCTCGGCCTCGCGCTGGCGATCGGCACGTCGACGCGAGGCAGCCTGGGCCGGAGTTTCCTGCTCGGGCTTGATCAGTTCGATACTCACCGTCAGGGTACGCTGGTGATACTGGTTCAGCGCATCGTTGAGCCGGCGTTGCTGGGTGGTGTTGAACAGCGCACTGTGGGCCGGGTCCAGGTGCATCAGCCAGTGATCGCCATCAACGGCAATCAGCGTGCAGTTGGCGGCGATGCTGCCGGTCATGCCGGAAATCGGCAGCTTCGGGAACAGCTCCAGCCATTGCAGCGCCAGACCGGTGGCCGGCATCGCAGCGGGTTCCGGCTCGGGCTCCGGCGCCGGTTCTGCGGCGTGTTCACTGGCCAGCTCATCCAGGTAGCTGTAGGCCGAATCCTGGTCCGGCTCGATATAGTCCTCATCCAGCGGCGGCTCGTCGTCCAGGTCCATGCCCGGCGTGGCGGCATCGACCTGCGCCACGCTCGGCTCGGGAATCGACTCGGCAGCCCACGCCGGCGCATCCGGCACGACACTGTCTGGAACCGGCACTGGCATCGGCGTCAGGTCAGGCTGTTCGGCGGTCGTTTCCAGCACGGGCTCGGCAGCCGGCTGCTGCACGACAGCCGGTTCTACCGGGTCGTTCCACGGCAGGTCGACAACCTCTTCGGCAATGGCCGCGGTTGCTGCCACGGCCTCAACCACCGGCGCAGGCACCACCTGGGGCGCAACCGGAGCAGGTGCAGGCGTTACCGCCTCGGCAACAGGCCGCACTGCAGCCTCAACGACAGGAGCAGCCGCCACTACCGGCGCAACACGCTGCGCGCCAGCCACCGAGTTCGCGGAATCAACTGTGGCCTGGCTGATCCCCACTGGCTTTAGCGGCTGCCTCGGTGCATCCGCGGTGTCTGCCGGCCGGAAGGCAAGCATTCGCAGCAGGACCATTTCGAAACCACCACGCGGGTCCGGCGCCAGCGGCAAGTCGCGGCGACCGATCAGGCCCATCTGGTAATAAAACTGTACGTCTTCGGCCGGCAAGGCCTGGGCCAGCGCCAACACCCGATCACGATCGCCATGGCCGTTGTCCACGCCCTCAGGCAAAGCCTGGGCAATCGCCACCCGGTGCAGCACGTTCAGGATTTCCGACAGCACGCCATTCCAGTCCGGACCCTGCTCGGCCAGATGGCGCACTGCTTCGAGCAATGCCTTGGCATCACCCTCGATCAGCGAATGCAGGACGTCATAGACCTGCCCATGATCCAGGGTACCCAGCATCGCCCGTACGTCAGCCGCCATGACCTTGCCTTCACCGAAGGCGATGGCCTGGTCGGTCAGGCTCATGGCGTCACGCATCGAACCGTCCGCGGCACGCCCCAGCAACCAGAGTGCATCGTCTTCGAACGGCACATTCTCGACACCCAGTACGTGGCTCAAATGCTCGACCACGCGCTCCGGCGTCATGTTCTTCAGCGAGAACTGCAGGCACCGGGAAAGAATCGTTGCTGGAAGTTTCTGCGGGTCGGTGGTCGCCAGGATGAACTTGACGTAGGGCGGCGGCTCTTCGAGGGTTTTCAACAGCGCATTGAAGGAATGGCTGGAGAGCATGTGCACTTCGTCGATCAGGTAGACCTTGAAGCGCCCACGGCTCGGCGCGTACTGGACGTTGTCGAGCAACTCGCGAGTATCCTCGACCTTGGTCCGGCTCGCGGCGTCGATCTCGATCAGGTCGACAAAGCGCCCCTCATCGATTTCACGGCATACCGAGCACGTGCCGCACGGCGTCGAAGTGATACCTGTTTCACAGTTCAGGCATTTGGCAATGATCCGCGCAATGGTGGTCTTGCCCACACCGCGGGTGCCGGTAAACAGGTAGGCATGGTGCAGCCGCTGGCTGTCCAAGGCATTGATCAGAGCCTTGAGCACATGGGTCTGGCCGACCATTTCGCGGAACGAGCGCGGACGCCATTTACGTGCAAGAACCTGATAACTCATCGAAAACCGTCGCAACGAAGGAAGCTGAAGCGGCTAATGCTAGCGGAGCAAGGGCAAAATTGCATCCGGTGTGCTCGGCTAATCTGTCTAAGCTGGTCTTTGGGGATGCTTTAATCGGTGTCTGGCGGCATTCTGCTGGAGAATTTATGCGTTCAGCCTTGGGGGCTTTGCTGTTGATCAGCGCCAGCACTATTGCCGCGCCCGCACCAATACGCTTCGCGATCACCGACAGCTGGGCCATGCCCATGGCGCAGATCGAGCGCGGCCGCCCCATCCAGGGCATTTTGTACGACGTGATGCTCAGCCTGGCCACCCAGGTCGGCGTGCCGGCCGAGTTCAAGGTGCTGGCCCGCGCACGCGTGCAAAGCAGCATGGAACACGGGGAAATCGATGTCCGCTGTTATGCGGCGCAGGCCTGGCTGCCCGACCAGTCCGGAAACTACATCTGGAGTGTCCCGTTGTGGCTCCAGCGCGACCTGTTGATCGCCCGGCCCGGCACTCCCGCCCCAGTGGCCCCGGCCCGCCTCACCGCGCAACCCATCGGCACCGTACTCGGGTATTACTACCCGACCCTGCAGCCGCTGTTCGACAGCGGGCAACTGCAACGCGACGACGCGCGCAACCAGGACCAGGTCCTGCGCAAGCTGCAGGCCGGACGCTATCAGTATGCCGTGAGCAATCAATGGACCCTGGACTGGTTCAATCAACGGCTGATGCCCGACCAGCAATTGCACACCGCCACGGTGCTGCAGGAATTGAATGTCGGCTGCTACGTGCGCAATGACCCGAAAGTGCCGGTACAACGAATTCTAGGCACCTTGCTCAAAATGAAAATATCCGGGGAAATCGACGACATCATCCAACTCTACACCGGCACCCGCGAACCGGTCCTGGCCTCCCCCTCGCCATGAACCTCAGACCACCTGGTCCAGCGCCTGCCACTGCATCGGAGCGGCGAACCCTGCAACCCAGCCCGGGACCTCGCTGGCCGGCATCGGCCGGGCAATGAAATACCCCTGCGCCACCTCACACCCCAAGCGCAGCAACAACTGGCCGTGCTCCACACTGTGCAGGCCTTCGGCGACCACCTCTCGCCCAAAGGCCCGGGCCAGGCCGATCACGGCAGTGGTCAACGCCAGGTCGTCACGGTCATGCAGAATGTCGCGCACAAACGACTTGTCGATCTTGATGGTCTGGGTGTGCAGGCGCTTGAGGTAACTGAGCGACGAGTGACCGGTGCCAAAATCCCCCAGCGAGAACCTCACGCCCAGCGCCTGGCAGGCGCGCAGGCAGGTGCTGACATGCTGGATGTTTTCGATTGCCACCGACTCGACAATCTCAAGATCGAGTAGCCGCGGGGAGACGCTGGCGTGACACTGGAGCACACCCTTGAGCCGTTCGAAAAAGTCGGCACGCTGAAAGTGTCGTGCCGCGATATTGATGCTGACCGGCCACTGCAACCCGAGCCGCTGCCACCGGGACAACTGCACCAGCACCTGCTCCATGACCCACTCGCCGATGTCGACGATCAGGTCCGTCTCCTCCACCCACGGCAAAAACTCTCTGGGCGGCACCACGCCCCTCTCCGGGTGCTCCCAGCGCAGCAACGCCTCAAAGCCCACCACCGTGCCGCTGCGCATATTGACCCTGGGCTGGAAATGCAGGCGCAACTCATGATTGAGCAAGGCCTGCCGAACCCGCGCCACGGTCTGGTAGGTCGCCTTGACCTCGCGGTCATGCACCACATCAAACAAGTGAAACCGATTGCGCCCGCTTTGCTTGGCCACGTACATGGCCTGGTCGGCATGACGCAGCAAGGTCTCTGCGTCTTCGTTGTCCACCGGGAACAGCGTGACGCCGACACTGGCATACACATGCAGCTCCTTGCCCAGGATCGAATACGGCGCCGAGATCACCCCCAGCACCCGGTTCAGGGCCGCACGCAACTCCGACACGTCGCTCACATAGCGCAAGATCAGCACGAACTCGTCCCCGGCCAACCGCGCGACCACATCCTCGCCCCTTACAATCTCGCGAAGGCGCTTGGCCACTTCCACCAGCAACAAATCGCCACAGGCATGACCATAGCCGTCGTTGACGGCCTTGAAGCCATCGAGATCGAGCATGCAGACCGCCAGCGGGACGTCCTCCGCACGAGAGAACGTCAGGGCCTGGTCGAGCAAATCAAAGAGAAACGCCCGATTGGGCAAGCCGGTCAGCACATCATGTCCCACCCGCCACTCCAGGGAGTGCAGCAACTGGCGCTTTTCACTGACATCGAAGCGAATGGACACATAGCGCATCACCCGGCCGGTCACTTCATCCAGCACCGGTACCATGGTGCTGTCGACCCAGTACAGGCTCCCATCCTTGGCCCGGTTGCAGATTTCCCCCTTCCAGACCTTGCCCAGGGCAATGGTGCGCCACATGGTCGCGAAGAAATCGCCAGGGTGCAGCCCCGAGTTCAGCAGGCGATGATCGGCGCCCAGCAACTCTTCACGGCTATAGCCCGATATCGCGCAGAACCGGTCGTTGACGTGAATAATCCGCCCACTCAGGTCGGTCTCGGAAAATATGGCGGCAGCATCCACTGCCCTGCGGTATTTCTCATCCATGAGCGTGCCCCATCTAGCGGCTGCACCGCTCGACCAGTGCGCAATGCCTGGCAGAGATGAAGGAGTAGGAGGTGCGATGCCGGGGATCGTGCAGCCTTTGAAGCGGCGGGAGTAACGTCCTTGCAAGCGTGCGGACCAGCAAATTCAGATGCACTTTAAAACTCCATGAACAGCAGGTGATGGCCCCGTGACATATAAAGATCGACTAGTCTTGAAGACCTCGCGACACTCAGACGAGCGTCCGGTTCTGGCAAGGTTCGACGGCCCCGGGTGTCATCGACACGCCCTCCAGACAGGTTCAGGGCTGACGCAATGATGGCCGTTTCGCATCACCCGAACGCCTGACACCAGGCCGGCCAATACGCGAGCCAAACGCCAATTCTACGAAATACATCACGTTTTTAAAAGCAAGGTGATGAATCATGCAGTTGTTCAATGCAAAAAACTGTCGTTAAGTTCTTGATTCTAAATGGGAATCGAGCGATGCACATTTCAAGTTTGGGTCCAGCCATCAAACGCTACCGCAAGGTAGCCGGGCTTACTCAGGCTGAACTTGGCGAAAAAACCGGTTTTGACCCCAAAACCATCAGCCGCTTCGAAACCGGCACCTACGCCCCCAGCGTCGAAGCCCTGTTCAGCTTTGCCGACGTACTGGGCGTGAAGCCCAAGGCGTTCTTTGCCGACCTGGGCGACGAAGAAGAGCAGCGCGCCTATCTCTTCGGTGTCATACACAAAGCCCCCCCAAAGGATCTGGGAAAGCTGATCGCAGCGGTAGATCAAGCCTTGTCCAAGCCTTAGAGCCAGAAACAGAAACAGAAACAGGCGGAGTAACGACTGATCGTTGCCCGCCTGTTTTGTTTGATTACCCCTGGAAACCAGCGCACCCGAAAAACCATGACCCGGAATTGGCAGCCTCGGTGAGTCGTCATCGTCGAACACCTGGGCGCGCGACTGGCAACCCGCCGGCGCAAAGAGTTCAATCAGATGCCTGTTGATAGATGCAGTTTTTTCCAACCGGGGGGGAATAACGAGAACGCATTGACAACAGCAGGCACCTTGAACCAAGGAGCGCTCAGAGGGCAATCGGCAGGGAGACTGACAAAGGAGACGTTTGCAACGAGCAGACTTCCGCGCGGGCCCGTTTGGGTCAGCTGCGATGGCGTTCTATTTTGAGGATTTTTCGAGGATCAGCCCGTTTCTGAAGAACGAGCTAGCGTTAAGGTGGCGACCCCACCAGCCACACCCCGGCACACAATGTCACCGCTGCGGCTGCTCCCTTCCAGGCCTGACCGGGTTCACGGCTGATCGTTGCGGGGGGACCGATGGGGTCACCATAACGACGCTCGCCAGTCGGCGAGCCGCGCCATTGTACCTATCTGAGACGAAGTTACAACCGTTGGTTTCGGATTAAAAATACGAGGCCCGTCAAGGACCTGCGTTACTCCCGGTTTTACTGCGCCAACGCCCCGCCGCCCGCTTGCCGGACCATCAGGTGAATGACGTGCCGCTGCTGATTATTCCCGCGCCGCACAGGAGAATAATCAGTCTGGCTACCGTTCGCCTGCACAGCGGGCGCCGGGATCACGGCGACCGCTTCGCGCTCCGGCGCCAGAAAACGCCCTCGCCACAGGTCCGGGCATCAGACCGATATACCGTGACCACTCAAGAACGCCACGAAGGCTTCTTCGTCCAGCACCTTCAACCCCAACTCATTGGCCTTGACCAACTTCGAGCCGGCGCCCGGCCCCGCCACGACACAATAGGTCTTCGCCGACACCGAACCCGCCACCTTGGCGCCGAGGCTTTCGAGCTTGTCCTTGGCGATGTCGCGACTCATCAGTTCCAGGCTGCCGGTCAGCACCCAGGTCTGCCCCGCCAGCGGCAAGCCTTCGACGACTTTCTTCTCGCTGTGCCAGTGCATGCCGAAATCATGCAACTGCTGTTCGGCACTCAACGCCAGTTGGCGATTTTTCTCGACGGCGAAGAACTCGCGCACTGCGTTGGCCTGCTTCTCCGGCAGCGCCTGGCGCATGTCCAGCCAGTCGGCGGCGATGATCGCCTGCAGCGAACCGAACTTGTCCGCCAGTTTCTGCGCCCCACCCGGGCCGACCGAGGGAATGTGCAGCTTGTCGATCATCCCGCCCAGGGTGGTGCTGGCGGCGAACTCGGCACCCAGCTCACCCTGGTCCTGAATGTCCAGGCCGTGGCCCAGCAACGCTTCGATCACCCGCTGGTTGTGCCCATCGGTAAAGAAACTGTGGATCTCGTAAGCGACCTCCAGGCCGACGTCCGGCAAGTAGGTCAAGACTTCCGGCAACGCTTGCTGAACGCGGGCCAGCGACCCCAGGGAGCGCGCCAGCACCTTGGCCGTCTCTTCGCCGACGTCGGGAATCCCCAGGGCATAGATGAAACGCGCCAGCCCGGGTTTCTTGCTGTCGGCGATGGCGCCCAGCAGGTTGTTGCTCGACAGCTCGGCGAACCCCTCGAGGTCGACGATCTGCTCGAACGTCAATGCATAGAGGTCCGCTGGCGAGTCGACCAGGCCTTCATCCACCAACTGCTCGACGCTTTTCTCCCCCAGCCCTTCGATATCCATGGCGCGGCGCGACACAAAATGGATGATCGCCTGCTTGAGTTGCGCACCACAGGCCAGACGCCCGACACAGCGATACACCGCCCCTTCGCTGATGGTCTCGCGCCCCTTGCTGCGCTTGACCAGTTGCGTGCGCTCGACATGGGAGCCGCACACCGGGCAGCTCTCGGGAATCTGCACCGGGCGGGCATCGTCCGGGCGACGCTCGGTGACAACCTGTACCACTTGCGGAATCACGTCACCGGCACGGCGAATGATCACCGTGTCGCCGATCATCAAGCCCAGGCGCGCCACTTCATCCATGTTGTGCAAGGTCGCATTGGAGACGGTTACACCGGCCACCTTCACCGGCTTGAGGCGCGCCACCGGGGTCACTGCACCGGTACGACCGACCTGGAACTCCACATCGAGCAACTCGGTGAGCTCCTCCATGGCCGGGAACTTGTGGGCAATCGCCCAGCGCGGTTCCCGCGCACGGAAGCCCAGCTCGCGCTGCGAGGCAATGCTGTTGACCTTGAACACCACGCCATCGATTTCATAAGGCAAGGCGTTGCGGCGCTCGCCAATGTCGCGGTAGTAGTCGAGGCACTCGCCGATACCCTTGGCCAGCTTCAGCTCGCGACTGACCGGCATGCCCCACTGCTTGAGCTGCTGCAAGAGACCAATGTGCGTTTCGGCAATGTCTGCCGACACCTGGCCAATGCCATAGCAGCAGAACTCCAGCGGGCGACTGGCGGTGATCTTCGAATCCAGCTGGCGCAGGCTCCCCGCCGCCGCGTTACGCGGGTTGGCGAAGGTCTTGCCGCCGGCTTCCAGCTGCGTCGCGTTGAGGCGCTCGAAACCGGCCTTGGACATATAGACTTCGCCGCGCACCTCCAGGGTCGACGGCCAACCGCTGCCCTGCAGCTTGAGCGGAATATTGCGCACCGTGCGCACGTTGACACTGATGTCTTCGCCCGTGGTGCCGTCACCGCGCGTGGCGCCGCGCACCAGCACGCCATCCTGGTACAGCAGGCTGACCGCCAGGCCATCGAGCTTGGGTTCGCAGCTGTATTCAACCTCGACACCGCCGCCAAACAAATCACCGGCCGGCAGGTCCAGACCTTCGCTCACCCGGCGGTCGAACTCGCGCATGTCGGTTTCTTCGAAGGCGTTGCCCAGGCTGAGCATCGGCACTTCATGACGCACCTGGGTAAAGGCCGACAACGCCGCACTTCCGACCCGCTGGGTGGGTGAATCACTCGTGACCAGCTCGGGATGGTCCGCTTCCAGTGCCTTGAGTTCGTGGAACAACCGGTCGTACTCGGCGTCCGGAATGCTCGGCTGATCCAGCACGTGGTAACGGTAGTTGTGCTGATCCAGCTCAGCGCGCAGCTCTAGGATGCGGTTTTCGGCGGCGTTCATGGGTGTTCTCTCATAAAGCAAAAGAGCAGCCGAGGCTGCTCAATCTGTATTGGCTGGTCGCCCCGCGCCCGGCGCGGGAGCAACCTTTGCGTCAGCGCTTCTGGGTCAGGGCGCGGCGCTCGAACTCAACGATACGTTGACGGTAGTGCTCGATGGTCTGCGCGGTCAGTACGCTGCGCTGATCGTCCTTGAGCTCGCCATTGAGCTCTTGGGACAACTTGCGAGCGGCAGCCACCATCACGTCGAAAGCCTGTTTCGGGTGACGCGGGCCCGGCAAGCCAAGGAAGAAACTCACGGCCGGGGTACTGAAGTGGTCGATGTCGTCCAGGTCGAAAACACCTGGCTTGACCGCGTTGGCCATGGAGAACAGCACCTCGCCATTACCCGCCATGCTTTCGTGGCGGTGGAAGATGTCCATCTCGCCGAAACGCAGGCCGCTTTCCAGAATGTTCTGCAGCAGGGCTGGGCCCTTGAAGCCACCGGTATCACGGCAGATCACGCTGATGACCAGCACTTCTTCGGCCTGTTGCGTGTCTTTGTCGGCCGCGGCGCTCGACGCCTTGGTATCAGCCGGGAAGTCGTCATCACGGCTGCTGAAGCTCGGGCCGCCGTCCAGGTCCAGGTTGAGGTTCAAGTCACCCTGGCTCGGCTCGCTGTGGTTACGCTTGCCACGCTTGGAACCCGACTCGCGCGGTTCACGGGCAGGCATGCTCACCGACGGCAGGTCGTGCTCGTCCAGTTGCGGCTCCTTATGGTTGTCCAGTACGCGCGGCGGGCCCAGCAGTTCGGCACCGCTGTCCTCGTCCGGCAGGTTGGACAGGCTGCGGTCCAGGCGAAACTTGAGTTTGCCCTTGCCGCCGCGCATGCGCCGCCAGCCATCAAAAAGAATACCGGCAATGACAATGATGCCGATGACGATCAGCCACTCGCGCAGACCGATTTCCATGTAATCCCGTGCCTCTATAAAAAATGCTGAAAAATAAGGGGTTTACAACTCGCAAACCGCTTTAAAACGTGGCGCCAACTCTATGTTCTGACAGGCGTTTTGCCCACGTACACGAAAAATTGACATTAAACTAGCACGACCAAAGGTAACTTTACACCGTCTGTCACAATGGCTTCAGCGAATATGTCGATTGGCCAGCAATCCATCGGGAAAAAACCCCTTGTTTTCCACAAACATACCGCCCGCACACCATGACTCAAGCGTCCACCATCGCCATCGCCTCCTCAACATCAACGGCCACCAGACGTGAACAACCGGGCTCGTGCATCGTGACCCCCATCAATTGATCCGCCATTTCCATGGCAATCTTGTTGTGGGTGATATAGATGAACTGCACGGTTTGCGACATCTCTTTAACCAGCCTTGCGTAGCGTCCAACGTTAGCGTCATCCAGCGGGGCGTCAACCTCATCGAGCATGCAGAACGGTGCCGGATTGAGTTTGAAGATGGCAAATACCAGGGCCAATGCCGTCAGCGCTTTCTCGCCGCCAGACAACAAATGGATGGTGCTGTTCTTCTTCCCCGGCGGACGCGCCATGATCGTTACCCCTGTATCGAGTAGATCTTCGCCCGTCAGTTCCAAATAAGCGCTGCCACCACCGAAAACTTTTGGAAAAAGCGCCTGTAAACCGCCATTGATCTGATCAAAGGTATCCTTGAAGCGGTTGCGGGTTTCCTTGTCGATCTTGCGAATGACGTTTTCCAGGGTGTCGAGCGCCTCCACCAGGTCGGCGTCCTGGGCATCCAGGTAGCGCTTGCGCTCGGATTGCTGCTGGTACTCGTCAATGGCCGCGAGGTTGATCGCGCCGAGCCGCTGGATTCGCGCGGCAATGCTTTCAAGTTCGGCTTCGGCGGCTTGTTCACTGGCCTCAGCCACCAGGGTGGCGAGTACGCCGTGCAGGTCGTAGCCATCCTCGAGCAATTGATCCTGCAAGGTTTTGCGACGCACGGTCAGGGCTTGCCATTCCATGCGCTGATGCTCGAGCTGGCCACGGATCAATTGCGCTTGCTGCTCGGCCTGGTTGCGGCGCTTCTCGGCCTCACGCAATTCGCGGTCGGCATCTTCCAGTGCGACTTGCGCCGTTCTCAATTCATCGTCGACGCTCATGCGCTTGTCCAGCAACTCTTCAAGCTTGAGTCGCAACTCTTCCAGCGGCGCCTCGCCCTCCTCCAGGTTGAGGCTCAACTGTTCGCGCTTTTCCGTCAGGCGTTCGGACTGCAACTCCAGCCGCTCCAGCGCCTGACGGGTCGAGTCGTGCTGCGCCTTGAGCGACCCCAGGCGCACCGCCAACTGGTGGGCATGGTCTTTGTGCTGGCGGGCCTCCTGACGCACCCGGTCCAGACGCTCGCGCAGACTGTCGCGCTGGGCCAGCAGTAGTTCACGCTGCTCGGTGTCCAGGGCCATGCTGTCGAGGGCGTCCTGCAACTGCAGGCGCGACTCGCCCACCTGCTCGTGCTCCAGCGCGCGCTGCTCAGCCAGCTCCCCCAACTCTTCATCGAGACGGGTGCGACGCAACGTCAGCTGTTCGGCCTTGGCTCTGCCGGCCGACAACTGCGCCTTGAGTTCGCCCTGCTGGCGGGCTTCGTCCTGCAGCAATCGACGCAGGTGTTCGCGACCGTTTTCTTGCTGGCGTTGCTGGGCACGCAGGTTTTGCAAAGTGCTTTCCAGGGTCTCGACCGTCGCTTCACGCTCTTCGCGCTCAAGGCCCAGGCGCTGGATTTCCTGACCGCGGGCCAGCAGGCCGCTCTCGGCCTCACTGGCGCGACGCACTCGCAGAAAGTGCCGGCCCACCCAATAACCATCGCGACTGATCAGGCTTTCACCCGTCGCCAACTGCGCACGCAGTGCCAAGGCCTGCTCAAGGCTGTCCACCGGCTTGACCTGGCCCAGCCAGGGCGACAGATCGATCTGCGCCTCGACCTTGTCCAGCAGGCTGCCGGGGATGCGCACACCGTCGGCGGCCGGGCTGAGCAAGCGCAGGTCACCCTGGGCGAACCCGGACAGGTCGAACCCGGCAAAATCATCCACCAACACCGCTTGCAGGTCGGCACCGAGCACGGTTTCCACCGCCAGCTCCCAACCGGCGTCAACCTTCAAGCCTTCGGCCAGGCGCGGGCGCTCGGCCAGTTGCTGTTCGCGCAGCCACTGGACAGTACCGGTGCCCGGATCCAGCGCCGCCTGCTGCAAGGCCTCCAGCGAAGCCAGCCGGCCGTTGAGGCGCTGCAAGTCACCCTGGGCCTGCTGCTGGTTGTGCAGGGCCTGTTGCAGCTCCTGGCGCAACTGTTCAAGCCGCTCGACTTGCGCTTCCTCACTGGCCTGCAGGTCTTCGAGGGTCGCTTCGCTGGCGGCGAGCTGCTCGCTGAGCTCGAGCATCGCCGCATCTTCAGGATCCGCCGACAACAGATCACGTTCTTCGGCCAGGCGCCGTTGACGATCGGCCAGACGCTCCATGCTGGTTTCCAGCTGCTGGATGCGCGACTGCTGGACTTCGGCCTGACGCCGTGGCTCGGCCGAGCGCAGGTTGAAACTGTCCCACTGCTCCTGCCAACCGTGCATGGTGGTTTCGGACTCTTCCAGGGCGGCCGCCGCTTCTTCGGCAGCTGCACTGGTGACTTCCTGCTCGGGGGTGAGCATGTCCAGCTCTTCGCCCAGGGTCGCGAGCAACGTCCGGTCGTGCCCCAGGTGCGATTCGGTTTCCTGGCGCGAGCGCTCGGCCTCCTTGAGGTCGTCCTGCAACTGGCGCAAACGCTGCTGGCCGTGCTGGATGCTCTGCTCGACCCGGGCAATGTCGCCACCGACCGAATAGAAGCGCCCCTGCACCAGATTGAAGCGTTCGGAGAGCTCGTGATGACCGTCGCGCAAGCGTTCGATGCTGGCGTCGGCATTGCGCTGTTCGGCGACCAGGGCTTCGAAACTGACTTCCTGGTTGCCGATGATCGCTTCGCGCTGGCCAACCTGTTCATTCAATGCCTGCCAGCGCAAGGCCGACAGCTGGGCCTTGAGCTGACGCTCCTCGGCCTTGTATTGCTGATACTTCTCGGCCGCCTGGGCCTGGCGGTGCAGCCGCTCGAGCTGACGCTCCAGTTCTTCGCGCAAGTCGGTCAGGCGCGCCAGGTTTTCATGGGTGCGGCGGATGCGGTTTTCAGTCTCGCGCCGACGCTCCTTATACTTGGAGATCCCCGCCGCTTCCTCGATGAAGTTGCGCAGGTCTTCGGGCTTGGCCTCGATCAGCTTGGAGATCATCCCCTGCTCGATGATCGAGTAGCTGCGCGGCCCAAGACCAGTCCCCAGGAAGATATCGGTAATGTCCCGGCGACGGCACTTGGTGCCGTTGAGGAAATAGGTGTTCTGGCTGTCGCGGGTGACTTTGCGGCGAATGGAAATTTCCGCGTAGGCCGCGTACTCGCCGACCAGCGTGCCGTCGGAGTTATCGAACACCAGTTCGATACTCGCCTGGCTCACCGGCTTGCGGCTGGTGGAGCCATTGAAGATGACGTCGGTCATCGACTCGCCGCGCAGGTTCTTGGCCGAGCTCTCGCCCATCACCCAGCGTACGGCGTCGATGATGTTCGACTTGCCGCAACCATTGGGCCCGACCACCGCCGCCATGTTACTGGGGAAGTTGACTGTGGTCGGGTCGACGAAGGATTTGAACCCCGCCAGTTTGATGCACTTGAGCCGCACGTTCAGGCAACCGGCAAGGCAGACAGCACCAGGTCGCAACTGCGCTGGGCATAGGCCGAGAGCACGATGCGAATCTGCGGCAGGTCACGGGCCAGCACGGCCGCCAGCAAGCGCTCGAACAGTTCGAGGAACTCACTCATCTCGGCCTTGCGCTGCTCCAGGGCAAGAAAGTACGCGCGGCTCATGGCCGGTTGCAGGTTCTCGACGGTTTCCTGCAGGTACGGGTTGTTGGCGAACGGGTACGCCGCCCGCATCACATTGAAGCTGTCATCGACGAAGGTACGGATGTCCTGACGCTCAAAGCTGGCATTGAGCCGCTGCTGGATCTGCACGAACGGCAGCATGTCGGCCTGGACTTGCCAGCCGTTGGCCACCGCGTTGCCCAGCAGGATGTACAGCTCGCTCATCAGCGTGCACAGGCTCTGCACCTTGTGCGCGGTGAGCTCGGTGACATGGGCGCCGCGTCGCGGAAGGATCGCGATCAGGTGGCGGCGCTCCAGGATCAGCAAGGCTTCACGGACCGAACCGCGGCTGACATTCAGCGCCAGCGTGACCTTCTGTTCCTGAATGCGCTCCCCCGGCTTCATTTCGCCGCGAATGATGCGTTCGGCGAGGTGGTGAGCGATTTGCTCGGCGAGGCTGTCCGGCGCCTTGAACGTCATGGTTTTCCTTGAAAATCTTCAATCTGCACAAGCGGCGCAGTGTAGCGCACTTGATAGGGGATGGCGCAGGGCCTGACCCGGGGAAATTGGCACGATTCAAGCAAAAAGCACGGTATCCCGAGAGGGTCAATAATGAAAGAAACGGCTGTTGATCGGCAAATGTCAATTTCCTGACCTTGAAGTCAGAAAATCATTGACCGAAAAGTCAGACCTGCTAAATTCAGGTCACGTCGATCAACAACAATAATGAGTCTGCGAGGCCTTCCGTGATCCAGTTTTTATTAAACCAGGAACTCCGTAGCGAGCACGCCCTGGACCCGAACCTGACCGTGCTGAACTATCTGCGCGACCATTTGGGCAAGCCCGGTACCAAAGAAGGTTGCGCCAGTGGCGACTGTGGCGCGTGTACGGTGGTGGTCGGTGAATTGCACACCGATGACACCGGCCGCGAGCAGATTCGCTATCGCAGTCTCAACTCGTGTCTGACCTTTGTGTCGTCCCTGCAGGGCAAACAGCTGATCAGCGTCGAAGACCTCAAGCACCAGGGCCAACTGCACAGCGTGCAACAGGCCATGGTCGAATGCCACGGCTCCCAGTGCGGCTTCTGCACACCGGGCTTTGTCATGTCGCTGTTCGCCCTGCAGAAAAACAGCGACCAACCCGACGCCCACAAGGCCCACGAAGCCCTCGCCGGCAACCTGTGCCGCTGCACCGGCTACCGGCCGATCCTGCAAGCCGCCGAGCAAAGTTGCTGTGGCAAGCAGCCTGACCAGTTCGATGCCCGCGAAGCCGAGACCATTGCTCGCCTGAAGGCCATCGCCCCCAGCGATACAGGTGAACTCAACAGTGGCGACAAACGCTGCCTGGTGCCGCTGACCGTGGCCGACCTGGCCGATCTCTACGACGCCTATCCGCAAGCGCGCCTGCTGGCGGGCGGCACCGACCTGGCGCTGGAAGTGACCCAGTTCCACCGCACGCTGCCGGTGATGATCTACGTCGGCAACGTCGCCGAAATGAAGCGCATCGAACGCTTTGACGACCGCCTGGAAATCGGCGCCGCCACCGCCCTCTCCGATTGCTACGACGCCCTGAAGGCCGAGTACCCGGACTTCGGTGAACTGCTGCAACGCTTTGCCTCCCTGCAGATCCGCAACCAGGGCACCCTGGGCGGCAATATCGGCAACGCCTCGCCCATCGGTGACTCGCCACCACTGCTGATCGCGCTGGGTGCGCAGATCGTGCTGTGCAAAGGCAATACCCGCCGCACCCTGGCCCTGGAAGACTATTTCATCGACTACCGGGTGACTGCGCGCCAGGAAAGCGAGTTCATCGAAAAGATCATCGTGCCCCGTGCCAGCGCCGAACAACTGTTCCGTGCCTACAAGGTGTCCAAGCGCCTGGACGATGACATCTCCGCCGTCTGTGCAGCGTTCAACCTGCGCATTGAAAACGGTGTGATCCGCGATGCCCGCGTCGCCTTCGGCGGCATGGCCGCGACCCCGAAACGGGCAAAGCACTGCGAAGCCGCACTGCTGGGCGCGACCTGGAACAAAGCCACCGTCGAAAGCGCCTGCGCCGCCCTGGCCGAAGACTTCACCCCGCTGTCGGACTTCCGTGCGAGCAAGGAATACCGCCTGCTCAGTGCACAGAACCTGCTGCGCAAATACTTCATCGAACTGCAAACACCGTACATCGAGACTCGGGTGACCGCTTATGTCTAACCATCACACCGTTGAAAAGACCCAAGCCGAACTGGCCGAGCTGTTTGCCAGGGACCTGACCACCGGCGTCGGGCGCAGCGTCAAGCACGACAGCGCCGCCAAACACGTGTCCGGTGAAGCGCAGTACATTGATGACCGGCTGGAGTTCCCGAATCAGTTGCACGTTTATGCGCGACTGTCGGACCGTGCCCACGCGAAAATCATCAGCATCGACACCCAACCCTGCTACGCCTTCGAAGGCGTGCGCATCGCCATTACCCACAAAGACATACCGGGCCTGAAAGACATCGGCCCACTGCTGCCGGGCGACCCGCTGCTGGCCATCGATGACGTGCAGTTCGTCGGCCAACCGGTGCTCGCCGTCGCCGCGAAGGACCTGGACACCGCACGCAAGGCTGCCATGGCGGCGGTCATCGAATATGAAGACCTGGAGCCGGTGCTCGACGTGGTCGAAGCCCTGCGCAAACGCCACTTCGTCCTCGACAGCCACACCCACCAGCGCGGCGATTCGGCCAATGCCCTGGCAACCGCCGAACACCGTATCCAGGGCACGCTGCACATTGGCGGCCAGGAACACTTCTACCTGGAGACCCAGATCTCTTCCGTGATGCCGACGGAAGACGGCGGGATGATTGTCTACTGCTCGACCCAGAACCCCACCGAAGTGCAGAAACTGGTCGCCGAAGTGCTGGACGTGTCGATGAACAAGATCGTCGTCGACATGCGCCGCATGGGCGGTGGTTTCGGCGGCAAGGAAACCCAGGCTGCCAGCCCGGCCTGCCTGTGCGCGGTGATCGCGCACCTGACCGGACAGCCGACCAAGATGCGCCTGCCCCGGGTCGAAGACATGCTGATGACCGGCAAGCGCCACCCGTTCTATGTCGAGTACGACGTCGGCTTCGACAGCACCGGCCGCCTGCACGGCATTGCCCTGGACCTGGCGGGCAACTGCGGCTGCTCGCCGGACCTGTCGGCGTCCATCGTTGACCGGGCCATGTTCCACTCGGACAACTCGTACTACCTGGGTGACGCGACCATCAACGGTCACCGCTGCAAGACCAACACCGCCTCGAACACCGCCTACCGTGGTTTTGGTGGCCCGCAAGGCATGGTCGCCATCGAAGAAGTGATGGACGCCATCGCCCGCCATCTGGGCCTCGACCCGCTGGCCGTGCGCAAGGTCAACTACTACGGCAAGACCGAGCGCAACGTCACCCACTACTACCAGACCGTCGAGCACAACATGCTCGAGGAAATGACCGCCGAACTGGAAGAAAGCAGCCAGTACGCCGAACGCCGCGAAGCGATCCGGCGCTACAACGCCAACAGCCCGATCCTGAAAAAAGGCCTGGCGCTGACCCCGGTGAAGTTCGGCATTTCCTTCACGGCCAGCTTCCTCAACCAGGCCGGCGCCCTGGTGCATGTCTATACCGACGGCAGCATCCACCTCAACCACGGCGGCACGGAAATGGGTCAGGGCCTGAACACCAAGGTCGCCCAGGTGGTGGCCGAAGTGTTCCAGGTGGAAATGGACCGGGTGCAGATCACGGCCACCAACACCGACAAAGTGCCCAATACCTCGCCGACGGCCGCCTCCAGTGGGGCTGACCTCAACGGCAAGGCCGCGCAAAACGCCGCCGAGATCATCAAGCAGCGCCTGGTGGAATTTGCCGCGCGCAAGTTCGGGGTCAGCGAAGCAGACGTGGAGTTCCACAACGGCCACGTGCGGATTCGCGACCAGATCCTGACCTTCGAAGCCTTGATCCAGCAGGCGTACTTTGCCCAGGTGTCGCTGTCGAGCACCGGGTTCTACAAGACCCCGAAAATCTACTACGACCGCAGCCAGGCCCGTGGTCGTCCGTTCTACTACTTTGCCTTTGGTGCGGCCTGTGCCGAGGTGATCGTCGACACCCTGACCGGCGAGTACAAGATGCTGCGCACCGACATCCTCCACGACGTCGGCACCTCGCTGAACCCGGCCATCGACATCGGCCAGGTCGAAGGCGGCTATATCCAGGGCATGGGCTGGCTGACCATGGAAGAGCTGGTGTGGAATGCCAAGGGCAAGCTGATGACCAACGGCCCGGCCAGCTACAAGATCCCGGCGGTGGCCGACATGCCGCTGGACCTGCGGGTCAAGCTGGTGGAAAACCGCAAGAATCCGGAAGACACGGTGTTCCACTCCAAGGCTGTGGGCGAGCCTCCGTTCATGCTCGGCATCGCCGCCTGGTGTGCGATCAAGGACGCCGTGGCCAGCCTGGGCGACTACCGCCATCAACCGAAAATCGACGCGCCGGCGACGCCGGAGCGGGTGTTGTGGGGTTGTGAGCAGATGCGCCAGTTGACGGCGGTGAAAGCCGTGGAAGCCGAGACCGAGCTGGCTTCGCTCTAGACCGGGGCGCGCCCATCGCGGGTTTGCCCGCGATGGGCCCGAACAGACAACAGAGATGTTGAGGTGAACATGTACAACTGGATCGACGCCCTCGCCGACCTGCAAGCCCAGGGTGAACCCTGCGTGCTGGTGACCATCATCGAAGAGCTCGGCTCGACGCCGCGCAATGCTGGCTCGAAGATGGTCATCAGCGCCACGCAGTCCTATGACACCATCGGTGGCGGGCATCTGGAATACAAGGCGATGCACATCGCCCGGGAGATGCTGGCCAGCGGCAAGCAGGACACCCACCTGGAACGCTTCACGCTCGGCGCCAGCCTCGGCCAATGCTGCGGCGGCGTGACCGTGCTGCTGTTCGAGCCCATGGGCCAGGTGCAGGCGCAGATTGCCGTGTTCGGTGCCGGCCACGTTGGCCGGGCGCTGGTGCCCTTGCTGGCCAGCCTGCCCTGCCGCGTGCGCTGGATCGACTCGCGCGAAGCCGAGTTCCCCGAGCAGATCCCCCATGGCGTGCGTAAAATCGTCAGCGAAGAACCGGTGGACGAAGTCGACGACCTGCCCGTCGGCAGCTACTGCATCGTCATGACCCACAATCACCAGCTCGACCTGGAGCTCACCGCCGCGATCCTCAAGCGCAACGACTTCGCCTACTTCGGCCTGATCGGCTCGAAGACCAAGCGGGTCAAGTTCGAACACCGCCTGCGCGAGCGCGGTGTCGACAACAGCGTGCTGCAACGCATGCGTTGCCCGATGGGCATCGGCGAAGTCAAAGGCAAATTGCCTGTGGAAATCGCCATCTCCATCGCCGGGGAAATCATCGCCACCTATAACGCGAATTTCGGCCAGCACACCGCCCGCGCCGAACCTATTGCCAAACTGCTTCCCGCTTCACGCCGCAGCCACGCGTCGAACTGATAAGCCACGAACTGAGAATTCCCATGCCTTCGACTTGCAAAGCCTACCGCGCCGCCATCCTGCACAGCATCGCCGACCCCGCCGTGGTGGGCATCGAAGCCTCCTACGAGTACTTCGAAGATGGTTTGCTGGTGACCGAAAACGGCCAGATCAGTGCCATCGGCCACGCCACCGAACTGCTTGCCAGCCTGCCCGCCGACATCGAGATCACCCACTATCAGGATGCGCTGATCACCCCAGGCTTCATCGACACCCATATCCACCTGCCGCAAACCGGCATGGTCGGCGCCTACGGCGAACAACTGCTGGACTGGCTAAACACCTACACCTTCCCGTGTGAAAGCCAGTTCGCCGACAAGGCCCACGCCGAAGAAGTCGCCGAGATCTTCATCAAGGAACTGCTGCGCAACGGCACCACCACCGCGCTGGTGTTCGGCAGCGTGCACCCGCAGTCAGTGGATTCGTTCTTCGAAGTCGCCCGCAAACTTGACCTGCGGATGATCGCCGGCAAGGTGATGATGGACCGCAACGCGCCGGATTACCTGACCGACACCGCCGAATCCAGCTATGTCGACAGCAAGGCGCTGATCGAGCGCTGGCACGGCAAGGGTCGCCTGCACTACGCGGTCACCCCGCGCTTTGCCCCGACCAGCACCCCGGAACAACTGACCCTCGCCGGCCAGTTGCTCGGCGAATACCCTGACCTGTACATGCAGACCCACATCAGTGAAAACCTGCAGGAAATCCAATGGGTCAAAGAGCTGTTCCCGGAGCGCAAGGGCTACCTGGACGTCTACGACCATTACAAGCTGCTGGGCGAGCGCTCGGTGTTCGCCCACGGGGTGCACCTGTGTGACGACGAATGCGCGCGCCTGGCCGAGACCGGCTCGGCCATCGCCTTCTGCCCGACCTCGAACTTCTTCCTGGGCAGCGGCCTGTTCAACCTGCCGATGGCCGAGAAGCACAACCTGAACGTCGGACTGGGCACGGACGTGGGCGCCGGCACCAGCTTCTCGCTGCTGCACACCCTCAACGAAGCCTACAAAGTCATGCAACTGCAAGGCGCACGCCTGAGCCCGTTCAAGTCGCTGTACCTGGCCACCCTCGGCGGTGCGCGGGCGCTGCGCCTGGAGGACCGCATCGGCACCCTGCAACCGGGCACCGACGCCGACTTCCTGGTGCTGGACTACAACGCCACGCCACTGCTCAGCTACCGCCTGAAACAGGCCAACACCATCGCCGAAACCCTGTTTGTCCTGATGACCCTGGGGGATGACCGCACGGTGCTGCAGACCTATGCGGCGGGCAACCTGGTGCATCAGCGCTAAAGGTTTCGGTCATGAAAAAATCCCCCGTGCCGTGAGGCTCCGGGGGATTTTTTTGTCCTTGAGAGCGCCTTCTCAGGCAACTCAATCAAGCCACAGGGCATGTGTGCCCGCGAAGGACGCGCCGCGGTGTCTCAGATTTTCGCGCTGGAACGCCCTGGCTTCTTGGTCTGCAGCAAATGCGAGAACACCGCGTGCAAATCATCCGAGGCGCTTTCTTCGTCGAGGTTGAGCTTGCTGTCGATGTGATCCATGTGGTGCATCATCAGGTTCACCGCCAGCGTCGCATCGCGGGCCTCGATGGCATCGATCAACTGGGTGTGCTCGTCGTAGGAGCAGTGTGAACGGTTGCCGCTTTCGTACTGGGCGATGATCAGGGACGTCTGCGACACCAGGCTGCGCTGGAAGCTGATCAGCGGGGCGTTCTTCGCCGCTTCCGCGAGCTTGAGGTGGAACTCGCCCGAAAGACGGATGCCGGCGCCACGGTCGCCACGGGAGAAGCTGTCGCGCTCGTCGTTGACCATCTGCCGCAACTCGGCAATCTGCTCGGCGGTCGCGTGCTCGACCGCAAGCTCGGTGATCGCCCGCTCCACCAGGCGCCGCGCCATGAATACCTGGCGGGCCTCCTCGACGCTCGGGCTGGCAACCACGGCGCCACGGTTGGGACGCAGGAGTACCACGCCTTCGTGGGCAAGGCGTGACAACGCGCGGCGAATGATGGTGCGGCTGACCCCGAAAATCTCTCCCAGCGCCTCTTCGCTCAATTTAGTACCGGGCGCCAGGCGCTGTTCGAGGATGGCCTCGAAGATATGCGCATAGACGATATCGTCCTGGGTACCGCTGCGGCCGGCTTTGCCTGCTCGCGGTTGTTTCTTGAGGGGCTGCAACTGTTCGTTCATGGGCACTCGAATCGGGAGAACGGCGGCGAATAGACCGTGACTGTAATACGGCACAGTGGGTCGCTGACAAGTATCGCGTAAAAAACTGTGCATATTGTACACAACTGGAGGTGGCAACACACTGTATGGCCGTTTACGCCCCCGGCTGTATTGCAACGATCCGTCAGGTTTGAGTTTAGGCTTGAACCCACAAAACAGCCTGCCTGCTTCCGCGGATACAAGGAACACCACCGTCATGAACGACGCCACGCACACGCAACTTCGCCCACTGGCCGATACCTCGCCCTCAGCGATCGTCGCCGGGTTCATCGCCATGATGACCGGCTACACCAGCTCCCTGGTGCTGATGTTTCAAGCCGGGCAAGCCGCCGGCCTGAGCAGCGGGCAGATTTCTTCGTGGATCTGGGCGCTCTCGATTGGCATGGCGGTGTGCTCGATCGGCCTGTCCCTGCGTTATCGCACCCCCATCACCATTGCCTGGTCGACCCCCGGTGCGGCGTTGTTGATCACCAGCCTGGCGGGGGTCAGCTACGGTGAGGCGATTGGCGCCTACATCACCTGCGCCATCCTGGTGACGATCTGCGGCATGACCGGTAGCTTCGAACGGCTGGTGAAAAGGATCCCGGGGTCCCTGGCCGCCGCCTTGCTGGCCGGGATCCTGTTCAAGATCGGCAGCGAAATCTTCGTCGCCGCCCAGCATCGCACCGGCCTGGTGCTGGGGATGTTTATCACCTACCTGGTGGTCAAGCGCCTGTCCCCGCGTTATGCCGTGCTTGCCGCGCTGCTGATCGGCACCGCCTTGTCCGGCTTCATGGGGCTGCTGGACTTCAGCGGCTTTCACCTGGAAGTGGCAACGCCAGTCTGGACCACGCCGCACTTCTCGCTCGCCGCCACCATCAGCATCGGCATCCCCCTGTTCGTGGTGGCCATGACCTCGCAAAACATGCCCGGCATCGCGGTGCTGCGCGCCGACGGCTACAAGGTTGCGGCCTCGCCACTGATCACCACCACCGGCATCGCCTCGTTGCTGCTGGCACCGTTCGGCTCCCACGGGATCAACCTGGCGGCCATCAGCGCGGCCATCTGCACCGGCCCCCATGCCCATGAAGATCGCGACAAGCGCTACACCGCGGCAGTCTGGTGCGGGATTTTCTACGGTATTGCCGGCGTGTTCGGCGCGACACTGGCGGCCTTGTTTGCCGCCCTGCCCAAGGAGCTGGTGCTGTCAATTGCCGCCCTGGCGCTGTTTGGCTCGATCATCAATGGCCTGAGCATCGCCATGAGCGAAGTGAAGGAACGCGAAGCGGCGCTGATCACCTTTATGGTCACGGCGTCGGGGATGACCCTGTTTTCTATCGGCTCGGCATTCTGGGGGATTGTCGCGGGGCTGGTGACGCTGATGATTCTGAATGGGCGCAAAGCATGAGACATAAAAAAACGGCGACCTCAGGGTCGCCGTTTTTTTGAACATCAGGCTACCGGATTGATCGGCTTTTCCGGGTACCAAACGTCCAGCAACGGGCTGACTTCAGCGCTGGTCAGCTCGGTACGGCCCTTGAGCCAGGCTTCAACGGCAGCACGCTGTTCTGCGCTGACGGAGCCGCGCTTCTGCAGGCAAACCAGACCGAAGTCGTCGCCGCCCACATAACCCAGACCGTTGGCTTCCATGGCTTCTTTCAGGAACGCGTCGAGGAAAGCGTCAATGGCTTCATCAGCCAAATCTTCTTTGAAATCCAGGTTCAGCTCGAAACCCAGCTCTTGAAATTCATCGACGCACAGTTTTTTGCGCAGACGCTGGGAACGGTTAGTCGCCATTGGAACAATCCTCTTAAGTAATAACGGGCGGCACTTTAACATTTTAAGCCGCGCAATGCCCGACTCTCTGGAAGCCGGCCTCTACCGTCGGTAAAAAAAACGCGCATTAGGCACATCCTGTGCGGCACAAGGCGCTATACCTTGGGCATAATGCCGACACTTTCGTGACCATTGAGGGAATTTATCTTCATGCCCTCATTTTTTTCCCCTCGGCTGTAGGGTTTTATTTCAAATGATCAACTCTTTGCGTCCATTGCTTCTTGCCAGCCTGCTTGTGCCGCTGGCCTTCCCTGTTTCTGCCGCGCCGGTCAATACCGCGCTGACGCCCAATGTGCAAAAGGCGCTCAAAGCCAGCAAGCTGCCGGACAGCGCCCTGTCCCTGGTAATGATTCCGCTCAACGGCCCGGGCACTCCCACGGTCTTCAACGCCGACGTGTCGGTGAACCCGGCCTCGACCATGAAGCTGGTCACCACCTACGCCGCCCTGGAGATGCTCGGCCCGAACCACCAGTGGAAAACCGAGTTCTACACCGACGGCACCCTGAGCGGCGGGATCCTGCATGGCAACCTGTACCTCAAGGGTGGCGGCGATCCGAAGCTGAACATGGAAAAGCTCTGGCTGCTGATGCGCGACCTGCGGGCCAATGGCGTACAGCAAGTCACGGGCGACCTGGTGCTGGACCGCAGCTTCTTCATCCAGCCGCAATTGCCTCAGTTCAATGACGACGGCAATGACGATAACAAGCCGTTCCTGGTCAAGCCGGACGCCCTGCTGGTCAACCTCAAGGCCCTGCGCTTCGTGGCCCGCAATGACTCGGGCCGGGTGCTGGTGTCGGTTGAACCGCCGATCGCCACCGTGCGCATCGATAACCAGGTCAAGGCCCTCAACTCCAAGCAATGCACCGGTGGCGTGCGCTATAACCCGGTGCCCCAGGCCGACGGCAGCGTGGCCGTGACCGTGGCCGGCCAGCTCGGCGAGGGCTGCAGCTCGCAGACCTACCTCTCGCTGCTCGACCATGCCACCTACACCGCCGGTGCCGTACGGGCGATCTGGCAGGAACTGGGCGGCAGCATCCAGGGCAAGGATCGCCTGGCGTCGGTGCCAAAAGACGCCAAGGTCCTGGCCCGGGCCTTCTCGCCGGACCTGGCGGAAATCATCCGCGACATCAACAAGTACAGTAACAACACCATGGCCCAGCAGTTGTTCCTGAGCCTGGGTGCGAAATACCGTACCGATGCCGATGGCGACGACGCCAGGGCCGCACAGCGCGTCGTGCGCCAGTGGCTGGCGAAAAAGGGCATTACCGCCTCGCACCTGGTGATGGAGAACGGCTCGGGCCTGTCGCGCGCTGAACGGGTAAGTGCCCGGGAGATGGCGAGCATGCTGCAGGCCGCCTGGAGAAGCCCGTACTCGGCCGAGTTCGTCAGCTCGATGCCGATTTCCGGCATGGACGGCACCATGCGCAAGCGCCTCAAGACCACCGCCATGCGCGGTGAGGCCCACGTCAAGACCGGCACCCTGAACACCGTTCGCGCCATTGCCGGCTTCAGCCGCGACAACAACGGCAACACCTGGGCCGTGGTGGCGATCCTCAACGACAAGGCACCGTTTGGCGCCTCGTCGGTACTCGATCAAGTGCTGCTGGACCTGTACCGTCAGCCGAAACTGGCGGCGACCGCTTCGGTGCTGTAAGCCTTACCGACAGTCTGCGCCCCCACGTGGCCAGGGACCTTTGTTCCCTGGCCACTGGGGCGTGCTACCCCTCCTCGACCCGATTCTTCCCGCCAGCCTGCAGGCATACACCCCCACGTCGGCACGCCACAACATGGCTATTGCCATGCAGTTCGCCAGAGAATCAGCCCACAGGGCCTCGAAACATTGAGGCCCTGTGGGACCAGCCCCCTTAACGCGCCATGATTTTCCAGGCACGGTGGATCTTGCCGTTACGGGCAAAGTCCGGGTCGATGGTTTGCGCGGTGATTTCCTCGACGGCATAGCGCGCCACGAGGTTCTCTTCGAGCTGGAACTTGCGGAAGTTGTTGGAGAAATACAACACGCCGCCCGGTGCCAGGCGCGCCATGGCCAGGTCCAGCAGTTGCACGTGGTCACGCTGGACGTCGAAGATGCCTTCCATGCGCTTGGAGTTGGAGAAGGTCGGCGGATCGATGAAGATCATCTCGAACTCGTCCCGGTTGGCTTCCAGCCAGGCCATGACATCGCCCTGCTCCAGGCGGTTCTTGTCCGAGAAACCATTGAGCGACAGGTTACGACGCGCCCAGTCCAGGTAGGTTTTCGACAAGTCGACGCTGGTGGTGCTGCGTGCGCCGCCCTTGGCCGCATGCACACTGGCGGTGGCGGTGTAGCAGAACAGATTGAGGAAGCGCTTGCCGGCCGCCTCTTTCTGGATCCGCATGCGCATCGGACGGTGGTCCAGGAACAGGCCGGTGTCGAGGTAGTCGGTCAGGTTGACCAGCAACTTCACGCCGCCTTCGTTGACTTCGACGAACTTGCCCTGGGCACTTTGACGCTCGTACTGGCGGGTGCCGCTCTGACGCTCGCGGCGCTTGACCACCACGCGGCTCTTGTCGACGTTCAAGGCCTGCGGAATGGCCGCCAGGGCATCGAACATGCGCGCCGAGGCTTTTTCCGGGTCGATGGATTTCGGCGCGGCGTATTCCTGGACGTGGACCCAGTCGTGATACAGGTCGATGGCCATCGAGTACTCAGGCATGTCGGCATCGTAGACGCGGTAGCAATCGATGCCTTCGCGCTTGACCCACTTGCCCATAGCCTTGAGGTTCTTCTGCAGGCGGTTGGCAAACATCTGCCCGCCTTCGCTCAGGCGCGCCTGCTCAACCACAGGTGCCGGTGCCGGCACAGGTTTGATCGGGTTGCCGTTCTTGTTGTACTGACGCTCTTGCGGCTCGACCGGCAACTGATCGTAGACCGCTTGCTCACGCTCGGCCTGGCGCTGTTCCGGCGTACGGCGCTCGCCTGTGACGAACTGGTCCGGCAGGACTTTGATCAGCAGCAGTTTGCACGGCAGCGCGCCGTTCCAGAACGAATACTGCTTGTGGCTGCGGATGCCCATGCGCTTGCCCAGGTCCGGCGCGCCGGTGAACACGGCCGCTTCCCAGTTCAGGCAGGCCTGGCGCAGGCGCTCGCCTAGGTTCTGGTAGAGGTAGAGCAAGCTCGCCTCGTCGCCCAGGCGCTCGCCGTATGGAGGGTTGCAGATCACCAGGCCTTTCTGGTTCTGGTCCGGGCGCGGCTCGAACGTCGCGACTTCGCCCTGGTAGATCTTGATCCACTCGCTCAGGCCGGCGCGCTCGACGTTGTTACGGCCCGGTTGAATCAGCCGTGGGTCGGCTTCGTACCCGCGAATCCACAGCGGTGGCTTGGCCAGGCCGGCAGCGGCGCGCTCTGAGGCTTCTTCGTGGAGCTTTTTCCACAACGCCGGCACGTGACCCAGCCAGGCGGTGAAGCCCCACTGCTCACGGCGCAGGTTCGGCGCCATATCGGCGGCGATCATCGCCGCTTCGACCAGGAAGGTCCCGACACCGCACATCGGGTCAGCCAGTGCGCCGCCTTGAGCGGCAATGCGTGGCCAGCCGGAACGGATCAGGATCGCCGCCGCGAGGTTTTCCTTCAGCGGTGCAGCACCTTGCTGCAGGCGGTAGCCGCGCTGGTGCAGGCTGTGACCGGACAGGTCCAGGGACAGGATCGCTTCGCCACGGTCCAGGCGCAGGTGAATGCGCAGGTCCGGGTTGAGCTTGTCGATGGACGGGCGCTCACCCGACGGGGTGCGCAGCTTGTCGACGATGGCGTCCTTGACTTTCAACGCACCGAAGTGGGTGTTGTCGATGCCCGAACCGTGGCCACTGAACTCCACCGCCAGGGTACCGTCAGGCAGCATATGGTCCTGCCACTCGACATCCAGCACGCCGTGATACAGGTCTTCGGCGTCCTTCATCGCGAAACGCTTGAGGACAATCAGGACCCGGTTCGCCAGGCGCGACCACAGGCACAGGCGATAGGCGGTTTCCATGGTGGCCATGCCACGCACGGCCGAGGTGTGCTCGCGCGCTTCCTCAAGGCCAAGCCCGACGGCTTCCTCGATAAGCAGGCCTTCGAGGCCTTTAGGGCAAGTGAGGAAGAGTTCGTAACGATCCGACATGGGGGTTCCAGGGCCTTTGGCAATAAGTGAACGGGCAACGCATTGACCGCTCGGTTTTCAATCAAGCGCTTTTCTAAAAGAGCGCTCGCGTGGCACGAAGGTGTGCCGTCCCACCCTGGCCGCTCAACCAGTCGATGGACTGGAATGAGCTTAGATGCCCGGGCAGATAAAAAATTCGATGCAACAAAATGTCATAACTCGACCCTTCGTCGAATAGTACCCGAGTACAACGGGTGGACATTTTTTCTAAAGCATTAACCTCATCATCCAGTGAGAGGCTGATCACAGGGGGCTTTGGCCAAACACCACGCAAATCACGTCGTGTTACTTATGGCCTTAGCATCTTTATCGTTACGTTCTTATGACAAAACGATCATTCCCTCGATGTGACTCATTGGTTAGAACTCAACTCAGGTTGACGCCGCAACGACGTCAACACCTTGGCTCGCGACGCCGGCAGCGAGCCCCCAACGGCAGGAGTTTTCCTGCCTGACCTCGATAGAGGTCGACGCGACAAATACAGTCAACAAGTGAGGGAAACACCCTATGAGAAGACTTAAGCGTGATCCGTTGGAAAGAGCATTTTTGCGCGGATATCAATATGGCGTTGGTGGCAAATCCCGTGAGCTTTGCCCATTTACTCTACCGTCGGTACGCCAAGCCTGGATTAACGGCTGGCGAGAAGGACGCGGCGACAACTGGGACGGTATGACCGGCACTGCGGGAATCCATAGACTCAACGAACTTCACGCCGTCGGCTAAACAGGGCACACACTCCGACACGACAACTTGATCAGGTAACGACTTAACCACGCACGTCCTCTCCGGACGGCGGGCTTCGGCCCAGGGGCTCCCTCGAGGAGCCCTTTTTTATGCCTGCAATCGACACCTGCAAACGCTGGCCGTGACAAGAGAGCTTGCCCCCTTGCCACACAATCCCCTCAGCACAAACCTCTACCGTTGGCGCATTGCCGCGATCGCATCCACCGACTCGCGAATCAACGCCGGGCCTTTGTAGATGAACCCGGAGTAGAGCTGCACCAGGCTGGCACCCGCGGCGATCTTCTCAGCCGCGTGCTTGCCTTCGGTGATCCCGCCCACGGCGATGATCGGCAGGCGCCCGGCCAGTTCAGCCGCCAGCACCTTGACCGTGTGCGTGCTCTTGTCGCGTACCGGGGCGCCGGACAAACCGCCCGCCTCGTCACCAAACTCCATGCCTTCGACACCGACGCGACTCAGGGTGGTGTTGGTCGCGATCACCGCGTCCATGCCGGTTTCGATCAGGGCCTGCGCCACTTCAACGGTTTCTTCGTCGGTCATGTCCGGTGCGATCTTGATCGCCAGCGGTACGCGCTTGCCGTGCAGTTGGGCCAGGTCTTCCTGGCGCTGGCGCAAGGCTTCGAGCAACTGCTTGAGCGAATCGCCAAATTGCAGGCTGCGCAGGCCCGGGGTGTTGGGCGAACTGACGTTGACCGTCACGTAGCTGGCATGGGCGTAGACCTTGTCCAGGCAGATCAGGTAGTCGTCGACGGCACGCTCGACCGGAGTGTCAAAGTTCTTGCCGATGTTGATCCCCAGCACGCCTTTGTACTTGGCGGCGGCAACGCGCGCCAGCAGGTGATCGACGCCCAGGTTGTTGAAGCCCATGCGGTTGATGATCGCCTCGGCCTGCGGCAAGCGAAAAATGCGCGGCTTGGGGTTGCCCGGCTGCGGACGCGGGGTAATGGTGCCGATTTCCACGAAGCCGAAACCCAGTTGGGCAAAGCCGTCGATGGCCGCGCCATTCTTGTCCAGACCGGCCGCCAGCCCTACCGGGTTCGGGAAGTCCAGGCCCATGACATTCACCGGCACGTGCGCCGGTGCCTTGCACAGCAAGCCGTTCAGGCCCAGACGCCCGCCCGCACCGATCAGGTCCAGGGACAGATCGTGGGAGGTTTCCGGGGAGAGTTTGAACAGCAGTTGGCGGGCCAGGGTATACATGGGCGGACTTGACTCGATTGGCGGCGAAATGAGGCGGCGATTATAGCCGGGCATCGGGGTTGCAAGCGAGGCGCACGACGAAATCAGGCGTCAATGGCATATGCCTTGCACCGGGATTGGCATCAGCACTCATGCCAACGACGGGATGAGTCCCGCGTTGCTGATGGGAAGGACAATGGCGTCGTCCCCCGGCCTTGCTCTGGCAAGGGCCCGGGACGACGTTTTTTTGGAAGGTGCACACTCGATGAATGAACCATCAGCCGGCCCTCTGGCCTGGGTCAATGGCAGCGATGCCCCGGAAAAAACCTCGATCAACCTGGGCTTCATGGCCCTGAGCGACTGCGCCTCGGTGGTGGTCGCCGCCACTCAGGGCTTCGCCCAGCCCTACGGCCTGACCCTGAATCTCAAGCGCCAAACGTCCTGGGCCAGCCTGCGGGACAAACTGGTCAGTGGCGAGCTGGATGCCGCCCACTGCCTGTACGGGCTGGTGTATGCCGTGCATCTGGGCATCGGTGGCGTAGCGGCAACCGACATGGCGGTGCTCATGGGCCTGAACCAGAACGGCCAGAGCATCAACCTCTCCCACGGCCTGCACCGGCTGGGCGTGAGCAGTCCTGAGGCGCTGGATCGCCACGTGCACCAAAGTCGCCCAAAACTGACCTTCGCCCAGACCTTTCCCACCGGCACCCACGCCATGTGGCTGTATTACTGGCTGGCCAGCCAGGGTATCCATCCGCTGCACGATGTCGACAGCGTCGTGGTACCGCCGCCGCAAATGATCGCGCACCTGCAGGCCGGTCGTATCGACGGCTTTTGCGTGGGCGAACCCTGGAGCGCCGCCGCCGTGAAGCAGAACCTGGGTTTCACCCTGGCAACCACCCAAGCCCTGTGGCCCGATCACCCGGAGAAAGTCCTCGCCTGCACCCGCGCCTTCGTCGAGCAATACCCCAACACAGCCCGGGCGCTGGTGATGGCGATCCTGGAGGCCAGTCGTTTCATCGAGCAAAGCACGGAAAATCGCCGCAGTACCGCGCAACTGTTGAGCGCCCCCGACTACCTGGATATGCCGCTGGACTGCATCGAGCCGCGCTTGCTGGGCGACTATGCCGACGGCCTTGGCAATCGCTGGCAGGACCCGCACGCGCTGCGCTTCCATGGCAATGGCGAGGTGAATGTGCCGTACCTGAGCGACGGCATGTGGTTCATGACCCAATTTCGGCGCTGGGGGCTGTTGCGTGAAGATCCGGACTATCTGGCGGTCGCCCGCCAGGTCCAGCAACTGGCGCTGTACCGGGACGCGGCCAGCGCATTGGGAATCCGTACCGAGGGCCAGGCAATGCGCAGCAGCCAGTTGATCGATGGCAAAGTCTGGGACGGTTCGGACCCTGCGGCCTATGCCCGCAGCTTCGCGCTGCACGCCATGACCGACACCCCCACCCTGCTCGCCCGCCGCTGACAGGAGGCCACGACCATGTTACGCATCCTGCTGATCAACGACACCGCGAAAAAAGTCGGTCGTCTCAAGACCGCACTGACCGAAGCCGGCTTCGAGGTGATCGACGAATCCGGCCTGACCATCGACCTGCCCGCGCGCGTCGAAACAGTGCACCCGGACGTGATCCTGATCGATACCGAGTCACCCAGCCGCGATGTGCTGGAACAAGTGGTGCTGGTCAGCCGTGACCAGCCACGGCCGATTGTGATGTTCACCGACGAACACGACCCGGGCGTGATGCGCCAGGCCATCAAGTCCGGCGTCAGTGCCTACATTGTCGAAGGCATTCATGCCGCACGCCTGCAGCCGATCCTGGATGTGGCCATGGCACGCTTTGAAAGCGACCAGGCCCTGCGCGCCCAACTCCACGCCCGGGACCAGCAACTGGCCGAGCGCAAGCGCATCGAACTGGCCAAGGGCATGCTGATGAAAATGAAAGCGTGCAACGAAGAGCAGGCCTACACCCTGATGCGCCGCCAGGCCATGAGCCGCCAGCAAAAGCTGATCCAGGTGGCGGAGCAGATCATTGCCATGAGCGAGTTGCTGGGCTGAGCCCCACGCCTGATCGTTTCCACGCTCCCGCGCGGGAATGCGTCCCGTGATGCTCCGCGTCACATTCAAAGCGGACGCCGAGCGTCCATGGCGGCATTTCCACGTAGAGCATGGGAACGATCATCGCGTACACATCGCGGATCTGGCACAGATCTCGCTAAGTAATCGGTACAGGTAACCAACGGCGGTTGCCCCACCCACGACAAAGACGTCGCTCACCTCATTTGCCCCTGGCGAATCGGGTAGCGGCGTTTTTTCGTTTTGGCCCCACAGCCCGGGGTCGGTGGTGCGGCCGTCGCGGCGCCCACCGCAAAGCTCACGACTTGCCACGAGACTCTTAACCGCTGAGGTGCGCGATGAACACAAGCTTCTGGAAATCCGGCCATACCCCGACACTGTTCTCAGCCTTTCTGTATTTCGACCTGAGCTTCATGGTCTGGTACCTGCTCGGCCCGCTGGCGGTGCAAATCGCCGCCGATCTGCAATTGACCACGCAACAGCGCGGGCTGATGGTGGCCACGCCAATTCTGGCCGGCGCCTTCCTGCGCTTCGCCATGGGCCTGCTCGCCGATCGCCTATCACCGAAAACCGCCGGGCTGATTGGCCAGGTGATTGTCATCTGCGCCCTGTTCGGCGCCTGGAAACTGGGGATCCACACCTACGAGCAGGCCTTGTTGCTGGGCGTGTTCCTGGGCATGGCCGGTGCTTCGTTCGCCGTCGCCCTGCCCCTGGCCTCGCAATGGTATCCGCCACAACACCAGGGCAAGGCCATGGGCATCGCCGGTGCGGGCAACTCGGGCACCGTGCTCGCCGCGCTGATCGCGCCGGTCCTGGCGGCCGCGTTTGGCTGGAGCAACGTGTTCGGCTTCGCCTTGATCCCGCTGATCCTGACCCTGATCGTGTTCGCCTGGCTGGCAAAAAACGCACCTGAGCGGCCCAAGGCCAAATCCATGAGCGACTACTTCAAGGCCCTGGCGGATCGTGACAGCTGGTGGTTCATGTTCTTCTACTGCGTGACCTTTGGCGGATTCATCGGCCTGGCCAGCGCCCTGCCTGGTTACTTCAACGATCAGTACGGCCTGAACCCGGTCACCGCCGGTTACTACACCGCCGCGTGCGTATTCGGCGGCAGCTTGATGCGGCCCCTGGGTGGTGCCCTGGCGGACCGTTTTGGCGGCATCCGCACCCTACTGGTGATGTACACCGTCGCCGCCGTGTGCATCGCGGCCGTCGGCTTCAACCTGCCCAGCTCCTACGCGGCACTGGCGCTGTTCGTGTGCACCATGCTCGGCCTCGGCGCGGGCAATGGCGCGGTGTTCCAACTGGTACCGCAGCGCTTTCGGCGCGAGATCGGCGTGATGACCGGCCTGATCGGCATGGCGGGTGGCATCGGCGGCTTCGCCCTGGCGGCCGGCATGGGGGCGATCAAGCAGAGCACGGGTAGCTATCAGTTGGCCTTGTGGTTGTTCGCCAGCCTGGGCGTCCTGGCCTGGTTTGGTCTGCACGGGGTCAAGCGCCGCTGGAGAACCACCTGGGGTTCGGCGGCCATGACCGCGGCACGGGTCTGACCTTCGATGAGCCTGCAACTGAGCTTCGCCGAGGCCAGCGCCATCGGCCCTCGAGCGGAAAACCAGGATGCTCTGCGCCTGGTTACACCTACGGCTGAACTGGCGGCCAGCAAGGGCTGCCTGTTCGCCATCGCCGATGGTGTCAGCCAATGCGCCGACGGCGGGCTCGCGGCCCGGACTACCTTGCAGGCTCTAGCCCTGGACTACTACGCCACGCCGCAGACCTGGGGCGTGGCGCAGGCGCTGGACCGCCTGTTGCTGGCGCAAAATCGCTGGTTGCAGGCCAACGGCGGCGGCCTGCCGTTGCTGACCACCGTCAGCGCGCTGGTGCTGCGCGGAAGGCGCTTCACCCTGGCCCATGTCGGCGATTGCCGGGTGTACCGCTGGCACGCAGATCAGTTGCAACGCATCAGCGAGGACCACGTCTGGGAGCAGCCGGGCATGCAGCATGTGCTCAAGCGCGCACTGGGGCTGGATCAACACCTGGTGCTGGATTTCCTCGATGGTGAGTTGCGCACCGGTGAGAGTTTCGTGCTGCTGAGCGATGGCGTCTGGTCGACATTGGGCGACACGGCCATCGCGGCCATCCTGCGCGACCAGCCCGACCTCGACTGTGCAGCACACACCCTGGTCAACGCTGCTCACCTGGCAGGCAGCCAGGACAATGCCAGCGCGCTGCTGGTGCGGATCGACGCCCTCGGCGAGAGCAGCATCGGCGACGCGCTGATCCAGTTGCAACAATGGCCCTTGCCACCACCGCTCAAGGCCGGCCAATCCTTCGAGGGCTGGCACATCGAAAAGCTGCTGGGCCACAGCCAGCAATCGCTGATCTATCGCGTCCGCGACGGGCAGCACCAACCCTGGCTGCTCAAGACCCTGGCCGCCTCATCGAGCAACGACACCACGGAGGCCCAGGCATTGCTGTCCGAAGAGTGGTTTCTCAAGCGCGTGGCCGGGCGCAGCTTCCCTGAAATACACCCGGCGACTCAACGCCAGCACCTGTATTACGTGATGCGCGAATACCCGGGGGTGACCCTGGCTGAACTGTTCCTGCAAACCGGCCCCCTGCCCCTGGCCCAATGGCAGGCACTGGCCGAACGGCTACTACGAGCGGTGGGACTGCTGCACCGGCGACAGATCCTGCACCGGGATATCAAACCGGAGAACCTGTTGCTGGGGGACGACGGCGAATTGCGCCTGCTGGATTTCGGTCTCGCCTACTGCCCCGGCCTGTCCGAAGACCAGGCTCACGCGCTGCCCGGGACGCCCAGCTACATTGCGCCCGAAGCGTTCAATGGCCAGGCCCCGACACCGCAACAGGACCTGTATGCCGTCGGCGTCACCCTGTACTACCTGGCTACCGGGCACTATCCCTACGGCGAGATTGAAGCCTTCCAGCGCCCACGCTTCGGCCTGCCCGTCAGCGCCAGCCGTTATCGGCCGGACTGGCCGGACTGGCTGGGACAAAGCCTGGAATGCGCCCTGTGCGCCGACCCGGCTCAACGCTATGAAACAGCGGAGCAATGGCTCCTGGTACTGGAGCAAGGAGAGCGACGTAGCCTGAGTGTTCGGCCAAGGCCATTGCTCGAGCGTGAACCGGTGAAAGTGTGGCGCACGCTGGCCCTGGCACTGCTGATGATCAATGTGGTGTTGCTGTTTTCATGGCTGCGCGCCCCCTGAGCAGACCCCACGTTTTATGGCCGGCACCCTCGCCACCAGCCTGCACCGCTCCACGACCGGGCATCGCGCCTCCAATCGGTGCGTAAAACCGCCAGCGAAGACCCGATTCCCATCCACCACCCCAACAAACCCGCGCCGCAGGATAACTTGGCACAACCACTGCATTAGCATTGTCACCCTACATAAAGCCCAGCCTTCAACGACGAAGGCCGCGCTCCCCCGAGAGAACGGGACCAGGACAAAGGCGTCCTCGCTAGATCACTAGCGGGACGCCTTTTTTTGTTTGCGCCCAATAAACCGAGCCAGCCCCACCGGCCCGATGACACAGGCCTGAGCTTGCGGAGAAGCTGATGAAAAAACTCAAACTGGTGATGATCGGCAATGGTATGGCCGGGGTTCGCACACTGGAAGAGCTGCTCAAACTCAGCGGCGAACTGTATGACATCACGGTCTTCGGTGCCGAGCCCCATACCAACTACAACCGCATCCTGCTGTCGCCGGTGCTGGCCGGCGAGCAGACCTTCGACGAGATCGTGCTCAACGACCTGGGCTGGTACCAGGACAACCACATCAAGCTGCTGCTCAACCGTAAAGTGGTGGCGATCGACCGGGTCAATCGGCGAGTCATCGCCGAGGACGGCAGCGAAGCCGAATACGATCGCCTGCTGATCGCCACCGGCTCCGCACCATTCATCCTGCCGATTCCAGGCAACCGCTTGCAGGGCGTGATCAGCTATCGCGACATCGCCGACACCCAGGCCATGATCGACACCGCCAGGACCCACACACACGCGGTGGTCATCGGCGGTGGCCTATTGGGCCTTGAAGCGGCCAACGGCCTGATGCTGCGCGGCATGCATGTGACCGTGGTGCATATTGGCGAGTGGTTGCTGGAGCGACAACTGGACAAAACCAGCGGTCAGCTACTGCAATCCGCGCTGCAAGCCCGGGGCTTGAATTTTCGCCTGAGCGAACAGACCCAGGCCCTGCACGACGCTGGCAATGGCCGGGTCGGTTCAGTCCAGTTCAAGAACGGCGACCGCATCCCGGCTGACCTGGTGGTGATGGCCGCCGGCATCCGCCCCAACACCGAACTGGCCGAAACAGCCGGCATTGCGTGCAACCGCGGGATCCTGGTCAACGACACCCTGCAAACCTACGACCCACGCATCTATGCCATTGGCGAGTGCGCCAGCCATCGCGGCATTGCCTATGGCCTGGTGGCGCCACTGTTCGAGCAGGCCAAGGTCTGCGCCAACCACCTCGCACAACTGGGCTTTGCCCGCTATAGCGGATCGGTGACATCCACCAAGCTGAAAGTCACCGGCATCGACCTGTTCTCTGCCGGCGATTTCATGGGCGCGGAAGGCACCGAGACCATCACCCTGTCCGACCCCATCGACGGGATCTACAAAAAGCTGGTGATCAAGAATGATGTTCTGGTGGGCGCCTGCCTGTATGGCGACACCACCGACGGTGGCTGGTACATACGCCAGATTCGTGACAGCCGGAACATTGCAGACATCCGTGATCACTTGATGTTCGGCGAGGCCCTGGTACCACAAGTAGCCCCCGCGCCCCGGGTGGAGAACGAACAGGCCATGCCGGCCTTGCAGGAAGCCTGCTGATGAACCGCCAAACGACCGCCTCGACCTGTTGTTACTGCGGCGTAGGCTGCGGCGTATTGATCGAACATGACGGCGAGCAGATCCTCGGTGTCAGCGGCGACCCTACGCACCCGGCCAATTTTGGCAAGCTGTGCAGCAAGGGCTCGACGCTGCACCTGACCGGCGACCTCGCTGCCCGCGCGCTGTACCCCGAGCTGCGGCTGGGCAAAAGCCTGGCGCGCGGCCGCACCGATTGGGACACCGCCCTCGACCACGCCGCCAACGTGTTTGCCAGCACCATTGCCGAACATGGCCCGGACAGTGTCGCGTTCTATGTCTCGGGACAATTGCTGACCGAAGACTACTACGTCTTCAACAAGCTGGCCCGGGCACTGGTGGGCACCAACAATATCGACAGCAACTCCCGACTGTGCATGTCCTCGGCCGTGGTCGGCTACAAGCGCAGCCTGGGGGCCGATGCCCCGCCGTGCAGCTACGAAGACCTTGAGCTGAGCGATTGCGTGATGATCGTCGGTAGCAACATGGCCTACGCCCACCCCGTGCTGTTTCGCCGCCTGGAAGAAGCCAAAGCCCGTCGCCCCGGGATGAAAGTCATCGTCATCGACCCTCGGCGCACCGACACCTGCGATCTGGCCGACCTGCACCTGGCGATACTGCCTGGCAGCGATGTCGCGCTGTTCCATGGGATTTTGCATCTACTACTGTGGGAAGGCCGCATCGACCCTGCCTTCATCAGGGCACACACCGACGGCCTGGCCGAACTGAAACAACTGGTGCACAACTACAGCCCGGCCATGGTCGCGCAACTGTGCGGCATCAGCATTGAGCAGTTGCGGCTGTGTGCCGAGTGGGTCGGTACCTCGCCCGCTTTCCTGTCGCTGTGGTGCATGGGCTTGAATCAATCCACCGCCGGCAGTGCGAAAAACAGCGCGCTGATCAACCTGCACCTGGCCACCGGACAAATAGGCCGGCCAGGTGCCGGCCCCTTTTCCCTCACCGGTCAACCAAATGCCATGGGCGGACGCGAAACCGGGAGCCTGGCCAACCTGTTGCCGGGTCATCGCGAAGCGGCCAACGCCGAGCATCGCGCCGAGGTCGCGGCGTACTGGGGCGTGGACCAACTGCCAGAGGCCACCGGCCTGACCGCCATCGAGCTGTTCGAGCAGGTCAGGAACGGCACCGTCAAGGCGTTGTGGATCGCCTGCACCAACCCCGCGCAGTCACTGCCGGACCTGCACAACGTGCGCGCAGCCCTGCAGACTTGTCCGTTCGTGGTCCTGCAAGAAGCCTTTCGCACCACCGAAACCGCCGCCTTTGCCGACCTGCTGCTGCCGGCCGCCAGCTGGGGCGAGAAGGAAGGCACGGTGACCAACTCGGAACGTCGCGTCTCCCACGTTCGCCGTGCCATCGCCGCACCCGGTGAAGCGCGTCCGGACTGGGCAATCACGGTGGACTTCGCACAACGCCTGGAGAAGCACCTGCGCCCGGGGCAACCCCCTCTGTTCGCCTTCGAACGTCCTGAACAGGTGTTTGACGAGTTCAAGCAACTGACCCGCGGGCGGGACCTGGACCTGTCCGGGATCAGTTACGCCCTGCTCGACACCCTCGGCCCGCAGCAATGGCCCTTCCCGGAAGGAGCATCAAGCGGTACACCGAGGCTTTACGTCGACGGGCTGTTCCCCACCCCAAACCGTCGTGCGCAGTTTGTCGCCGAGCCTTACCAGGCTGCCAAAGAGCAACCCGATGCAGGTTTTCCGCTGACCCTGATCACCGGACGCCTGCGCGACCAATGGCATGGCATGAGCCGCACCGGCACGGCGGCGCAACTGTTCGGCCATGTCAACGAAGCCCTGTTGAGCCTGCACCCCGATGAACTGCGTCGGCATCGGCTCGACAGTGGCGATCTGGTCAACCTCAAGAGCCGTCGCGGCAATGTGATCGTATCGGTCGTCGGCGATGACAGCGTACGCCCCGGCCAGGCCTTTTTACCCATGCATTGGGGCGACCGCTTTCTCAAGGGCGGCGTCAACAGCCTCACCCAATCGGCATTCGACCCGCTGTCCAAGCAACCCGAACTCAAGCACAGCGGCGTGCGTATCGAACCCGTGCACTTGCCATGGAGCCTGTTCGCACTGATTGAGGGTGATGTTCAGCAGCATTTCGAGGACCTGCGACCGCTCTGTGAGGATTTTGCCTACGTCAGCCTGAGCCTCACCGGGCGTGAGCGCCCAGCGCTGCTGATACGTGTCGCCCATGCCCAGGCACCGGATCCGCAATGGCTGGACAAGCTCGATCAACGGCTGGGCCTGATCAACGGCCCGGTCCTGATGTACGACGACCCCAGCCGCTCCATTGGCAAACGGGTGCGCATCGAACAAGGCCGTATTACCGCCATCCGCCTGGCCGGAGAAACCCTGGCCCGGCATTGGCTGCACAACCTCTGGCTGGAGGGGCGTATCGACGAGCACCTGCGACGCTGGCTGCTGGCACCGTTAAGCACTCCACCCGGTGTCGCGAACGCTGAATCGGGCACGCATAAAACCCTGTGCAACTGCAAAAACGTCAGCCAGGGCGCCGTGTGCGCCGGCATTCGTCGCGGCCTGGATCTCCAGGGCCTGAAACAACAACTGGGTTGCGGCACGCAATGCGGCTCGTGTGTCCCGGAAATCAAGCGTCTGTTGGCGGCCACTGTGCAGCCCGTCGCAATCACCTCGTGAGGAACAGAACATGAGCGCAAAAGTCTGGTTGGTAGGCGCCGGTCCCGGCGACCCGGAATTGCTGACCCTCAAAGCCGTGCGGGCACTGAGCGAAGCCGATGTGGTACTGATCGATGACCTGGTCAACGAAGCGGTACTGGTGCACTGCCCCAAGGCGCGAATCATTGCCGTCGGCAAACGCGGCGGCTGCCGCTCTACCCCGCAGGCATTCATTCATCGCCTGATGCTGCGCTACGCCCGACAAGGCCAATGCGTGGTGCGCCTGAAGGGTGGTGATCCCTGCATTTTCGGTCGCGGCGGTGAGGAAGCCCAGTGGCTGCGCGAGCACGAGGTGGACGTGGAACTGGTCAACGGCATTACGGCGGGCCTGGCCGGCGCCACGCAATGCGATATTTCGCTGACCCTGCGAGGGGTCGCACGCGGGGTCACGCTGGTGACAGCCCATACACAGGACGACAGTGAGCTCAACTGGCGTGCGCTGGCCCAGGGCGGCACAACGCTGGTGATCTACATGGGCGTGGCAAAGCTCGGCGACATTCGCGAGCAATTGCTGGCAGGCGGCATGAGTGCGGACACTCCGGTGGCAATGATTGAAAACGCTTCACTGCCACACCAGCGAGAGTGCCGTAGCAATCTCACACAAATGCAGGAAGACGCCTACAGCTTCCAACTGAAAAGCCCGGCTATCCTGGTTATCGGCGCAGTGGCAGCATGCGCGGCACTAGAACGCGAACTGCCTTCAGACTGGCCGTCGAGCGCAGCGCGGTAATCGTCGACATCCAGCAAATCGCAGGCAAAGAAAAGCCCGGCCTAAGCCGGGCTTTTCGAGGCTGCGAAGCTAATTACTTAGCTTGAGCTTCAACCTGTGCTTCTACACGACGGTTAACAGCGCGGCCTTCTGCAGTGCCGTTGTCAGCAACTGGGCGGGATTCGCCGTAACCAACGGAGCTAACACGGCTAGCTTCAACGCCGTCTTGAACCAGAACTTGCTTAACAGCGTCAGCACGACGCTGGGACAGCTTCTGGTTGTAAGCGTCTGGACCTACGGAGTCAGTGTGACCTTCAACCACGGTGGTGGTCTGTGGGTACTGCTTCATGAAGTCAGCCAGGTTGGCGACGTCGGTCAGGCTGCCTGGTTTAACAGTAGCTTTGTCGAAGTCGAACTTGACGTCCAGCTCAACACGTACGGTTTCAGCAACCGGAGCTTCTGGCTCTGGTTCTGGAGCTACAACTGGAGCTACGACTGGAGCGGCGCCAGCGTTGCCGCCGAAGTTCACACCCAGACCAACCAGGGCGGAGTAGTCCCACTTGCCGTTGTCCATTGCGTAGTCAGCTTCAACGCCGGCACGAGCGAACAGATTGTCGGTGAAGTAGTACTTAACACCGGTACCAACGATAGCCAGGGTCGACTGATCGCGACCGCTGTGGCCGTCAGCTTTTACGCTGGTACGGCTCTGGTGGCCGAAACCGCCGGAAACGTATGGACGCAGCGAATCAACGCCAGCCTGACCGAAGTGGTAGGTACCCAGCAGGGAACCGGTGTCACCTTTGATCTTCTGGTTGCCAGTATCGCCGTTCGAACGGGTGTGGTGAGTTTGATCGTAGTTCAGATCGATCGACACATCGTCGGTCAGGAAGTAACCAATGCGAGCGCCTGGGTTGTAGCCGTCTTCGATGTTCTTGACGCTATCGTTGTACTGCTTCTTGTAGAACAGCTCGCCTTCAACTGCGCCTTGGCCTTGTGCCAGAACGCCGAAAGAAGTAGCGGCAATAAGAGTACCAATGGCCAAGCCCAAGGTGTTTTTCAGTTTCATCCGTTAAATCCCCATCTGGTGATTGTAAAGCAGTCCCGCAAACCGGGGGACAACTCGGCGACAAGTCTATCAGAACTTGCCTACACGTAAGAGATATTTGCGCCGAACCTATGTTTCGGCAATGCCTGCAAATTTCTCACGCAATTTATCAAGAGCACGCTTGTACCGCATTTTCGTCGCGCTCAAACCCATGTGCATGATATCTGCGATCTCCTGAAACTCCAGCTCTGCGACAAATCGTAGCACCAGAATTTCCCGGTCGATCGGATTTACATACACCAGCCAGCGATCAAGTCCACCCTTTTCCTCAGGTTTCGGCGCCTTTTCTTCCGACGCTTCCTCGAGGGGGTCCAGACTCAAAGCATCCATCAAGCGACGCTTTCGCCGTTCCTTACGATACTGCGTGATGCACTCGTTGTACGTGATGCTATATAGCCATGTCTTGAACTTCGATTTGCCCTCGAAGTTCTTCAAACCATACAGCACCTTGAGCATCACCTCCTGACAGACATCATCTGCATCGCGATCGTTCCCAAGATATCGTGCACAGACGTTAAATAATGTTCTCTGGTAACGCCGCATCAGCTCTTCGTAGGCGCGCGTTACGTGAAACAGCTCGGTGTGCGAGCGCGCGACCAACTCCTCATCAGAGAGCTCGCGGGGGTCGTAGCGCGTGGATAGCGTTTGGGCTTTATTCAAAACAAGTCGGGCCGACAGTCAGGTCAATGTCCACCGCTGCCCAAGGTCTCGGGCATTTTGCGGCGGGATACATTAGCAGGGTTTGCCGGGTTAGCGGCTACTAACATGCTGCTCCAGGAGAATCCGATTGGAGAGAGAGACTAGCTCACCCTCGTCGGTCAGCAATGTAGTTTTAACCGTGCCGATCTCCTCGATCTGGCCTTCGACCTCTCCAACACGCACTTGTTGCCCAACCTGATACAGCTCACGCACATAGATTCCCGCAAGAATCTGACCGGCAATTTCCCGGCTTCCCAACCCCATGGCCAAGGCAACAGCCAGACCAACGGTTATCAAAACGATCACAATCACGTGGTTCAGCAGGTCGGTTTTGACCTCCAACTGGCTGATCGCAACCGAAATACTGATGATGATCACCAGGCCTTGGGCGATCCGCCCCAGACCCGACGCATAATCCAGACCCACTCCTTCAGCGGCGCCGCGCACCAGCCCGTTGGCCAGTTGCGCCAGCAATACACCCACCAGCAACACCAGCGCGGCACCGAACACTTTCGGTAAATAAAGCGCCAGCATATCGAGCGTAGCCGAAACTCTCTCCAAGCCAAGGGATTCTGCTGCAGAAACCAGAAAAATAAGTAAAACGAACCAATAGACAATCTTTCCGATCAGGGTCGAGATCGGTACCTGAAGCCCTGCGCGGGACAACAGCTTGGTCAAGCCGGTACCGCCCATCAGGCGATCCAGGCCCAGTTTCGCGAGCAATTTCGAGAGCAGGGTGTCGAGCAGCTTGGCCACGACAAACCCCAGCAGCAGCACGACCAGTGCGCCAAACAGGTTCGGAATGAAGTTCGCTACCTTGGTCCACAACGCAGTCATTGCCGTGACGAGGCTCTGAGTCCAGAGATCAAGTTCCATATTCAATCAGCCTTATCAGCAGTGCGAACGGTAGGTTTACGACGGGAAACCGGCGAGACATGGGCCGATCCGTTATTCAGGGCGATCATCAGCGCCGGCAGCCAGCGGCCCAGCAAGCTGAACAGATCACCGGCACCGACCTGGCGGTTGGCGGTTTTCAGCACACGGCCAAGGCATGCGTCATCGTCGCGAGTGGACGGTGAAGCCTTGAGCATGTCACGCAAAGACTGTTCAAACGGATCGTGCATACGCACCTCTCGTGATATCTGTGAAAGACGCGATCGAGATTCTTCGGGTCACATGAACTTCCTTCACACCCAGCGCAAACGTCGAAACAGCCACCATTGACCCAGCGCCACCAACACCATGGTCAGGCAGGCAATCAAAAAGCCATAGGCGCTTTCGGCGAAGGGAATACCCCCGACGTTGATGCCCAGCAACCCCGTCAGAAAACTCATCGGCAAAAAGATCCCGGTGATGATGCCGAAGCGGTACATCGTGCGGCTCATCTTGATGCTCAGACGCCGGTCTTCGGCCTCCAGCACCAGGCCCACGCGCTCGCGGGTCAATTCCAGCTCCTCGAGGTAGCGCGTCAGGCTGTTGTTCAATTCGTTCCAGTAATCGCCGTCGTCCTCGACGAACCACGGCAGCTTGATCCGCGTCAGCTGGCCGAAAATATCTCGCTGGGGCGCCAGGAATCGCTTCAACCCAGCCGCTCGCCGACGAATCTGCAAGATCGAGTCATGCTCGGGAGCATACCGTTCGTCGGCATCCAGTTTTTCTTCTTCGGTATCGACGACTTCCGAGAGATCGCCCACCAGATCCTGCACCTTGTTGGTAAGGTACTGGGCCAGATAGAGGATCAGTTCGGAAGCGGTCTTCGGCCCCTTGCCCTCCTCCAGCCGTGCCAGTAACTCCTCGGTGGCTCGCAGGGGGCGTAAACGCAGGGAGATGACACGCTGGGCAGAGGCAAAAATCCGTACCGAGACCATGTCTTCCGGCACGGCTCCGGGGTTTAGGTTGACCCCGCGCAAGAACAGCAACAGCTCCGAGTCCGGCAGCGCCAGCAGGCGCGGCCGGGTGTTTTCCTCGAGCAGCAAGTCGCAGCTGAACTCGCTCAGGCCACTGGATTGGCGCAACCAGGTGCGGGTTTGCGGGTGACTGCGATCCCAGTGCAGCCAAAGGCTTTCATGGGGTTGCAGCTGCAGGTCATCCAGTTCAGTCCGGGCAATCGAACGCGCACCGCCTTTTCCATCGAGTACAAGGGCATGCACCAGCCCCCATTGCGCGTTATCTTCCTCGAACATCCTCACCCCTGGCGTTTTTTTCGGCGCTTATTCTGGCATTTTCAACGGACTTGGCGAGATGATCACGCCATTGTTGTCCGCATAAATGTAGTGCCCGGGATGAAAGGTCACCCCAGCGAACGTGACCGCCACGTTGAGGTCGCCAACGCCGCGCCTGTCGGTCTTCATCGGGTGGCTGGCCAGCGCCTGCACGCCCAGATCGGTTTGTGCGAGGACGTCGACGTCGCGAATGCAGCCGTAGATCACCAGCCCTTCCCAACCGTTCTTCGCCGCTTTCTCGGCCAGCATGTCGCCCAGCAACGCACGGCGCAGTGAACCACCGCCATCGACCACCAGCACCTTGCCGTTGCCTTTGAGCTCAACCTGCTCCTTGACCCGCGAGTTGTCCTCGAAGCATTTGATGGTGACGATTTCACCACCGAAGGAATCACGGCCGCCAAAGTTGCTGAACATCGGCTCCAGCACCTGCACCAGTTCCGGGTAGGCATCGCACAGGTCGGGAGTGAGGTAATGGTCCATCGAGAAACTCCTGCAAGAGAAAGAACACGATTGTGGGCTGTCGAAAACCCCAAGGTTACCGTACTTGAAACGAGCATCGGCACGGGATGTTTATACATCGATGCCGATACGATCTCCCTCGTACGCCACCTTCAGCATGCTCAAGCCGGGGCATGAGGCCTGCAGGGGCAATCCATCGGGCAACTGAAACTCGACACCATGCCGCTGACAGCGCAAGACATTACCCGCCAGCGTTGCGGTGTTCAATGGCGCGCCTTTGTGCGGGCAGCTGTCCACCAGCAACAATGGCTGATTATCCACGACCAGCAACAGCAGGCTACGCCCATCAACCTGAAATGTGCGCCGATACCCCTCATTGAGATTAATCAGACGCTCAAGTGGCACGAACATAAGCTTGTCTCAGCAACCGTTTGTGACCAGAACAGCTCAATTCGTCATATCTTAGCCGTTCGCGAATAAGAACGAAACGCCCTTGTTAGAGCGCCTGCTTCAGATCGCCGCGGCCAGATCCGGTCCTTGTGCCAGCAAGGGCGCCTGCTGATCCGTCAGCCAGCGCCGTACCAGCGGCCAGACCTCGGCCTGCGCGGCCTTGCTGACCAGCATCTCGACATGCCCGAAATTGTCCGCAAAGCCCTGCTCCCGCCCCAGGCAGATGAACTGCTTGTGCGGCGAGCCCATCTGCTCGAACAACTTGCGACAAGCCCAGTCCGGATCCTGATGATCGCTGCTGGCACTGACGGCCAGCACCGGCACCTGAACCTCGGACAACCCTGCCCACCAGTCTTTATCAGCGTCACCAAAGCGCCCGAACAGGCCGTACCAGCGCATGCCCTCCAGGGCCAGGCCAATCGGCTCGTCCTCCGGCCCACGCCTGAGACGAGAACCCGACAGTTGGGCGAAACGCTTGAGAATGAAGCGCCCACTCCACTCCACCGGCGGTATTTTCAACGGCCAGTAGGTACGGCTGACCTGGGTACCGAAAAAGGCCGCGGAGGCAACCGCAGGCTCGCCCAGGTACTGACCGCCCAAGGCGGCTGCCAGCGTGATGCCCCCCAGAGAATGGCCGATCCAGTGCGGCACCTGCCCGCTCTGCTCGCGGACGAACGCGGCAATCGCCGGCAGGTCGTAACGGGCATAGTCGGCCACCCGGTTCTTGCGGTACTGCTGATTGCGCTGCGACAAGCCGTGGCCGCGCATTTCCGGGATCCACACATCAAAACCGGCGCGCGCCAGATAGGCTCCCAACCCAAGGCCCTTGGGTGAAAACCAGAAACGCCGGTTGGAAAAGCTGCCGTGCAGCAAGATGACCGGAACACCGCGCACGGCGGGTTCATCGGCCATGCCCAGGCGGGTAACGGCCAGCTCAACGGTGCCGTCCGGGCTGTTGCCCGGCTTCAGGCGATAGACGTCCTCGCTCAGATCGCCGCGACGCTCGGCGCTGATCAAGGCGACAGGAAACAGGTTGCTGCTGCTTTGCATAATGTTCTTGCACAAAAAAGGGCGGCATCCGGAGGAGCCCGCCCTACTTGAATCTCAAAACAGGCCGCTTATGTAGGAGCGAGCTTGCTCGCGATGGAAGCCGGAACAACGCGTTTATCCAGCAAACGCGCGTTATCGTTAACGACCATCGCGAGCAAGCTCGCTCCTACAGTGAGCGACCTGTTCACACCATCAAGCCGAAGCTTGGCCTTCGGCCAGGAAGAACCAGGTTTCCAGAACGGAATCGGGGTTCAACGAAACGCTTTCGATGCCCTGCTCCATCAGCCACTTGGCCAGATCAGGGTGGTCGGAAGGGCCCTGACCGCAAATACCGATGTATTTGCCGGCCTTGTTGCAGGCGGCAATCGCATTGGCCAACAGCTTCTTGACCGCAGGATTACGCTCGTCGAACAGGTGCGCGATGATGCCGGAGTCACGGTCCAGGCCCAGGGTCAGCTGGGTCAGGTCGTTGGAACCGATGGAGAAACCGTCGAAGAACTCGAGAAACTCTTCAGCCAGGATCGCGTTGGACGGCAGTTCGCACATCATGATGACGCGCAGACCGTTGTCGCCGCGTGCCAGGCCGTTTTCAGCCAACAGGTCAACCACCTGGCTGGCTTCGCCCAAGGTCCGCACGAACGGCACCATGATTTCGACGTTGGTCAAGCCCATCTCGTTGCGCACGCGCTTGAGGGCACGGCATTCGAGCTCGAAGCAGTCGCGGAATGATTCGCTGATGTAACGCGAAGCGCCACGGAAGCCCAGCATCGGGTTCTCTTCTTCCGGCTCGTACAGCTTGCCGCCGATCAGGTTGGCGTATTCGTTGGACTTGAAGTCCGACAGACGCACGATGACCTTCTTCGGCCAGAACGCAGCGGCCAGGGTGCTGATGCCCTCGACCAGCTTCTCGACGTAGAAACCGACTGGATCATCGTAGCCGGCGATGCGCTTGTCGACGCTGTCCTTGATCTCTGACGGCAGGCCGTCGTAGTTCAGCAACGCCTTGGGGTGCACGCCGATCATGCGGTTGATGATGAACTCCAGGCGAGCCAGGCCCACGCCGGCGTTCGGCAGCTGCGCGAAGTCGAATGCGCGATCCGGGTTGCCGACGTTCATCATGATCTTGAACGGCAGGTCCGGCATGGCGTCGACGGAGTTTTTCTTCACATCGAAGCCCAGTTCGCCTTCGAAGATGAAACCGGTGTCGCCTTCGGCGCAGGAAACGGTCACGCCCTGACCGTCTTTCAACAGCTGGGTGGCGTTACCGCAACCGACTACGGCCGGAATACCCAGCTCACGGGCAATGATCGCCGCATGGCAGGTACGGCCGCCGCGGTTGGTCACGATGGCACTGGCACGCTTCATCACCGGTTCCCAGTCCGGGTCGGTCATGTCGGACACCAGCACGTCGCCCGGCTGGACTTTGTCCATCTCGGAAACGTCCTTGATGATGCGGACCTTGCCGGCGCCGATACGCTGGCCGATAGCGCGACCTTCCACCAGCACGGTGCCGGTTTCCTTCAACAAGTAACGTTCCATGACGTTGGCCTGGCTGCGGCTCTTCACGGTTTCAGGGCGGGCCTGAACGATGTACAGCTTACCGTCGTCACCGTCCTTGGCCCATTCGATGTCCATCGGGCACTTGTAGTGCTGCTCGATGATCATCGCCTGCTTGGCCAGCTCGCTGACTTCGGCGTCGCTGAGGCAGAAACGTGCACGATCGGCCTTGTCGACATCGATGGTCTTGACCGACTTGCCGGCCGTGGCCACTTCGCCGTAGATCATTTTGATGGCTTTGCTGCCCAGATTGCGGCGCAAAATGGCCGGGCGACCGGCTGCCAGCGTGTGCTTGTGAACGTAGAATTCGTCCGGGTTCACCGCGCCTTGTACGACGGTTTCGCCCAGGCCGTAGGCGCCGGTGATGAACACCACGTCGCGGAAACCCGATTCGGTGTCGAGGGTGAACATCACGCCGGCAGTGCCGGTTTCCGAGCGCACCATGCGCTGCACACCGGCAGACAAGGCCACCAGCTTGTGGTCGAAGCCCTGGTGCACGCGGTAGGAAATGGCGCGGTCGTTGAACAAGGAGGCGAACACTTCCTTGGCGGCGCGGATGACGTTCTCGACACCGCGGATGTTCAGGAAGGTTTCCTGCTGACCGGCGAAGGACGCGTCCGGCAAGTCTTCGGCGGTGGCCGAAGAACGCACGGCGACCGCCATGTCCGGGTTACCGGCCGACAGGCTGGCGAACGCGGTGCGAATCTCGGCGTTGAGACGCTCCGGGAACTCGGCTTCCATGATCCACTGACGGATTTGCGCGCCGGTCTTGGCCAGGGCGTTGACGTCATCGACGTCCAGCGCATCGAGCGCGGCGTGGATCTGGTCGTTCAAACCACTTAATTCGAGAAAATCACGATAAGCCTGAGCTGTCGTGGCGAAGCCACCCGGGACCGATACACCGGCACCTGCAAGGTTACTGATCATCTCGCCCAGGGATGCGTTCTTGCCCCCCACATGCTCCACATCATGGACGCCGAGCTTATCGAGGGAAACTACGTACTCTACCAAGGTGATCTCTCCACTAACTGTGTTGGAAAAGCTCAGGGCACTGGCCGCTCTTCATGAGCATTTGCCAGCAATATGGCCTGGACCTGGAAAATAAGTGAGAATGCCAGCCAATCCAGGCCGACAAATCGCGCCTATCATATCCAAGATTCGTCACCAGCTTAAGGCCCAAGGCGCAAATGAAACGATCTGCTTTCTTTATCTCCGATGGCACGGGCATTACGTCCGAAACTCTGGGTCAAAGCCTGTTGGCGCAGTTCGAAAACATAACCTTCAGCAAAGTCATTCGTCCGTACATCGACAACGCCGACAAAGCGCGGGCCATGGTACAACAAATCAACGCAGCCGCCGAAAAGGACGGCTTTCGCCCGATCATCTTCGACACAATCGTCAATCAGGACATACGTGAGATTCTCGCCACCTCCAATGGTTTCATGATCGACATTTTTTCCACCTTCCTCGCCCCGCTGGAGCAGGAATTGAGCGAGCACTCCTCGTACTCGGTCGGCAAGTCCCATTCCATTGGCCACAACTCCAATTACATGGAGCGTATCGAGGCGGTGAACTTCGCCCTGGACAACGACGACGGTGCCCGTACCCACTACTACGACAAAGCCGACCTGATCCTGGTGGGCGTGTCGCGCTGCGGCAAAACCCCCACCTGCCTGTATATGGCCATGCAATTCGGTATCCGCGCGGCCAACTACCCGCTGACCGAAGACGACATGGAGCGCCTGCAACTGCCCAATGCCCTGCGCGCCCACCAGCACAAGCTGTTCGGCTTGACCATCGACCCGGACCGCCTCACCGCGATCCGCAACGAGCGCAAGCCCAACAGCCGCTATTCGAGCTACGCCCAGTGCGAGTTCGAGGTGCGCGAGGTGGAAAACCTGTTCCGTCGCGAGAACATCCCGCACATCAACTCCACCCACTTCTCCGTGGAAGAGATTTCCGCGAAGATCCTGGTGGAAAGAGGCGTGGAGCGGCGCTTCAAATAATAGGGGCTGCTGCAAGCCACAAGCTTCAAGCGGCAAGCTCTATGGCGCTCCGGCCTTGACTTGCAGCTTTAAGCTTGACGCTGCATTTAAATCACGAACAAGTCCATGAAACGGTTGACCGGTGTCGCTTCGAGTGCAGCCTGATCCTTGCACAGGGCAAGAATCTGCGCCGAACGCTGGGCGGTGAACCGGGTGGCCAGGTTGGCCTTGAATTTGTCTTCCAGCAGCGGAATACCCTCGGCACGACGGCGACGATGTCCGATCGGGTACTCGACCACCACCTGCTCCGTGCTTGAACCGTCCTTGAAGAACACCTGTAGTGCATTGGCGATGGAACGCTTGTCGGCCTCCAGGTACTCGCGGGTGTAGCGCGGCTCTTCGATAATCTCCATCTTCTCGCGCAACACATCGATGATCGGGTGCGCTGCATGAAAGGCGTCTTCGTACTGCTCCGCCACCAGGTTGCCGAAGGCCAGAGGGACGGCGGTCATGTATTGGATGCAGTGGTCACGGTCAGCGGCATTGGCCAGCGGACCAACCTTGGAAATGATGCGGATCGCCGACTCGTGAGTGGTGATGACGATCTTGTCGATTTCATGCAGACGATTGCGCACCTGCGGATGCAACGTCACCGCGGCCTCGCAGGCGGTTTGCGCGTGGAATTCGGCCGGAAAACTGATCTTGAACAGCACGTTTTCCATGACGTAGATGCCGTACGGCTGCGAGAAGCTCAAGGCCCGCTTGTCTTCGGACTTGAGCGCCAGGTCCTTGTTGGTGTGGCTGAACAGCACATCGTAGAAACCCCACTGCGGTGCGGTCAGCACACCCGGGATGCCCATTTCGCCACGCAGTGCGATATCCGCCAGGCGCACGCCTCGACTGGACGCATCGCCCGCCGCCCAGGACTTGCGCGAGCCGGCATTCGGCGCATGACGGTAAGTGCGCAACGCCTGGCCATCGACAAAGGCGTGGGACAACGCTGACAACAGTTGCTCGCGGTTAGCGCCCATGAGTTTGGCCGCCACGGCGGTAGACGCGACTTTGACCAGCAGCACATGATCGAGACCGACCCGATTGAAGGAGTTCTCCAGTGCAATCACGCCTTGAATCTCATGGGCCATGATCATTGCGTCCAGCACCGCCCGCATGGTCAACGGCGCCTCGCCATTGGCGACGCGTTTTTGCGACAGGTGATCGCTGATCGCCAGAATCGCCCCCAGATTGTCCGAGGGATGGCCCCACTCAGCGGCCAGCCAGGTGTCGTTGTAGTCGAGCCAGCGTACGATGCAGCCGATGTCCCAGGCAGCCTTGACTGGATCCAGGCGGTAACTCGTACCGGGAACACGCGCGCCACAGGGCACGACGGTGCCTTCGACGACAGGGCCCAGGTGCTTGGTGCATTCGGGAAAGCGCAGGGCCAACAGGCCGCAGCCCAAGGTGTCCATCAGACAATTGCGAGCCGTGTCCAAAGCCTCTTGGGACTCGATCTGGAAACCCAGTACATAGTCGGCAATGTCCTGCAGGACCTTGTCGTAGTCAGGGCGGGTGTTCAGGTCAACGTTGGCGCTCATGTTCGATTCACTCGGCAAGTGGTTCGTTGATGGGACCTCGGTTCAGATAAATCTCAGTCGGCAACTACGTTCTTATTTTGGAATGTGATCCAAGTGTAGGAGCGAGCAGGCTCGCGATGAACTCAAGAGCAGCGCGTTTAATCAGAAAACACGCGTTATCGTTAACGTCCATCGCGAGCCCGCTCGCTCCTACAAAAGGTCGGCGTTCGCTTAACTGAACAGCATTACGCTCCCACAGGGGTTTGTTGCCTGGTTCAGAAAGAGTCGCCCGGCACCCGTACAAACCCTTCCATCAACACCCGCGCGCTGCGGCTCATGATGGCCTTGGTCACGGTCCATTCGCCGTCAACCTGACGGGCTTCGGCGCCGACGCGCAAGGTGCCCGACGGGTGCCCGAAACGCACGGCATTGCGATCAACACCACCGGCCGCCAGGTTTACCAGCGTGCCGTTGATGGCCGCGGCCGTACCGATGGCCACGGCTGCGGTGCCCATCATCGCGTGGTGCAACTTGCCCATGGACAGCGCACGCACCAACAGGTCGATGTCCTGTGCCGCGACCGCCTTGCCACTGGAAGAAACGTAGCCGGCAGCCGGCGCAACGAACGCCACCTTGGGGGTGTGTTGACGCTTGGCCGCTTCGTCCAGGTTCGAGATCAGGCCCATGCGCAATGCGCCGTAGGCACGAATGGTTTCGAACATGGCCAGCGCTTTCGGGTCGCTGTTGATGTCGCCCTGCAACTCGGCGCCGGTGTAACCGATATCCTGCGCATTGACGAAGATGGTCGGGATACCGGCATTGATCATGGTGGCCTTGAAGGTACCGACGCCAGGCACTTCCAGGTCATCCACCAGGTTGCCGGTCGGGAACATCGAACCGCCCGCGCCCTCTTCCTCGGCCGCTGGACTGATGAACTCCAGTTGCACTTCAGCGGCGGGAAAGGTCACGCCATCGAGCTCGAAATCACCGGTCTCCTGCACCGCACCGTCGGTGACGGGTACATGGGCGATGATGGTCTTGCCAATGTTGGCCTGCCAGATTCGCACCACGGCCACGCCGTTGTGCGGCACGCGACTGGCATCGACCAGGCCGCTGCTGATGGCGAATGAACCGACGGCCGCCGAGAGGTTGCCGCAGTTGCCACTCCAGTCGACAAAAGGCTTGTCGATGGACACCTGACCAAACAGGTAATCGACGTCGTGATCGGCCTTGAGGCTCTTGGACACGATCACCGTCTTGCTGGTGCTGGAGGTCGCCGCGCCCATGCCGTCGATCTGTTTTTCGTAAGGGTCGGGGCTGCCAATCACGCGCAGCAGCAAGGCATCGCGGGACGCGCCCGGCACCTGCGCCGATTCAGGCAAATCCTGCAGGCTGAAGAACACGCCTTTACTGGTACCGCCACGCATGTAGGTCGCGGGAATCTTTATCTGAGGTACGTGAGCCATAGTATTCCTTGTGTGCCGGGACAGGGCGTCGGCGCCCTGCCCCCGCAGGTCGCGTTAGACGGCAACAGCCGATTCGAGGAAGTCCTGTGCGAAGCGCTGCAACACGCCGCCGGCTTCGTAGATCGAGACTTCTTCAGCGGTGTCGAGACGGCAGGTCACCGGTACCTGGACCTGCTCACCATTCTTGCGAGTGATGACCAGCGTCAGGGTGGCGCGCGGCGTGCGCTCGCCGATGACGTCGTAGGTTTCAGTGCCGTCGATGCCCAGGGTCTTGCGGTCGGTGCCCGGCTTGAACTCCAGCGGCAACACGCCCATGCCCACCAGGTTGGTGCGGTGAATGCGTTCGAAACCTTCGGCGGCAATCGCTTCCACACCCGCCAGGCGCACGCCTTTCGCTGCCCAGTCACGGGACGAACCCTGGCCATAGTCGGCGCCAGCGATGATGATCAGCGGCTGCTTGCGATCCATGTAGGTCTCGATCGCTTCCCACATGCGCATGACCTGGCCTTCCGGCTCGACACGGGCCAGCGAGCCCTGCTTGACCTTGCCGTTTTCCTGAACCATTTCGTTGAACAGTTTCGGGTTGGCGAAGGTCGCGCGCTGCGCGGTCAGGTGGTCACCGCGGTGGGTGGCGTAGGAGTTGAAGTCCTCTTCCGGCAGGCCCATTTTCGCCAGGTACTCGCCGGCGGCGCTGTCGAGCATGATGGCGTTGGAAGGCGACAAGTGATCGGTGGTGATGTTGTCCGGCAGTACTGCCAGAGGGCGCATGCCCTTGAGCGGACGTGCCCCGGCCAGCGCGCCTTCCCAATACGGCGGACGACGGATGTAGGTGCTCATTTCGCGCCAGTCGTACAGCGGCGCGACTTTCGGGCCGGTGTCTTCGTGGATGGCGAACATCGGAATGTACACCTGGCGGAACTGCTCCGGCTTGACCGAAGCTTTCACCACTGCGTCGATTTCTTCGTCGCTCGGCCAGATGTCCTTCAGGCGGATTTCCTTGCCGTCAACCACGCCCAGCACGTCTTTTTCGATGTCGAAACGGATGGTCCCGGCGATGGCGTAGGCGACCACCAGTGGCGGCGAAGCAAGGAACGCTTGCTTGGCGTAAGGGTGAATCCGGCCGTCGAAGTTACGGTTGCCGGACAACACGGCAGTGGCGTACAGATCGCGGTCGATGATTTCTTGCTGGATCACCGGGTCCAGTGCGCCGGACATGCCGTTGCAGGTGGTGCAGGCGAAGGCCACGACGCCGAAACCGAGCTGCTCCAGCTCATCGGTCAAACCGGCCTCATCGAGGTACAGCGCCACGGTTTTCGAGCCTGGAGCCAGGGACGACTTGACCCATGGCTTGCGGGTCAGGCCGAGCTTGTTGGCGTTGCGCGCCAGCAGGCCGGCGGCGATCACGTTGCGCGGGTTGCTGGTGTTGGTGCAGCTGGTGATGGCGGCAATGATCACCGCGCCGTCCGGCATTTGACCCGGCACATCGTCCCATTGGCCGGAGATGCCTTTGGCCGCCAGATCCGAAACCGCGACACGGGCGTGCGGGTTGCTCGGGCCGGCCATGTTGCGCACAACCGAGGACAAGTCAAAAGTCAGGCCGCGCTCGTATTGCGCGCCCTTCAGGCTGTCAGCCCACAGGCCGACCTGCTTGGCGTATTGCTCGACAAGTTGCACCTGCTCGTCTTCACGGCCGGTGAGCTTGAGGTAGTCGATGGTCTGCTGGTCGATGTAGAACATCGCCGCCGTAGCGCCGTATTCCGGGGCCATGTTGGAGATGGTCGCGCGGTCGCCGAGGGTCAGCGCGGAGGCGCCTTCACCGAAGAACTCCAGCCATGCGCCAACCACTTTTTGCTTGCGCAGGAACTCGGTCAGCGCCAGCACCATGTCGGTGGCGGTGATGCCCGGCTGCAGCTTACCGGTCAGTTCGACACCGACGCTTTCCGGCAGACGCATCCACGATGCGCGACCGAGCATCACGCTCTCGGCTTCCAGGCCACCGACACCGATGGCGATCACACCCAGGGCATCGACGTGCGGGGTGTGGCTGTCGGTGCCGACGCAGGTGTCAGGGAATGCCACGCCGTCACGCACCTGGATCACCGGAGACATTTTCTCCAGGTTGATCTGGTGCATGATGCCGTTGCCCGGCGGGATCACGTCGACGTTCTTGAACGCCTTCTTGGTCCAGTTGATGAAGTGGAAACGGTCTTCGTTGCGACGGTCTTCGATGGCGCGGTTCTTCTCGAACGCCTCCGGGTCGAAGCCACCGCGCTCGACGGCCAGGGAGTGGTCGACGATCAACTGAGTCGGTACCACAGGGTTCACTTGGGCCGGGTCGCCACCTTGCAGGGCAATGGCATCGCGCAGACCGGCGAGGTCGACCAGCGCGGTCTGGCCGAGGATGTCGTGGCACACCACGCGGGCCGGGAACCAGGGGAAGTCGAGGTCGCGCTTGCGCTCGATGAATTGCTTCAGGGATTCGGTGAGCGTGGCCGGGTCGCAACGGCGTACCAGGTTTTCCGCCAGCACGCGGGAGGTGTACGGCAGGGTGTCGTAGGCGCCGGGCTGGATGGCCTCGACCGCCGCGCGGACGTCGTAGTAATCCAGGTGGCTGCCGGGCAGCGTTTTACGGAATTCTGTGTTCATCGGTCAGGACTCGGGTCACGGTAGTTTCAAAGGGTGGGGCCTGGCGCCAGACTTGAAGTTCACACCATCCCTGTAGGAGCGAGCTTGCTCGCTCCTACAGGGATCTGCGTTGAACTCAGATCCCCGCGTCAAGCCTCCACCATTCAGCGTTGTTCGATTGGCACGAACTTGCGCTGTTCAACGCCGGTGTACTCGGCGCTCGGACGGATGATGCGGTTGTTGGCACGCTGTTCGAACACATGCGCCGCCCAGCCGGTCAGGCGCGAGCAGACGAAGATCGGCGTGAACAACTTGGTCGGGATGCCCATGAAGTGGTACGCCGAGGCATGGTAGAAGTCAGCGTTCGGGAACAGCTTCTTCTGCTCCCACATGGTCTTGTCGATGGCTTCGGAGACCGGGAACAACACCGTGTCGCCCACTTCGTCAGCCAGCTTTTTCGACCAGCCCTTGATCACTTCATTGCGCGGGTCGTTGTCTTTGTAGATCGCGTGACCGAAGCCCATGATCTTGTCCTTGCGCTCCAGCATGCCGAGGGTGCCCTTGATGGCCTCCTCCGGCGACGAGAAACGCTCGATCATTTCCATCGCAGCCTCGTTGGCACCGCCGTGCAGCGGGCCGCGCAGCGAACCGATGGCCGCGGTGATGCAGGAAAACAGGTCGGACAGGGTCGAGGCGCAGACGCGGGCGGTGAAGGTCGAGGCGTTGAACTCGTGCTCCGCGTAGAGGATCAGCGACACGTTCATCACCTTGACGTGCAACTCGCTCGGCTTCTTGTTATGCAGCAAGTGCAGGAAATGGCCGCCGATGGACGCTTCGTCGGTCACGCAGTTGATGCGCTTGCCATCGTGGCTGAAGCGATACCAGTAGCACATGATCGCCGGGAACGCCGCCAGCAGGCGGTCGGTCTTGTCGTGTTGTTCGCTGAAGCTGTGCTCGGGTTCCAGGTTACCCAGGAACGAGCAACCGGTGCGCATCACGTCCATCGGGTGGGCGTCGGCCGGAATCCGCTCGAGCACTTCTTTCAGCGCTTGCGGCAGGTCGCGCAGCTTGCTCAGCTTGCTGACGTAGGCCGCCAGCTGGGCTTCGGTCGGCAGATCGCCGTACAGCAGCAGGTAGGCCACTTCTTCGAAGCGTGCCTCAGCCGCCAGTTCGCGCACGTCATAGCCACGATAGGTCAGGCCTGCACCTTCCTGGCCCACGGTGGACAAGGCGGTTTGCCCGGCAACCTGGCCACGTAGCCCGGCGCCACTCAATACTTTTGCTTCGGCCATTGCTCTCTCCAATCTTGAATTTGTTAGGGAATCGGCAAATACATTGGTCGGGATTACCCGACCCTGCAGGAGCGAGCTTGCTCGCGATGGTGGACGGCACACCTCGGTGTATCAGGGGCCCCGCGTTATCGTTGACGTCCATCGCGAGCAAGCTCGCTCCTACAGGGCTTGACTCAGCTCTTCTTCTGGGAAAACAACGCATCGAGCTTCTGCTCGAAGGTGTGGTAGTCGATGCGATCGTAAAGCTCCATGCGCGTCTGCATGGTGTCGATGACATTCTGTTGCGTACCGTCGCGGCGGATCGCGGTGTAAACGTTTTCCGCGGCCTTGTTCATGGCGCGGAAGGCCGACAGCGGGTACAGCACCAGGGACACGTCGGCGGCCTTGAGCTGTTCGGTGGTGTACAGCGGCGTGGCACCGAATTCGGTGATGTTGGCCAGGATCGGCGCTTTCACGCGGCTGGCGAACAGCTTGTACATCTCAAGCTCGGTGATCGCTTCCGGGAACACCATGTCGGCACCGGCCTCGATGCACGCGGCGGCGCGGTCCAGCGCCGACTCCAGGCCTTCCACCGCCAGGGCGTCGGTACGGGCCATGATCACGAAGCTGTCATCGGTACGCGCATCGACAGCCGCCTTGATGCGGTCGACCATTTCCTGCAGGGTCACGATTTCCTTGTTCGGGCGGTGACCGCAGCGCTTGGCACCCACCTGGTCCTCGATGTGAATTGCCGCAGCGCCGAACTTGATCATCGACTTCACGGTACGTGCCACATTGAAGGCCGAGGAACCGAAACCGGTGTCCACGTCGACCAACAGCGGCAGGTCGCAGACGTCGGTGATACGGCGCACGTCGGTCAGTACGTCGTCCAGGCCGGTAATGCCCAGGTCCGGTACACCGAGGGAACCGGCGGCGACGCCGCCACCGGACAGGTAAATGGCCTTGAAACCGGCGCGCTTGGCCAGCAGCGCGTGGTTGGCGTTGATCGCGCCGACCACTTGCAACGGTTGCTCGCTGGCAACCGCATCACGGAAACGCTGGCCTGGTGTGCTCTTGTTGGAACTCATGACTCACCTCGTGGAGTGACTGTCTGATGGGCGCCGTCCTGATAGTGACGGGCGATGTTGCGTTTTGAAGCGCCGATGTGTCGACGCATCAACAACTCGGCCAGTTCGCCGTCACGGTCGGCGATGGCATCGAGAATCCGGTGGTGCTCGGCAAACGCCTGGCGTGGCCGATTGGGGGTGGCGGAAAACTGGATGCGGTACATGCGCACCAGTTGATACAGCTCGCCGCACAGCATCTGCGTCAGCGTGCGGTTGCCACTGCCCTGAATGATTCGATAGTGGAAGTCGAAATCGCCTTCCTGCTGGTAGTAGCCGACGCCTGCCTGAAACGCAGCGTCGCGCTCGTGGGTTTCCAGCACCTGGCGCAGCTCGTCGATTTCTTCGCGACTCATGCGCTCGGCCGCCAGGCGACAGGCCATGCCTTCGAGGGATTCGCGGATTTCGTAGAGTTCCAGAAGTTCGGCATGGCTCAGCGATACCACCCTGGCGCCGACATGGGGGACGCGAACCAGCAAGCGCTGGCCTTCCAGGCGGTGGATCGCCTCACGCAGCGGTCCGCGGCTGATGCCATAGGTACGCGCCAGCTCAGGCTCGGAGATTTTGCTGCCCGGTGCGATCTCGCCTTTGACAATGGCCGCCTGGATACGCCGGAAGACGTTCTCGGAAAGGGTTTCCGAATCGTCCGGGGCAATCACCGGGGGATCGAGTTGATCCAGCATATTGTCGACACCTTGTAAGTCAGTGCGACAAAAACTAACCAATATCCCGCCACTCGTCAAAGTAATTCGGGCGATTGTCGACAATCGTCTAATAAAGGCCGTTGGTAAAACTAAAGTAAAGGACGTCCCCGGCGCTGGCACCAGAAAAACACCGTGCTAGAATGCCGCCCGCATTTGCCTGTCATCTTCTTATGACAGACACCCGAGGGCGCTTGCGCAGTAATGCCAGTCACCTTGAACTGAAGAATGGACAGCAACGCGCCAGGATTTATGAGACTCAAGCACCTCCCTATTTTGTTCTGTCTGTTCTGCCTACCGGGCCTCGGCCACGCCGGAGAAAAGACTGTGTACGGCCTGAACGAGTACGCGCAGTTATCAGGCATCGACCTGGAAGTCGCGGCCAAACTCGACACCGGGGCCAAGACCGCCTCCCTCAGTGCCCGCGACATCAAGCGCTTCAAACGCAACGGCGAATCCTGGGTACGCTTCTACCTGGCCATCGACGCCGCCCACTCGCACCCGATCGAACGCCCGCTGGCGCGGGTCAGCAAGATCAAGCGCCGCGCTGGCGACTACGATCCCGAGGAGGGAAAAAAGTACACGGCGCGCCCGGTGATCGAGCTGGATATCTGCATGGGATCGGCTTTGCGCAGCATAGAAGTGAACTTGACCGACCGAAGTGCATTCCAATACCCGCTCTTGATCGGCTCCGAAGCACTGAAACGCTTTGATGCACTGGTCGACCCTAGCCTTAAATACGCTGCTGGCAAACCCGCCTGCGCCACCGACGTTCACACCGCAGAGTAATACCCATGCGCGCTCTTACCCTTCATCTGAAAATGCTGATCGCCATCCTGGTGGTGCTGGGCATTTCAGTTACGGCCTATCAGATTTTCGTGCTGGGCATCCCGGTGACCGAAGACGCCACCGACGACCTGTGGAACATCGACGCCAAGGTCGAGTTCGTCGCCAGCGCCAAGGACCCGGTCAAGATCCAGATGTTCGTGCCGCCCCTGAGCCGCGACTACGTCAGCCTCAATGAAAGCTTCATCTCCAACAACTACGGCGTGGCGGTCAACCGTGTCGACGGCAACCGCAAGGTCACCTGGTCGGCTCGCCGCGCCAAGGGCAACCAGACCCTTTATTACCGGCTGGTGCTGACCAAGCGCTACACCGCTGAAAAGCCCAAGATCAAAGGCCCGACCTTCCGCGACAGCATCGCCATCGAAGGCCCGGAAAAAGTCGCCGCCGAAGCCCTGCTCGCGCCGATTCGCCAGCACTCGGCCGACGTCGAGACCTTCATCAGCGAAGCAATCAAGCGGGTCAACAACAGCAACGACGACAACGCCAAGATGCTCTGGGCCGGCGACCCGTCAGCGGCGCACAAGGCGAAGATCGTCGAGCTGCTGCTGTCCATCGCCCACGTCCCGGTGGAAAAGGTCCACACCATTCGCCTGGTGGCCGACCAGCCGCAAACACCGGAACTGTGGCTGCGTAGCTTCAACGGCACCGACTGGCTGTACTTCAACCCGGAAACCGGCGAACAGGGCCTGCCGACCGACCGCCTGCTGTGGTGGACCGGCGATGACAACCTGATAACCGTCGATGGCGGCAAGAAAGCCACCGTCACCTTCAGCCTGAACAACAGCGAAATGAACGCCATTCGCCTGGCCAAGCTGACCGACGAAAACACCGACGCCAACTTCCTCGAGTACTCGCTGTACGGCCTGCCCCTGGAAACCCAGCAGACCTTCATGATCATGGTGATGATCCCGATCGGCGTGCTGGTGATCCTGGTGCTGCGCAACCTGATCGGCTTGCAGACCCTTGGCACCTTTACCCCGGTGCTGATTGCCCTGGCCTTCCGCGAAACCCAGCTGGGCTTCGGCATCGTGCTGTTCACGGTGATCACCGCCCTTGGCCTGTCACTGCGCTCCTACCTTGAACACCTGAAGCTGCAAATGCTGCCGCGCTTGTCGGTGGTGCTGACCTTCGTGGTAGTGCTGATTGCAGCCATCAGCCTGTTCAGCCACAAGCTGGGCCTGGAGCGCGGGCTGTCGGTGGCCTTGTTCCCGATGGTGATTCTGACCATGACCATCGAACGCCTGTCGATCACCTGGGAAGAGCGCGGTGGTGGCCATGCCATGAAAGTCGCGATCGGTACCCTGTTCGCCGCCTCCTTGGCGCATCTGATCATGAGCGTGCCGGAACTGGTGTACTTCGTGTTCACGTTCCCGGCGATCCTGCTGATCCTGGTGGGTTTCATGCTGGCCATGGGTCGTTATCGCGGCTATCGCCTGACCGAGCTCGTGCGCTTCAAAGCCTTCCTCAAGGCTGATTCGTAATGTTCGGTTTCTGGAAGACCTGGAAGGCCCTGGAAGCGCGGGGCATCATGGGCATCAACCGGCGTAACGCCGACTACGTGCTCAAGTACAACAAGCGCAGCCTGTACCCGATCGTCGATGACAAGATCATCACCAAGGAACGGGCGATCCAGGCCGGCATTCACGTGCCCGAACTGTACGGCGTGATCTCCACCGAAAAGGAAATCGAAAAGCTCGACGAGATCATCGGCGAGCGCAGCGATTTCGTGATCAAGCCGGCACAAGGTGCCGGCGGTGACGGCATCCTGGTGATCGCCGATCGCTTCGAGGGGCGCTATCGCACCGTGTCGGGGAAGATCATCAGCCATGAGGAAATCGAGCATCAGATTTCCAGCATCCTGACCGGCCTGTATTCCCTGGGCGGTCACCGCGACCGCGCGCTGATCGAGTACCGGGTGATTCCCGATCAGATCTTCAAAAGCATCAGCTATGAAGGCGTGCCGGACATTCGCATCATCGTGCTGATGGGCTACCCGGTCATGGCCATGCTGCGTTTGCCGACTCGCCAGTCCGGCGGCAAGGCCAACCTGCACCAGGGCGCCATCGGCGTCGGTGTCGACCTGGCCACTGGCCTGACGCTGCGCGGCACCTGGCTGAACAACATCATCACCAAGCACCCGGACACCACCAACGCGGTCGATGGCGTGCAACTGCCCTACTGGGACGGTTTCATGAAGCTGGCCGCCGGCTGCCATGAACTGTGCGGCCTGGGCTACATCGGTGTCGACATGGTGCTGGACCAGGAGAAAGGCCCGCTGATTCTCGAGCTCAACGCGCGACCGGGGCTGAACATTCAGATTGCCAACGACTGCGGGCTGACACTGCGCACCCATGCGGTCGAGGCACGCCTGGAAGAACTCAAGGCCAAGGGCATCAGCGAAACCGTGGAAGAACGCGTGCGCTTTGTCCAGGAGATGTTCGGGCATATTCCTCCGGTCGAGGGTTGAGCCGAGACCGGGAGCTTGCTCGCGATGTGATCGTTCCCCACACTCTGCGCGGGCATGCTCGCGTGAGGTACTGCGTCCCGTGGGAACGATCTTGATTATCCTCTAGAGGCATTTCCTGCAGAGGACTACAATCGCCACCCCGCCTCGATGGCTGATCTACCCCGCCCATGTCGACCTGCTCCGTATACCCGCTGCCCTATCACGCCAACCCCGCCCACTATTTTGCGGCGATCCGCCATGCCCCGGGCAGTGTGCTGCTCGACAGCGGTCGGCCAAGTGCCGAGCGCGGCCGTTATGACCTGCTCAGTGCCTGGCCACTGGCAACGCTGGCAGTGGCACCGGACGAAAGCGGCAGTGCGTTCCTGCAACGCCTGCGCGACACCCTGACCCGACTGGGTGAAGCCAGCCTGCCGGCCCCCTTCGAACTGCCATTCGCTGGCGGGCTGATCGGTTACCTGAGCTACGATTTCGGTCGTCACCTCGAAGCCCTGCCCTCCCGCGCCCTGGATGACCTTCAGTTACCCGATGCACGCTTCGGCCTGTATGACTGGGCCCTGATCAGCGACCACCTGCACGGCACCAGCCAGCTGGTGTGTCATCCCGACCAGAGCGAAACCGAGCGCCAGCGCCTGATCGAGCTGTTCAGCCAGGACACTGAAGCGACCGACGCCGCGTTCAACCTGGACGGCGCCATGCAGCCCGACCTGAGCGCCGACGACTATCGGCAAGCGTTCGAGCGCATCCAGCACTACATCCAGGCCGGAGACTGCTATCAGGTCAACTTTGCCCAGCGTTTCCGCGCCCCCTGCCAAGGCGATGCCTGGGCGGCATATTGCGCCCTGCGGGCAGCCTGTCCGACGCCGTTCTCAGGCTTTCAAAGCCTGCCCGACGGCGGGGCCGTGCTGAGCCTGTCGCCCGAGCGCTTCGTCAAAGTCAGCGCCGGGCATGTGGAAACCCGCCCCATCAAAGGCACCCGCCCACGCGGGCAGGACGCCACACAAGACGCGGCCAACGCTGCCGAGCTGCTGGCCAGCCCCAAGGATCGCGCGGAAAACCTGATGATTGTCGACCTGCTGCGCAACGACCTCGGTCGTACCTGCCGCATCGGCTCGGTACGCGTCCCGGAACTGTTCAGCCTGGAAAGCTACCCCAATGTCCATCACCTGGTGAGCAGCGTCACCGGCGAACTGGCCGACCACAAAGACGCCCTGGACCTGATCGCCGGCAGCTTCCCCGGCGGCTCGATCACCGGCGCACCGAAAATCCGCGCCATGCAGATCATCGACGAGCTGGAACCGACCCGTCGCGGCCTGTACTGCGGCTCGTTGCTGTATCTGGACGTTCGCGGGGAAATGGACAGCTCGATCGCCATCCGCAGCCTGTTGGTCAAGGACGGTCAGGTGTGCTGCTGGGGCGGAGGCGGTATCGTCGCGGACTCGGACTGGCAGGCCGAGTATCAGGAATCCATCACTAAGGTGAAGGTGTTGCTCGATACCTTGCAGGGCCTGTAGGCCGGAATTTTTGTGACGAGGGCACTTGCCCCCCTCGCCACAGAAGCGGGTTTACACGCTCAACTCGCGGTTCGACGCCTTGAGAAACTCCTGCTTGAGCTCGGCAAAGCTGTGCACCGCCGGGAACTGCGGGAATTCTCGAATCACGTTGTCGGGGGCATGGAACAGGATCCCGGCATCCGCCTCACCCAGCATGGTCGTGTCGTTGTACGAGTCGCCGGCCGCGATCACCCGGTAGTAAAGGCTCTTGAACGCCAGCACCGACTGACGCTTGGGGTCTTTCTGGCGCAGTTGGTAGCCGGTCACTCGACCGGTTTCATCGGTCACCAGGCGGTGGCACAACAAGGTCGGGAAACCTAACTGGCGCATCAGCGGTTGGGAAAACTCGTAGAAGGTGTCGGACAGAATCACCACCTGGAAGCGCTCACGCAGCCAGTTGACGAACTCGATGGCGCCGTCCAGCGGCTTGAGGGTGCCGATCACTTCCTGGATGTCGGACAGCTTCAGGCCATGCTCGTCGAGAATACGTAGCCGCTGCTTCATCAGGACATCGTAATCGGGAATATCCCGGGTGGTTGCCCTGAGGGATTCAATCCCGGTTTTTTCGGCAAACGCGATCCAGATTTCCGGGACCAACACACCTTCCAGGTCGAGACAGGCAATTTCCACAACACACTCCCATTTGTACTGATTATTGAGTTGAGCGAGCAAAAGGACTGCCGAACTCTAGCGAGTCGAACCGACGGGCGCAACGCAGACGAGCGCACCCGTTGACCCGGGTTTTTGCTACCATCGCCATTATAGAGAGCGCTTAGCGCCACCGACCTGTAGGAAACCGCCTTGATGAGCCCATCGTTCGACGTCGCTGAACTCGCCGCGACCTATGCCACCCGATCGCCCCAGGACATTCTCAAACTGGCCTTTGCCGAGTTCGGGGACGACCTGTGGATCTCCTTCAGCGGCGCCGAAGACGTGGTGCTGGTGGACATGGCCTGGAAGCTCAACAAGAACGTCAAGGTCTTCAGCCTCGACACCGGACGCCTGCACCCGGAAACCTATCGCTTCATCGACCAGGTGCGCGAGCACTACAACATCCAGATCGAACTGGTCTCGCCGGACCACACCAGGCTGGAACCTTTCGTCAAGGAAAAAGGCCTGTTCAGTTTCTACAAGGACGGTCACGGCGAATGCTGCGGCATCCGCAAGATCGAACCGCTGCGCCGCAAGCTGTCCACCGTTCGCGCCTGGGCCACGGGCCAGCGTCGCGACCAGAGCCCGGGCACCCGCAGTCAGGTGGCGGTGCTGGAAATCGACAGCGCGTTCTCGACACCGGAACGCACCCTGTACAAGTTCAACCCGCTGGCGCAAATGACCAGCGAAGAAGTCTGGGGTTACATCCGCATGCTGGAGCTGCCGTACAACAGCCTGCATGAGCGCGGCTTCATCAGCATTGGCTGCGAGCCCTGCACCCGCCCAGTACTGCCGAACCAGCACGAACGCGAAGGCCGCTGGTGGTGGGAAGAAGCCACCCAGAAAGAGTGCGGCCTGCACGCCGGCAACATCATCAAAAAAGCCTGACCCCCCTCTCCTCCTGCAGAAGCAGGCTCTCCCCCTGGGGGTATGAGCCTGCTCGCGAACGCCTCACCTCGATTTCGAGCCCGGTTCACACCGCACTGAAGCGCTGCGCCAGCTGCTGCCCGGCAAATTGCTCGATAATGAAATCCACAAAGGCACGGGTCTTGCCCGGCAGCAGCTTGTGTTCGGCGTAATAGATCGAGATGTTGCCGTCATCGACGTACCAGTCCGGCAACACCCGCTGCAAGGTTCCCGCCTCCAGATACCCCACCGCGAACGGCATGCTCACCAGGGCGATGCCCAAGCCCTGTGTCGCCGTGGCGCAGGCCGCTTCCGAGTCACTCATGGTCATCCGCGCCTTGAGCACCAACGGGCTGTGCTGCTGGCCTTGATGGGTCAGTTGCCAGGAGCGCACGCGACCGGTTTGCGGCGAGCGAATCAGGATGCCGTCGTGGTGCTTGAGATCGTCTGGTTCGATCACCTCGGGATGGCGCGCCAGGTACTCCCTAGAGGCCACCAGCACGCGATGGGCCGGGGTCAGCTTGCGCGCCACCACCCCTTGGGGCAGCTCAAAGCCACCGCCTATCGCGGCGTCGAACCCCTGCCCAATCAAATCGACCTGGCGATTATCGAAATGCCAATCCGGGTTGATCGCCGGGAAACGCCGCAAGAACTCACCCAGCAACGGCACGATGTACAGGCGCCCGAAGACCGTGCCCATGCTGACTTTAAGGGTCCCGACCGGCTGCCCTTCGGCACTGGCCAGATTGGCCACCGCATTCTGGATCGTCTGTAGACTCGCGCTGACCTCGCCGAGAAACAACTGACCGGCCTCCGTCAGTGTCAGGCTGCGGGTGCTGCGCTGAAACAGCCGGACGCCCAGGCGCGCTTCCAGCTTGGCGACACTCTTGCCGACCGCCGCCGGGGTCAGGCTCAAGCGCCGCGCGGCCTCGGCAAAGCTGCCGACCTCGGCGCTGCGCACGAAGCACTCAATGCTGCTAAAGGTTTCCATGGGCGCCACTATAAACTTTTGGTTTACACAGACTATCGCAATTACCGCCTACACAGCAGGTAATCGACCCTCGATACTGGGCGCCATCAACCGAGGCAACTCGCCCCGGGACATTGGAGATCGACATGACCACTCAACACCTCAGCGGTAAAGTTGCTCTGATCCAGGGCGGCTCCCGCGGCATCGGTGCCGCTATCGTCAAGCGCCTGGCCGCTGAAGGCGCCGCCGTCGCCTTCACCTACGTCAGCTCCAGCGCCAAGGCCCAGGAACTGCAGGACAGCATCACCGCCAGCGGCGGCAAAGCACTGGCCATCAAGGCCGACAGTGCCGATGCCGACGCCATCCGCCATGCTGTCAACACCACGGCCGAAACCTTTGGCCGACTGGACATCCTGGTCAATAACGCCGGTGTGCTGGCGATTGCCCCACTGCAAGAGTTCAAGCTCGAAGACTTCGACCAGACCCTGGCCATCAACGTGCGCAGCGTGTTCATCGCCACCCAGGAAGCCGCCAGGCACATGACCGAAGGGGGTCGCATCATCAATATCGGCAGCACCAACGCCGACCGCATGCCCTTCGCCGGTGGCGGCCCCTACGCCATGAGCAAGGCCGCACTGGTCGGCCTGACCAAAGGCCTGGCCCGCGACCTGGGCCCACGGGGGATCACCATCAACAATGTGCAGCCCGGCCCGGTCGACACCGACATGAACCCGGCCCATGGTGAGTTTGCCGATAGCCTGATCCCGCTGATGGCCGTCGGGCGCTACGGCACCGCCGCCGAGATCGCCAGTTTTGTCGCCTACCTTGTTGGCCCCGAAGCCGGATACATCACCGGCGCCAGCCTGACCATCGACGGTGGGTTTGGCGCCTGACCCACGCTCCTAGCTCCCCCAAAAGAAAAACGCCGGGTCACCTTTATCAGGTCACCCGGCGTTTTGCTGTCGAGGCTTTGCCCGTCACGCTGGCTCTTGTACCGGCAGGCCATACGCCTGCGGCTCAAAGGCCTTCAACGAACGCAGGATGCGATCGGCATGGGCATATTTTTCGTCCGCCATGGCCGCGTCGGGTACTGCGACCGCCGTCATCCCTGCGGCTTTCGCTGCGGTGACACCAAAGGGTGAGTCCTCGAAGACCAGGCAGTCTTCAGGCGCCACGCCCAGGCGTCGGGCTGCCGTCAGGAAAATATCCGGCGCCGGCTTGGCCGCGCCCACCTCGGGATCGTCAGCGGTCACGATGGTGTCGAACAGCGCAAACCAGTCACGGTGCTGCGTGGTTTTCTGCGCGAAGGACTGGCTCGAAGAACTGGTGCCCACGGCGATTGGAATGTTGTTCGCCTTCAGGTGCTCCACCAACTCCCGTGCCCCCGGCATCGCTGGCGCACGTGGAAAACGCTCACGCATCAAGGGCTCGCGGATCACTAGAAACTCTTCGGCGCTGATCGGCAGCTCCAGCGCCTGCACCACATAGCGCGCCAGGTCCGCCGCGCCACGGCCGATGATGTTTTGCTTGACGCTCCAGTCGAACGTGCGGCCGTAGCGTTGCGCAATGATCTGCGTGACCTCGGTGTAAATGCCCTCGGTGTCGAGCAACAGACCATCCATATCGAATATCACGGCCTTGATCGGGCCCACATCCAGCGGTGCATTCATCGCATCTGATCCGTTATCAACACAACATTCCGGGAACGGCTCAGGTACGGCCATGGTCATGATTCCCCTTGTCACCATCGATTAAAGGGTTCAGCAGCATAGCGAGCCTGATTTACATCCAGCAACTGTTTACCGCCCCCGCCCTTCAGATCGTGGTCCAGCAAGTCACGAGCGGTGATCACTGCCATGGCGTGCGGGATGCCTTGTAGGACGTCATAAAAAAACCCGGCATTCGCCCGGGTTTTCGTACATCGAGCCGCCAGGATCAGTGATCCTTACTTGGCCATTTTGCTACCCACTGCGCTACCCGCCGCACCGCCGATGCCTGCACCGATGGTGGAGCCGGACTTGCCGCCCAGCTTGTTGCCGATCACCGAACCACCGGCAGCACCGATACCACCGCCAATGGCGGCTTCGGTACGGCTGCCTTTGCTTGCGCCAGCAGCACCACCGGCCGCGCCCGCAACACCTGCGCCGATCGCAGCACCGGTGCTACCGCCCAGTTTGTGACCCACTGCGTTACCCAGCGCGCCGCCAAGACCGCCACCCAGTGCTGCGGTGCCGTCACTGGCCATTGCACCTTGAGCGACCAAAAGCCCCATAACCAGAGCAGGCAGAGTTAAACGCATGACATAAACCTCAAACAGTGTACTGAACAGTAAAAAACGGGATGCCTGGAAAGAGGGTTGTTCACTCCGGAACCCGGCCCTCCTTCCTGAGCGCCCAAGTTTGACAGCATTTACGCCAAGAGTTTTATCGCAGGCAAAAAAAAGCCCGCTGGGGAACGGGCTGAGAAGATTGCTTTTAACGGATGACCTGAGCCTACGGATGCGCTTGTGAAAGAAACGTGAAAAAAAACCTCGTCCGACAAACCTGATACAAAGTGTGGCACACGCTTGACACAACGACCTCCACCCACGGAAAACCGTTCTTTGGCTGGGCCTGCTTACACTTTAGCGACTGGCTTGCGCACAGGGGCCGCCACCTTGGGCATAAACGGCTTTGCCGTGTTCCTGGTCACTGTCGAGCGGGCATTGCCCGATCCTGCCGGTGTTTCAGCAAAACCCGAAACGTAATCCGTCTGCCCGCAGCGCACGCAATTATTGACCGGATACTCCGCGCCATCATCTTCGATGTAAGGATTGCTCATTTCCCTGCTCCTCCAGACAGGTCAATACCGGCAAGCAACGGATTGCCTAAAAAAGCACTGACCCTCAAGCATTCTGAGACTAGCCGGTCATTACTAGACTACTGTTTCAAAAGCTTAACACCCGACGAACGGTCAGCCCGTCTACTTGAGACTGACCGCCGTCCCCGTCACAAAGACCATCAACATACTGCCCTTGCCGGAAGGAATGCTGATCTCGTAGTGCACCCCGACTACGGCATCGGCCTGCACGCTCCGCGCGCGCTCCTTGAGTTCTTCCGTTGCCTGGGCCCGCGCATCCTTCAACGCGCGTTCCAGCGTCTGCGAACGCCCACCGAAAAAGTCGCGCATCCCGGCGAATATATCCCGTACGACGTTGATGCCCTGCACGGACTCCGCGCTGACGATGTCCAGGTACGCCGCAATCTGCCGGCCTTCGATGGAGTGGGTCGTGGTGATAATCATGAACTGTCCTTGATGGGCTGGAAATCGGCCGCGAACTGGCCGAAGTCATGGAGACGTACATACTGGAGACTTGAGGCACGAATTGCGCCACCGATTGCGATATCGAGCGTGCAGGGGTCTGTATGACGGTGTTTTTACTGCTGTACCTGTGCACGGACGCATCGCGCACAGATTGCCAGGTGATCCCCCTTGAGCATTGGGCCCAGCCCGATGGCTATGCTCAGTGTGTCGCGGCAGCCAAAAAGCTGACAAAAGACCTCACCGCCAAGAACCGTAAGAGCAATTACTTCGTCTGTGAAACGCAAGAGAACCCTTGACCGGCAGCAAACGTCCTTCACCTTGCCGCCGGGCAAGGCCTGCGAGCTACAGGCAGTCGCGCACCGCCTTTCGCAGCGCATCGGTCTTGGCCCATGGCGGCCCTTGATAGAGCGATACCCGGCTACCGTCCTTGTACTTGACGATGTCCAGGATTTCATCGGCGGTGATGATACTGGGGGCGTTGATCCTGAATCCGTTGGAGATCGAGACCTGGGTGGTCTTCGGAATCTCCCGCTGCCAGAGCGGCAGCACACAAGCGGCGTATTCCTTGGGTGGCTTGGCCGACACCTTGCTGACATTGGGCTCGCCCGGCACCAGGGACGCCGGCAATGAACATCCGGCCAACACCGCGCCTGCAAGCGCCACTGCCCATATCCGCATGATGATTCCTTGTCGTCAAAAGGAGAAATGTAGCTCCACATCGGTTAGACATCCAGCCTCTGCGAAAGCTTGAGGCCGTACCCGCCAGGCGTGGGTGAATACCGCCCGGGCGCCACTCATCGACCTTGCCGTCTACCTTGGCATTTCGTCGCCTGACCGTTGCTTGAGCAGGGTCCACGGAGCACACTCTGCCCCGCTGATGGAACCAGCCCCCCAAACAGACAGCCCGCCATTGCGCGGGCTTTTTGTTGCCTGCCCTTCCCGCCCCTCGGAGCCCCGAGACGATTTGGCGAACCCCACCGAACTCGACTTTACTTGAACTGATGCACCCAGGTGTCTCTTCGCGGCACTCACTCCGGGAGCCCGACCATGAACATACTCCTACTCGCACTGCTCGTCGGATTTTCGACAGTGGCGGGATGCACCTCCTACGCTCAGATCTATCAGGACCAACCACTGTTCGCCAACGTCGAAAACGGTATGAGCAAGGATCAGGTCCAGCAGATCGGCGGCAAGCCCCTGTCCATCAGCGAACGCACCGTCGAGCTTGGCAGCTGCTATGACTACCTGCTGACCCAGGCAGAACACAAACACACCTATAGCGTCAGTTTTGACAGTTACGGCAAGGTCGATCACACGGGATTCATGACCTGCGCCGAATGGAGTCATGCACAGCAAAAAGCACGGGAGCCCTCCAGCGGCGGTGGGGGTGGCGGGTACTAAGGGATAGAACGCCCCCCCCTTCCAAAACCGTTATCCATGCCATTCAATAGCATGGGAAATATTCCTGCCAGGAGCCAGGTCACGGACAAACAGTAAATACAACTCATTGTTATCTAATGATTTTTTGAAACATTCGCTCATATTTTCCCGATGCATGCCGATGGCCTTCTACCGGACCCAGGGAGCATCAGGAATGAGAAACAACCAGCCCGTCACCCAACGCGAAATTGCGCTGGCCCCGCAACAGAAGCTCATCTCCACGACCGACGCTCGCGGTGTCATTACCTACTGTAATGACGCCTTCGTCGACATCAGTGGTTTTGACAGAGCGGATCTGATTGGCGCGCCACAAAACATCGTCCGCCACCCCGACGTGCCCCCGGCCGTGTTTGCCCATATGTGGGGCGCACTCAAGCAAGGGCGTCCGTGGATGGGGATCGTCAAGAACCGCTCCCGAAACGGCGATCACTACTGGGTCAACGCTTACGTCACGCCAATATTCGAAGGCAGCCGGGTGGTGGGCTTTGAATCGGTCAGGGTCAAGCCGACAGCCGATCAGATCCGCCGGGCCGAGTCCCTCTATAAACGCATCACCCAGGACAAACCGGCCATCCCCCGCCAGGACACCTGGCTACCGGCCCTGCTGGACTGCCTGCCGTACCTGACCATGGGGCTGGCGGGTACCGTGAGCGGGTTGTTCCTCAGCGCGCCCGTGGCGATTGCCGTGACCGCCGGCGTCGCCGTACCGCTCGGCTTGCTCACCTCGCGCTGGCAGAAACAAGGCACCCTGCGCCTGCTGCAAATGGCCGAGCCTTCCACCTCCGATGCACTGGTCGCGCAGATGTACAGCGATGAACGCGGACCTCAGGGCCGCCTGGAAGCCGCCTTCGTCAGCCAGGCGGCGCGCCTGAAAACATGCCTCACGCGCTTGCAGGACACCGCCGAGCAACTGAGCGGGCTGGCCGGACAATCCGACGTGCTGGCTGCCGACAGCTCAAGAGGCCTCGATCGCCAACGCGTCGAAACCGAGCAAGTGTCCGCCGCCGTCAACCAGATGGCCGCGACCACCCAGGAAGTCGCCAGCCATGTCCAGCGCACGGCGGACGCCACCCAGGAAGCCAACCTGCTGACCGCACGCGGACGCGACGTGGCCCGGGACACCCGCGCGGCCATCGAGCGTCTTTCCACCGTCGTCGGGGAGACCGGGCAAACCGTCGCGCAACTGGCCAGGGACAGCAATGAAATCGGCACCGTCGTCGACGTCATCAAAGGCATCGCCGATCAGACCAACCTGCTGGCCCTCAATGCCGCCATCGAAGCCGCACGCGCCGGCGACATGGGCCGGGGCTTCGCGGTGGTGGCCGACGAGGTTCGCCAGCTGGCGCAGCGCACCTCCCAGTCCACGACCCAGATCCATGACCTGATCAGCAAACTCCAGACCTCATCCCACAACGCCGTACAGACCATGGAAAGCGGCCACCGCCAGGCCGAGGAAGGCGTGGCCTGGGTGCTTGAGGCCGACAAGGCCCTGGTGGGCATCAGCGAGGCGGTGGCCAACATCACCGACATGACCACCCAGATCGCCGCCGCCACCGAAGAGCAGACCGCCGTCGCCGAGGAGATCAGCCGCAACATCACCACCATCGCCCACCTGGCCGACCAAACCTCGGAACAGGCCCGCCACTCCGCGGACCTGAGCAAGGAACTGACCCAGACAGCGTCCACCCAGTACTCCCTGGTCGAGCGATTCAATCGATAGAGCGTACAGGGCCCCAGGCAACGGGCCCGGCTCACCCGCCACCGAACAACACAAAACCCCTGGCGTGCGCCGAGCACGTCAGGGGTTTTGTCGTGAGTAATGGCACTCCACTGCCGGGAGGCATTAAAGAAGCTTGACCAATACCGCTGTGACAGCGGCCACCGTGCCGATCAACCCCGTGGCAACAGCAACTGGATACCAGGAAGTTTCACAGGTCACCTTCCCGGCCTCGGCGTTCAGCTTGATCTGCTCGGCCATCCGCTTGACGATTTCCACGTGAATCTTTTCCAGCTTGGCCTGCTTCATGGTCTGCGCCTGCATGACACTCATCCTTTCGGGTAACGGGGGCATTTCAAGTGTGAAGAAGCGCCAGGTGCTTGAGATTTGGCTTGGCGCTGACGCCAAGCTTTTAAGCGATACTGAGGTTGAGCGGCGGTTTGCCATCAAGATCAGTAAGGCGGTACGTGAGCTGGAAGAGGATATTGCTCAAACGTCTTAGCAATTTTCAGCTCGTGGGGCCTGTTAAAACGCTGAAGAATAGCGGCAGCACTCGCCCTTAGTGCTGGAGTTCGGAAGGTGACCTGGCCGGTAGGCCTGAATTAAGTAGTTAGCCGAAGGACAAGTTTTTTCGTCTCCAAAGCGTTAGTGTAGTGGCCTGATGAGACCGGACACCCATTTAGGCGGGAATACTCACTAGTTCGAGGTGTCTGATGGCCAAGCAAAGTCGTTGCTTTTCCGCTGAATTCAAACGCGAGGCTTGCAATCAGCCCAGATCTCAGAATCTGTGGTGTTCAAATGGCGAAAGCGCTATCCGGAGGCGGGTTTTGAGGGATTGAACGACCCTGCCTCGAAGTGGCCAACCTCGCAAACTCAGCACTCAAAAGATGAAGAAAGTTCTTATGCTGACCACCCCGCGGGTGCCGCGCGAGGCAACGCATTGGAGTGGCAGTGGTCAGAGTAGGATAAGATGCCTGTAAATCAGGCTTGCTGTGAGTAGCCCCGCATGACAGATAACAGTCGGAACACCACCCGTCTGATCAAGAAGTACCCGAATCGCCGTCTGTATGACACGCACACCAGCAGTCATTTGACCCTTGCGGATATTCGTCAATTGGTCATCGATAAAATCCCCTTCGAGGTGGTCGACGCCAAGACTGGCGAGGATCTGACCCGAAGTATTTTGCTGCAGGTCATTCTGGAAGCCGAAAGTGGTGGTGAGCCGATCTTCTCCATTGAGATGCTCGTGGGGATTATCCAGTTCTACGGTCCTTACCAGGGCGTCCTCGGCAGCTACCTGGACAAAAGCATCCAGACGGTCATCGACATCCAGTCCCAGACCGGCGCTCAGTCCTCTGAAGCCTGGGGTGAGTTCATGCATCAACAAGCACCGGTCATGCAGGATTTGATGCGCCAGTACGTCGACCAGTCAAAAGCCCTCTACCTGAACACTCAGAACCTCTTTGGCCTGTTCGGCGGCACACCGTCAGGCAAGCCAGGCGCGGGTGGCGGGTCGAAAAAAAATGGCGATGGGGAATAAACCCATCGCCATCGGTGTAACCGTTTTAACGTGACTTACTTGTTACCGCTTGTTGCCTTGCCAGTCTCTGGCGCGGTTTTCCCGGCTGCGGCAGTCGCTGCAGTCGCTGCTTCGAAACCGCTCTGGGCAACGTCAGTAGCCTGTTTTACGGCTTTCTGTGCGCTTTCAAAAACGGTGCCAGCATTGGCCAGCGACGACTTGAACGCTGCCACAACAGGCTCGGAGCCAGCCGGTGCATTCTTGCTGATCACTTCAACGAACTCTTGCACCTGCTTGGTGCCCGCCTCGACCTGACGCGTGGTCAGTTGGGCGATTTCCGACTGGGTGCCAACAATCAGCGCGTGTACTTGACGATTGAACTCAGCAAGGCGTTCGGCTTGCACATTTGGCTGGGTGAAAGAAGCCTGGAGCTCAGCGAACCCTTGTGGATCACGGACTGCCAGCAGTTTGCGGAAACCGTCGAACTGCTCCTCGGTGGAGGCCTGCAGAGTCTTGATCTGCAATTGGGTGAGCTGTTCAACGCTGGCGAAGATTTTGCCGCTGATTTGCTGCAGGAGGTCTAGATTGGCTTTCTGAGCGTCTTGCAATTTTTCCGAGTTAAAAAAAGTCATGCTTGAATCTCCTGATTCTGAAAGGCCGACATGAGCCTGAGGACGCGATAGCGATCCTGCCGAGCATCGCGTTAGCCTTGATATTGCAGTGCACAAATTCGTTTGGCAATGTTTTTTTGTGCGCCGCACAACAATCCTTCACCTCCCACCGTTATTCGCTATAGACTCCTGAAAGGCGAACGGCCAGCCAAGCTCTTTTTAATGATGAGATGCAGGCGAGCTGCTTCTCATGCATGAAGCCAGGAGATCACCATGGGCCAGGAAGATATTATTGCATCGCAATATGACAGACTCTCCTCTCAACGCAGCCTGTTCGAACACCTGAGTCATCTGCAGCACCTCAATACCCTGAACGTCCTTGATGCTTTGCGCCAGCGCCAGGAAAAAACCCTCGCGCCTCTTAAGCGGGGTCAACTCAAACAACCCACGCCCACTGACTGGCAGGAATACTTCACCGACCTCGGCCAACGCAGCCTGCTGTTCTGGGACACACTGCGCCAGCGTGGCGACAATACGCTGGCCCATGAACGCGCCGGGTATCCTCTGCTGCTCAAGTTCGATCATGAAACCCTGGTCGCAGGCTCCGATCTCCCACGCCCGGTCAACTATTCACTGTTGCGAATCCTCCCCGGACCAGAGCAAAGAATCGACAGCAATAGCCAGCCGGTGATCATCATTGACCCACGCGGCGGCCACGGCTCGGGAATCGGCGGCTTCAAACAGGATTCGGTATTAGGTGAAAGCCTCAGAGCCGGCCACCCCACCTATTTCATCTCTTTCAGTCACTCGCCACAGCCCGGGCAAACCCTGGCCGATATCGTCGAAGCCAAGGCCCGGTTCATCGAAGTCGTCAGTGCCCTTCACCCGGCCAACAGCAAGCCGATCATCATCGGTAACTGCCAGGCCGGCTGGGCCTTGATGGGACTGGCGGCAACACGGCCGGAACTGCCAGGGTTGATCATTATCAATGGTGCCCCCTTGTCGTACTGGGCCGGTGTCAATGGACGCAATCCGATGCGCTATACCGGTGGCCTGCTGGGTGGCGGCTGGATGGCTCGCCTGGGCAGCGACTTGGGCAATGACCGTTTCGACGGTACCTGGCTGGTCAGCAATTTCGAAAACCTGGACCCGGCCAACACCTATTGGGGCAAGTACTACCAGCTGTTCAGCCAGGTCGACAGCGAGGCTGCGCGCTTTCTCGACTTCGAACGCTGGTGGGGCAGCCCGACCCTGCTCAATGGCGAAGAAATCGAGATGATTGTCGATGACCTTTTCATCGGCAACCAGTTGTCCGGCGGTCTCGGCCGCAAGAGCTCCGGCATTGACCTGAAACGGATCGAAGTACCGGTGGTGGTATTCTGCTCCTACGGAGACAACATCACCCCTCCACAGCAGGCATTGAACTGGATCACCGATGTCTATCCCAGCGATCTCGCTTTGCATGACGCAGGACGTACCATCGTCTACCTGCGGCACGCTAGCATCGGCCATTTGGGCATTTTTGTTTCCGGCAAGGTGGCGCAACGTGAACACCGTGGGTTGCTCGGTGCGGTCGAAGCCATCAATGCGCTGCCGGCAGGGCTATACGAAATGCTGATCGACGATCTGCCGGCTGCCTCAGGCAGCGGTGACGTGCAATACCGAGTGCGTTTCGAATCAAGGCGAATCGCCGATATCCATGATGACGTCGAGCCGACTCGTGATGACGATCGCGAATTCTCTCTGGTGGAGCGTGCGTCTGAAATCAACAGCACGTTTTACGACGGGTTCATACGCCCGTGGCTACGTCAGATAGTCAACGAGCCCGTTGCCGAACTGATGCGCAGGACGCATCCCTTCCATCAGCAGCAAGTGCTATGGAGCAGCCTGAATCCGGCGCTATGGTGGTTGGCCGGGACCGCCTCCCAAGTGAGAAGTGATCGTCGTCCTGCACGCAAAGATAACCCGTTGCTGGCCTGGCAGGAGCTGTTCTCCAACCAGACGCAAGACGCCCTGAATGCTTATCGCGATATCCGCGATGCCACCCAGGAGCTGTGTTTCTATGGCATTTACGGCGCACTGAGTGTCCTCACCAGCAACAAGCCTGTGCGAAATCTCCAGGCACATGCTGATCAGCAAGACCAAGCCCTGATCGAACGCCTGCAGGATGCACTGCCCCATGGCGGCCCGCTGGAAGCGTTGGTGCGGATTCTGCTTTTGCTGGGCCGCGACAGCGATAAGGCGGGCAAGGAAAGCATTGAAAAACTGATCCAGCAGGTGCATCTGCTGGTCCAGGACTACAGCAATGAGCCTGCTGCCCTGCGCGAAGCCATCCGGTTGCAGAACCTGCTGGTTTTTGCCCACCCACAAGAAAGCTTACGCAGCCTGCCCTTGCTACTCCCGGACACCAAGGCACGCCAACAGGTCCTCGCAGCCGTTGGGCAATTGATGCCCGAACTGCTGACAATTACTGGAGCTGAAGGCGAATTCTGGCGTGAACTGCACGCGCTACTCGAAGTCCCCTTGCCAAGTTTTAGCCTGACCCAACCGCCCAGTGAAACAGATGTCATTCAGCTGGCGCCCCCTCTGGAGCCATCCCCGTTTGTGGCAGTGCTGCCGTCGGAGATCACACCGGCGCCCGCCCCCGTCATCGTAGCTAAAGCCCCAAAACGCAAAGCGAGCAAAAGGACAAAAGGTCCAAAGCCTCAATGAACGCCTCAATGAGCCTTCACAAGGAATTACCGGTGTATCCGTTCGGCGTAAGAGTTGGCGAAGCCTCCGATCTTTTGATCTCTGCGCAGACCGGCGGGGTTCATGACTCGGACAGGCATCGGCACGGCTTCCTCGACCGCAAACAACGACTCGTCGACCCGATATTGACCGGGGGTCATACCGAACCAACGGGTGCAAGCCTTATGGAAGCTGCTGTGATCATGAAAACCGAGCAGATACGTCACATGCTTCATGCTGAAATGAGAATGGCGCAAATAGAAGTCGGCCAACTGCCGGCGCACATCGTTCAGGACATCCTTGAATTGCGCGCCATCCTTCTCAAGGCCTCGTTGAAGCGTTCGCTTGCTGATGCTCAGTGCCGCAGCAATCGATTCCATATCACATTGCCCTTGCCCCTGACTCAGGCGCTCGGTAATCAGCGCGCGAATCCTGGCAACAATAGAGTTGCCGGACAACAGGTCCAGCTGAGCCTCGGCAAAACTGTCATGGAGCGTGGCCAACGCCTCGTTGGCCATACTCAAAGGACTCAGAAGCTCCTGGCCATCGAACACGATGCTGTCATAAGCAGCCCCAAAACGCAGTGGACAGCCAAAAAGCCGCTGATGCTCCGACGTGTCTTCAGGTTCGGGATAAGCGAACTCCACACTCAACGGTTGCGGCAACTTGCCACCCGCCAGCCAACGGCAGAAACCCAGCAGCGAAGCCAGCCCTGCATCCGTATGTTGCCGGGGTCTGACCGAGCCATGTTGCTGATGATCGAGCGCGGCAAGACGGTAATTCTGCTGCTCCCGGATAAAGAAAAGGCTGAATCCAGTACTAATCAACGGGCTGAAACGAACCAGACGTTCGAGCGCCCTTTTCAAATTCGAACTGGACATCATCGTGTAGCCCACGATCTGAAAAACGCTGGGATGGAAATTTCCGTAGGCTTTCAAACCGATGTTCGGATCATCCGAGGCCTGAGCGGCCAGGTCCCATAAACGATAGATAACGCTTCGCTCGCAGAATACTCCCGGTTTATTCACGAGCGTGACATCAAGTCCAGCCTCCTCGCACAGACTGGCAAAATCCAGTCCTTGAGCCAAAAGCGTCTTCGCCAGCACGCCGGCATAACCTGAACTCATTCTATACATAGCTCCCTCAATAACCTGTGGAACCGAACATCCTGTCCGGAGCCAATATTGACCTACGCTGAACATATTTCAATTTTGTTGCACAAATATTAACTGCCTGTGGAGTTTCAGGTATTGATCCCAGTATAGGTACTCCTCATTTTTTGCCAGCGGGCCAAAACGCCCGGGTGGCACCGATGGACACGAAAACGTCACCTACAAACACTTCCGCACGGCCCGTCGATGTCGAACAATCTTCTCTCCTGCAGCGCAAAAAAAATGGAGTAGATGTATGGAATCGCGTAGTCGCATTGCTTTGGTAACGGGTGGTATGGGCGGTATCGGTACGGCAATCAGCCAACGTCTATACAAGGAAGGATTCAAGGTAATCGTCGGCTGCAGCTCTGATTCAAGCCGCAAGAACGACTGGCGTGCCAGTCAACTGGAGGCGGGTTATGAGTTCGAGTTCATCTATGGTGACGTCACCGATTGGGAGTCAACCCGCAAGGCTTTCGAGATGGCTCGTGAACAATTCGGCCCGATCGATGTGCTGGTCAACAACGCCGGCATCACCCGCGACGCGTCTTTTCGCAAGCTCACCCCGGAAGACTGGAACAGCGTGATCGGGACCAACCTGACGGGCCTGTTCAACACCACCAAGCAGGTCATTGAAGGCATGTTGTCCAAAGGCTGGGGGCGGATCATCAATATCTCCTCCATCAACGGTCAGCGTGGCCAGTTCGGCCAGACCAACTACTCCGCCGCCAAGGCTGGCATCCATGGTTTCACCATGGCACTGGCCCGGGAAGTCTCCGGCAAGGGCGTGACCGTCAATACCGTATCCCCAGGTTACATCCAGACATCCATGACCGCAGCAATACGCCCGGACATTCTCGAAGGCATGATCGCGGCAACACCGGTCGGCCGCCTTGGCCAACCCGAAGAGATTGCCTCAATCGTGGCCTGGCTGGCCTCCGATGAGTCCGCCTACAGCACCGGTGCCGACTTCTCGGTAAACGGCGGCATGAACATGCAATAACCCCCAACCAAGGCATAAATGCCCTGGTTTGTTCGCCGAATTTTGTCTTTTCCATGAGGTCACGCATGAACGAAGTCGTAATCGTTGCCGCAACTCGTACCGCCATTGGCAGTTTCCAGGGTGCTTTGTCTGCAATTCCCGCGACCGAACTGGGTGCCGCAGTGATTCGCCGCTTGCTGGAGCAGACGGGTATCGATGCTACTCAAATTGATGAAGTGATACTCGGCCAGGTACTCACTGCCGGCGCTGGGCAGAACCCGGCACGCCAGACAGCGATCAAGGCTGGCTTGCCACACACCACCCCTGCCCTGACCTTGAACAAGGTCTGCGGCTCTGGTCTCAAGGCGGTCCATCTTGCCGTCCAGGCAATCCGTTGCGGCGACGCGGAACTGGTAATCGCTGGCGGTCAGGAAAATATGAGTCTGGCCCCCTATGTTCTGCCCAAGGCACGCACCGGCTTGCGTATGGGCCATGCGCAACTGCAAGACAGCATGATCCAGGATGGCCTGTGGGACGCCTTCAACGACTACCACATGGGTATCACCGCTGAGAATCTGGCGCAGAAGTACGAGATCTCTCGTGAAGCACAGGATACCTTCGCTATCGCCTCGCAACAGAAAGCCGCAGCAGCCATTGAGGGCGGACGCTTCCAGAGCGAAATCACCCCGATCCTGATTCCTCAGCGCAAGGGCGAACCGCTGGTCTTCGACACCGACGAACAGCCGCGTGCCGACAGTACTGCCCAAACCTTGGCGAAACTCAAACCGGCATTCCAGAAAGACGGCAGCGTGACCGCCGGCAACGCTTCGACCCTCAACGATGGTGCTGCCGTACTGTTGCTGGCCAGCGCTGCAAAAGCACAAGCGCTGGGCCTCCCGGTTCTGGCACGGATCAAAGCCTATGCCAGCGCCGGTGTAGACCCGTCGATCATGGGCATCGGCCCTGTCCCGGCTACACGCCTGACCCTGCAAAAGGCCGGCTGGAGCGTCGAGGACCTGGACCTGATCGAAGCCAACGAAGCCTTCGCCGCCCAGGCGCTGGCGGTTGGCAAAGAGTTGGGTTGGGACACCAGAAAAGTCAACGTCAACGGCGGCGCGATCGCCCTTGGCCATCCGATCGGCGCGTCAGGGGCACGGATTTTGGTGTCGCTGGTGCACGAGCTGATCCGTCGCGACGGCAAGAAGGGACTGGCCACTTTGTGCATCGGTGGCGGACAAGGCGTCGGCCTGGCTATCGAGCGCTAACCAACGGCATCTGAGTAGCCCATGCGCGGACTTGGGACCCTTGTTCCACGCATCAGATTGGCGTCAGACAACGCTGCCCGCATTCCTGCCGTCGCTACGCCGGAGTCCGGCAAAGCGCGGCTTTTTTTCTGCCCGGCTCATCTGTATGGGCAAGGAACTTTATGGACAACAACGCGCATACATTCAAAACCTATTGGTCAGGCCAGGCTCCGTTCATCGCTTCCTTTGCAGTGCAACAATTACGCCTATGGGTCAGCACTAATCCGTGGTTTTCCGGGCATGAGCACGGCGCCTGGTTCGAGTTGCCTCGCGAAACCCTGGACAGTCTACAAACGGACTACCAGGTTCAATGGTGCCAACTCGGCCAAAAACTGCTGACCGGCCAACCCTTCAGCTTCGATGATCGACGCTTCTCCAGCGGCAACTGGAGCGAGCCACTGTTCGGCTCCCTCGCTGCGTTTTACCTGCTCAACTCCAGCTTTCTCCTGAAACTGCTCGACAAACTGCCGATCGACGAAAAAAAACCGCGCCAACGCCTGCGCTATCTGGTGGAGCAAGCCATTGCCGCCAGTGCGCCAAGCAATTTCCTGGTCAGTAACCCTGATGCGCTCCAGCGTGTGGTTGAGACTCAAGGTGCCAGCCTGCTCACAGGTATGCAGCATCTGGCCAGCGACATGAACGAAGGCAAAATGCGCCAGTGTGATAGCGGCGCCTTCAAGGTTGGCGTCGATCTGGCTAACACCCCCGGCGAAATCGTCTTTGAGAATCACCTATTCCAGCTAATTCAGTACTACCCGCAAAGCGAATCCCAGTACCGACACCCGGTATTCGTCGTACCTCCGTCGATCAACAAGTACTACATCCTTGATCTGCGCCCGGACAACTCGATGGTCCGCCACCTGCTGGAACAGGGACATCCCGTATTCCTGATGTCCTGGCGCAACTTTGACGAGGAACACGCTGGCACCACCTGGGATGACCTGATTGAGCACGGGGTAATCGACGCCTTGCAGGTGACCCGCGATATCAGTGGCGAGCAGCGACTCAATTGCGTGGGCTTCTGCATCGGCGGCACCCTGCTGAGCACGGCGCTGGCAGTACTTGCTGCACGCGGCGACAGGGAGATCGCCAGCGTGAGCCTGTTCACCACGTTCCTTGACTACCTGGATACCGGTCCCATCGACATATTCGTCGACGAAGAACTGGTGGCCTATCGAGAGCGCACTATCGGCGGCATGAATGGTCCCATCGGTCTGTTTCGTGGTGAGGACATGGGCAATACCTTTTCCCTACTGCGCCCCAACGAGCTGTGGTGGAACTACAACGTCGACAAATACCTCAAGGGGCAGAAGCCGATCCCGCTTGATCTGCTGTTCTGGAACAACGATAGCACCAACCTTCCGGGGCCGATGTACTGCTGGTATCTGCGCCACACCTATCTGCAGAACGATTTGAAATCAGGCGAGCTGGAGTGCTGTGGGGTCAAGCTTGATTTGCGTGCAATTGACGCTCCCGCTTACATCCTCGCCACCCATGACGATCACATCGTGCCCTGGAAAAGCGCCTACGCCAGCACCAACCTGCTCTCCGGGGCCAAGCGTTTTGTATTAGGAGCTTCAGGGCATATTGCCGGCGTCATCAATCCACCGGCCAAGCAGAAGCGCCATTACTGGACCAATAATCGGGTCACGAAAAACCCGGAGACCTGGTTCAAGAATGCTGAGCAGCAACCCGGTAGCTGGTGGAATGATTGGTTCAACTGGCTGGTGGGACACTCCGGCGAGCGCCAACCAGCGGTTCCGCACATAGGAAATAACAAATTCCCGCCTCTGGAGCCGGCGCCAGGCAGTTATGTAAAGCAATGAAAGACTGCTGCAGGCCAGAGCGCGACACTTTCTGGTACGTGACGCTCAACTTCCTGGATGACGGCAGCGTCGAGATATTGTGGGTTGTGCCGAAGTATGATTGATCGGGAACTGGCAACGAGTCGTACCGCCTGCAACACAGCAGTTTGATTGCACAGACGAAGATCAAATCACGCGAACGTAAGCTCAAGGACGAGGTTGGTAGGGAGGAAGACCAGCAATTTTGACTGTTGTTGTGGAAATGCCCTGCTGCATGACTGCATGTAGCAGGTCTTCCGCGACTCATGTGATCGGCACGCTGCTAAGTTTATCCAAAATTGCTGCTGCGAAATCAGCAATCCGCCCTGGGTAAAATTTCAATCGGCAGGGTGTGTGAGTTTTCAATTAGCGCCAACAATTTCACCAAATCTGGAAGTCTTTTTCAGAGCTTCCCTAATGAATTACTACCGTCCATTCAACTTTCACAATCGCGGGTTAATTTCCGTGAATGAAATAAAGTTTAAACATACTTATTACTACTTGTGACCCGCCCCCCCTACTAATAAACAGCCGACCGGTAAGCCCAACCGACGGCACATCATCTGTTTGGGTACAAGGAGAGACGACCCATGAGCACTCCGTTTCGCATCAACGAAGCACTTTTGATTGCCGGCCACGCATTCGAACCTTTTCAATGCGTCGCCTGGGCTCCGCAAGACGGTAATGGCGAACTGAGCCTGACCATCATCGACCGGGCCCACACTCGTATTTGTCGCAAACAGATTCCAACCAGTACCTATTCCGACCCGGCGCAGCTGGAAAGCCTGCTGGAAGAGGTGCGCGCCGAGTTGAGCCAGGAGGGCTACAAGCTACAATCCTGGACAATGCCAGAGTAAGCATTCTCGCGGATCGCTACCGGTGATCCGCCTAATACTCCACTCTCAAGATCATCGAAGGCAGCCTCATGCACCAGGTGTTGGAATCAGCCAGTCGTGCAGAGGGCTATGCCTTCGGCTTTCGCGATGCGGGGGTCATCACTGAAATACAGCGCGTCGAATGATGTACACCGCTTAGAAACTGTCGAAAAATCAGCCTTTGGTCGCAAAGCACTGAGCCGTCCAGGGTATGGGCCAAAGTATGGGCTGTGTTTTTTCAGAACCGCAGAAACGAAAAAGCCCCGAATAATCAGGGCTCTAACGTTTAAATGTGGCGGTGAAGGAGAGATTCGAACTCTCGATACAGTTTCCTGTATACACACTTTCCAGGCGTGCTCCTTAAGCCACTCGGACACTTCACCGTATCTCTTCAAACAAGTTCTGTCTGTCGAGGCGCGCTAATGTAGTCGAAAGCTTTTCCGATGGCAAACATTTTTTTCAGAATTTTCATGCGGTTAAGCGATTTGTCGATTCGGGCGGGTTGGCGGGTATGGCAAAGCTGCCATTCTTCGGCCAAGGGAACGCTTCTATATAGAAGGCAACGCGAGGTGGGCGTGGCCCGCGATGCTGGGCGGGGGCGGATTGGCTGACTGGCCGGTCAGTCACGGCGCTTTACCTGGCCTGCGGCCATGGGTAACGTCTGCCCCACTTCAATACAAGGAATAGCGTCATGAGTGAGTTGATTTCCTACCACCTCGAAGACGGTATCGCGACCCTGACCTTGAGCAATGGCAAGGTCAATGCCATCTCGCCGGACGTGATTGCCGCTTTTAATGCTGCACTGGACCAGGCGGTGACGGATCGCGCGGTGGTGATCATCACCGGTCAGCCGGGCATTCTGTCGGGCGGTTATGACTTGAAGGTGATGACATCCGGCCCCAAGGAAGCGGTGAACCTGGTGACCGCCGGCTCCACCCTGGCCCGTCGCCTGCTGTCCCACCCCTTCCCGGTCATCGTCGCGTGCCCTGGGCATGCGGTGGCCAAGGGTGCGTTCATTCTGCTGTCGGCCGACTACCGTATTGGTGTCGACGGCCCGTTCAGCATTGGCCTGAACGAAGTACAGATCGGCATGACCATGCACCACGCCGGTATCGAACTGGCCCGTGACCGTCTGCGTAAGTCGGCGTTCCACCGTTCGGTGATCAACGGCGAGATGTTCGATCCGCAAGGCGCGGTGGATGCCGGTTTCCTCGACAAGGTGGTCGCCGCCGAAGAACTGCAAGGCGCAGCGCTGGCTGCCGCGCGTCAGTTGAAGAAGATCAACATGACCGCCCACAAGAACACCAAGCTCAAAGTGCGTAAGGCCCTGCTCGAGGCACTGGACAGCGCCATCATCCAGGATCAGCAACACCTGGGTTAAGTGCTGAAGGTGCAATGCTGAAAAGCCCGACCGTCGCGTCGGGCTTTTTCTTGCTCAAGGGGCACGAAAGCCGGCAAGCGCTCTAGCCCGCCTCTGATAACAGATGTCGGAAACATGCGCTTAAACATCGCCTATCTCCTACTTATAGAGCGGCAATTGCCGAAAACAGTGCACATCCGTACACTGCGCCACCTTTTGCTCCGGTGGGCCTGTAGATGCTGTATCTGATTCGTATGTTGTTGATGGGCCTGCATTTTATGATCGCCGGTGGGCTGGGTGTGATCCTGGGCCTGTGCCGACCGTTCAATCCGGACAACAGCCGCCTGTGTGCCCGCCTCTACGCCTGGCCTGCCATGTGCATCCTGCGTCTACGGGTCAAGACCGACGTCGAATCGCTGACCCACAAAAAGCAAAGCTGCGTGGTGATCGCCAACCACCAGTCCAACTACGATCTGTTCGTACTGGGCAACGTCGTGCCGCACCGCACCGTGTGCATCGGCAAGAAGAGCCTTAAATGGGTGCCCCTGTTCGGGCAACTGTTCTGGCTGGCCGGCAACGTGCTGATCGACCGTGGCAATGCCCACAAGGCGCGCAAGGCGATGCTCACCACCACCGACACCTTGCAGCACAAGGACACTTCGATCTGGGTGTTCCCGGAAGGCACGCGCAACCTGGGCAAGGAACTGCTGCCATTCAAGAAAGGCGCGTTCCAGATGGCCATCGCGGCCGGCGTCCCCATCGTGCAGGTGTGCGTCAGCAACTACATCAACCACATGCGCCTGGATCGCTGGAACAGTGGCCGGATCCTGATCCGTTCGCTGCCGCCGATTCCCACGGCCGGGCTGACGCTCGACGACATGCCCGCGCTGATGGACCAGTGCCGCGAGCAAATGCGCGAGTGCATCGACTCGCTGGACCGACAACTGCAAGCCGCCTGAGCAGGCACACACCTGCAACAACCCAGGAACCTCTTCGATTTCACTGACTCTCAAGCTTCAGGGCAAGCTAAGCTGCATCTGCTTGTCACTGCCATTGCTCAAGAAGAAGTGAAACGGAACCATGGGTAGAGTCGTTGCGGCTGCGGTCTACAGCGCCGGTAAGAGAGTCACCAATATCACCCTCGATGAAGGCGCCGCCTGGGCCGCCAAACCTGGCCACTTTGTCTGGATCGGCCTCGAAGAGCCGAACGCCCAGGAGCTGGCCAACCTGCAGCGCCAGTTCAACCTGCATGAACTGGCCATTGAAGACGCCCTGGAAAAACACAGCCGACCGAAGCTGGAAACCTTCGGCGATGCACTGTTCATCGTCACCTACTCGCCGGTGCGCGAGAACGGCAAACTGGAGTTTATCGAGACCCACATTTTTGCCGGCAAGGGCTACATCATTACCTGCCGCAATGGTCAGTCGGCCTCCTACGCCCACGTACGCCAGCGCTGCGAGGCGCGCCCATTGCTGCTGGAGCACGGCGAGGATTTCGTGCTCTATGCCCTGCTCGACTTTGTGATCGAGAACTACCAGCCCGTGGGCGAAGCGATTCACGGCGAGATCGACGACCTGGAGCGCAATGTCCTGTGCAGCGCCATGAGCGAAGTCGACATCCTGAACCTGCATGGCCTGCGCCGTGACGTGTTGCGCTTGCGTCGTTACGCGGCACCGATGGTGGAGATCAGCGAAGAACTGCAGAAGCTGAGTTTCCCGTTCATCGACAAGAACATGCGGCCGTACTTTCGTGACGTGCAGATCCACGTCACACGGCAGATGGAAGACCTCACCACCCTGCGCGACATCGCCAGCCAGACCATCGAAATCGGTGTACTGCTGGAGGCCGCGCGGCAAAGCGTGGTGCAACGCAAGTTCGCCGCCTGGGCTGCGATCCTCGCCTTCCCGACCGCCGTGGCCGGGATCTATGGGATGAACTTCGAGAACATGCCGGAGCTGAAACTGCACTACGGCTACTTCGGGGTGCTGGCGTTCATCACCGTCGGCTGTGTCGGATTATGGGCCAGCTTCAAGCGCTCGGGATGGTTGTAACAGCGGCCAAGGACTGGGCGCCTCCCTGCTCTTGCAGACGCACGTGAATCTGTAGGAGCGAGCACGCTCGCGATGGACGTTAACGATAATGCGTGCTTTCAGAATAAACGCGACGCTCTCGGGTTCATCGCGAGCACTCGAGCGTCGACCGGCTGCTCCTACAACTGCGGGCTCACCCGCGAAGACCGACTAACAGTTCTGCAATACGCCCCTCAACTGGCCGCCGCCAACATCAGGTCCCGTACCGAATGGCTGTTGCCCTGCGGCTTGCCATGGGCGTACAGGGAGCCGGCAATCTCATCGGCGCGGATCGGCAACACCGACAACAAGGTGTCGCTCAGACCGTGGCTGGCCTGGCAGAAGCCCTGCATGTAGATACCGGCCTTGCAGCGCTCGTCGGTGATGACCCGGTAGTTGCGATCGACCTCGAAGTCGCCCAGGTACGCCTCCAGCGGTGCCAACAATTGGCGGTGCATCTGACGCTCGTAACCGGTGGCCAGCACCACCGCGTCGTAGTGCCGAACGGTCAGCTCACCCGTGGCCGTGTTGCGCAGCGCCAGCTCGATGCCGCGCTCGGTGGCCCGGGCTTGCTCCACGGTGGTCAGGGTACGGAATGCGTGACGCGCAATCCCGGAGACCTTCTGGCGATAGAAGATGCCGTAGATGCGCTCGATCAGGTCGATATCGACCACCGAATAATTGGTGTTGTGATACTCGTTGACCAGCCGCTCGCGCTCACTGCTCGCCTGCTGGAACACCAGGTCGGTGAACTGGGGCGAGAACACTTCGTTGACGAACGGGCTGTCATCCGCCGGCTTCAGGGCCGAGCCGCGCAGGATCATGTCGACCTGCACCGAAGGGAAACTGTCGTTCAGGTCGATGAAGGCCTCTGCCGCACTCTGCCCGCCGCCAATGATCGCAATATTCATCGGTTGGCCGTTGACGCAAGGTTGCCGGGCCATGCGTTCCAGATACCGGGAGTGGTGGAACACCCGGCCATCGTCCTTGAACGGCTTGAACGCCTCGGGAATACGCGGGGTACCGCCAGCGCTGACCACCACCGAACGGGTGGCGCGCACACACTCCTGGCCGTCGCGATCACGGGAGATCACTCGCAGCGCTTCAACCTGCTGGTCCCGCAGCACCGGCTCGATGGCCAGCACTTCTTCTCCATAACGGCTCTGCTGCGCAAATTGTCCCGCCACCCAGCGCAGGTAATCGTTGTACTCCATGCGGCACGGGTAGAACGTGCCCAGGTTGATGAAGTCCACCAGACGGCCATGGGCCTTGAGGTAGTTGACGAACGAGTAAGGGCTGGTCGGGTTGCGCAGCGTCACCAGGTCCTTGAGGAAGGAGATCTGCAATTCGCTCTGGGTCACCAGGGTGTTGCCGTGCCAGCGGTAGTCGGCCTGCTTGTCGAGAAACAGCACATCAAGCTCGCCGTGGGCCTGTCCGCGCTCCTGCAGCGCAATGGCCAATGCCAGGTTCGACGGGCCGAAGCCAACGCCGATCAGGTCGTGAACGATGGGCGATGCAATTGCCTTTGTCATTTCCAGGGTCCTCTGGATAAGCCCCTCAACAGCGGGGAGATGTAAGCCGCAATGACCTGACCGGCCCTAGGCAGGACAGCAGATCGTCTGTTGAGTAGGAACGAGGACCATGAAAAAAAATTTACCGGCCAGCGCTCAATGGGCATCCCATTCGCGCACGCGCACACGGCAATGCTTCATGGCATTGACGATGTGCTTCTCCACCAGGCTGCGGGAGATCCCCAGGCGCTCGGCGATCTGCGGGTGGGACAGGCCCTCGAGCTTGCGCAGCATAAAGCTCTCGCGGCACAACGGCGGCAACTCGGCCAGCGCACGCTGCAACAGGTCCAGGCGCTGGCTGTCATCGAAGTGGTGTTGCGGTGAGGGCGCATAGAAGCGCTCTTCGCTGTCGAGCACTTCCAGTGGCTCGGTCTGGCGCGCCACGTTACGCCGGTGGCCGTCGATCACCAGGTTCAGTGCGGTGCGATAGAGGAACGCGCGGGGTTGCTCGATGGGCGTATCGCTGGCGCGCTCCAGCACCCGGACATAGGCGTCATGCACCACATCTTCGGCCACCTGGCGGTTGCCCAGCTTGGCGTTAAGGAAACACACCAGCTCTCGATAGTAGTTTTCCAACATGACTCCCGACCGTTTACGCAACGGTACTGACCTTGAACCCAACCGGCGCCTTCAAAACGATAGCGGCACGATGATGGCAATCACAGTTGCGTAATTTATAGTAATTCTCATATAGATTTAAAGTACCCCATGACTTGCGCGGGAAATATTCCTCGTCTACAGCTGTAACCCTTTGTGTCGACGCTTAAATTTGCCCCTTGATGGCTCGTATACAGGACAGCTTCCCGTGTCTGCCGGTGTTCTGGCAGCGCTCGGCCGCGGCCCGGATGAGGCCGCAACCTCGAGCAACGGGCCGACTTCCACTGGCCGGAACCCTGCATGAAACGCCCCCGACAGACCCGACGCGCCCTGCTTGCAGCTCTTTGCCTGATCCCGGCCATCGCGGTGGCCGCCTGGCACATCATCCCGCCTGGTCGGGACAAGCTCGCGACCGTGCCCGTCAGCCGGGGCGACATCGAAAGCAGCGTCACCGCGCTGGGCACCTTGCAACCGCGACGCTATGTCGACGTAGGCGCCCAGGCCTCGGGGCAAATCCAGAAGATCCACGTCGAGGTCGGTGACGTGGTCAACCAGGGCCAGTTGCTGGTGGAGATCGACCCCTCGACGCAAAATGCCAGGCTCGATGCCGGTCGCTTCTCCATCGACAACCTCAAAGCCCAGCTCCAGGAGCAACGCGCACAGCACGACCTGGCCCGACAGAAATACCAGCGCCAGCAGAACCTCGCCGCTGGCGGCGCCACCCGCGAAGAGGACGTACAAACCGCCCGCGCCGAACTGCGCGCCACCGAGGCCCGCATTCAGATGTTCCAGGCACAGATCCGCCAGGCCGAAGCCAGTCTGCGCAGTGATCAGGCTGAGCTTGGCTACACACGCATTTACGCGCCGATGTCCGGGACCGTGGTAGCGCTGGACGCCCGCGCCGGCCAGACCCTCAATGCCCAACAGCAAACCCCGTTGATTCTGCGGATCGCCAAGCTGTCTCCCATGACCGTCTGGGCCGAGGTCTCGGAAGCCGACATCGGCCACGTCAAACCCGGCATGCAGGCCTATTTCACCACCCTCGCCGGTGGCACGCGGCGCTGGCAGAGCACGGTACGACAGATTCTGCCGGTACCGCCCAAACCCCTGGACCAAAGCAAAGAAGGCGGTGGCAGTGGCAGCCCGTCCAGCGGCAAGAGCGGCAGTGGCCGGGTCGTGCTGTACACCGTGCTACTGGACGTCGACAACGCCGACAACGCGTTGATGGCGGAAATGACCACCCAGGTGTTCTTCGTCGCCAGTGAGGCGAAGAACGTCCTCACGGCCCCGATCTCGGCCCTGCACAGCGGCCCCCGCCCCGGCAGCCAGACCGTTCGGGTCGTGGCAAAGAACGGCGATATCCAGCCGCGCGTGGTGAGCACCGGCATCAGTGACCGGTTGCAGGTGCAGATTCTCGAGGGTTTGAATGAGGGCGATCACCTGCTGATCGGTCCGGTCGACGGCAACGGGGGTTGAATGCAGACGCCGCTGATCGACCTCAAAGACATCCGCAAGTCCTACGGCGGTGATGACGCCCCCGAGGTCCACGTGCTGCGTGGCATCGACCTGGCGATTCACGCCGGTGAGTTCGTGGCGATTGTCGGCGCCTCCGGTTCCGGCAAATCGACGCTGATGAACATCCTCGGCTGCCTCGACCGTCCCAGCACGGGCGAATACCTGTTCGCCGGGGAAAACGTCGCCCGGCTGGACAGCGACGAACTGGCCTGGCTGCGCCGTGAAGCCTTCGGCTTTGTGTTCCAGGGTTACCACCTGATTCCCTCGGGCTCGGCCCAGGAAAACGTCGAGATGCCGGCCATCTATGCCGGCACCCCGGCGGCCGAGCGACATGCCCGCGCCGCCGCCCTGCTGGCTCGGCTGGGGCTGGCCGAACGCACCGGCAACCGCCCTCATCAGCTCTCCGGCGGCCAGCAACAACGGGTGTCGATTGCCCGGGCGCTGATGAACGGCGGCCACATCATCCTCGCCGACGAACCGACCGGCGCCCTCGACAGCCACAGCGGCGCCGAGGTCATGACCCTGCTCGATGAACTGGCGAGCCAGGGCCACGTGGTGATTCTCATCACCCACGACCGTGAAGTCGCCGCACGGGCCAAGCGCGTCATCGAAATCCGTGACGGGCTGATCATCAGCGACAGTGCCGTCGACTCCACCCATGCACAACACACGGTCAACCCCGGCGCCCTGCAAGCGGTGGACCTGCGCCAGCGCCTGAGCGAAGGCAGCGAAGCCACCGGGGCGTGGAAAGGCGAGTTACTGGACGCCGTGCAGGCGGCCTGGCGGGTGATGTGGATCAACCGCTTTCGCACCGCCCTGACCTTGCTCGGGATCATCATCGGCGTCGCGTCGGTGGTGGTGATGCTGGCCGTGGGCGAAGGCAGCAAACGCCAGGTCATGGCGCAAATGGGCGCCTTTGGCTCGAACATCATTTACCTCGGTGGCTCGGCGCCGAACCCGCGCACGCCCCCCGGCATCATCACCCTCGACGATGTGGCCGCCCTGGCCCGCCTGCCGCAAGTCATGCGGATCATGCCGGTCAACGGCGCCGAAGCCGGCGTGCGCTTTGGCAATGCGGACCACCTGAGTTATGTCGGCGGCAACGACACTAACTTCCCGGCGATCTTCAACTGGCCGGTGGTGGAAGGCAGCTACTTCACCGAAGCCGACGAGCGCAATGCGGCGGCCGTGGCAGTGATCGGCAAAAAGGTCCGTGACAAGCTGTTCAAGGATCGAATCGACCCCATCGGCCAGTACATCCTGATCGAGAACGTGCCATTCCAGGTGGTGGGCGTGCTCGCCGAAAAAGGCGCCAGCTCCGGCGACCAGGACAGCGACGACCGTATCGCCATCCCCTACTCCGCCGCCAGCGTCCGGCTGTTCGGCACCTACAACCCGGAGTACGTGGCCATAGCGGCCGCCGACGCGCGCAAGGTCAAGGAAGCCGAACAAGCCATCGACCAATTGATGCTCAAGCTGCACAACGGCAAGAAGGACTACGAGCTGACCAATAACGCGGCGATGATCCAGGCCGAAGCCCGCACGCAAAACACCCTGTCGCTGATGCTCGGCTCGATTGCCGCCATTTCGCTGCTGGTGGGCGGCATCGGGGTGATGAACATCATGCTCATGACCGTGCGCGAACGTACCCGCGAGATTGGCATCCGCATGGCCACCGGGGCCCGTCAGCGGGACATCCTGCGCCAGTTCCTGACCGAAGCGGTGATGCTCTCGGTGGTCGGTGGCATCACCGGGATCGCCCTGGCCCTGTTGGTGGGCGGAGTGTTGCTGCTCAGCGACGTGGCGGTAGCGTTCTCCGTATTCGCGGTGCTGGGCGCCTTCGGTTGCGCCTTGGTCACCGGGGTAATTTTCGGCTTCATGCCGGCCCGTAAAGCTGCCCGGCTCGACCCGGTCACGGCCCTTACCAGTGAATGATCGATCCATGAAGTCGCCCTTGACCCTGCTTTCCATCTGCCTGCTGCTCAGCGCCTGTGGCACTCCCCTGCAACGTCCGGACAGCGGCCTCACGCCGCCACCCACCTGGCACTCGCCCACCGCCGCGAGCGCCAGCCACACCTCAGGGCAATGGTGGATGAGCTTTGGCAGCCCCGAACTCGACCGCTTGATCGAACAGGCACGGATCGGCAGCTTTGACCTGGCCGCGGCGGTGGCGCGGGTGCGTCAGGCACAAGCCACCGCCGTGATCGCTGGCGGCCCGCTGTTACCGGAGGTGAAGGCCGGGCTCAATGCCAATCGGCAAAAGCTGTTGCGTGGCGACGGCTACAGCCAACTGGATGCCGACAGCAGCAACAAGGCCGTGGACTCCTTCGACGCCAACCTCAGCGCCAGCTACGAAATCGATTTCTGGGGCGGCAAACACGCCGCCCACGACAGCGCCCTGCAAGGTGTGCGCGCCAGCGAGTTCGACCAAGCCACCGTTGAGCTGACCCTGCTGGGCAGCGTCGCCAACAGCTATGCGCAAAGCCTGTCATTGCAGGAGCAAAGCCGCATTGCCGAGCTGAATCTGGCCAACGCCCAAAGCGTCTTGCAACTGGTGCAAACCCGCTACGACTCAGGCTCGGCCACCGCCCTGGAACTGGCCCAGCAGAAAAGCCTGGTGGCCGCCCAACAACGACAGTTGCCCTTGGTGCGCCAACAGGCCGAAGAAGCGCGGATCACCCTCGCCGCCTTGCTCGGCCGCCCGGTGCAGGCCCTGCCGCGCAGCCAGCAACGTTTCGATCAGTTGAACTGGCCGAGCATCGACGCCGGATTGCCCAGCGACCTGATCAGCCGCCGCCCCGACATTGCCCGCGCCGAAGCCCAACTGGCTGCGGCCCAGGCCGACGTCATCGTTGCCCGTGCGGCGATGCTGCCCAGCGTGACCCTGAGCGCCAGTCTCGGTTCGGGCGCCGACACCTTTAGCGACACCCTGCGCAGCCCGTTCTACAACCTGACGGCCGGGCTGGTCGCACCGATCTTCAACAACGGCCGCCTCGGCGCCGAACGCGACCGCGCCAGCGCCCGCCAACAGGGACTGCTGGAAACCTATCGCGGGGCGATCATCAACGGTTTTGCCGACGTCGAAAAAGCCCTCACCGGCATCCGTGGCCTCGACGAACAACGGCAGTGGCAAGCCGAAGAACTGGCCCATGCGCAAACCGCGTTCAACATCGCCCAGCGCCGCTACCAGGCCGGCGCCGAAGACCTGCTCAGCGTGCTGGACACCCAGCGTACGCTGTACGCGGCCCAGGACCTGAACGTGCAACTGCGATTGGCGCGGGTGCAGGCCAGCATTGCCCTGTACAAGGCCTTGGGCGGGGGTTGGCAGGTGTTGTAGACGAATGCAGGTGACGCTGCGCGCCACCTGTTCGAAGCGGACGCAGAGCGTCCGGGGAGGCATTCCCACGCAGAGTGAACTGACCCCACAAAGTTGGACGATTTTCTATCTATGCCTGAGCGGCCTGAGTTCTGTATTCAACAGGACTCAGGCCGTTTAGCTTCAGTCTGATACGCGAGTGATTGTAATACTGGATGTACTCGTCGATGCCTTCGTGAAGCTCATCAAGGTCGTTAAATTTATTCAGATAAAAAAATTCGGACTTCAGTGTGCCGAAGAAACTCTCCATGGCCGCATTGTCGTAGCAGTTGCCCTTGCGCGACATGCTCGGCGTAACGGAGCATTTTTTGAGAGCCCGCAGGTAAATGGGCATTCGGTACTGCCAGCCCTGGTCTGAGTGCAAAATCGGTTTTTCATGCGGCTGCAGCCGCTTGAATGCACCTTCGAGCATCTTCCCGACCATATCGAACAGCGGCCTTCTGGCAACCTCGTAGGAAATGATTTCGCCGTTATACAGATCCAAAACGGGAGACAGATAAAGCTTCTGACCTCCAACTTTGAACTCTGTAACGTCGGTTACCCACTTTTGATTGGGTGACGGAGCTTCGAACTCACGCTTCAAAAGATTAGGCGCCGCCTTGCCTGCCTCACCCTTGTAGGCCCGGTATTTCTTCACCCGCACCAAGCTCTTGAGCTGAAGCTGCG